>JAYVLQ010000001.1:0-62396 GCA_043759355.1 Kofleriaceae bacterium
GCACGAGATTCGGTCGGCGGCGGCCACGGCTCCCGACGCGATGTACCTCAACATGCAACCGATGATGGGCGACCCGTCGAACCTCGCTCTCAAGCTGCATCATCAGGTCGTCGGATCGATTAACTACTTGAGCCAAGCCATGCCGATGGACCCCGGCCTCAATATCAAAATGGGGAAGTCAGGTTGGACGCCCGACTATCACGATCAGTTGGCGATGGCCTATCAGATCGAAGCGGTGCAGCACCCCATGGCCGCTATCGAGCGTGCGCTATCGGGCGATGCCCATCCCGCCGCGATTGACGCGTTGTGGTCCTGCTCCCCGGCGACGATGCACGAGCTCGGCACGGAGCTGTCGCTGAACATGCCGCGGATGTCGAACATGACCTACGAGCTCGCCAGCGCGTACTCGCAGATCTTCCGTACTCCGATGTCGCCGCTGGACCAGCCCGAAGTTGTGCTCCAACTCCAGGCGATGTTCCTCCCGCAGAACCCGGCTGCGCCGAGCACCGGTGCATCGGGACCACCGGGTAGACCTCCCGCGGTGCGTAACGAGGTCGCGGGTTCCAATGTGTCCAAGTTGATCTCGCAGTAGTTCAAGTCCGCCGGTTGATCGCCGCGCGGGCTTTCGTTTGGTCAATCGTCGTCGGTGTTCATCGTGGGCGTTTGTGTTTGTTGGTGACTACCGAACAGTCGGCGTGTTAAACTAGTTGTAGTTGGTCGCTGACGCCTCTGGTTAGTGACCGCCCGGTTTCCCGACCGTGGCTAGATGGCCGCCTCGCAGGCGGTGTGATTCGCGTGATAACTGAAAGTGTTGCTACTGCTACGTCCGCTCGTTCGCTCGATTCGGTACCGCAACTCCTCAGCGTTGACGATCTGGTGGCGCTGGTCCGGGGTTCGTCCCGTGGCATTTGGCTCCGTGAGTGGATCCCTGAGCTCGTCGCGGCTCGCGTGCTCGTGAAGCGGGGCCGGAGGTTTATCGGCCGCCCGGCTTCGATCTTCGCGGCGCTCATGGCCCACGGGGGTGCGAAGTGATCGGAGCGGCTCTCCGCTGGTCCGTTCCCCTTACCGACGCCGATGTAGAGGAGGCCGAGGTGGACGCATCGCAGGATTGGATCATCGAGAACATCGTTCCGCGTGGCGAACCCTGGCTGCTCGTCGGAAAATGGAAGGGCGGCAAAACGTGGGTCGAGCTTTCGATCGCGATCTCCGTTGCCCTTGGCATCCCCTGGCTAACGTTTCCGAATCGCTTAGGGCGGCCGGGCCACGTTCTCATCGTTGCGCTCGAAGACAGTCGACGTCGGATCAATAGTCGGCTGTGGCAACTACTGCGGCCGATGGGCCTGCGGCTCGATGATCCAACGCTCCGCGCACACCTGCGGATTACGGACGCCAGCTTGCGACTGCCGCGAGACCAGCACGAATTCATCGCCGAGTTGAATGCGGGCGACTGGAAGCCGGATCTGATCCTCGTCGACTCACTCTCGCGGGTGTTCACCGGGAGCCAGAACAACATCGATGACGCCACCAACTTTACCGACGCGTGGGGGGCAATCGGGATGGCGACCCGGGCATCTGTCGCGTTCATTCATCACACGAAAAAGGGGTGGGAAGGATCAGAGCTCCCGACGCTGGACGATGTGCGCGGGTCCGGCGATCTAGCGGCATTCCCACGCCACTTGGTCATGATGAAACGGCTCGGTCCCGGCACGAGTTCCGCTGTCTTGCCGGTTGGCAATCTCGAGATCACGCGGGAGGCATTCGTTCTCGAGTATCAGCGCGCGGTAAACGATGACGGTCGGGCTTCGGTTGTTCTTTCGGATCGTGGCGACGCCAGCGAGCGACGAGACGCCGAGCGGCGCGATAGGTCGGAGCGCAAGAAACACGAACGTGACGGGCAGAAAGAAACCCGGTACCGCGCAGCGCTCTCCGTGATGCAAGACACCGGCACTTGCTCCGCCTCGGCTCTCAGCGCGGCCCTCACAAAAGACGGGGACCCGATCGAAAGCTCGACCGCGGGCAAGGTTCTCGCCTCACTCAAGGATCTCAAATACGCGGCCAGCTCGACGAAGGGTTACACCATCACAGCCGCGGGAAGGGACTGGCTCGGGTAGCTCCTCCTCGGTTGGTTCCCATACCCTCCATTGGAGTAGGAGGAGGCAGTGGGCAGCAAAGCCAAGCGGCGCTTGAGCGATAGGGGTTGCGGACGGGACGATGGCAAGGCAGGAGCTCAGTCAGATTCGGCCCGAGCACCCCAGGTGGACCGTGCCCGATGCCATCGCTGACGGGCTCGCTAGCTCGCCTTACGTCTCGTCGGTTGGGTTGGATCCCCCGCTGTCCACCACGACTCACCGTGAGGGGTGCTGTGACGGAGGGGGGCAGATTGCCGGTTGACTATCGGTACCGTAAGTTCGACCCTGGAACCGATGCGAAAGCCGCGGATGGGTAGGCCCCGACGGGTTGCCGGCCTGTCCGATAAGCAGGTCAAAATCCGGCTGACGGCCGGGGAGCTACGTGCGTGGACTCGAGCCGCGGGGGATGCCGCGCTCGTCGATTGGATTCGCCAGGTTTGCACCGCCGCGCTCACAAGCCGGCGCAAGAGGAGTTAGCGATGGCCGTTTACCGAGACAAGTCACAGACGCCGCCGCAATGGCGCTACCGCTGCACTGTTCAGCTCGCCGGGCCGCTCCCCGGGGACCGCGCCAAGCTCACCGCACGGGGCTGGCAAATCCGTATCTCGGGCACCCCAACGATCAACATCCGGGCCGCGGGAGAACGCGCCGAGCGGGAGAACATTGAACGCGTCCAACACGAGGCCGTGATCGCGACGCACGCCCCTTCCCTGCTAACCGCCAAGAGCACCCCAACGCTCGCCGAGTGGTTTCGCGGGACCGTTTCCGTTGGCAGCGACGACGAGTACAGCGGCCGGTTCTGGATCGAGTACGTCCACGGCGAGAAAGACAACCGACCGGGCACCCGCAAAGAAAAACGGAACGTATTCGAGCATCATCTCGAGCCGGCTATCGGCGCCCTACGCTTGGACGCCATCGATCTCGGCGTTGTGAACAATCTCCGGGCGGAGCTCAAAACGAAGCTCAAGCGCAACGGAAAGCCGCTCTCCGATAAGACACGGGCTAACATCATGACGGTCCTGGCGACCTCCCTCCGGTACGCCGAGTCGGCGGATGTCATCGACCGCGCCCCGCCGATCCGAATCAGGGCCATCGCACCCCGCCCCATCGAGTGCTGGAACTTCGACGAGTACGGTCGCTTGCTCGGATCCGCTACGGCGGAGGGCGAACCGTGGGAAAGCGCCGTGCTACTCGCTGGCGAGGCAGGGCTTCGCATCGGTGAAATCGTCGCGCTCGAGTGGGTTGACCTCGATCTCGTCGCCAACACGATCACCGTCTCCCGCCAGGAACG
The DNA here is from genome assembly GCA_043759355.1 of Kofleriaceae bacterium. GTDB lineage: Bacteria > Myxococcota_A > Polyangia > Haliangiales > Haliangiaceae > JABFXX01. Next base: position 3,421 of record JAYVLQ010000001.1, read on the forward strand.
TCAGGGCGAGGTGGGTCCACCAAAGGGCGGTAAGTCCCGCACCGTGCCGATGACACAACGGTTGGCCGCTCACCTTCGCTCGGTCCCGCGGATTCACACGGGCCGCGTCATGGCGCGCGGGGGTGTCCCGATCGTGGAGAACAACGCGCAAATCGCGATCTATCGCATCTGCCGAAAGGCCGGGTTGCCTCAACAGGCGTGGCATCGCCTCCGCCATTCATTCGCAACGCACGCCGCCCTACTCGGCGTGAACCCGCTCCGGTTGCAGCACTGGCTAGGCCACTCGACGCTGAACATGACGCTTCGCTACGTCCACTTCGCCGAGGCTCACGCGTGGCCGATTCCAGATTGCGTTTACGTCGCTGGCGCCGAGCACCTAAACCCGGATCGGCGACTGATCACGCAACTCGGAGCACGACCATCGATCGCTCTCTCCGTCGCTCGTGACAAGCCGCTGACAAGCGACTCGAGCCACGCTCCTAACCCTGTAGCTTTCCGTCTAAATGTCGTGGGCAATGCAGGGATTGAACCTGCGACTTATTCCGTGTGAAGGAATCACTCTCCCGCTGAGTTAATTGCCCGGGGGCAGCTTGTTTAGCAACGTAGCCGGGCGGCTGTCAATCTCGTGATACGACCGCGAGATGCACAAGAGCATCGTGCGCACCTCGCAGGCTCCAGCCGCGATCGGGCCCTACTCGCAGGCCGTGACCGTGCAAGTGGGCGACAAGCGGATGGTCTTCACCTCCGGCCAGATCGGTTTGGACCCGGTTTCGGGGGTGATGGTCGAGGGTGACGTCGAGGCGCAGACCCGCCAGGTCATCGCCAACCTCGGTGCGGTCCTGACGGAGGCGGGTGCCGGGTTCGAGCACGTCGTCAAGACCACGATCTTTTTGCAGAGCATGGACGACTTCGCGAAGGTGAACGGAATCTATGTCGAGGCGTTTTCGGTTGATCCGCCCGCCCGCTCGACCGTGCAGGCCGCGCGTTTGCCGCGCAATGCAAAGGTCGAGATCGAAGTCGTAGCCGTTGTCTAAAGGAAGAAGAGTTATGAAATCACTGACCGCACTCGTGTTGATCCTCGCTGCCGCAGGTTGCAGCAAAGCGAAACCGAAAGAAGGCATCGACCCGGGCGTGCCCGAGCAGGGCTCGGCCGTCGCCGGTTCGGCTGGGGGCTCTGGAGGCTCTGGGGGTTCGGCTGCAGGTTCGGCCGCTCCTGCCCCGATTCCGCCGTACACGCCGGCAGCGGATGTCACGCAACCGATCAAGGACGCGATCGCCGCGACCGACCGCAGCGACGATGATCGCCGCATCGACGCCGGCCGCAAGCCGGGCGAAGTGCTGACGTTCTTCAAGGTCGCGCCCGGCGAGAAGGTCGGCGAGATCTTTGCGGGTGGCGGCTACACGACCGAGCTGCTGGCGCGCGTCGTCGGCGTCAAGGGCAAAGTGTGGGCACAGAACAGCAAAGAGATTAACGAGATGTTCGCGAAGAAGCCGTTCGGCGAGCGTGCGGCGAAGCCGGTGATGGCGAACGTCGTTGCTGTCGAAGCTCCCGTCGATGCCCCGTTCCCGGCGGATGCGAAGGATCTCGATCTCGTCGTGACGGTGCTGAACTATCACGATGCGAACAACATCGAAGGTCTCGACCGCGCGAAGATGAACAAAGCGGTCTTCACATCGCTCAAGAAGGGCGGCTACTACGGCATCGTCGATTCGAGCGCGGCCGATGGTCACGGCGTCGCCGAGACGAAGACACTGCACCGCATCGATCAGAAGATCGTCGATAGCGAAGTGAAGGCCGCGGGATTCAAGCTCGCAGGCGAGTCGAACGTGCTCCGCAATCACGACGACAAGCGCGATTGGAACAGCTCGCCGAAGGCGGCCGCCGAGAAGCGCGGCACGAGCGATCGGTTCGTGCTGCTGTTCCAGAAGCCGTAACAGTCCGCGGTCGATGGTCTCGGCGAACTGGTCGGTCATGTCGCGCCAAGAGCGCCTGTCCGTCGGCCTGTGATACCGGATTGCCGGTTGTCGTCGTGCCCGCGTTCGGATTCGCAACGCCGTGTGCGGCCGCGCATGTCCTCTTGGCACGTGGAGCGGCGATTCGCTCTTCACCCCGCGAACAAACGCAAATCACTCGCGGCGTTTGCGCGCGATGTCGCTGAAGTCTTCATCGGTCGACGAGGTGGTCTCGCTCGATTGCCAATCGACGAGCTGCGAATCATCAACCGCGATCTCGCGAGCGCGGAGGTCGTCTCCGACGTGGGTCTCGACGTCTTCGACTTCCGTGCCCGTACGGCGCGGACGCCCCGTCGCCGGCACCGGAGTCACGGGTGCCTGCGGCCGGCGCTGCTGCTGCGCGCTTTGCTGGGTCTGGCCGAGCCGACCAATGCCCGTGTTGCTCGTGCGAAACCGCTGCGAGGTCGGGGTGCGTGCGCGCGACGGCGCAGCGGCTTGCGAGCCGGCGAGACGTTCGTCTTGCTCGAGCTCCGAGGTCAGCGTGCCAGAAGCGACCGGCGCTTCTATCGCGTCGGGCGGCGGCGCGAGCATCGACACCGCCGGCGAAATGCTCGGCTCCGAGATCCGTGACCGCGTCAGGATCGGCGGGGGTGCGGTGTACGACTGGCCGAGCGAGCGCGCCGCGATCTCCGAGATACACTGCCACAGGATGCCTGCAGGCACGTGCTCGCACATGTTCGGGATCCCGAGGGTCTCGACCACGAGTTGCGCGTCTACGCGCGAGGCGCCGAGGCACGCGGTGAACAACCGCGCCCACAAGGGTTTCGGCATGTAGGTCGCGAGGGTCTCGGGTGTGACGTGCTTCAACACGTCAGCTGGCGTGCCGATGCCGAGCTCGAGCGCTTGCCCGAGTGCATCGGAAAGGAACGCCTTTGCGTTCACGACACCACCACGTTAGTAACCCCCGCACGCGCCGCCGCAGCCGCGATGCAGGCCCAGAGCACTTCGTGCGGGATGTGGGTGGCAAGCATCTCGGGAGTCACCGTCTCGAGTACGCGCTCGGGAGTCATCGCACCTGCAGCCAGCGACGCCGCGAGGACCTTCGAGAGCAACTCGGGCGGCAGATGGCTCGCGAGCACGTCCGGTGTCGCATGCGCGAGGACATCAGCCGGGTTGAAAATCTGGTTCTCCAGACCCGACTTGACGACGTTCGCGAACCACGCTTTCCGGGGATCTTGGGACATTCCGAAACGGTACACCATTTCACGAGGCCGCCACTTGCAATGCCACTAGGTGTCTTGCACGGTCGAAGCACGATGCCGGATCCTCGCTCCAAACTCGCGTCCGGTACCGTGCTGTACCGGATCGTCGACGGAGAGGCAGGTCCCGAAATCGAAGTGTTGCTCGTGCATCCTTCGGGAAATTACAACCGTCGTGCGCCGTGGGGCATCCCCAAGGGCGCGCCGAATCCCGACGAGCCACTCGAGGCCGCTGCGCGCCGCGAGACGTGGGAAGAGACAGGGCTCACGATCATCAGCCCGCTCACCGACCTCGGCCATGTCGACTACACGCGCTCGAAGAAACGGGTGCACGGCTACGCGGGACGCGCCCCCGATGGTGCGGACCCAAGGTGCGCCTCGTGGGAAGTCGATAAAGTCGAGTTCATCGAGATCACGCGCGCGCGCAGGATCATCCACCCTGATCAGGCCGCGTTGCTCGATCGTCTCGAGCAACATCTCGCCCCTACACATTCCGTGAAGAACACAGCGGCAGCTGACGGTTAGCCCCACACCGGTTGTCTAGAAACCTGACAACCGGATCGTTTCCGCTCGACAAACTGTCGCGGTGTGGCAGCGATGCAGGCCCTCAAATCCGCGCTGCTGAGACGGGTGGACGTTTTGGGGCTCCTCAAACGGTTGAAATCACCGTCAGGATTGCACCGCGAGATCCATGTCCTACCTACCTGACCGGATGGGGCGTTGCTCGACGCCGCAGCGGTGCGCAACGTGCAGTTGCTTGGTTGCGAAACGCCAACGCGGTCGACTCGTACTCTGGAGAGCGGAATCGAACCGAGCGTTGCAACGGTTCCAATGCTGGCGACGTCTTATCGGAAAGTAGGAGCACGCATCATGACCACTACTCAAACAGCTCGCCGGCAGCGTACCGCGCACCGGACCACAGCTCTTGGGCGGGTGCAACGCACCAAGCCTGGCTCGCTCGCAACGTCACCTCCGGCCAACGACGAAAAGCCCGTGCCCGCGCCTTCGCGCTCCGTCAAACCGATGCGTGCAGGCGACAGCGACGACCACCTCGCGACGTACTTTCGTCATCTGGCGGAGCACGAGCTCCTCACGCCGGAGGACGAGCGAGAGCTCTCGCAGGGCATCGAAGACACGGAGATCCTCACGTGGGAACGCCTGTTCTCGCGACCCGAGGCGTGCGCAGCGATGCTCGCGTTGATCGAGCCGAACTTCGAAGAGCCGCTCAAATTCCCCAAGCTCCAGAAGACCGCGGACGATCTACTCGCGTCGAAGAAGGCGCGCAAAGATCCGAAGCTCGCGAAGAAGCTCAACGCCCAAGCCAAAGAACACGCGAGCAAGTTCCGTGCGCTCGACCTCGATCGCGTTCACATCGATGCGGTGATACGCGAGATCTATCGATCTCGCGAAGGTGCTCTCGCGGGCGAACACACCTGGTGGAGCGACAGCGCGGGCAAGGAAGCCGATGCGTGGGCGGATAACGTTCGCCAGGCGCACCGCGATGCGGCCGCACTGCGGGACGAGTTCGTGCGCGCGAACCTTCGCCTCGTGGTGACGATGGCGCGTCGTTACGACCGTGGCGGAATGCCGCTCGCGGACTTGATCCAGGAGGGTAACCTCGGGCTCATGCACGCGGTGTCGCGCTTCGACTACCGTCGCGGCCTGCGGTTCTCGACGTACGCGTGCTGGTGGATCCGGCACGCGATCGGTCGCGCGCTCGCCGACAAGGCACGTGCCGTTCGGATTCCGGTGCACATGCTCGAGGCGCAACAGCAACTCGAGAAGGTCCGGCAGCAACTGGTCGGCGACCTCGGTCGTCCGCCCACGCCGCAGGAGCTGGCGAAAGCCGCGCGCGTCCCGCTCGCCAAGCTCAACCAGATGCACCGCTACATCATGGGGCAGCCGATGTCCCTCGACCGGCCCGTCCACGATGACGACGATCGCAGCTTCGGCGACACGATGGCCGACCCGGATACCGAGGAGCACAACCCGGCGGACGAGATGACCACGGCGACCCTGACCACGCAGATCAAGCGGCTCTTGCATCACCTGTCGCCGATCGAAGCCGACGTGCTCACCAAACGCTTTGGTCTTGGTGACGACGAGGAGCGCACGTTCCGCGAGATCGGTGACCAGTATCACCTGTCGCGCGAACGCATCCGCCAAATCCAAAACTCGGCACTCGACAAGCTCAAGCGCGCGCTCGAGCGCGAGCATCGCGGCCACGTCGAGATGTGAGGCAACGGTCAAGGGGAAGTGCGATCGGAGCGGACGCGACCACCCCGCAGTCGTTCTCGAAGAGCGTGTGCCCCGTGCAGGTCGCGCTGAACGGCGTCGTCGCGAGTACCGCCGGCCTGCACGCGCCCGGCAGCGCGCTATACTGCTGCGGTGGCGGAGACGTTCGATGAGGTGCGCGAGCTCGAGTTACCAGAGCTTCGTAGGCTCCTCGAACAGGGACGTCCCGAAGAGCGGGTGTGGGCTATCTGGGAGCTCGCCTTACGAGCTGGCAATGCCACCGAGCTACCGCGTCACGAGCCCGACCCGGGCGTGAGGAGGACGCTCGCCGTGGTCCTCGCCGGGCACGGCGAGCACGACCTGCTCGTCGCTCTCGCCCGTCGCGACCCGGCCCCCGAAGTTCGCGCATCGGCGATGCACCTCGTCGCGCGGCTCGCGATCGATCACAAAATGCCGGTGCAGCTCGTCCTCGAACGTGCGGCCTCCGAAGGGTCCGAGGTCCGGATCGCGATCCTAGGCGTGATCTTCGCCGGCGCGCCGGTCTGGTTACTCGATCTCGCGATCACCTTGCTCGACGATCCACATGTCGAGGTCCGCTACGAAGCCTTCGAAGCGCTGGTCCGCGCGAATGCGCCGTCCCACGCACTCGCGTGGCTAGAACAATTACCGGAGGCCGAGGCGAGGCTCGTGTTGATGCGGTGGGCTGCACCTTCGCCGGGTGCAGACTCGCCTGACCGCATTCGCGGTTGTGCGCAGATCCTCGCAAATTGCTCGCGCCGCGTGCGTCGCTTGCTCGTCGAATCGGTGCCGGTCGCGACCTGGTGTGACCTCGCGCCCGCGATCCGCGACGAGCCTTCGTTGATCGCGGCCTTCGTGCGCCACGGGCACCACGCGATCGATCAGATTCCGACCGCCGTGCTCATGGCGGCCCAGCTTCGCGAACACCAAGACACGTGGATGCCCGTGCTCCGCTCGAGGCTCGCCTCCTTGCAATCGCCCGATGCTGACCTCGGCGCCTTGATGCCCGACTATCTCGAGCGCTGCACGAAGCGCCTCGCGGCGTTGGATGTCCAGCTGGCCGAGCTCCGCAAAGCTACCGATGTCGGAGATTTCGAGCTCGACCAGATCGAAGCGCATCGCGACGAGCTCTCCGAGCTGTGCGAACAAGCGACGCGGTTCCTAGTCCACTAGCCGGCCCACCAAGAAGCGGACGAGCGCGCGGATCTTCGGTGTGAACGTGGCGAGCTCGACGTATTCGTTCGAGGTGTGAAAGCCCGCCCCGCGTGGGCCCAGGCCATCGATCGCGGGCACGCCGAGCGGCGCGATCGTGTTCGCGTCGGAACCGCCCCCGATCAGGGGTGCTTCAGCGTGACCTAGCCCTTCGGCGGCAGCGCACGCTGCGTACTCGTCGCGCAAGGCACTCGAGGCCGAGGTGCGCTCGAGCGGCAGCCGATTCACGCCACCCGCGACCTCGAGCGTGACGCCCGGGACGCTGACCGCGGCCGCCGCTTCACGCAAGTCCGCGACCAAGGCACTCGCATCGGCGACGGTCTCGTAGCGCAGGTCGAGCATGCATTCGGCAAGCTCGGGCACCGTGTTCTTCGAGGTGCCGCCGCTGAACAGGCCGACGTTCACGGTCACCCCACGCGCGTAATCGGTGAGCTGCGCTGCCGCGGTCACGAACTGCGAGAGCGCCACGATCGCGTTCGCGCCGTCCTTGTGATTATTGCCAGCGTGCGCCGCCTTGCCGCGAGCCGTCACGGTCAGCGCACCCACCCCTTTGCGTCGCGTGATGATCGCATCCGCCGCCCTGCCCGATTCGAACACGAGTGCACACTGCGCATTCTTCGCGATGCGCTGGAGGTGCACCGTCGAGCTCGGCGAGCCGACTTCTTCCTCGGCCACCGAGACCACCACGACCGCGAGCTTTGCGAGCAACCCCGCGCGTTCGAGCGCGGCGAGCGCTGCATGAATCACGGCGAGACCACCCTTCATGTCGAGCGCACCTGGACCGTTCGCCCGCCCATCCGTCTCGCGCCAGCCTTCGAAGTGACCCGGCGGAAACACCGTATCGTGATGACCGACCAATACGATCGGCCTGCCCGCCGCCTGCGTGCGCCAGACCAGGTGATCGCCGAAGCCCGCACCGCCGGGAATCACCTCGCAGGTCAGGGACGGCAACGCGAACGCCTCGCACAGCATTGCACCGACGCGATTCACGCCCTCGACGTTCGTCGTGTAGCTGTTGACCTCGACCCACTGCTTCGTGAGGGCGATCGCGTGGTCCGCATCTACGTGGCCGAGCGCAGCTGCAATGGTCATCGCGCATGGCATACCCTGCGGTCATGACCTCGGTCATCAAGATCGGTGGCGAAGTCGTCGGCTCGGGCGAAGCGGTCGCGCTCGCTACCGACCTGCGAACCCTGATCGATGCTGGAGAGCGTGTCGCGATCGTCCACGGCGGTGGCCCGCAAGCGACCGCGCTCTCGAAGCAGCTCGGCCTCGCGACCCACCAAGTCGCGGGTCGCCGCGTCACCAACGCTGCCACGCTCGACGTCATGAAGATGACCATCGCCGGCAAGCTCAACGTCGACCTCTGCGCGATCCTCAACGCCGCAGGCGTTCGTGCCATCGGGATCCACAACGCCGTGCGTGCCGTGCGTCGTCCACCCTCGGTGTTCAGCGGCAGCTCCGAGCTCGTCGACCTCGGTCTCGTCGGGGATGTCACCGGCTTTGACACCACGCTCCTCGACCTGCTCTGGTCCGCCGGCTACACGCCCGTGCTCGCATGCCTCGGCGGAGATCACGCCGGCAACGTTTTCAACATCAATGCCGACACCGTCGCGAACCAGCTCGCGGCGACGCTGCGCGCCGAGCGCCTGTTCCTCGTCACCTCCGCGCCTGGCGTCCTTCGCGACATCGCAAATCCCGCCTCGCGCATCGCGCAGCTCACTCGCGCGCAAGCCCGCGCCGCGATCGCCGAAGGTATCGTTAGCGGCGGCATGATCCCCAAGCTCGAGGAAGCGATCGAGGTCGTCGACCGCGGTGTCGGAGCGATCCACATCCTCGGCAAGCTCGCGCCCGCCGACCTCGTCCGCGCCGTACGTGAACCGGGCAGCGTGGGCACGATGCTAGTCCCCTGAATGGGACGGTAATTCGATAGTCATTTTGCGCTTCGCAACATCGAGCACCGCTGTTCTCGAGCACCACCGTGTCACGTGCGGTTTATCTGCGCCTCCACGGCGCGTGCACTCGAGCGCAGCGCCTGGCAATGCAACCACATTCATCTCGCGGCAGTAGCCAGCCGTTCGCGACCAAGATCCTCCGAGCGACGCAACCGATACCGTCCCCAATTAGAGGACGTAGACGAGCGGCGCGCCGGTCGCAGCCTGCGCTCGATCCTGCGTGATGCCAGGTGCGAGCTCGACGACACGAAAACCGTGACCCGTTGGCTCGAAGGCGCCGAGCTCGGTGATGACGAGCGAAATGACACGCATCGCGGTCAGCGGGTAGTCGCACCGTGCGACCAGCTTGTGCTCGCCCTTCTTCGTGGTGTGCTGCATCATCGCGATCACGCGGCGACAGCCGTTCGCGAGATCCATCGCGCCGCCGATACCCATGACTTTGCCGCCGGGCACGGCCCAGTTCGCGAGGTCACCACCGGCCGAGACCTGCATCGCGCCGAGGATCGCGATGTCGACGTGACCGCCGCGGATCATGCCGAACGATGCAGCCGAATCGAACGTGGAGCCACCGGGGAGCACGGTGACGGTCTGCTTGCCGGCGTTGATGAGGTTTGGATCTTCGTCGCCCTCGTAGGGAAACGGGCCCATACCGAGGAGCCCGTTTTCGGAGTGCAGCCATGCGTGGCCGGCCGGGAGGTAGTCGGCGACTTGCGTTGGCAGACCGATGCCGAGGTTGACGAGCGACCCTGCGGGGATTTCACGCGCCGCGCGCCGCGCCATGTCTTCGGTCGTGTAGGTCATCTGATTTCCGCGTTTCTCGCGCTCATCGCTTGCGCACCGTCCTGTATTCGAACGCGTTCTCGTGCTCCGGCACGTGGACGATCTTGTGGACGAAGATGCCGGCGAGATGAACGTCGTCGGGATCGATCGCGCCGTTCTCGACGAGCGAATCGCACTCGACGATCGAGAGCTTCGCGGCGGACGCCATCACGGGGTTGAAATTGCGTGCGGTGCGCCAGAACCGGAGGTTGCCGAAGTGATCGCACGTGGCGGCGCGCACGAGAGCGACATCGCCGACGAGTGCATGCTCGAGCAGGCAGCGCCTACCATCGATGTCGCGGACCTCTTTGCCTTCTTCGACGATCGTGCCTGCACCCGTCGGAGTGAAGAACGCTGGTATGCCTGCGCCCGCGGCACGCATGCGCTCGGCGAGCGTGCCTTGCGGCGTGATCTCGACCTTCACTTCACCCGACGCCATGCGGGTGTGGAGGTCTTCGTTCGCACCGATATAGCTACAGATGACCTTCTTGATGATGCCGGCCTTGAGCCAGGTAGCGAGCCCTTTGCCGAGGTTACCGGCATTGTTCGAGACCAAGGTGAGATCACGAACACCACGCTCGACGACGCCGCGGATCAGCGCCTCGGGATTTCCCGAGAGGCCGAAGCCGCCGACCATGATGGTCATGCCGTCTTTGAGTGGAGCGAGCGCATCGGCGATGCTCGCGACTACTTTGTTTCCGTGCTTGCCGGTCATGTCGATCCGAATGCAAGCCTAGCCGCTTCACCGAATGACCGCACGCCCGTGACTAGCTCTTGTTCCGAGATGCACAGTGGCGGCGCGAAGATCGCCGTGCCCTTCTTGCCGTCGACGTGGAGCGAGAGCCGGCGCGTCGCGAGCTCCGCGGCGAGGTGCTGCCAGTGCTCGATCGGCGCGCCATCGACTTCGAGCGCGGCGAGGAGGCCGAGGCCGCGCGTGAAGGCCTTTGGTTCGATCGCATCGCGGATCGCCTCGAGCTCGCGCAGCAACACGGGACCGAGGCGCTCGGCATTCGCGTACAGATGCTCGTCCTCGTAGACCTTCATGGTCTCGAGCGCGGCGGCACACGCGGTGGGATGGGCGTAGTAGGTCAGCCCGCACGCGAGCACGTGATCGTCGAAGTGCTTCGCGATCCGCTCGTTCACGATCACGGCACCGATCGTCGCGTAGCCCGAGGCAAGTCCCTTCGCGACCGTGATCATGTCGGGCTTCACGTCCCAATGCTGGAAACCGAACGGCTTGCCCGTGCGACCGAAGCCGGTAAGCACTTCATCCGCGACGAGCAATGCGCCATCGTTGGCGCACTCCTCTTTGACCATCGGCCAGTACTCTGGCGGCGGCACGAGCACGCCGTTCGCACCGGGCACGGGCTCGAGGAACACGGCCGCGATCTGGCGTGGTCCCATGCGCATGAGGTCGCCGATGTGCGTCGCGCACTCGCGCGCACACGTCGCGACCTGCTTGCCGAACGGACAGCGATCGCAGTAGCAATCCTCGGCACGCACGATGCCTCCGAGCAACGGCTCGAGCGGTGGGCGACGCCAATCGCCCGTGAGCGACAAGGCGCCCACCGAAGCGCCGTGGTAGCTCGATTGCCGCGCCAGATTTCCATTTCGTCGCGTGAACAGCCGCGCGATCTTCAGCGCATTCTCGTTCGCCTCGGCACCGCCGAGCGTGAAGAACACCTTCGCGTAGCCGGGGCCCGCCATCGCGAGCAGGCGCTTCGCGAGCTCGATCTTGGCGGGGTACACCGCGTTCGGCGCGGACAAGCACAGCTCGTCGGCTTGGCGCTTGATCGCCTCGACGATCCGCTTGTTGCCATGGCCAATATTCACTTGATAGCTCAGCGCTCCGAGGTCGAGCCACTTGCCCTCAGGCGTCGTGAACCAAGCGCCCTCGCCGCCCGTGAGCTCGAAGGGCTTCGCGTTGGATTGAGCGCTCCACGTGAAGAAGAACGGATAGTCATTCACAGCTGCGATCTCTCCGCGGCCACGTTGTGAACGAGCCCTTGCTGCGCCCAGACCTCGCCACTATCGAGGTTCATCGCGATCGCGCCACACGTCGCCGCGCCATGCGGTGATTCAGGCGTCGCCATGTTCGTACAGATGCTGCGCGGCCAGCCATCTTCGCTGCCGAGCCGCTGCCACGCGTCCGCGAGGTCGCGCACTGGGGCGCGCTTGGTATCGGCCTCGAGCCACCTCATGCGGTCCCAGGTCGTGCTCGTCGCCGGCACTTTGCTTCGCGCTTCGACATCCGGATCGAAGCAGTGATTGGTGTGACAGTACGCCGGGCCACCTGAGAACACTTGCTTGCGCCGTGTGCCGCTTGCTTCGATCGCGAACGCATCGTGGCGATCGGCGATGAAGTAGTGATGGCCCGATCCGATCGGGCTGTGCGCGATCACGTCGCGCGCGGCAACGGCCGTCTGCTGATGCAGCGCGTGGCGCACCATCGCCGGCCACACCACGCCGAGCGTGGCATCCGTCGAATAAAGGTTATTGATAGCGATACCGACGCGCGCGGTGTTCATCCCCGCCATGCCAAGACAGCCCGTCACCGTGAGTAGCTGTGCCGCGGGGCCATCCGCAGATTCCGGAATCATCAGCGTCATCACGTACGGAATCGCGGTCGCGTGCATGTCCCAGGTCTGCGCGAGCAGGCGCCCCGTCGGAGACTCCGCCCAGATCACGCTGCAGCCATCGCCGCCTAGCCCACTCGCGCCCGCCGTCTTGCCGTGGCCGGTCGCATCGTCGTGCGTCGGCGCCGGTAGCCAGGTCGACGGATCCGGATCGAGGTCGCGCAGATCGGTGTAGTGGTTCGCGATCACGATGTCTTCCGGCGCGCACGCCGCACCCTCCGCGATGCCGAGCAACTCCGCGTACAAACCCGCGTGATAGCGCTCGAGCACCGGCAAGTGTGCCGCCGCCGCCGCGATGACGTGCTCGCGCTGCTTGTAGCCGCCGATCTTCGTGCACAGGTACGTGCGGATTGCCGCGATCGCCTGGATCTCGCCGCGAAACGACTCGCCATGGAGCTGCCCCCACTCGCGATACGAGGCACCGACGGGATAGGAGAGCGTCCTCATGTTAGAGCGCCGCTTCGATCGCGCGCGCCGCGGCTTCGAGCTGATCGAGCGCGGGCACGATCGCGAGCCGACCCTGCGGGTAGCGGCGCACGCGGATGCCGTGCGAGGCGAGTTGTTGGGTGAGCGCACCCGCGCGCTCGCCCGCATCGATCACGCGATATGCGCCGAGGCCGGTCGAGCCAACCTTGGCGAGCGATTTCTCGAGCGCCACCGAGCCGGCTGCGATGTCGAGCTGACGTGCGGCACGGAGCTGATGGTGCTGGCGCACGAGCGAGAGCTCGTCACCATCCCAGGTCGAGACGAGCGTGAGCGGCGAGCTGATGAACCAGCGCGCCGTTGTGTGGAGGTAACCCGTCTGGCCACCACCCCACCACGCGAGGACGTCGGGCATGAGGCCCATGGCGGTCGATGCGAACGGGCCGTGGCCCGAACGGTAGATCGCGGTGGTGTGCTCCATCGCGATCAGCGGGAGATCGAGCTCCTTGCGCAGCTTCGCGAGCTCCGCGATGAAGTCGGCGGGCAGAACCTGGCCGGTGCGCTCTTGCACGAGCTCGTAGAAGAACCCGAGGACCTTGTCCTTGCCCGCGGCTTCGACCACGGCGCGAAGGGCGGTGATCGTAGCGGCAGTACCAGCGCGCGCGGGATGGGGGACGCGTGGCCATGCGAAGTGTCCGGGCCCCCCTTGATGGACCGCTGGATCCGAGAGCGAACGAGCGGAAGCGACGGTGTGACCGTAGTAGCCGCCCTCGAGCCCGATCGCGGTGCTCGCCTGCTTGCGCGTGCAGCGGATCAGGCGCAGCGCCTTGTCGAACGCTTCGTCGCGCGACGAGGTCAGGTAGAGATGCGGAAGCTCCGGCACGAGCGCCGTGATCCACTCGAGCGCGCGGACAGCGCCCGGCGTGACGTAGTTCATCAGCGTGAGCTTGTTGACCGCCGGCCCGTACAACAGGCCGCGACGTTCCGCTTCGACGAGCGATGCAGGGCCGCTGGCGAACGGCTTCGTGAGGCCCGCCGCGACGTCGATCTCTGGATCGTTGCCGTCGATCCCGGCTTGCTGCGCCGCGCGCCGCGCGATCGCTTCTTCCTGTGCGTTCGGATCAGGCTCGAAGGCGCCGAGCGGAATCCGGTAGTAGATCGCCTGTCCTTCTGGATCCTCGTACTGACCCGTCATGACCTGCACGACGTGCGCGCCGTAGACGCGGTTGAGGTGCGTCATCTCGGCGGTGCGACCGACGCGATTGCGACCCGTGACATAGCGATACCGTTTCGTGCCGTCCGGGCGCTTCCGCGCCGCTGCATCTTGGAGCTGCAGAGCTTTGAGCTTCCGACCGATGCCCGCGCTCTGGTAGTCGCGGGCGACCGTGATCGAGACCGAGTACATCGAGTTGTGCTTGCCGAGCATCGGGTCGTCGTCGCAGCCTTCGACGTCCTTGTTCTGCTCGAGCGGGCCACCGATCGCGAAACCGACGAGCGTCCACGCGCCCGACGGGCTCGGAGCTTCACCAACGATCAACGAGCCATCCTTGTCTTCGATCGCCGCGCGGATCTCTGCTGGGGGGGTGCGTCGCGCCGGTTCGTAGACCTGATACTCGATATCGAGGATCGCCGGCAGGTACTCCATCGTCTCGCCGTACGCGATCTGGCGGTAACGCAGCTCGGGCTGCGGCTTCTCGGCGCGCACCGGTCCCGGCAGGTCTTCCCACTCGGGCGGCTTCTTGCCCTCGTGCGCATCGAGCCACGACAGCGACCGCCGGATCGTATCGAACAGCTGATCGATCTCGCGCGCGAGGAACGAATCACTCAATCGATAACGCGCGGTCTTCGTTCCCGCAGCGAACACGATCGCGCCGCGCCAGAACCGCTGCGCGAGATACGCTTCGAGTAACTGCGGATTCGGGAGCTCGAAGGCGAACGCGTAGCCGGTCGCGCGCGGATTCGAGACGAGGTGCGGGAACGCCTTCGCGATCTGATTCAACCGCGGCCACACGAGCTTCTCGAGGCGCTCGGCATTGTGACTCGTCGAGACCATGTCGGCGTGGATCCGACCGCGCACGAGCGATGCACCGTGCGCGCTCGTCGGCTCGGGGTCCGCGAATCGCGACATCACGACGCCGACCTGTGCGCGCTTCGCGAACGTCACCGCATCCGGATAATCTTGCTGGCCGCGGGCCGACATCAGCCGAAACTTCGAGTGCCATGCGAACGGACCGCCGAGGCCGAAGCCGACCTGGACCTCGTCGAACACGAGGAACGTCTTGTGATGACGCGTGAGCAAACGCAGCGCGCGGAAGAACCGCTCCGTCGCATAGCGATCGCCACCTTCGCTCTGCATCGGTTCGATGATCGTGCAGAAGTACTCGCCGCTCGCGAGCGCCGCGTGGACCGCCGCGAGCGAAGCGACCTCGGCCGCGAGCAGCGGATCATTCTTCGCTTCACCGAAGCGCTCGGTCAGCTCCGCGATATCGCCGGTTGCCGCCGCGGCATAGAAGCCACTCGGCGCGGTCGGCTCGTCGCCATTAGGGGTGTTCCACAACGGATACGGTGCGAACGTCGCGTGATAGCCCGCGAGCTCGAAGGGTGCGCGCTTACTCGGCGAGTGTGTCGCGTGGACCGACAGCAACGTCCGGCCGTGAAAGCTGCCATCGAACGCGAGGATCTTCGTCGCGTTTTGGCGCTCGCAGTTGATCCGGCACAGTGCCATCGCTTTCTCGTTCGATTCGGAACCGCTCGAGACGAATGTGACGTGCGGCAATCCCGGGACGAGCTGGCGCAGCGTGTTCGCGTACTCGGTCGCGGCCCAGGTCTCGCCGATGCTGGTGTCGTCGTTGCTCGTGAGCGTGCCGGCAAACTCTCCTTCGGTATACGCGCGCACCACCGGATCTTCGGCGAAGCCGCCCACCACGGTCGCGGTCTGGCTCATGCCGTCGAGCACGCAGAGCGGTTCGTCATCGATTGAGACCATCCAGGGCCCTGCCGAGCGCAGGTGATCGAACACCGGCGGCTTTTTCTCCTTCGGCACGCGATCGCCGGCGTAGAGCCGCGCGAGCAGCGCTTCGGACTTCGGCAACCGACCGCCCGCAGGCTTCAGCATGTGCATCGGCCGCGGCTTGTCGATCAGCGTGCGCTGGGTCTCTTCGGTCTCCTCGCGCACGTGCTGGCTCTCGAGCCGATCGAGATCGAAGCCGGGAATCACGTTCGCGAGCAACGCGTGCGGGGTCACCGCGCCGAGCGGGTTCTCGAGGATCGCGACAGGATGAACCACGTTGCGGTGCGCCCACGCACCTGCCGGCCGGTAGTTACCGCTCTTGCCGACACCACCGAACGGCAAGCGCGGGCTCGCGAGGTTCGTCGACCGGTTGAGGTTGAGCATGCCGGTCTTCGTGCGGTTGTAGAACCACTCGAAGCGCGATGCCGTGAAGATGCCGTGGACGAAGCCGTACGTGCCGCCATTGAGGATCGCGAGCGCTTCCTCGTCGGAATCGATCACCTCGACGACCAGATCGGGGCCGAAGATTTCGGTGTCGGTGTAGCCGGGTACATGGTGCACGCCATCGGGCAAGCGATGCAACGACGCGGTCCGGTATGCGCCGCCCGCGATCGGCGAGCTCGCGACCAGCGCCTCGGCGCCACCCGCGCGGGCAGCGGCGATCGCCTTGTCGACCTTCGCTGCCGCCGCTGCGGTAGCGAGCGGGCCCAGGAACGTCGCCGGGTCCTCGGGATTGCCGACCTTCAGCGAGCGCACGACCTTGGTCAGCGCCTCGATGAACCGATCTGCGATCTTGCGATGCACGAGCACGCGCTCGCTACCGGTGCAGCGCTGACCGGCGCTGAGGTAGCCGCTGACCGTGACTTCGTGGACGGCCTGGCGCAGCGCCGCATCGTCGAGGACGACACAGCAGTTCTTGCCGCCCATCTCCAGCGCGACGAGCAGCTCCGGGCGATGCGTCGAGGCTTCGAGGATCTTCTGGCCGACGCCCCAGCTACCCGTGAAGCACAGGCCGCGCAGCCGTTCGTTCGCGATCATCGCGGCGCCGACTTCGCCGGTTCCCGCGACGATATTCAACACGCCCGCAGGCAGCTCCGCGGCAAGTGCGCACTCGGCGTAGCGCTGGCCACACAGCGGCGTGATGTCGCTCGGCTTGACGACGACCGTGTTGCCGGTCGCGAGCGCGGGAATCACGTGGGCGTGGCAGAGGTGGAGCGGAAAGTTGAACGGCCCGATCACGCCGACGACACCGAGCGCTTGATAGCGGAGGTGCTCGCCCGCACCGACGGTGCCGGGTTTGAGCTCGGCGATCGCTGCCTTCACGAGATCGAAGCGGTTGAGCAGCGTCGTGATCTCGGCTTTTGCTTCGCTCCGGAGCTTGCCGGTCTCGATCACGATCGCATCGGCGAGATGCTCCGCCTTTGCGGCGATCGCAGCCTTGAATCGCTCGAGGTGCGCCCAGCGCTCCACACTGCTCGACGCTGCCCATTTCGGCTGCGCGGCCTGCGCCGCTGCCGCAGCGTGTTCGACGGCCTCGACCGTGTAGCCAGTCTCGAACACCACGGCCCCGTCTGCGGCGGGATTCCGCGACACGAGGGCCTTGCCAGACGGGGCGACAAATTGACCCCCGATGAAGTTGCCAAGCGCTTGCACGCGGGAAGTACACCACAAATTTAAGGATCGGGCGCGATCCCGAAAAGGTGTGGTATCAAGCGGCTCTACATGCCGTCGCTGATCTTCCTGGCCGGCCCAATTGCGGGCCGTCGCTACAAGCTCGGAGAGGGCGAGTATGTCATCGGGAGGCGCAGCGATTGCCAGATCTTTGTACCCGACATGCGCGTGTCTCGGCAGCACGCGCGGTTGTGGCGCGAGGGCGAGCAGTGGGCGCTCGAGGACCTCGGCTCCAATAACGGCACGTACATCAACGGCATCCGGCTGCAAGCGGCGACGCAACTCAAGCACGACGACGAGATCACGATCGCGAACAACAAGATTCGCGTCGAGGCGACCGACAGCGCCGGCGATGGCCAGCCGAAGTATCCCGAAGGTAATGTGGTCACGATCGTCGACGTTGCCTCGAACTCGCTGATTCGTCCTCGCGAGGATTCGAGCTCCGGCCGGATGCCAATGATCTCGTCGGGGATGATCAGCATCTCGGACCAGAAAGCGGTCCGGTTGATCGAGCGAAAGCTCGACGCGATCATGCAGCTGCTCCACGCGACGGCGTCTTCGGAATCGCCCGAAGCGCTGCTCGAGAAGCTCGTCGATGTGATGCTCGATCTGTTCCCGCAGGCCGAGGATGTCGGCGTGCTCGTCGAGGACGAGCGCTCCGGCGAGCTCCGCGTGCAGTGCCAGCGCCACCGCGCACCGCGCACCGATCCGGGCCCACTGCAGGGCGGCATCCCGCACCCAATTTCAGTGACCGGCCGCTCGCCCTACGGCGGCGAGCTCAAGGTGCCCGGCACGATCATCCAGCACGTCGTCTCCGATCGGCGAAGCGTGCTGCTCGGCGAAGGCATGCCGGGCGCCGACGACGAACACGTCGGCACGCGCATGGGTGCCCCGCTCATCTATCACGGTGCACACTACGGCGTGGTCTATGTCGAGAGCGCCGGCATGGTGTTCCGCCAGGAAGATGTCGATTTGCTCCAGGCGATCGCGACGCAGGCAGGCCTCGCGATCCACGCCGCACGCGTCGCTTCGCAGCTCACCCGCCGCGCGAACCTCGAACGCGATCTGAGCGTCGCGCGCCAGATCCAGCGCTCGCTGCTTCCGC
Source organism: Kofleriaceae bacterium (assembly GCA_043759355.1). Lineage (GTDB taxonomy): Bacteria > Myxococcota_A > Polyangia > Haliangiales > Haliangiaceae > JABFXX01. The sequence continues at coordinate 21,717 of JAYVLQ010000001.1, forward strand.
CTCACGTACCGCAAGTCGTGGGCCTGGACTTCGCGGTCCACTACGAGCCCGCGTATCAGATCGGTGGCGACTTCTATGACTTCATCTGGCACGACCCGTCGCACCTCGGGATTGCCGTCGGTGACGTCGCCGGCAAAGCGATCAGCGCGGCGCTCTACATGGCGCGGCTCACCAGCGAGCTCCGCTCGCGCGCGGCGATCGCACGCACGCCCGCGCGCCTGCTCCGTCGCGTCAACCAAGAGATGGCCCAGCTCGGCGACGACGGCATGTTCGCCACGCTCGTCTACTGCATCTACGACCTCGACAACCGCTCGCTGGTGTTCACGAACGCCGGCCACTGCGTGCCGTTGCTGCGCCGCGGTGATCGCGTGTTTCCGCTCCAGGCCGAGCGCGCGCACACGCCGCCGCTCGGTGTCGTCCCCGAGCTCGAAGCCGGCGAGGCGCGCGTTCAGCTCCACTCCGGCGACATGCTCATCATGGTGTCGGACGGCATCATCGAGTCGCGGGACGCGCGGGGAAACGAGTACGGCCTCTCCCGCCTGTCCCGCCGGATCCGGACCGCGCGCGGAAACGCCGAAGATGTCGTGAAGGCGATCCTCGCCGACATTGACAGTCACGCCGGGGATCAGTCCCAGGGCGACGACATGACGATCGTCGCGATGGCAATCGACTCTCGCAGGGCAAAGCGAAAAACCACGACCTTGCCTGGAGTTGCGATGCCGGATGGAACGATCACCGGCGAGCGCGAGGTGCCGAAAGACAACGAGACCGGCGACGAGCCGGTCGATGCCGAAGACTGACCGTTGGGGCGAGTTCCGCTTGCCAACGCCCGGGCACGCATGCCATAAGTCGCAACTCTTCAGCTGTAGGGCAAGCGAGCAAAGTCATGGCGAAAAAAGGTAAATCGGGCCGCGAGCTCATCCGTCTCGTTTCGACGGCGGACACCGGCTACTTCTACACGACCTCGAAAAACCGCAAGCGGACCCCCGACAAGCTCGTGCTCAAGAAGTACGACCCGGTGATTCGCAAGCACGTCGAGTTCAAAGAGTCGAAGATCTAAGGATCGTTATGTCGCGCGTTTGCCAAGTCACTGGAAAGTCGCCGCTCGTCGGCTCGAACGTCAGCCACTCGAACCGCCACACCAAGCGGCGCTTCGAGATCAACCTCCGCGACAAGCGGTTCTGGCTCGAGGACGAGAAGCGTTGGATCTCCCTTCGCGTCTCGGCTCGTGGGCTGCGCATCATCGATCGCCTCGGCCTGTCCAAGGTGGTCGCGCAGCTGCGCGCCCGCGGCGAAAAGCTCTAGCACTCCAGCGTCGTATGCGGCTGGCGTTGCTCGCACTACCGCTGGTAGTCGCGTGTCGCGATGCTGACCACCCACGAACCAGTAGCGTCATGGCCGCCTCGTTTGCGGTCGAGCTCGGCACATCTGGCGAGACCCTTCGCGGTGTCGCTGGGGATGGCGCCCGCGTATTCGTCGCTCTTGGCAACGCCACGCACTCCGAGATCGAGGCGCGCAGTGCCACCGGTGGCACCGTCGCATGGTCGGTCATCCTGCCCGGCTCCGCCGGTGCGCTTGCGTCGGCTCGGGACGCCGTCGTCGTCGCGATGTCCGCGACCGGCGTTCCAGACCGCGCGAACCTCGGCGCTCCGGTCACGTTACATGGCGAACCCAGTGGCGTCGTCGTCGCGCTCGATGCTGCGACGGGCAAGCCGCGCTGGCGGGTTCCTGTCGATGGCACCGAATTCGCGGTGATCACGTCGATCGCGACGATCACCGAACCCACCAAAGGCGCGCAGGTCGCCGTCGTGATCGGCGGCGTGTTCTCCGGAACGATCCGCGTCGGCGATGCGGTCAACGGTAAGCCGACGCCACGTAGTGTCGTGTCTAGCGCCGGTCGCACCGACGGTTTCGTCGCCGCACTCGCGAATGATGGCAGCGTGCTGTGGGTCGACCGCGTCGGCGGCCCGGGCGCGGACGCGGTCGAAGGCGTCGCGGCGCGCGGTGATCGGATCGCGATCGCCGGCACGGTCACCGGTGGTGCCGATTTGATGGGAGAGATCCTGCCCGCGTTCGACGAGCGGCTCCCGTTCGCGGATGGCTTCGTCGCCGAGCTCGATCTCGCAGGCGCGCGGCGGTGGGCCCAGACATTTGGTGGCAAGGCCGACGATTCGGTCGCCGGCGTCGCGATCGATAGCCAGCAGCGAGTCGCTGTCGCCGCGACCCTGCGCACCACGTTCAAGCTCGGCGATCGCCAGCTCGACATTCGAGGCGCAGCCGATGGCCTCGTCGCGTGGTACTCGCCTGCCGGTGAGCTCGGCTCCTCCACGATCATCGGCGGCCCCGACTTCGACGGCCTTCGCGCGATCACCGCCATCGGTGATCGCGTCGTCGTCGGAGGTTTTTTTCGCGGCGCGCTCGCGCTCGGCAAGCGCGCGCTCGATGCGGGCGGCAGTGACGACAGCTTCCTCGTCGAAGTGACCGCTGGCGGAACGCTCGAGACCTCGTGGCACCTCGCCGGCACCGGTCGTGAAGAAGTCACCGCGCTCTCTTCGATCCCGGGCGGTTTTCTCGCTGGCGTCGCACACACGGCGGCTCTTTCGATCGACGATGACACCCTACCCGCGCCCTCGGATCCGGCAAGCGGCGCAGCCGTGATCGCGCGCTCCGCGCCCTGATTACGCGTCGACGAGCAAGCGATCGGGCGATTCGAGGCGATCCTTGACCGCGACGAGAAATGACACGGCTTCGCGACCGTCGACGACGCGATGGTCGTACGACAGCGCGACGTACATCATCGGCCGCACCACGACCGCATCGTCGATCACGACGGCGCGCTTGACGATGTTGTGCATGCCGAGGATGCCGGTCTGCGGATAGTTGAGCAGCGGCGTCGACATCATCGAGCCGTAGATGCCGCCGTTGGTGATGCTGAACGTGCCCCCCTGGAGATCGGGGAGCGCGAGCTTGCCGTTGCGCGCCTTGTCGGCGAGCTCGGCGATGCCCTTCTCGATCTCGGCGAACGAACGCGTGTCGCAATCCTTGAGCACCGGCACGACGAGCCCCTTCGGCGCGGAGACCGCGATGCCGAAGTCGTAGTGCTTCTTGTAGACGATGTGGCCGCCGATCAGCTCGGCGTTGACGCCGGGGAACAGCTTCGCCGCGGCGACGCATGCTTTCACGAAGAACGACATGAACCCGAGCTTCACGCCGTGCGACTTCTCGAAGGTGTCCTTGTACTTCGTGCGGAACGCCATGATCGCTGACATGTCGACTTCGTTGAACGTGGTCAGCGATGCGGCTTCGTGCTGGGCCTGGACGAGACGCTCGGCGACGCGCTTGCGCAGCGGCGACATCGGCGTGACTTCATCGCGCGGATCGACGGCGCCCAGGCGAACTTCTTCCGACGGACCACTCGGGGCCGCAGGACCACTCGACCGGTTCGGCAATGCGCCGGTCTCGCGCGCGGTCATCCGCTGCGCGGGCGTGAGCTTCATCAGCGCATCGCGATCCATCGGATCGGACGTACCGTTCGACTTGAGGGGTGCAGCCGCGATCGTGGGAGGCGCCGGCGGTGCGGTCGGCGGAGTGACCGGTGCGGCCACCGGCGCGGGTGGGGGCTGGGCGGCGACGACTTCGCGCGGCGGCGGCGTGGCTTTCGCGGGAGGCGTTGCGCTGTTGCCTTGCTTGCCGGCTTCGACCGCGCCGATCACATCGCCGACCTTCACGGTCGCGCCGACGGCGAAGTGCTGCTCGGTGAGCGCGCCTGCGACCGGCGATGGCAGCTGGACCGTGATCTTGTCGGTCTCTAGCTCTGCGATGGGCTCGTCGACGGTGACCGCGTCACCAACGTTCTTGAGCCACTTCGCTACAACGGCTTCGCTGATCGATTCACCTAACTGCGGGACCACGAGGTCGGCCATGAGCGCAGTCTAACGCCGAACGTACGCACACGCTCGGTTAACGGGCGTCGAACGCGGCCTTCATGATCTGCTGTTGCTCGATCACGTGGGCCTTGTGCGAGCCCGTCGCCGGTGAAGCGCTTTCTGCGCGAGCGATGACTTCGAGAGTCACCTTCTGCGGAAGCAGATCCTCGAGCTTGGGCGTCACGAACGTCGCCGCACCCATGTTGTACGGCTCGTCCTGGACCCACATGACCTCCTTGAGGCCCTGGTACTTGTCGATCGAGGCCGACACGAGGTGCGGCCACCAGGGATACAATTTCTCGAGCCGCACGATCGCGATGTTGTCCGCACCGCGCTTGGTCCGCTCCTCCGCGAGGTCGTAGTAAATCCGGCCCGTGCACATGAGCACGCGCGTGACCTTCTTGGGGTCCGCGGTCTCGTCGGCGAGCACGCGATGGAACGTGCCCTCGGCGAGCTCCTCGAGCGTCGACGTGGCAGCGGGCAGACGCAGCAGGCTCTTCGGGGTCATCACGATCAACGGCTTGCGCAGACGGCGCAGCACCTGACCGCGGAGCAAGTGATACATCTGCGCCGGAGTCGTCGGCTGCGCGACCTGGATGTTCTGTTCGGCGCAGGACTGCAGGTAGCGCTCGAGCCGTGCGCTGGAGTGCTCCGGGCCCTGGCCTTCGTAGCCGTGCGGCAGGAGCAACGTGAGGCCCGAGAGCCGCTTCCACTTGTCTTCCGAGGAGGTGATGAACTGGTCGATGATCACCTGCGCGCCGTTCGCGAAGTCGCCGAACTGCGCTTCCCACATCACGAGCGCATCGGGGTAATCGAGCGAGTACCCGAACTCGAAGCCCATCACGCCGGCTTCGGACAGTGGCGAATCGAAGATCCGGACCAGGCCCTGCTCCGACGACAGGTTGTTGAGCACGAGGTGCTCGCGGCCGGTCTTGACGTCGGTGACGATCGCGTGGCGGTGGCTGAACGTGCCGCGCGCGCAATCTTGACCGCTCATGCGGACATTCGTGCCCGCGTAGAGCAGCGAGGCATACGCGAACAACTCGCCCATGCCCCAGTCGATCGGGCGCTCGCCTCTACCCATCTGCGAGCGCTGCTCGAGCAGGCGCACGATCTTCGGGTGCGGCGTGAAGCCCTCGGGCAGCTCGCACATGCTCTGCGAGAGTTGCTGGAGCAATGCGCGCGGCACGCGGGTATCGACATCTTCGGGCGCCTCGGCGAGGCCGCCGCGATAGCCCTTCCACATCGCGGTCATGGCCGGAAGCTCGGGGCGCTGCTTCGCCGCCTTCGCCGACGCGAGCTCGGTCTCGAGCTCGGCGACGCGACGCGAGGTCATCGCCCCGACATCTTCAGGAGTGACGACGTGGTCGTCGATCAGCCGCTTCGTATAGACCTCGACCGGCGACGGCTTGGTCTTGATCACGTCGTACATCACGGGCTGCGTGAAGGCGGGCTCGTCGCTCTCGTTGTGGCCGTACTTGCGATACGAGTAGATGTCGAGCACCACGTCCGACGCGAACTGCGTCCGGTAGTCGCTAGCGATCTTGACGATGCGCGCGACCGCATCGAGATCCTCGCCGTTGACGTGCCAGATCGGGCACTCGAGCATCTTCGCGATGTCGGTGCAGTAAGGCGTCGAGCGGGTCTCGGCCGGCGACGCGGTGAAGCCGACCTGGTTGTTGACGATGATGTGGACGGTGCCACCGGTGCGATAGCCCGGGAGGTTCGAGAGCTGGAGCGTCTCGGGCACGAGGCCCTGGCCGGCAAATGCGGCATCACCGTGGACGAGCACACCCATCACCCGGCGCATCTCGACGTCACCGTGCCGGATCTGCTTTGCACGAACGCGACCACAGACCACCGGATCGACGGCTTCGAGGTGACTCGGGTTGAACGCGAGCGACACGTGCATCGCGTTGCCGTTCGCGTCGATCCGGTCGGTCGAGAACCCGAGGTGGTACTTCACGTCGCCACCGCCGAGCGCCTTTTCGGGCTCGATGTCCTCGAACTGACCGAACAGCTCGCGCGCCGGGCGACGCATCAGGGTCTCGAGCGTGGTCAAGCGACCGCGATGTGCCATGCCGATCACGGCCTCGATCGCACCGGAGATCGCACCGTGCGAGAGGATGAGATCGAGCACCGGGATGAGGCTCTCGGATCCCTCGAGCGAGAACCGCTTCGTGCCGGGATACTTCGTGTGGCAGAACCGTTCGAACGTCTCGGCATTGATCGACAGCGCGAGCATGCGGACACGGACATCGTTCGAGACGGCCGACGCGGCCGAGGTCTCCATCCGCTCTGCGAGCCAGCTCCGACGCTGCGGCGAAGAGATGTGCATGAACTCGAGGCCGACCGAGCCCGAGTATGCGCGCTGGAGCAGCGCGATGATTTCACCAATCGTGCCCGACGGTAGACCGTGCACGCCGGTCTGCGCGATCGGCGTGTTCGGATCCGTGAAGCCCCAGGTCGCGGAATCGAGCTCGACGATCTGAGCGGTCTCGAGCAGGCCGAGGGGATCGAGATTCGCGGCGTAGTGACCGCGAACGCGATACGCGTTAACGAGCGGCCACACCGAAGGTGACACGACGATCGAAGACAGCGTCACGCTGCCGGGGCGCGCGAACGAAGGCATGCGGCGCGTGGTGCCGCGGGTGACCGCGATGTCATCACCATCATCGAGCAGCGTCTCGTGCGGCGTCTGGTTGGCCATGCCGTTTTGAGGCTCGCTGTGGCCGTTCGTGCCGTTGGTGCCGTGACCATTCGCGCCGTTGGTCTTTTCAGGTTGCGGCACGGGAACCATCGTACCGACGGGTCCGATCAGCTCGTTCCAGCTCGCATCGATCGCGCCGGGCTGTGCCTGCTGTCGTTCGTAAAGCTCGTCGAGAAATGCTAGCGATCCGCCGAGCTCGAGGATGTCGCGTGACATGCGGGCATCTTACGACCCCCGACCAAGCCTGGCGAGCTAGGGGACCCTCCCCTTTTGACGGATTTCGGTGACTTTCTCGGCTGGGAGCTTGGGATTGCGTTCGATGCGAATTGCCTCGGCACGGACGAGCTGGCCGAGCTCCAAGAGCGTCAGCTTTGGATTGTCAATGGCGACGAGCTCGTGGCCTAGCGAGGTCAATTCGCCGGCGGCGACCAGCTCGAGCGAATAGTTGTCACTGATGATCATCGCCCCACCGATCGTCGCGATTCTCGGCATCGCGATCGTCGTGAGTGAGACATTATCTTCCACGTCGATCCGCCCTGCGTGCTCGAGCCGCGGCAAGAACAGACCGCGCAGCGAGGGGTTCTTCTGCACCCGCACCGCGCCCGTGATGGTGGTGACGCGGTTGAGGCCTACTTCCTCGAGGCCGACCGTCGGTCCGACCACCAGGTCGCCATGGATCTCTTCGAGCTCGCGGAGCGGAGCCAGATCAATCGAGGCGCCGGTTCGGACGACCAGCCCGGTGACCTCTCGACAGCCCGCGATCCGTGACACGTCGTCCTGCGAGCCGAGCATGACGATCCGGCCTTCCTGGCAGCGATCGCCTTTGCTCGGGTGGAACAGAAAGCAGCCCGCCAGCAACGGGAGGACAACTACCTTCATTGAGTCATCGGCGCGTCGACCGCTTCGCCGTTGCACGCGCGCACGTAGCGCCGCACGGTCTCGGCGAGCCCGAGGTACAGCGCATCCGCGATCAACGCGTGACCGATCGAGGCTTCGCTGATCTCCGGCACCTCGCGCGCGAGCAGCGGCGTGTTGCGGAGGTTGAGATCGTGACCGCAGTTGACCTTCATGCCGAGGGCGACCGCTGCTTGCGCGGTGGCTTTGATGCGCGCGAGCTCGGCCTTGAGCTGCGGCTTGCCCCACGCGGCAGCATACGGTTCGGTATAGATCTCGATCCGATCCGCGCCGGTCGCCGCGACCGCTTTCATCATGTCGGGATTCGGATCGACAAAGATCGCGGTCCGGATCCCGAGCGGTTCGAGGCGCGCGATGATCGGCGCGATCACGTCGTGATCTTTCGGCAGGTCCCACCCGTGATCGCTGGTGACCTCCCCCGGCTTGACCGGCACGAGCGTGAACTGATCGACCTTCAATTCGGCCGCCAGATCGACGAGCTCGGGCCGTGCGTCACCCTCGAGGTTGAGCTCGACGCCACGCGCGCGCGTCAGCTCGCGCAACGCGCGCACGTCGTCCACCCGGGTGTGGCGGTTATCGTGGCGCCAGTGGAGGGTCAACCCGTACGCGCCATTATCGAGGCAACACACCCCCGCGGTGTGTGGCGACGGATTCTGCGCGCCGCGCGAGTTACGCAGCAGGGCCACCTTGTTGAGGTTGACCGAGAGGTTGATCGCCACGCCGCGTTCATAGCACGCTGGGGCAACCGGTTCGGAGGGTGAAGAACAGGCGACCTTTGAACCAGGCGATGCGTTTCGCTCTTACAACTCGGTTGACTGAGCCGTGTGCGTCTTCGCGGGGTTCGCGTAGACCTGCTCGGTACTCCCCGGCACCACGCCGAGCCGCGCGACGAGCGCGTGGTCACCACGCGGATCATCGGGGCCCCACACGCCGAACGCTTTCGCGAGCTCGGCCGGCTTCGCCGAACCTTCGACAGTCGCGCGGACGCGCACGCTGATCAGCGCCGGCGCATCAGGCCATTCGAGTGCGGCACACAGCTTCGCGGCGGCATCGCCGGCGATCACGGATGCATCGAGCGCGAGTCCGCGCACCTCGATGTCGCGCGCCTTCTTGTCGCCGTTCGCGACACGTGGCACGAGCACGCTGTTCTTGGCGAGGAACGCGCCGACGAGCCGACCGACACGCGCTTCCTCGTAAGGCATGCCATCGGCCGCGGGGCGGATCACGACGTCGATCGCCTGGATCAACTTGCCGAGCCCTGGATCCCAGGACACTTTCGAGAGCACGTGGCCCGCGAGGCGCACGGTCTCGCAGGTCTGGATCTCGAGGCCCGGCGGACACACTTGCGCGAGGCGCTCGCGCACTTCCTCGGCGTTGAGCTCGACGCGCTCGGCATCGGATCCGACCTCCCAGGTCTTCGCACCGCGTACGGTGTGCTCGAGATCGATATCGACGAGCTCGCCGAGGCTCGGGACGCCGAGCCCCAGCGCGGGACCGAACGACAGCCGCGGTTTGGGCGAGAACCCGCGCGTCATCGCGAGCGGCAGATCCGCGCGGCGCAGCGTGCGTGCGAACAACCGTACGAGATCGAGGTGACCGAGCAACGCGGCGCGACCGATCTTCGCGAACCGGATGCGATAGGTCGTATACGCGGTGCCCGCGCCGTGGTGACCCGCGAGTCGCACGCGCTCTGCACGCTCGGTCTCGCGATCGAGGGGCTTGCCCCGGCCCTGCTCTCTTCCGTCGTCTCTACCTTGTTCGGCGGGGCTGCCACCGCCGCGCTCCGAGACATCGATCAGCGCAGCGGCGGCATCGGCTGGCACCGCGCGCGGTCCGCTCGGCGCGACGGCACCGAGCGTGCGCAGCGCGACGAGCCGATCCTGGCGCATCTTCGAGAGGTCACACGCCACTCCACAGTCGTAGCAGACGATCCGGCGCTTATCCGGTTCGGCCTCGGCGAGGTTCGTGTGGTGGATCAGCATGCCGGCAACCTTGCCGCACGGTGGCGAGGCGCGGTTCTTGAGCGCCTTCTTGTACTCGTCGAGCAAGAAGCCATCTTCGAGACCGACATCGATGTGGTCCCACGGCAACCGCGCCGTGACCGGGCGCGTGTCGAGGTAGGTGTTCGCGTCGAGCCCGGCGTCGTTCAACGCGGTCTGCCAGCGCTCGAGCTCGAAGCACTCGTCCCACCCATCGAAGCGCGCCCCGGCGCGCCACACCGCCTCGATCACCGGCGCGAGCCGACGATCGCCGCGCGCGAGTACGCCCTCGATGAACGAAATGCCGCTGTGATGATGCTTGAGGCGCAGGCTGCGATCGGTGCGCGCGGTCTGGCGCAGGATCTGTTGTTTGCGCTCGATCTCGGCGAACGAATCCTGCGCGGCCCACTGCAGCGGCGTGTGCGGCTTCGGCACGTGCGAGCTCACGCTGACCGTGACCTCGGCGCGTTGCCCGGCGAGGCCGCGGCCGACCTTCAGCATACGCAGGCCGGTCTCGACGATGCCGCGGACGTCCTCGTCCTCCTCGGTCGGCAGGCCGATCATGAAGTACAGTTTCAGGCGGTGCCAGCCACGCGAGAACACGCGGCGCGAGCTCTCCTCGATGTGCTGCTCGGTGACGTTCTTGTTGACCACGTCGCGCATCTTCTGGGTGCCGGCCTCGGGCGCGAACGTCAGGCCGCTGATCCGCGTGAGCGCGAGCTCGTCGAGGAGATCCTCGTTGAGCCCGTAGGCGCGCAACGACGCGACCGACATCGAGACCCCGCGCTTCCTGAGCTCGGCCGCGAGGTTCTTCACGAGCGGCGTGATGCTCGAGAAGTCCGCTGTCGACAGGCACGTCAGGCCGGTCTCGTCGTAGCCCGCCTTGTCGACGCCATCGAGCAGCGACTTTGCGATCGATTGCGGCGAGCGCTCGCGGACCGGGCGATAGATCATGCCGGCCTGGCAGAACCTGCAACCCTCGGTGCAGCCGCGAGCGATCTCGACCGACGCGCGCTCGAACACCGCTTCGGCGTACGGCACCGGGGCATCGCTCGGGAAGGGATAATCGTCGAGGTTCGCGACCATCGCGCGCTGGATCTTCGCGGGCGCGCGGGGATCGAGCGGCGCACCGACCACGGTCATTCCGGTCGCCTCGTCGACGGTCGTCGCGTAGAGTGCTGGCACGTAGAGCGGGAACGTGGAGGCGAGCTCGGCGAGGGCGTCGAGGCGCGTGCGCGCGCCGGCCTTGATCTGCTTGCGCATCGCGGCCCACGCGAGCACGAGCGCCGGCAGCAGTTCTTCGGCTTCACCGACGAACGCGGCATCGATGAACGATGCCATGGGCTCGGGGTGCGAGGCCGTCGGGCCACCGACGAGCACGAGTGTCGCGTCGGGCGCACGATCCTTTGCCTGGATCGGGATGCCGCCGAGGTCGAGCAGCGTCAGCACGTTCGTGAACGTGAGCTCGTACTGGAGCGAGATGCCGAGCACGTCGAACTCGTGCAGCGGGCGCTGGCCTTCGAGCGACACGAGCGGCAGGTCGCGCTCGCGGAGCTCGGTCTCCATGTCGAGCCACGGCGCGAATGCGCGCTCGCACGCGATCCGCGGATCCTTGTTGAGCAACGAGTAGAGAATCTTGGTGCCCAGGTGCGACATACCGATGTCGTAGACATCGGGGAAACCGAGGCACACCCGGGCTTCTGCGGTCTCTTTGAGCACCGATTGGTACTCGCCGCCGAGGTAGCGCGCAGGCTTTGCCACGCGGTCTATGAAGTCGGCGTACAGGTGGCGCATGGGCCCCCGGTAGCTACCACATCAGGGCGTGATGCAGAACAACGCCATCACGGTGGCCGGCTCGCCGGCGTAATAGTCCGTCGTGTCGTTGCAGGCGAAGTCTCGCGCGATGCCGGCCCGGAGCTCGAACACGCCGGTCGCGTTGGGAGTCACGACGATGGAGTTGTCGTCGACCGTGCCGGTCGAGCCATTCGACTTGGAGATCGATTGATCGATCAAGCAACCCACACGGTTGCCGCCGGTCGCAGAGCCCCGGACGTGAAAGCCAACCTCCATCTGATCGATGCAGTTCGCGCTGCATCCCGTGTCGGTCGCCGTCCACTTGAATTGGACGCGAGCGGCTTGCTGCCTGGTCATGACGACCAGGGTGCTGGCGACGGTCTGGAACTTGAGGTTCTGGAACTTGAAGTCCTGCGAGCCGCCGTTGCCGAGCTCGAGGACGGGCGCCGCCGCTGGCTTCGCGCCGCACGGCCAGTCGTCCTGTGCGTTGCAGACGCCGTCGTGATCGTCGTCAGGGCACGGTGCATCCAGAAACACCTTGGCATCCGACGTCGTCATGGTCGTGCCGTCCTCCAGCACGACCGGACCACCGTCATCGCCCGTCTGACCGACGGCGGTGCTGGGCTGAAAGCCACATCCGGCGAGCATCATGGCGATGAGAACTACGCGCACCCCTTCACGGTACACCTGCGGTAGGGTGCCGGCGATGCATAAGCTCCTCGTGGTGGCGATCACCACATCAACGCTCGCTGCGGCGTGCTCGAAACCGGCAAAAGAAGCCGCCCCCGAGGCTGCGCAGCAACCCAAGGTAGTCGAACATGGCACGACGGCCGACATGTTCGATCCTTCGAAGCTGCCCGCTGCAGGCACTGCACCGACACCCGTCACCGTCACCAAGGAGCTCGACCCGATGTGGACTGCACCGATCAAGACCCTCAAGGGCGAGCCCACCACGCTCGCGACCTACAAGGGCAAGGCCCTGATGCTCGTCAACGTCGCGAGCAAGTGCGGCAATACCCCGCAGTACGCGACGCTCGAGGCGTTGCAGAAAAAGTACTCGGCGAAAGGCTTCACGGTCATCGGCTTTCCGAGCAACCAGTTCGGTGGCCAGGAGCCGGGCTCCGCCGAAGAGATCGCGACGTTCTGCGCAGTGAACTACGGCATCACGTTCCCGATCATGGAGAAGATCGACGTCAACGGCGGTCAGCGCCACGAGATCTACAAGGCGCTCACACCGATCAAGGGCGATGGTCGCGAAGGCGACATCAAATGGAACTTCGAGAAGTTCGTCGTCAGCGCCGACGGCACGAAGATAACGCGCTTCGCACCGAGCACGAATCCGGATGACCCGGCGGTGATCGCGGCGATCGAAGCGGCGCTGCCGAAGGGTTAGTCAGTTCGGAACGACCTGGACGTCAGCCATCACAGCGTAATGATCGCTGGCGCAGATGCCATCTTCGCGCGCGGTCAGCGCAACGCGACAATCGTGCACGGTGCCGCGGCCATCTTTCTTGCGGCTCGTCACGAACACGTAATCGATGCGGCGATCGATATCGAGCGAGCGCAGCGGACGGGTCAGCTCGTTCTCGCTCGACCACGTGATACCTTGCCGTGCACCGTCACCCGGACCGGGCTCGCGATGCAGGCGTAGCCACGCATCTTGAAAGTGCGTGCGGCGATTCGCGAGGGTAGTCAGCCCGCGGAGGAACCGGATCTCGTCGGAGTCCGGCGTCGCGTTGAAGTCACCGCACAAGAGTTGCGGGGAATCGGTCGGGCCCCGCCCCATCGTGCGGATCGCTGCATCGATCGCCTCGACCTGCTGCTCGCGCGCGACGCCGTCGTCGAGCCGGTAGTTGAGATGCGTGGTGTGGATCCAGACCGGGCCACCGGCGGTCGTGACCTGGCCCGAGAGCAGGATCCGGCGATCCCCGGGCGCCGAGCCTGGCAGCGGCAGCGTGCGGTGATCGACGAGCTTCTCGCGCGAGAGGATCGCGAGCCCTTCTTCGCCTGCGGTCGGCATCCCGTGCTCGCCGGCCTGCCACGTCGAGGCGACCTGGTAGTGCGCGACCATGCCGAGCTCGTCCGCGATCGCGTGCGCGGTCGTCGAGTCAGGCGCCTGCGCGCGCCCGGCTGGCTTGACCTCCTGCATGCACACGACATCGGGCGCGAGCTCGCGCAGCTGTTGCACGGCCATCGCGAGGCGCGCAGCGAGCGGCGCTTCGGTACCCCAGAAATTCAGCGTCACGATGCGAAGCTGCTTGGCCATCGCTCAATTGAGGGCGCAGACGATCGCGAAGGTCCCACTGCTGCTCGGCGGATCGGCATTCCAAGCGGTCGTGAAGGCGGTGGCGTCGGCCGCCATGAACCGCAACGAGTAGGTACCGGGGGTCGCGATCATCATCGAATACGAGCCGCCTGACGCACCGGCGTTCGCGTACCCGCTCCCTTCGCGCTGGGCGCGAAGTCGCCAGCGGCGAACAAGCTCAGGACAACACACCTGCGCGACACGCTTCCAAGCGTATCACCCGCGATAGACGCAGCGGGACGATTCGGTCTCCGAGACCACCACTTCGACGAGCTGCGGCAACGTCGGCCGGAGGCGGTCCCACCACCATACTGCGAGCAGCTCGCTCGTCGGATTCACGAGCCCGTCGACCTCGTTCAGGACCTGGTGATCGAGCAGCTTGACCAGCGGTTGCGCGTGGACGTCGATCGCGGAGAAGTCCATCACCCAGCCGAGCTCCGCATCGATCTCGCCCTCGATCGCGAGCTGGATCTGGTAGCTGTGGCCGTGCATGCGAGCGCACTTGTGCCCCGTCGGCACCTTCGGAAGAAAGTGGGCCGCTTCGAACCGGTAGAGTCGCTCGAGCCGCGTCCGCATCGCCTCGGTTTGTAGCATGGCTTCGGCACCGTCCGTGCAGACCTGGCTGCAGGCGATCGTTGCCGGTTTGGATCTACCTGGAATGAGTTACGGTCTTTGACGAGGAGCGGCGTTTGATGATGAAAGTGTGGCCATTGGTTCTCGGTCTCATGGGCGGCTGCGTCACGCAGGCGAGCAGCTACCCTCCCGATTACGGCGACGGCAGTTACGCTGGCTGGGGCTCCGGCTACGGAGGGTCGGACGGGTCGACCGGCTACGGTTGCCACGCCGACAGCGAGTGTGGCGGCGGCTTGGTGTGCGCGCGCACCGGCGAGTGTTCGAGCGCGAGCGCGGTCCATGTCATCCACGTGTCGTGGACCGTGAATGCGGAGGTCGCCTCGGCTGCGACGTGTGTCCATGCGCCCGATCTCGAGCTCACCTTCGGCGCGAACACCGATGGCCAGTTCGGGTTTGCCCCAGTGCCGTGCCTCGAGGGCAAGTTCAAGATCGACAAGATGCCGCTCCGCTACAAGACGGTGCAGCTCGAACGCGATCACGACTACAGTGGCGGCGCATCCGGAACGTTCGACAGCACGGGCTCCGCGCTCCTTGATTTGCCATACTAAGCCATGCGCTCCGTTCTCCTGATTCTCCTGATTCTCCTTGCGTCGTGCTCCGGCACCTCGTCGGTCACGAACTGCAAGGCCGATAGCGATTGTGGCGGCGAAGTCTGCGCGCGGGATGGCGAGTGCTTGCCATCGAGTGAGATCCGCAGCGTGAAGGTCACGTGGACGATCCGTGGCGTGACCGCGGATGCGACCAGCTGCGCGAGCACCCCTGATTTCTATATCGACTTCTATGGCAGCTACGCGGCGTACTCGGTCGGCTACGAGCCGGTGCCCTGCATGCAGAGCCAGTTCTTCATCGATAAGCTGCCGACCGCCTTCGATCAGGTCGAGCTCGGCGCGACCGGTGTGTTTGACCAGGTCAAGCGCATCGAGAGCACGAAAAGCGCGGCTTTCGATCTGGCGCTCTAACCGCTTATCGATCTCATCGAACTTATCTATCGCCCTAACTGTTTGCGGCTCCGGCGTTGGCTGGGTACGGTCCCGTCGTGGCGACCGCCGTAACAACTCCCGATCCTTCCAAACGCGTAGAGGAAGAGGATCCGTCGATCCTCGAGACCACGGCCGAGGAGCTAGCCCCTCTCTACCGCCAGATGCTCGCCATCCGCCGGATGGAAGAGGCGGCTGCCAAGGCGTACTCGCAGGGCAAGATCGGCGGCTTCTTGCACCTCATCATCGGCCAAGAAGCCGTGTGCGTGGGAGCGACCGCAGCGATCGGCCACGACGACTATGTCGTCGCGACGTATCGCGAGCACGGCCACGCGTATGCCAAGGGCGTCGCGGCACGATCGATCCTCGCCGAGCTCTACGGCAAGAAGACCGGTGTCGTGAAGGGCCTTGGCGGCTCCATGCACATCTTCGACAAGGCGACGAACTTTCTTGGGGGCTACGGCATCGTCGGCGGTCACGTGCCCATCGCGGCAGGTGCGGCGTTCGCATCGAAGTATCGCGGCGATGGTCGCGTGGTGTTGTGCTTCTTCGGCGAGGGCGCCTCGACAATCGGCGGCTTCGCCGAGGGTCTCGCGCTCGCGGCCCTGTGGAAACTGCCGGTCGTGCTGATCTGCGAGAACAACCAGTACTCGATGGGCACGCCGACCTACCGCTCGCTCGCGGTCGAGGATGTGTCGCTGCGCGCCCTCGCTCACGGGATGGCGCGCGATCGGTTCGATGGCGACGATGTCATCAAGGTCAAGCGCCGCGTCGCCGAGGCGGTCGAGCGCGCACGCACCACCGGCGAGCCAACGCTCGTCGAAGTCGTGACGTATCGGTTTCGCGGTCACTCGATGTCGGATCCAGGCCTGTACCGCACCAAAGACGAAGTCGAGGAGTGGAAGCGGCGCGATCCGTTGAGCCGCTCGCGCGAGCGCTTGCTAGAGCTCGGGCTGACCGAGGACAAGCTCGGTGAGCTCGAAGCCGACGTCAAAGCCGAGATCGAAGATGCGGTGAAGTTCTCCGAGGACAGCGAACCCGCCGACGAATACCGCAAATACGTGGTGAAGGAGTAATCGCCATGCCCGTCATCAGCTACCGCGAAGCACTGAACCAGGCGATGCGCGAAGAAATGGATCGCGACGCCAACATCTTCGTTATGGGCGAAGAAGTCGGCCACTACAACGGCGCCTACAAGGTGACGCAGGGCATGCTGCAGCGTTTCTCCGAGCGCCGCATCATCGATGCCCCGATCGCCGAGATGGGTTTTGCCGGCATCGGCATCGGCGCTGCGATGGTCGGGTTGCGCCCGATCATCGAGTTCATGACGTTCAACTTCTCGCTCGTCGCGATCGACCAGATCGTGAACAACGCGGCGAAGATCTTCCAGATGAGTGGTGGCCAGTATCACGTGCCGATCGTGTTCCGCGGCCCGGGTGGCCCGGCGGTCCAGGTCAGCTCGCAGCACAGCCAGTCGCTCGAGAGTTTTTACGCGCACGTGCCCGGTCTCAAGGTCGTGATGCCTTCGACGGCATACGACGCGAAGGGCCTGCTGAAGACCGCGATTCGCGACGACAATCCGGTCGTGTTCATCGAGGGCGAGACGCTCTACAACTCGACCTGGGACGTTCCGGCAGCTGAAGCCGGCGATTTTTTGATCCCGATCGGCAAGGCCGATATCAAACGTGTCGGCAAAGACGTGACCCTGATCGCATGGTCGAAGATGGTGTGGATTTGCATGGACGCCGCAAAGGTCCTCGCCGAGGAAGGCATCGAGTGCGAGATCGTGGATCCGCGCACGCTGCGCCCACTGGATGTCGAGACGCTCGCGACGTCGGTCAGTAAGACGGGTCGCTGCGTGATCGTCGAGGTCGGGTGGCCGGTCGCCGGGTTCGGCGCCGAAGTCGCGTACCAGATGCAGAAGCACTGCATGGATGCGCTCGACGCTCCGATCGAGCGAGTCACCAGCGAAGACGTTCCGATGCCATACGCGAAGAATCTCGAAGATGAAGTGCAACCGCAGGTGAAGGACGTCGTGGCCGCCGTTCGCCACGTTCTCTATTTGGACTGAACACCATGGCGCAAATTCTTGGACTGCCGAAGCTCTCGCCGACGATGGAAGAAGGCGTGCTCGTCCGCTGGACGAAAAAGGAAGGCGACAAGGTGTCGCCCGGAGACCTGATCGCCGAAGTCGAGACCGACAAAGCGAACATGGACTTCAACGTCGAGGACGAAGGCGTCCTCTTGAAGTTCCTCGTCAAGGAAGGCGAGACCGTCAAGCTCGGCGCGCCGGTCGCGATCATCGGCAAGGCCGGCGAGGATATCAGCGCGCTCGTTGCACAAGCGTCCGGTGGCGCGGCCAAACCTGCGGCGATAGCTGCGGCACAACCTGCGGCAAAACCTTCCACAACCGACGATGCGCCGCCGGCAGAGGCCAACCCAGCGCCGAAGGCCGAACCGAAGCCCGAACCGAAGCCGAAACCGAATCCGGCCGACCCCAAGCTCGCTCCGAAGGCCGAAGCGAAACCAGCCGCCGCTCCTGCAACGGGCGGCAAGCTGATCGCTTCGCCGCTCGCGAAGTCGCTGGCGATCGAGCTCGGCATCGATCTGCGCACGCTGACGGGCTCGGGCCCCGGCGGTCGCATCGTCGAGCGCGACGTCAAGGCAGCGGCCGACGGTGGCCAAGCTCACGCGGAAGCGCCGGAAGCCGCGGAGACCCACGAGGCCGAGTCACCTAAACCAGCCGCGCCGTCGCTAGAGACCGCGATCGCCGTTCGCAATTCGCGCCAGATGGTGCCGGACGCCGAAGGTGACTACACCGATGTTCCGACCTCGAACATGCGCCGCCGCATCGCTGCGCGCTTGACCGAAGCGTCGCGCGACATCCCGCAGTTCTACTTGATGCGCACGTTCGACATCGCGCCGTTGCTCGGCTTTCGCGAGCGCTTGAATGCGCTGCTCGGCGATAAGGGCAAGATCAGCGTCAACGACCTGATCATCAAGGCGGTCGCCCTCGCCTTGCGCCGCGTACCCGATTGCAACGCGAGCTGGCAAGGCGAAGCGATTCGTCATCACCATCGCGTCCACATCGGCGTCGCGGTCGCGATCGAAGACGGGCTCGTCACGCCGGTCGTACGCGATGCCGATAAAAAGGGCATCGGCTCGATCGCCGCGGAAGTTCGCGACCTCGCCGACCGCGCGAAGAATCGCGCGCTCAAGGGACCGGAGATTACCGGCTCGACGTTCACCGTGTCGAACCTCGGGATGTTCTCGGTCGAGCGGTTCACCGCGATCCTCAACCCGCCCGAGGCCGGCATTCTCGCGATCGGTTCCACGGTCGACGTACCGGTCGTGAAAGATGACCAGGTCACGATCGGCAAGCGCATGACCGTGACGATGACCTGCGATCACCGCGTGATCGATGGCGCGCTCGGAGCGAAGTGGCTCGCCGCGTTTGTCGATCTCGCCGAGCATCCGGAGAGCTTGGCGCTGTGAGCGCGAGTACCGCGGAACACGAGAGTCGGGCCTACGACGTCGTCGTCATCGGTAGCGGTCCAGGCGGGTACGTCGCAGCTGTCCGCTGCGCGCAGCTCGGGCTCAAGACCGCGTGCATCGAGCGCGAATCGCTCGGCGGAATTTGCCTCAACTGGGGCTGCATCCCGACCAAGGCGTTGCTCAAATCGGCCGAGGTACTCGAGCACGCGCATCGCGCGAAAGAATTCGGCATCGTCGTGGGTGATGTCAGCGTCGACTTCCCCGCGGTGATCAAGCGCTCGCGCGACATCTCCGACAAGATGTCGAAGGGCGTCGGGTTCTTGTTCAAGAAGAACAAGATCGATTCGATCGCAGGTGTCGCGAAGCTCCTTCCCCGCACCGGGCCGTGGAGGTCGCATCAGATCGAAGTTGTCACCGGTGATGCCAAGCGCGTCGTCGAGACCAAGCACGTGATCATCGCTACCGGCGCACGCGCTCGCTCGCTGCCCGGCATCACGCTCGATGGCGAGCGGATCATCGAGTACCGCAAGGCGATGACGCTATCCTCGCAGCCGAAATCCCTCGTCGTCCTCGGCTCCGGCGCGATCGGCGTCGAGTTCGCGTCGTTCTACCGCTCGCTCGGCGTCGAGGTCACGATCGTCGAGTTCCTCCCACGGCTCGTGCCGAATGAGGATCCGGAGATCTCGAAGGAGCTCGGCCGCGCGTTCGACAAGCGCGGCATCAAGGCGCTCACCGGTCACAAGG
Source organism: Kofleriaceae bacterium (assembly GCA_043759355.1). Taxonomy (GTDB): domain Bacteria; phylum Myxococcota_A; class Polyangia; order Haliangiales; family Haliangiaceae; genus JABFXX01. The sequence goes on from JAYVLQ010000001.1 coordinate 41,195, forward strand.
TCACCTCGGCGAAGCGCGACGGCGAGCGAGTCACGGTCACCGCCGAGCCCGCCGCAGGAGGCGCCGCGATCACGCTCGAAGCCGACATCCTGCTCGTCGCGGTCGGCATCCAGGCGAACACCGAAAACCTCGGCCTCGAAGCCCATCGCATCCAGCTCGACCGCGGCTTCATCAAGACCGACGCGGAGAACAAGGCCGGCGATGACCTGTGGGCTATCGGCGACGTGATCGGGCGTGGTCTCGCGCACGTTGCCTCGGCCGAAGGCGTGTTTGTCGCGGAGAAGATCGCGAAGGTTCACGCCGAGCCCGTTCGCTACGACGCGATTCCCGCATGCACGTATTGCTACCCGGAGATCGCGTCAGTCGGTCTGACCGAAGAGAAAGCGACAGCGCAGAACGTCCCGTTCAAGGTCGGTCGATTTCCGTTTCGAGCGCTCGCTCGCGCCGTTGCATCCGGCGAGCCGAACGGGTTCGTGAAGGTGCTCTGGCACGGCGAGACCGGTGCGCTCGTCGGGGCGCATCTGATCGGTCCGGCCGTCACCGACCTGATCGCAGAGCTCACGCTCGCGAAGACGACCGAAGCAAATGTCGAATCGATGCTCGCGACCATCCACGCGCATCCGACATTTGCTGAAGCAATCAAGGGCGCCTCCGAAGATGCCCTGGGTATCGCGATCGATCTCTGAGCAAGGCTGTCGAGCGAATCTGCCCGCCGTGCTCGAACCGCGCGCGTAGGCACGTGTGTGCTCTGCATGATCACAAGAACTTCGTCGACGGCATGGCGTGGCACGTGGCGTGAACCACGTCCACTCATGCACGCGCCCGAGACGTCTCGAAATGCGGTCATGCAGTGGATCGAGCCACGAGTGAAGCGCGTTGTCGCCGCCATCGCCGCCTGCGAAGCATGCGGCGCGGTCGCGTTCGGGCCCCTGTGCACCGATTGTCGCGATAAAGCGATGCCCCACATTCACGACGATCCGTACGACGTCGTGGGTGGTGAGGGCGGCGGCTGCGCGTAGCTACTTGATCTTCTGCATGCAGTCGCCCATGCGGCTGCCAAGACCATCGATGCTCGTTTGCTCGTCGGCACTCAGGTCGTCGAACGAGGTCTGATTCTTTTCGTTCGCGGCAGACCACCTCGACATTTCGTCGCTCACTTGTCGAGCACACGGCTTGTTCTTGCACGCGCACATCGCATCGACGAACGCACCGAGCTCGCCAGAGAGCTTGGTGTAGGTTGGCGATGCGACGGCGGTGGCGTCCGCAGGTGCAGCCGGTCGGGTGTTCGTCATCGGCGAAGGAGCTGGCGCGGGCTTGCGGCCGCACGCCATCACGAGCGCCAGCAATATCGTCATCAATTTCATGGTGTTCCTGGTGGCGGTCGCGGTGGCCCTGTCGCGAGCCGTCAGCGAATATGCTATCCAACAACCGATGTCGGAACGGGTCCATCTGCCAGTGATCGAGGGCCAATCAGCTCCCACGGATCCTGCGCCCCCCAGACGGCGCCATCCAGCGTGGATCAAGGCAACGCTGCCGACCAAGCCGGCGTTCTTCGAGCTCCGCAGCATGGTCAAGGAGCTCGAGCTCCACACGGTTTGCGAGAGCGCGAGTTGCCCGAACATCGGCGAGTGCTGGACCCGCAAGGCGCTCACGATCATGATCCTCGGCGACATCTGTACCCGGTCGTGCCGGTTCTGTGATGTCACCACGGGTCGCCCGAAGCCAGTGGATCCCGACGAGCCGCGCCGGGTTGCCGAGATGCTGTCGCGCCTTGGCCTCGAACACACCGTGATCACGTGCGTCGATCGCGATGACCTCGAGGACTTCGGCGCCGCGCACTGGGCCGAGACCATCACGCAAGTGAAGGCCGCGTGCCCGCACATGACACTCGAGATCCTCGCGGGGGACTTCAAGGGCAAGACCGAGCTGGTCGATATCGTGCTCGATGCCGACCCGGACGTGTTCGCGCACAACCTCGAGACCGTGCCGCGCCTGTCGCGTCAGGTCCGCGTCCAGGCGAGTTATCCGCGCAGCTACAAGATCCTCGAGCACGCGCGCAAGCGTGGCGCCGTCACCAAGACCGGCCTGATGCTCGGCCTCGGCGAGACGATCGAAGAGGTTCACGAGGTGGTGAACGAGCTCGCCGGGCTCGGCGTCGATATCCTCACGCTCGGGCAGTACCTCGCGCCGAGCAAGCAGCACTTGCAGATCGAGCGCTACGTCCATCCCGACGAGTTCGTCGCGCTCGAGACCTACGCGCTCGCCGCTGGCATTCGTCACGTGGTCGCCGGTCCGCTCGTACGGTCGAGCTATCACGCTGATGGCCAAGCCGCGCTCGTCCGCACGCTGCGAGCTAAGCACCCTTGACGAGGTCGTAGGCGAGCTTCACGATCAACGCGCCGCTGACCACGAGCACCATCACGCGCACGATCCTCGCGCCACCCTTGATCGCGAGGCGCGTGCCGACGACCCCGCCAATCAGCTGCCCGCCGGCCATCGGCAACGCGATGTGCCAGAGGATCGTGCCGCGCCACGCGAAGATCGCGACGGCGGCCAGGTTCGACGCGAAGTTCACTATCTTCGCATCCGCGCTCGCATGGAGGAGGCTCCTCCCACACAGCGCGACGAAGCCGACGATCAGGAACGTGCCGGTGCCGGGACCGAAGAATCCGTCGTACGCGCCGATCGACAAGGCGAGCAACGCCGCGACCCAGCGTCGCTTCGGTCGATCGTCGTCGCTCGCACGCGTCGGCTTCTTGATCACGAGCACGACCGCCGCGAAGATCAACAGGCCGATCACGACCGGCCGCAACGCATCTTTCGAGACGCCCAGCACGAGGTTCGCACCGATGATCGAACCGACCAGGCCGGCAGGAAAGGCGAACAGCGCCTGCTTGCGATCGATCCGCCCTGCCCGCCAGAACACCACGCTCGCCGCGCCCGAGCCCCACATGCTGCCGCCCTTGTTCGTCCCGAGCGCGAGCTGATACGGCACACCCGCGGTGAGCAGCGCTGGTAGCGTGATCAACCCCCCACCGCCGGCAATCGCATCGACCGTCCCCGCGAAGAACGCTGCCACCGCGAGCGCGATGATCGTCGAGACCGGCAACACGCGGCGACGCTAACAGGAAGTCGACCGGCTCGCGCGTGCTCGCTCTGCTTTGGCGATGGAAGTCACCGTCGCGGACTGGGCTTCGCGCACACGCCCCTGGCTCTAAGAGACAACATCACGAAGCGCGTGATCGATCGCGCGCGCGCTCGCTCAGAAGTGAACGACGCCGCCGACATACAAGCCGATCGCGGCGGCACCAAACAAGAGGATCAAGGCGATCGCTATCATCAGCGCGCGCGGCATCTGCGTGCTGCGGTTGCGGTCGACGACCCCGCGGCCGACCATCGGTGATGACACGCGCCGCACCTGATCATCGGACTTGGTGTCGTGGACGGAGCGCTCGCGCGCGACCTCTTCGTCGATCGTGTCGGGCGGTGGCGCGGCCTTGTCGGCCGACGCCTTGATGGTCAGCTTCGCGACCGCATCGTTGCGCGACATCAGCGTGGTCGGATCGTCATCGTCGCCGCGGCGTTGCTTCGTACTCTCGACGACGAGTGCTTGCTGCTGCTGCTTGAGCGCGGCGGCTTTCTGCGGAATCTTGTCGTCGATCGTGGTGTTCTCGTTCGTGTCGTTGAACGCGGTCGCCGATGGGGGCGGGAACGCCGCGGGCGGCGTCAGTTTTTGCGACGGGCGCGCCATGTTGCGTGGCTCGTGCATGCGCAGCGGCGCCTTGTCGTGCGGCGTCTCGTCCATCGCGAGCACAGCCGGCTGCACGAGGCCCTGGGTCAAGCAGCGGTCCCACGCTTCGCGCAGCGCTTGCTCGGCCTCCGATGCATCTTTGAAGCGCTTCGTATCGCTCGGCTGCAGCGCGGTCATCGCCACCAGCGCGAGCGGCTCGGGGATCGAAGGATCGTGGCGCGTCGGCGACGGCGCGTTGCCCTGCACGACGTAGCTATTCGTGGTCTTGGTATCCGGGCCTTCGTATGGGATGCGCCCCGACATTAACTCGTACATCACGGCGCCCCACGCGAACACGTCGGCCTGAGGCGTATATCGACCCTCGCGGATCGCCTCGGGAGGCGAGTAGCCGGGCGTGCCCATGAAGATACCGACCTGCGTCAGATCGGAATCGGGCAGCCGGGCGATCCCGAAATCGGCGAGCTTCCAGCGGTTGTCGCCGGCGTGCAGCACGTTTGCCGGCTTGACGTCGCGATGGACGATGCGCTGGCGATGCGCGAACGAGAGTGCGGACGAGAGGTCCAGGCCGATCTGCACGCAACGCGCGAGGGGAAATCGCACGCGATCGAGCCGATCGGCGAGCGACTCGCCCGGGAGATACTCGAGCACCATGAACGGCGCCCCGGTGTCTTCATCGACACCGACATCGAAGATCGTGACGATCGCCGGATGCGACATCTTCGCGGCGGCCTTCGCCTCGCGCTGGAACCGCTCGAGAAACGCCGAGCGCACGCGTCGGCCCTGCTGCTGTGGCGCGGCGATCGTCTTGACCGCGACCACGCGATCGAGCAAGGGATCGCGCGCCTTGTAGACCACGCCCATCGCGCCCTTGCCGATGGTCTTGATCACCTCGTAGCGGCCAATAGACTGGCGGCCCTCCTCGCCTGTCAGCGACAAGCCGGGCGGCGCTTCCGCGCGGGCCCGCGTATTGGCACGCGGGCGAGACTGTACGTCTTCAGCCATCGACCCCATCAAAAGGGTACCACGGCACAGGGTGCGAACCTATTTAACGGGCGCTGGAGCCGACCGAGCCTGGCCCGAGATCCGTGTCCCCGCGGCTACAGAGCTAGTGATGAAGGTATTTCCGCCGATCACGGCGCCCTGCCCGATCACGGTGTTACCGCCGAGAATCGTCGCATTCGCGTAAATCACGGCGTTGTCCTCGATGGTCGGGTGCCGGCGCTGGCCGGGGATGGGCCGGGCCTCGCCCTGGGGTACGGTCAGGGCTCCGAGGGTCACGCCCTGGTAGATCCGTACCCGATTGCCGATCAGGGTGGTTTCGCCGATCACCACCCCCGTGCCGTGATCGATGAAAAACTCTTCGCCGATTTCGGCGCCGGGATGGATGTCGATGCCGGTCCGGCGATGAGCCAGTTCGGTCATCATGCGCGGCACCATGACGCTGCCCGCAAGGAGCAGTGCATGGGCGATGCGATAGACCGTGATCGCGTACGTGCCCGGGTAGCAGAACAGGATCTCGTCGATGCCGGTCGCGGCCGGATCGCTCTCGAACGCCGCGCGAAGATCGAGCCGGACCTGACGACGAAGCTCGGGGAGCTTCGCGATCAGCGCCTCGGTTTGGACGTCGGCCTTCGCGGTGCATTCGGCGCACTCGAGGTCCTTCGAGCCGAGCTCCTGCTGCCGCTTGTGATGGTTCGCGCGATAGACCTGCTTTTGCAGCGCGACCCGCAAGTCATCGAGCCGATTACGCACGAGCTTGCGCACGACGAGGCGATCGCTGCGCGGCACGTCGGGGCCCGCGTACCCCGGGAACAACAGCTCGCGGCACAGCTCGACCGCGTACTCGACGCCCGCTTCGCTCGGCAGCTCGTAGCTGCCGATGTGCTGCATCTCCGCCGCGCCCGGATCGAAGTACGCCTCGACCAGATCATCGGCGATGCTGTCGAGCGGATCGCTGGGAACGAGCGGTTCACCCGTGACGTGCAGCGAGCGGCGTTCGGTCGACATGATCAACGAGTAGCATGAACCCCGGCGCGAACTGTACCGCCACGTGCGAGCACCCGGACTTCGGTCCCGACCCGCTCCAAGATCTCGGAACCACCTTCGAAGCTCAGATCGAGCACCGCGCCTGCGAGGCGCGCCGTGACGCCGAACCGCGCGCAGGCCTCGGCCTCGAGCGTCATCTCGAGGCCTTCGGGCAGATCCATCGCGGGGTTCGCGAGCACGGTGACGCCACCGCGCCGAGCGAGGTGCTGTGGTAACGACGCGAACCGCTCGTGCGGCGAGCGTGGCTCGGTCGCGGCGTCGTAGCCGATCAGCGTCGCGAGCGAGCCGAAAGGGGTCGAGGTCACGACGAGCGCGTCGGGCTTGCCGCGCGCGAGGCCGAGCCCGCCCTTCGCGGCATCTTCGACGCCCGGGTTGAGGTTGACCTTGTCCGTGACGGCGACGAGCTCGCCGTTCGGCGCGAACAACAGCGACGCATTCGTGAGCTCACCATCGAGCCCGAGTCGCAAGTGCGAGCCCGCGACGACGTACGCATCGAGCTTGTGGGCGAGCCGCGCGAACACGCTCTTCCACCAACTCTCGCCTTCCGGTGCGAGGGCGGAGAGGACCGCGTGTCGACCGTCGAGGCGGCGCATCTGAGCGACACCTCGCAAGACCTCGAGCGGCTTACGCACCGCCGCCGCCGCGAGCGCACCCGCGACGGTCTTCGCCTTGTGCGCCGCTGGACCTGCGAGCGCGTAGAGCGCGAGATGACCCGCGAGCTCTGGGAACACGATCACCCGCGCGCTGTCGGCCGCGCGACACGGGACGGCCGCCTCGGCCGCCTGCTCGAGATGCCGACGGTACGCATCGCCCGAAGCGAGGACCACCTCGTCGATCGCGAGCTCGACGGCTACGAGATCGAGGTTCACTTGGGCTGCGGAACGATGCGGAGGTACGGCTTGACCGTCTTCCATCCGTTCGGAAACAGCGCCTTCGCGTCTTCGTCTTTCACCGACGGAACGATGATGACGTCATCGCCCTGCTTCCAATCGACCGGCGTCGCGACCTTGTGCTTGGCGGTCAGCTGAAGCGAATCGATCACGCGGAGCAGCTCGTCGAAATTGCGGCCCGTGCTCGCAGGGTACGTGAGCGAGAGCTTGATCTTCTTGTCGGGACCGATCACGAACACCGAGCGCACGGTCATGGTGTCGCTCGCGTTCGGGTGAATCATGCCGTAAAGGTTCGCGACCTTCTTGTCGTGATCGGCGATCAACGGGAAGTTGAGCGCGTGGCCTTGAGTCTCCTTGATGTCGTTCGCCCACTCCTTGTGCGAGCCGAGCGCATCGACCGAGAGGCCGAGCACCTTGACGCCTCGCTTGTCAAACTCGGGCTTGAGCGCCGAGAGCCGACCGAGCTCGGTGGTGCACACCGGCGTGAAGTCTTTCGGGTGCGAGAACAGCACGCCCCAGCCGCTTCCGAGCCACTCGTGAAAGTTGACCTCGCCATCGGTGGTCTCGGCCGTGAAGTTCGGTGCCTCGTCGCCAAGTTGTAACGCCATGATCGTTCTCCCGAGTAAAAGGTAATTGCCGTCATAGCGGATAAATGTCCGCTGCGCAAGCCCGAGCTCAGTCTTCCACCGACCCGAGACGGGGTGTCGGCAACGGAGCGTCGTTGATCTTCGCGATCACCTGATCGACCTTGAGCTCGGGGATGGTGATGCGCGTGGGCATCCCGCCGCCGAGCTCGAACAGCGCGACGAAGTTCCAGCCGGATTCGAACGAGGCCGCGATGGTTAGCATGCCGGAATCACGTACGATCGAGACGGCGGCCTTCTGCTGCCCGGCGAGCAAGAGGTCGGTCTTGTCGAACTGCCCCGCGGCGCCCGCGGTGTCGACGATCGCGACGCGACCGCGGATCGTGTAGCGCTTCGCGAGCTCCTGGGTCTTCGCGTCCCGGCGCTCGAACTCCGCCGCCGCATCCCGGATGACGTCGTCGTGCACGCCGCTCTGCATGCCTCCGGTGAGAAATTGCACGACCGCACGCTTCAACTGATCGTCACGGAACTTCGCGCGCAGCGCGCGATCGATGCGGGTAGCGATCGCGCCTGGCGTGCCGATCCGCGTGTCGACCGCGCGCGCGTCATCATCGGCGCCGCGGTAGGGCTCCTTGCCCTCGAGAATCCACTTCGCTGCGGAGTACAGCCCATCGAGATCGACGTGCGTGAGGATGCAATCGATCGGCCCCGTCGACCGTACGAGCTCGGGAGTGACCATCTCGGGGCACGCGCCGTGTTGCGCCTTGGTCGCGAGCACGAACCGCGGATCGTCAGCGAACGCCACGTGCTTCTCGTGATCGTGATGATCGACCCACGCCGCAAGCCGATCGCCGAGCGCGGTCAGCAGCGGCTGGGTGGTCAGCTCGAACGAGACGCTCGTCCCGACGGTCGCCGCGAAGGCGATATCGAGCACCACGACCCTGCCCTCGAGTGCCGTCGCTTTCGGGAGCAAGCGCGGTGAACCGAACGCGAGTTGAGGGAGGTGCACAGCCGACCATAGCGCGCCTACTTCGGGCAGTGCATCGTGACGCTCCAGCCATCGTGGAGATAGATCTGGCGCACCGTGCCGCGATCGCCGCATTGCGCGGAGCCCGGCTGGAGCAGGCACATCGACCGCTCGCCACCATCGGCGACGAGCGCGCTGCGTCGACCCGGTGCGACCTCGCCGAGCTTCTTGCCATCGATCCACAGGGTGACGACATCGGGACAGCCCGTGTTGTCGACGAAGAACGTCGAGCGCGGCTTCGCGCGCGGCGCGGTGTGCTCGGGGATGACCTCGGGCTTATCCTCCTCGATCTGGTGATAGCGGCTCGGATCCGCCACCGCGGCTGCGAGCAACTTGTCGCTGCATCCCACGGCGCGAAGCTCGGGCGACACCCCGCGTGCGAGCTCGGCGTGCAACTCGCCCGCATCGGCGAGCGCGAGCGTGAACGAGTGCTTCGCGCTCGCGAGCGCGAGGCGCGAGCTCGGCAGTAAGCCCGCCGTGAGGCCGAGCTCGTCGTGCCGCGAGATCCGTTTGAACGAGGCTTCGAGCTCGGTGCCGAGCCGCTGGTAGCGCGCTTCGCTCGCCCGCGCAGCGGCCCACGCGGGCGCGACCGTATCGACGGGACACGACGTGATCGCGGGCTGCTTCACCTTCGCGGTCGGCCCTTTGCCGGTCGCACCGAGCATCGCGAGGATCTCGTTCTGATAGGCGCCGCGGGTCATCGCCATCGCCTCGGCGATCTTCGCGTACGCGACGACCTCGGCGGCGAGCATATCGGTGTCGCCCCACGGCCGCACGAGCACGGGTCGATACGCCGCGACCGGCGCCGCGTTGCTGCTGAGCGCGCTGCGCGCTGCGGCGAGGTCGGGCGCCAAGCGATACTCGTCTTGCGCGGCATCATTCTCGCCGAGCACCGCGTGCGCGATGCCCGCGAGGTAGTGCAGCACTTGATCGTCGGGCCAGTACACGAGCGACGGGGTGGCTTGCGCGAGCGCCGCGGCCCCATCCTTGCGCGCGAGCTCGGCGACGATCACCGCGCGCCGGGATTCGAGCTCGCGCGGGGCCGCGCGCACGGCCTTGCGCAGGTACCACGCCGCATCGTCGGCGCGATGCTGGGCCAGCGCGATCACACCGAGCGCGTGCTCGGCAGCGGCCGCATCGGGAGCGAACTTTTGGAGCCCGGTATATATGTGAATCGCCTCGAGAAGCTTGCCGGCATCGAAGTTCGCTTGCGCGACCGCGAACCCGGGGGCACTCGAATCCGGTGCGAGCTTCGCGGCGCGCGCATACCAATCGAGCGCCGCGGGCAGCTCGTTTTGCTTGCGATGCGCATCACCGACCCGGAGTGCGAGCGCCAGGTCGTTCGGACGCGCCTTCGCGACAGCTTCGAGCGAGCCGATCGCTTTGGAATAGTCGCCGACCGCGGCGTACGCCGCTGCGAGATCACTCTTGGTTTCGAGATCATTTGGCGCGCGCACAGCGATCGCCTCGAGCTCGGCGATCAACTTCTTGATATCGCCGCGCGACGAATGGATCAACACGAGCACGCGGCGCGCGACGAGATCATCGGGCCGACGTTGGGTGACCTGTTCGAGCTGGTGCTCGGCGCCCTTGGCATCGCCGAGCTGCCACAGCGCTTCACCGAGGCCTTCGCGCGCGTCGAGGTCCCACGGTTGCTTCGCGACGAGCCGCACGAACAACTCGAGCGCCGGCTCCCACTTGGCCGAGGCCGCGGTCGCGAACGCCGCGGCGCGCAGCGCTGCGACATCATCGGGTGCGAGATCGGTCGCGTAGTTGAACTTCGCGGCCGCTCTCGAGGCCGCCTTCGGATCGGTCGGCGCCTGGCGCATGTAGAGCTCGCCGAGCACGCGCTGCGCTTCGGCGAGCTTCGGATCCAGAAACACCGCGCGCTCGAGATCGTGCTCGGCGCCTTTGAGGTCTGCGGGCCCAGGGATGGTCCCGGTGAGCTGGCCGATGCCGCGACCGAGCATGACCACCGGGTAGATGTCCTTTGCCAGCGAGCGAGCGAGCTGCACGGTCTGCACGTCGCTCAGGCCCTCGGGGGTGATCTTCGCCTGCTGCCAGGCCGTTCCGAGCGCCGTGCCGAGCGTGACGTGATACGCGGGTTGCGGGCCCTGCGCCTTCGCGTTGCCGACAACGACCGCCTGCTTGCCATCGACCTTCCAGACGAGGATCGCGATCCGGATGTCTTCGCCGAGCTTGTCGAACCATCCCGTGACGACGAAGCTCGCGTGCTGTTCCGCGGCGACCGCGGCGACGCTGTCGGGCTCGGGCGGCACGGCATGAGTGACCCACAGCGGCGGGTTCGCAACTTCGAGCCCGAACGCCGCCTGGGTCTTCATCGCGATCTCGAACGGTGCCTCGGCGACGATCCAATCGTACGAGCTTCCCTTGCCCACGTGGTTCTCGAACGGGGTCACCGCGACCACCTGCGGGCCCGGCATCCAGTCGGGTACGCTCGGCGCGAGCGCGACATCGGCCCGGGCGGCCGTCGCCAGCGCGCCGAGGATCACCATGCCGGCGTGCGAGCCGCGCCAAGACCTCATACACTGACTATACCGTGGCAGCCGCCGATCGCCCGCTTCCCACGCCGCCACCAGCGCGCAGGCGGCGGCGTTTGAAGCGTTTCTCGGTCTTGCGCATCCTGTTCCTCCTGCTCGTCTACGGCGTGTCGGCCGGCGCGGCGGGCCTGTACTTCGTGGTCGCCACGATCAACGAAGACCTGCCGCCGGATCTGACCCGGATCCTCAACTACAAGCCCTACCGCAAGTCGAGCGTGCTCTCGAGCGATGGCGACGAGATCGGGACGTTCTCGATCGAGAACCGCCGGATCGTCCCGCTCGAGCGCATGCCGTCGCACGTCCCGGCCGCTTTCTTGTCGGCCGAGGATCATCACTTTTTCCAGCACCCGGGTTTCGATCCGACCGGTATTGCGCGCGCCGCGATCACGAACTGGCGCAGCGGCGGGACGAAGATCAAGCAAGGCGGCTCGACGATCACCCAGCAGATCGTGAAGCAGACGATCCTCGCAGGTGAAGAGGGTGGGCTCGAGGAGCTCGGGCTGTCGCCCGAGGACATGACGAAGACCAGGAAGCTGATGAAGTATCGCCGCAAGATGCGCGAGGTCGTGCTCGCGGTCCGGGTCGAGCGCGAGCTCTCGAAGGACGAGATCCTCTCGATCTATCTCAACCACGTCTATCTCGGGAACGGCGCCTACGGGGTCGCGGCGGCGGCAGAGTCGTACTTCGGCAAGGAGGTCGATGACCTGTCGATCGCCGAGGCTGGGATGCTCGCCGGCCTGGTTGCCTCGCCGACGAATTACGCCCCGACCCACGACATGGGGCTCGCGCGCGACCGCCAGCGCTACGTGCTCGGCCGTATGCGCGACGAGCACTACATCTCGGACTCCGAGTACACCGCGGCGATGAACGAGCCGATCGCGCTTGTCGACAAGAGCGATCTCAACCATCTTGCCTCGCCCTACTTCGTCGAGTACATCCGCGAATTCGCGACGAAGAAGTACGGCAACAACACGCTGTTCAGGGGCGGGCTCAAGTTCTACTCGACGCTCGATCGCACGGTGCAAGCGGCGGCCGAAGCGGCGCTCAAGCACGGGCTCGAGAGCCTTGATCGCAAGCTCGGCTTTCGCGGGCCGATCGGCACCGTCGCGAACAACCAGCGGGGCGCGTGGGCAGGTGGCCCGGCACACCCGATCTCGGGAGCGAACGACTCCACGACCGCGCTCGCCGATCAGCTGCTGCAGGAGCAGCGCTACGGCGCGATGATCGTCGAGCAGAAGAACGGCACGCTCACGGTCGACCTGGGGCCGAAGCGCCTGCCGCTCGTCCCCGACGACACCAAGGACGTCGTCGCGTGGCGCAATAAAGATGGCAAGAGCATCGCGCTCGGTGACCTCCTCGCGGTGCGGCTCAACGCCGACGGCACCGCGGCGACGCTCGCGCAGCGCCCTACCCTGCAGGGCTCGATCATCGTGATGGATCCGCACACCGGCCGGGTGCTCGGGCTCGTCGGAGGGTACGATTGGACCGCGTCGCAGTTCGATCGCGCGACTCAGGCGAAGCGCCAGGTCGGCTCGTCGATCAAGCCCTTCATTTATTCGGCCGCGCTCGAGGCCGGCAAGACGCCGGTGGAGCACATGCGTGATGGCCCGTTCTCGGTCCAGACCGCGACCGGGACGTGGACGCCCGCGAACTACGATAACAAGTATCTCGGCGACGTCACGCTGATGACCGCGCTCGCGTTCTCGCTCAACACGATCAGCGTTCAACTCGCGGTCTCCGTCGGGCTCGACCGGATCATCGAGATCATGCGCGGATTCGGCATCACGTCGCCGATCCCCCGCCACATCTCTATCGCCTTGGGCACGCCCGACCTCACACCGCTCGAAGTCGCGACCGGTTACGCCGGCATCGCGAACGGCGGGCGTCGCGTCACCCCGCGGTTCTACGATCTCGTCACCGATCCGGCTGGCAAGGTCTTCGACGATCTGCGCAAGCAACCGATGGGCCCCCAGATCATCTCCCCCGAGGTCGACTACGTGATGATCAATCTGATGAAGGGCGTCGTCCAGCGCGGCACCGCACGCTACGCGCTCGCGCTCGGCCGCCCGACCGCGGGCAAGACCGGCACGTCGGCGAACTACAAGGACGTCTGGTTCAACGGCTTCACCACCGACCTCCTGTGCTCGATCTGGATCGGTCGCGATGACTCGACGCCGATCGGCGACAAGATCACCGGCGGCGGTGCCGCGGTCCCGATCTGGCTCGAGGTGATGCAGAAGGCGCATCCGCCGACGACGGTGCGCGACTTCCCGCCGCCTGCGAATGTCTCCTTCACGCGCGTCGAGCCGTGGAGCGGCGATCCGACGGGTCCGAGCAGCGATCCGAACCAAGCGGTGTGGATGCCGTTCGTGCGCGGCACCGTGCCGGCGAAATTTCTGTCGGGTCCGAGCGTGCGATCGTTCGATGATCTCGTCCCCGCACCGGCGGTCCCGCGGGCACCTGTAACAGAGAAGTGCGGCGACCTAACGTGTTTGTGATCGTGCTACCGTGCGCGGCATGAGCGGGACTGTCGGGCTGCAGCTGATCGCACTTTCTGCGATCGCTGCCTGCCGTATCGATCTCGATCATCACAACTATAGTGATGCGGATGGCACGCAGGGCTCGGGTCGCGTGTGTGGGGTCTCGAGCCCGCCCGCTGCCTCGTGCACCGCCGCGAGCGGGCACATGGAGCTATCGTGGATCCAGACCAATATCCTGACGCCGAAATGCGCGCTGAGCGATTCGTGCCACACGAACGTCCATCCGCAAAACGACCTCGACCTTTCGACTGCGGCCAAGAGCTACACGCTGCTCGTGAACGCGACTTCGCAGCTCGACACAGCTCGTAAACTGGTGGTGCCTGGCGACGTGAATGCGAGCCTGTTGGCTGCCATAATCGGCGTCATCAAGGTCTCCGAGGCCTCCCCGCCGATGGCCGCCCTCCCCAAGGGCCTCAACGGAGCCGATGTCGGGACGATGCCCTACAACGCTCAAACGATGTGCTGCGAGAAGGCCGATGCCATTTCGGCATGGATCGCGGCCGGCGCACAGAATAACTGAGCCAATGTCACGATCCCCGATTAGTAAGTCATCGTTCACCCTGGCGAATTCGTTGGTGGCTTGCTTGACGCACCCGCGCATCGCTCGTTACAAATACACCGAGGCAGGTAGGAACCGATGAGCTGGCTAAGTGATGTCTTTTCAAAGGGCGGGCCGTTCTTCATCGTGAACACGTTCTTCTTGGCCGTGGTGATCGGGCTCATCGTCGAGCGCGCTCTCTACTTCCTCGGACGTGGACACTTGAATGCGAAGGCGTTTCTCGAGTCGCTCCGCAAGCTGCTCTCGGCAAACAACATCGATCGCGCCAAGAAGCTCTGCGATGCGACCACCGCGCCCGTCGCGCGGGTCGCCAAAGCAGGCCTCAACCGGTTGCATCGAGGCGAGGCCGCCGTCGCCCAAGCGATGGAGGAGACCATGTCCGACACGCTGCCCGAGGTGAAGACTCGGATCGGCGCTCTGTGGTCGCTCGCGAACATCTGTACCTTGATCGGTCTGCTCGGAACCATCACGGGTCTGATTCACACCTTCAAGGCAATCGGTGACCTGTCGCCACAGGAGCAAAAGCAGAAGCTCTCGCAGGGAATCTCCGAGGCCATGTACAACACGGCCTTCGGTCTCGGCATCGCGCTCATCTGCATGGTCGGCCACCTGTTGCTGTCGGCCGCCATGAAGAAGGTCGTCTCGGACCTCGAGGCGTTCAGCCTCCGATTCGAGAACCTCCTCGCCGAAGGCGGAAGCGCGGCCGCGAGCCGAGCCCCCGGCGCTCCGACTGAGGATCTCGAGTAACACGCCGTGAACTTCACGGCGGCACGCGTTCGGTCAAAGATGAAGGGCGCCGTTCGGCGTCGCGAAGCGCAGATCGAACAAGACGAGATGGAGAGTGGTGAGCTCAACCTCATCCCCTATCTCGACATGGTCACGAACCTGATGTTGTTCCTGCTCGCGTCCGTCGCAGCAGGCATCGTGTTCACCCAGATCGATACGCAGCTGCCCGACAAAGCGCCGCCCTCGTCCACGGCTGCGACACCAACTCCCAACCCCGATGACCAGCCGCTCAAGCTAATCGTGTCGGTCACGCGTGACCGCATGATCCTCTGGTCGATCTCGGGACTCGAGGGCACGGTCATCGCGCCGAAAGCTGTGTTCCCGCGCACCGGTCGCGATGGTGAGTCGTGCGACGGCGCGTTCATGTGCGAGAGCGGCTTCTGCAACGAGACGCTGCGCTGCGGCCCAGCGCCTGCGGGTCGCCTGCCGATCGCGCCGACGCCGGTCTTCGATTTCCGCGGTCTCTCGAACGCACTGTTCGAGGTCGCGAATCGTCGCTACGCCGGCAAGATCCGCAAGCGCGAAACCTATCAAATCATTCTACAGGCCGACGGCGCGATTCCGTACAACACGATCGCTTCGACGATGGCCGCGATGCGCTGCCACATGCCGGATTTTGGTAAAGAGCCGACCGGCTGCGCGGTCCCAACGGACAACGCGGAGATCAAGAAGGCCAAGGACGCGATGTCGCCGGATCACACTGCGTTCGATACCGACCGGGCGTCCTATGACCCGAAAACGATGGCGCTGTTCAGCGACATCCTTTTCAGCTCGGGGTTCGAGTGAGCGAGACCGGCTTTACCAATCGGGAAGCGCGGAAGATGATCCGCCGCGCGGTGGCCCGCGTGCCCGAAGGAGAGAACATCACGCACCTCAACATCATGCCGATGATGGACATGATGACGATCCTCCTGGTCGCCTTTATCTTCCAGCTCTCGACGAGCGCGCTCGACGTCATCGCGGGCACGGTGAATCTGCCGTCGACCGAGACGGATGCGCCCCTGCCCGAGAAGTCGTGGACGCTCGTCATCACACCCACGGGCGTCGTCGTCGAGGGTCGCGCCATCGTCTCGGTCGCGAACGGCGATGTCGATCCGGCCGAAAAAGAGGGCGGCGCACTGGGGATCAAGATCCCGCGCCTGACCACCTTCCTCGGAGCGCTCCAGCAGGAGTCGAACAAGAAACTCCTAGCCTCCGGCAAGGACCCGTCCAAAGAGCCCCCCGCCGAGCTGTTGCTCATCGCCGATCGCCTCACGCCGTACCGTCTCCTCGTCGAGGTGATGTTCTCCGCCAAACAGAAGGAAGCTGGCTTCAAACACTTCCGCCTGATCGTCCAGAAGAACTTCCCGGTTCGTCCGCCAAAGTGAGGCTCGCCGGTCTGCGGACCTGCGCTACACTCTGGATATGAAGTTTGTTGGCGAACGCCGAGCCTTGGCCGCAATCGTCTTCGTAGTGTGGGCGCTGTTCTATCTCGTCCTCGCAATGTCGATGATGCAGCCGCAGTTGTCGCCCGCGTTTTACGCGGTGGGCGGCGTCTACATGCTGGCGTTCTTCGCGCTGGTGGCAGGCTACTTCTGGGCCCGCTGGTACGCGATCGGCGTCGGACTCTACGGGGTCTTCGTCGGGGTCATCGGCATGTGGCAGATGGGACCCGAGCCGCTGATCCTCTTCATCGGCGGCTCGCACCTCGTCGGTGTGCTCGCGCTCTGGGGCGAGGGCATGACCTCGCCATTCGATGGCAAGACCGCGTGGCGCGAGAAGTTCCACATGGACGAGAACGCGGTCCGCCGCCTCGGCAACTCGGTTATCAAGGCGGGTGCATCGCTCCCCGTGGTGCTGCTCTATGCGCTCGCTCCGAAGCAGCCGTCCTCGGCGATCGTCGTGATTGCCGCCGTTATCTGCTCGGCCTTTGGCCTCCGCGGCCTGATCAAGGCAAAGACCTGGGGCGTGATTGCACTCGGTCTCGCCGGCGCCATCATGGCGACCGTGGGCGCGACCCACATGGCGCTGGTCCCCGCGATCTCGGGCGCCCTGCTCCTGTCAGCTGCGGCACCATTCCTTCTGCCGATGCTGCGTTACGTCCGCACCGTTTGATTCATTAGTTCCGACGCGTTACCGTCTCGCATGCGACTCGCGACGTCTCTGTTGCTGTGTGCTTTCGGTCTCGCCGCGTGTCAGCCACTCTACGGTGGCGCGCCCGAGAAGTTGCGCACGCCGGAGAAGAAGCCGCGCCCGCCCGAGGCGCCGAATGCGGGCGAGCAGGTCAAGTACATCGACGAATGCGTCGCCCAGTTCCAGGATGATCCGCGCAAGTGGCATCCCGTGCCCGCGATGGCGCGTCCGCTGGTCGAGACCGGCGACACCGCGCTCGCGAGCTCGGACAAGACGCACGAGCCGAACGCGAAGGTCGGCCTGATTCGCGAAGCGATCGATCGCTACATCCTCGCGCTACGAAAGGACCCCTACAACGCCGACGCGACGCTCAAGCTCGCGGTCGCGTACGACAAGGTGCTTCGCAAGGGCTGCGCGATCGCGATGCTCAAGCGCCTCGCGGCACTGTCGAACAATCCGAAGTTCGCGAGCGAAGCGAACCGCGCGGCCGACGCGGTCGGCGACAACGGCGTGTGGTTCAAGGGCTATCGCAAGGACGCGATGCAGGCTGTGGGGCGCTGATGCTCCGCGCGCTCCTCATAACCAGCGCGATGCTGTTCGGCTGTCACGGCAAGCAGGAGCTCACACCTCCGCCTGCCCCGCTGCGCCCGGATCCCGAGCCGGCACCACCGACCGCGAAAGCGCAAAGAGACTGCGAGCCGACCGACCCGCAGGCCGAGCTCAAAGCGATGACGTTCGATCAGCGCTCGATCCCGGAGGGCAACCGCCTTGCCGACGAGGGTTACTCGTCCCTCAACTCGTCGCGCCCTGGCGACATCGACAAGCTCACGCGCGAGCAGCAGATCACCGACGCGGTCAACGCGTTTATCACCGCCCTCGCGGCCGATCCGTACAACGTCAAGGCGACCTACGGGCTCGCCGCCGCGTACGCGCGCATCGGCCGCAAGCAGTGCTCGATCAACTTGCTCACGCGGATCCTCCAGATGCGGCCGCACTATTCGAAGCACGCCGAGGTCGAGACGCACATCGATCATTTGCTCGGTCGCAAGCAGGCGCTCGATCCCGACTTTTCGGACATGCGCCGCGACGAACGCTTCCGTACGTTGATCTCGAAGATGTGCGAAGGCACGAACGATGCGAACTGCGTGTACGGCGGCCAAAAAGAAGGTCGCGAGCGCTAGTCGGGATACGGCTGCGGTCACGACACCGCGCCCTGTGAGCCCGTTTCGCTTTACCCGCGGTTAGGGGGGCGGTATGAACGCGGGGTCATGCGTTCCACCCTCTCGAGCCTCCTCGCGATCGTGCTTTTGCCGAGCCTTGCCGCGGCCGGCCCCAAGGACAAGAAGCCTGCGGCGGGCGCGCACCCGATGAACGAGACCGCGAATGCGTCGATGGGCCCGACCGGCAAGGCGAGCGTGTGCGGCGTGAAGGTGTTCCCGCTCTCCGTCGGCAACGAGTGGACATACGTGATGGTGCCCTCGCCGCTGCCACCCGATGACCAGCTCAAGAGGATCTCGCCGACCGAACCGAAGCAGATCGTTATCAAGGTGACCGCGATCGATGCCGCGCCGAAGGGCGGCGACACGGTCGTCAAGCTCGACGAGAAGATCACGATCGATCTCACGAAGGATCCGAAGAAGCCGGTCCTCGACGAGAAGACGATCCACACGACGATCACCTGCAACGCGAAGAAGTTCGAGATCTCTCCCGATAGCTTCTTCTTCGCCGGCGAGCCCGGTGGCTACATCAACCTCACGCTCGATTCGGTCGAGCGGCCGAAGGGCACGAGCTGGCAGCTCACGAACGGCGCGATCGGCGAAGCGCAGTGGCGCGAGGATCTCGTCGCGAAGTGGACGCGTCACGCGACCGAGGGCTCGGAAGCCAAGCTAGGGAGCGGCAAGCTCGAGCTCGAACGACAGTTCACGCCGCAGCCGCAAGAAGGTGTCTCGACCAAGGCCGGCGCGTACGTCGCCGAGAAGCTCGGGCTCATCACCACGGGCCGCATCACGCTCGATGGCGCGGGCCCCGATACCAAGCCGATGGAGCTGCCCGCGAACTGGGTCACCCAGATCTGGATCGCGCAGGGCGCGGGCGTGGTGCAAACGCTGAACCCATACATGCACATGTATCAGCTGCAGAGCGCCACGCTGAAGTGACCGTCACTTCCGGGCGGGCGCGCTGGCGCGTCACCAAGCCGTTACGTGACCGGATCGCGGAGGGGCATCCGTGGATCTACGACCGCGCGCTCGAATCGCCGCGAGGCCTTGTCGCTGGTGATGTCGTCACGCTGATCGACGAGCGCGGGCCGCTCGCGACCGCACTCGCAGATCCGCAATCGCCGATCCGCGCCCGCGTGCTCGATCGCGACCCCGCTGCGATCTGCGACGGAGCATGGGCGCGTGACCGCGCGGAGCGCGCCGCCTCGTGGCGCGTGCGCGATCCACTGCTCGTCGGTTGCACGGGCCGGCGCCTCGTCCACGGCGAGGCCGATGGCTGTCCCGGGCTCGTGATCGATCAGTACGCCGATACCGCAGTGGTCGTCTACGACGGCCCCGCCGCGACGACGTTCTGGCATGCGCGGCTCGCCGACGTGCTGCGTGGCCTCGAGCGCGGTGGCATCGAGCTCGAGCACGTGTGGTTGCGCGGCGATCGCAAGCTGCGCGCGCGCGGCGAAGCGATCCGAGGCAATCCTCCGGCCGAGATCGTGATCGCCGAAGATGACGCGCGCTTCGCGGTCGACGTGCGCCACGGTCAGAAGACCGGCTTCTTCCTCGATCAGCGCGACAACCGGCGCAGCATCCGCCGCCACGCGGCCGGGCTCTCGGTCCTCAACGTCTTTTGCTACACCGGCGGGTTCTCGCTGCACGCCGCGATCGGCGGCGCTGTGCGCGTGACCTCGATCGATCTCGCCGCCCCCGCGATCGCGGCGATCGAGCGCAACTTGATCCTCTCGAAGCTCGCGGTGGAAGCGCACGAGCGCATCGCGATCGATGCCTTCGAGTTCTTCGATGGGGCCGTCGCCCAGGGCCGCAAGTGGGATCTCGTGATCGTCGATCCACCGAGCTTCGCGCCAAGCGAGAAGACGCGCCCCGCGGCGCTCAAGGCCTACCGTCGCCTCGTCGACGCGGCGCTCGAGGTCACCGAACCGGGCGGCTACTTCGCCCTCGCCTCCTGCTCGAGCCACATCACGGAGGCCGATCTCCTGACAATCGCGGCCCGACCACTCCTGCGACTTCGCCTCCTCGCCGGCGCTGCGAGCGATCATCCGGTACTGCCGGCGTTTTCGGAAGGGGCGTACCTCAAGTTCCTGTTATTCGATGTCGGGTGACTGCTCCCTGGATTTTCGGGCGAAAACCAACACTTGACCGCTGAGCGGGGCGCAGTTACACAGGCGCCTTATTCATGCGCACGACCCGTTGGCTTCTCTTATCTCTCGCCGTTTCATTCGTTGCTGCCTGCGGCGGAAACGACACCAACAACGCGACCAAGACACAGTGTAACGACGGCATCGACAACGACGGCGATGGCCTCGTCGACTTCCCCGACGATCCGGGCTGCACGAGCGAGACCGACAACACCGAGAACAGCCTGCCCTCGCCGCAGTGTTCGGATGGTCGCGATAACGACGGCGACGGCAAGATCGACTTCCCGAACGATCCGGGCTGCACCTCCCCGCAACAGGATAACGAGACCGATGATTGCCCGAGCGGTCCACACTGTCCGCAGTGTTCGAACGGGAAGGACGACGACAACAATGGGCTTATCGATTATCCAAACGATCCCGGATGCATCTCGGCGGCTGACACGATCGAAATCACCGACAATCCGGCCGCCTGTGGCGCGAACGTGGTGATCCAGCAACTCCCTGCCGGCGGTCATGTCATGGGCATGCTCAGCACCGGTACCGCGTCCAGTTTGTTCTCGCCCACGTGTGGCGGTGGCGGGGCCGAGGACGTCTACGAGATCATTGTCCAGAGCCCGAAGGTCATCGTCGCGAGCACGGACCTCAGCGGCACGACGGTCGATACCGTCCTCTACCTGCGCCCCAGCGACTGCACGACCAACGCGACCGAGCTCACGTGCAATGACGACGCGGTCGGTGGCAGCATCGCCGGCGCTTCGACCCTGACCTACTCGGTCGCGACTCCCGGGGTCTACTACCTCGTCGTCGACGCACACGATAGCGGCGCGAGCGGCACGTACAACCTGCAAGTCGACCTGCTCGCTGGGCAAGGCGAGCCCTGCGACCCCACCGCGACCACATGTGGCACCGGCCTGGTCTGCCGCATCCCGCTCGGCGGCACGATGAACCTCTGTGAGCAGCCGATGTGCAACGACGGCGTCGA
>JAYVLQ010000002.1:0-17915 GCA_043759355.1 Kofleriaceae bacterium
ACGATGGCGTTCTCGAAGGAGCTGCGCAAAAAGATCGAAGCCGTGACTCCAGCCGATCTCGAGCGCGTCACCAGGAAGTACTACGACGTCAAGCGACTCACGATCGTCGATGCCGGCGACCAGGCCAAAGCCAAGTAGCGAGCGGCGGAGCACGTCGCGGAGGCGATCGAAGAGAGGGCGAAACGCGAGGGCCTGCAGGTGCTTTCCGACCAGATATTCGAACGGACCGGCGACACGCCGGCGGACTGGTTGCTTTAGAACAGCTTGATCGTGTGCTAGCTCTTCGGCCCGCCGGCGCGAACTTCGGCCGAGGCCTGCGCCTCGTACTTCTTGAAGTTCTCGGTGAACAGCTTCGCGACGGTCTTGGCCTTGGAGTCGTACGCGGTCTTATCCGACCACGTGTTGCGCGGGATCAGGATCTCCGAAGGAACATCCGGACAGCTCGTCGGCACCGCAAAGCCGAAGTTCGGATCTTCGACCGTCGCGACCTTGTCGAGCGCACCGGAGTGGATGGCATCGATGATCGCGCGCGTGTACTTGAGCTTGATGCGCGAGCCAGTGCCGTACGCGCCACCCGACCAACCGGTGTTGACGAGCCAGGTCTGCGCGCCGTGCTTCTTGAGCTTCTCGGCGAGGAGCTCGGCGTACTTGGTCGGATGCCAGACCAGGAACGGGCCACCGAAGCACGCGCTGAACGTGGGCTCCGGGTCTTTCACGCCGACTTCCGTACCCGCGACCTTCGCGGTGTAGCCGGAGATGTAGTGATACATCGCTTGCGCGGGGGTCAGCTTCGAGACCGGCGGCAGCACGCCGAACGCATCGGCCGTGAGGAAGATGACGTTCTTCGGGTGGCCGGTGACCGCGGGAAGCTTCGCGTTCGGGATCGTGTCGAGCACGTACGAACCGCGCGTGTTCTCGGTGATCGAAGTGTCGTCGTAGTCGACGCGGTTGTAGCCATCGATCTTGACGTTCTCGAGCACCGCTCCGAACTGGAGCGCATTCCAGATCTCGGGCTCCTGCTCCTTCGAGAGCTTGATGACCTTCGCGTAGCAGCCGCCTTCGATGTTGAAGACGCCGTCGTCGCTCCAGCAATGCTCGTCGTCACCGATCAAGAAGCGCTTCGGGTCGGCCGACAGGGTGGTCTTGCCGGTACCCGAGAGGCCGAACAGGATCGAGGTATCCGGCGTCTGGTCGCTATCGCTGGGTCGCGCTTGCGTCGCGGAGCAGTGCATCGAGAGCACGCCCTGCTTCGGCATCAGGTAGTTCATGATCGTGAACACGCCCTTCTTCATCTCGCCGGCGTAATCGGAGCCGAGGATGACGAACTCGCGGCGCTGGAACGAGAGGTCGATCGAGGTCGTCGACGTCATGCCGGCCGTGTGGCGGTTCGCCGGGAAGCCACCGGCGTTGTAGATCACGTAGTCGGGTTCGCCGAACGAGGCGAGTTGCTCGGCCGTCGGGCGGATCAGCATGTTGTGCATGAACAGCGCGTGATACGCGCGCGAGGTCACGATGCGGATCTTGAGCTGGAACTTCGGATCCCAGCCGGCGAAACCATCGACGATGAACAGGCGATCGCGCGTGTTCAAGTAGTCGATCGCGCGCTCGCGGTTGATCAAGAAGCTCTGCGGATCGAGCTTGATGTTGACCGCGCCCCACCAGATATCATCGCGAACCTCGGGCTCGTCGACGACGCGCTTGTCGGTCGGGCTGCGGCCGGTCTTCTTGCCGGAGTACGCGATGAGCGCTCCGGTCGACGAGATCGCCGATCCCTTTTCGAACTTCAGCGCCGCTTCATAGAGAAATGCCGGGGTGGCATTGCGATGAATTTCGGCGACGGAGATACCGGACTGATCGAGCGAAAACGCCATCGGGAAGTGCTCCTGGTGAAGGGCGAATGATAGCAGTTAAGGATTCGCCGCACCCACCGACAACGTGGCGCAGAAGCCCCAATCGGTCGCCGCGTTGTCGGTGTCCTGGCCGTTCGGGTGCCGGCACAGAGAACCATCCGCTGTATTGGAATCCGCGATCGTCGCATCGAGCGCCGTGCCCTCGACCAGGCTCGGTGGGATGGTAAAGCCGGGCAGCATTGCTGCGGTGATCGAGCCCTCGTAGCTGAAGGCATCGATCACGGTCAGCGTGGTGGTATCGACGAGCGCGAGCCCGTCCGGTGGACCGTTCTGGATGGCGTTCGAGGTCCAACCCGGATCGACCTTCTTGGCGCTCGCCGGCACGGTCACTCCCGCGCCCGCCACCACGAGGTAGCTGAGCGGCGCGAGCGAGATGGCGGCCGAGAGGTCGACCGTCCCGTAGACCTCGCTGTTCGAGCCGTTGATCAGGTAGAGGGTCGTGCCAGTGAGGCTGATCGTCTGCGCCGAGGGATTGAAGATCTCGACGTACTCGGTCGCGTCGCTGGCCGGCTGGTCGTAGTCGACCTCGTTGATGACGAGGTGGTTCGCGCCGGTCGCTACGGTGATGTTCGCGGCGCTCGTGCTCGCGAGGTAGCTCGCCGTCAAGATGGCCGTGCCGCTCAGCGCGGTATCGGTATAGGTGAAGGTCGCCGAGACCTGGTTCGCCGCGACCGTCACGGTCGCCGGGAACGTGCCCGCCGCGATCGGATTGAGCGAGAGATTGATCGTCGCCGCGCTGACCGCTGGCACGTCCAAGGCGACCGTGAACTGCACCGTGCCGTTGACCGCCACGGTCGCATCGTTCGGCGCCAGCGTCACGGTCGCGGGCGATTCAGCCGCATCGAGCACGCGCACGTGCGCGGTCTGCATCTGCGTCCCGAGCATCGCCGTGACCGTGACATCGGCCGTCGCCGCGACGGCGGTGACCGGGACTTGCGCCGAGGTCATGCCGTTCGGGATCGTGACGTTCGAGACCGCCAGCGCGCCGTTCATGCCAGAGACGACCATCACGGTCGTGTCGCCGATCGCGGGGCCCGTGAGCGAGATCGTGAGCGGGTTCGGATACGTCGGGGCGTTCGTCGTCGTGCCGACCCTCGCGTAGCTGAGGGCAGGGTTGAACGAGAGCAAGCCCGGTGCACCCGCGACGAGGTCCGAGGCACTGCGCGGCTGGATCTTCGAGGCCGATCCACCGGTGATCGACTTCGTCGAGAGCACGCCGGTGACCGATGTATAGTTCTGACCGACCGCGGCGCTCGCCAGATACAGCGTGTCGTCCATGATCAGCGTGGTGTTATCGGGGGCGGTCAGCGTCGCTTCGCCGACCGAGGAATCGACCGCGGTCACCGTCGAGGCCGGCACCATGACGAGCACGCCTTCGAGCTTGGCCTGGCGCGTCCCACCGGTTGCGACCTCCGCATAACCGACCGTGATCGGCTCGGGCGCAGCCTCCGGTCCCACCGCTTCGATCGTCACGGCCGTGAGATTATCGAGCTCGATCTCGCCGCCGAACACGTCGATCGTGCCGTCCATCGTGAGGCGAGCACCCACCACCGCACTCGTGAGGAACGTCGAGGTGGTGCCGGTGAACACGAACAGCCCCGAGTAATCGGCGCCGTTGAAGCCGACATCGTTGATCTTGGTCTGAACGAAGAAGCCGTTCGTGCCCTTGCCCGTGACGAGCGCGTGCTGGACTTCGACGGCCGTGCCCGACGGTACCGCCATCGACTTGATCGCATAGATCGTCGCCAGGCAGCCCGCGGCTCCCGGGTTCGCCTGGTTCGGGCACGCGTCACAGACATCGCCCTTGCCGTCCATATCGGCATCGGCCTGGTCGGGATTCGCGACATCGGGGCAGTTATCGATCGCGTTCGCGCGACCGTCGTGGTCGCGGTCATTCGGATCGACGGCGGTGCACATCGTGGTGTTTGCATCGAGCGGGCACGGGTCACATGCATCGCCGAGGCCATCGTTATCCGCATCGGCCTGCACGCCGTTATCGAGTGGACGAATCGGATCGAACACGTCGGGACATTTGTCCGTGGCATCCGGGATGCCGTCGCCATCGCTATCGGTCGCGCTCGCGACCCCCGTGTAGATCGAGGAGCCGGCGACCGAGCTGGGGCGCTTCGGATCACAGGTCGGCTCGTTCATCGGCGTCGCATCGCACGAGAAGGCCGGGTACACCGCGCCCGCAGCACTCATGAGGCCGGCGTAGGTCTTCTGGACTTCGGTCATCAAGCACACCTGCTTGATGACGTTGCAGACGCTGACCTGATCGCACTGAGTGGCGAGGCCACCGACCAGCGCGTCGTCACCGTAGAGCACCTTGCCACCGCGCATGACGAGCGCGACGTCTTCCGGGTTCGCATCGATGACGGCCTGATAATCCTTGCCGTGACCCGCGAAGATCGAGATATCGGCGATGTGACCCGCAGCGAGGATGCCGATCGTATCGTCCATTTTCGTGACCGCGGCTGCGTTCGACGTGACCATCGACCACAGGCCCTTCGCGTCGAAGTACGAGTGGAGATATTTCGTGTTGAAGGACGACGCGCACTTGAGCTCGCGCAAGAGGTTCATCGAGCCGCTCGGCATCCAATCCGTGCCCAGCGCGATGTTGACGCCAAGCCGGGACGCGATCGAGACGCGCGCGGTATCTCCGTAGAGCGCGATATTCGAGCGCGGCGACCAGATCATGCCAACGCCGTTCGAGGCCATCGTCGAGTAGTCCGCCGAGAGCAAACCCACCGCGTGGATCATCGAGGTCTTCGAGATTCCGAGGTTCTGCGAAACTCCCGGCGCGACCGTGTCGTACGTCGCACTGGTCTCGCACAGGAACTCGTTATGCGCGAAGGCGTCGACACCTTCCGAGGTATGCGGCTCGTACGCGTCGAATGCCGCGAGCGAATCGACCGTCGTCGCGGTGCCGCCGTAGTTACAATCGGCGGTGCGCTGCGTGCCACTCGAGTCGGCGAGAGGAAACGTGTCGAAGTTGACGGCTTTCTTGGTGAGGCCTTCCATGTTCGCGGCCTGATCGAGGTTGCGGAGCAGACCCTTCTGGCCACCCGAGCCGACGATCGAGGTCGCGCCACCCATGAGAAAGCGGAGCTCGCCCCACTGGACCTGCGCGGTGGTCGCGCTGCCGACCGAGGTGATCTTCGTGTGCGAGCCATTGCCCTTGCGCCACTGCTGACGATCGTCGTAGCGCTCGCCCGTGTCGTTGTACGGCAGGTTCTGCGTGAACGTGATGTGATCGTGGGTGTTGATGAGACCCGGCGAGACGACACCGTCGGGACACGTCAACACGGTCTCGCCGCCAGCGGCGCAATCGCAACCGACGCACGTGATATGACCGGTGTTGTCGACGGCAACCTGACCTCCCGTGTACACGGTCGTCGGCGTGAGGATGTTGCCTTTGATCAACGTCGACGTGCCGCCCGCGGTGAGCGCGCACGTGCCGGAGGCGATCGGCGCCAGGGTTTCGCAGACGACCGCAGCGGGCGGTGCATCGGAGGTCGGCCCTGCGTCGACGTTGTTGTTGGGGTGGTCGTCTCCGCAGCCTCCACAACCCGTAACGAACATCACTGCAAAAATTGCTAACGTGCAGACGGCGCGACGCATGTGGGGCAGGACGCTATCACGGGGGTCGTAATGCCCCATCCAAATTCAGCGACAGGATGAAGAAGGTAGCGCAGGCGTGGCGTTGCTCAGTCAGCGGCCTTGATCACGTTCGCGGGCGGCAACACGGCTCCAGCGGGCTGCGCGACGGGAATCCCCTCACGCGCACGCGCGACGCTCTCGCTCGCCGCCATCAGAATCAGACCGATCCCAGCGTAAATCACGAGCGTGACGCGACGCGCGACGACCAACGTAACGCCGCGCGCAGGATTTTCACCGAGCGCGCGGAACAGCCAGTAGTTGCCGCCTTCCGAGACCCCGAGGCCCATCGGCACCAAGGTCGACAGCATGTAGATGACGAAGCCGCCGACCGTGTATGCGGCGACGAAGCCGCCCGTGATTTGCTCGCCGACCGCGTGGAGGATGAGGAGCGAGAGCCCCATCGAGATCAACCGCGACAGGCTCACCGCAACGATCCCGACGACGCGGTCGCGGCGCCGCGCACCCTCGGAGACCTGCATCTTGCGATCGACCCCGGCGAGCGATTCGTGCCAGCGATCGTATCGGGCCTCCGACAGCACGCGGATCCGGCGAAGCAGCCGCGCGACGCTCGAGAGCACGCCGCGATGGACCAGCACGTACAGCCCGACCGCGAGGACGGCGCACACCACACCCGCACCGAGCATCATGCCGCGGAGCGACGCCGGCATCGGCACGAGCAAAGCGACGAACGGCGCGGCGATCGCGACCATGCCGAGCTCGACCGTGAAGCTCACGACGTTGTAGAGCAGGATCGTCGCGACCGCGCGTGACTGACTGACGTACTCGGTGAGGACCGAGACCTTGACCGCTTCACCGAGCTGACCGCTCGGCGTGACCGCGTTGACCGACCGACCGGCGAGCTGAGACAGGAGCGCCGAGCGCAACCGCACCTTCGCTTGCTCCGGCGACATGAAGGCTCGAATCGCGACCGCATCGAGCGACGTGATGACAACCTCGAGGGCGACGACCGCAAACCACCACCACCCGATCCGCTTGAAGTAGCGGCCGATCGTCGCGAGCCCGGTGTCGTGGATTGTCAGCACCAAGGCGATGAGCGCGATCACCAGGGAGATCCTGGTGATCCAGCGCGCCCACGTCGGCCGAGACATCGCAGAAGCTATAGCAAAGTCCCAGACCTGGTTGCTGATTAATCCAGCGGCTGATCGAGGCTATCGGCGACGAAGCCCATGACCTCGTCCAGCATCTGCCCGAAGTCGTCATAGAACTGCTGGTCGACCGCATTGTCGCGGGCGTCGAACATGACGACCGGGTATTCGCCCGCCGAGCTCGGGTGGTTGGTGTCCAGGCAGAACCACTCCTGCGACTGCGCGCCGAGGCCCACGACCAAGAGATGCTGCGGCAGCTTCTTCTCTTCGCGGCCCTTGAGCGTGCGGTTGACGACATCGACACCCACGAAGTCGTGAACGATGCCGAGGTGCGTCGGCAGCGCGATACCGCCGAACGTGAGCAGGAAGTTCCGGTACGACGGCGGGAACGTGCACTCGAGTGCAGTCTCGGCCGCTGTGATGGCGGACTCGTCGGCGGGTCCTGAAATCTTCACCGCATGATCTTGTTGATCGAGGCGAGTGCGGATGCGTTCGACGAGTTGTTGAGTTCCAGACATCATGACGGCGTGCGCACATTATGCACTTCGCGCGCTCGAAGCCAGCCTCGGAAAACCGCGAATTTATTTTACGCAGGCCGAGGCAGCGCAGCCGGAAATGTCAAGGCATCGATGACCGCGAGCTGCATGTCCGCATCGACGATCTGAAAAGCCGCTTGCATCACGCCCATGAAGGGGATCACGCGCCAGCTCGCCACGGTCGCGGGCATCTCGGCCACGAGCGTGTAGACCACCATCCAGTAACGGTCGACCGGATCCGGCAAACTTCGAGCTAGGGTCGCGAGCTCGCCGTAGACCTCGGCGTTCGGCGCGCGTGGCCGGCGAAATGCGCGATAGAGCTCGGCGTCGAGCTCTTCGTTGGAGGTCGCGAGATCGGGAATCGCGGCGAAGAAATCGCGCACCCCGAAACGGTGATCGTCATTCGCGACGCCGCGAGCGAGGGCGCGCAGCGCGAAAAGCTCGCACGCGGTCGCGATCAGCTGCTTCACGCGCAGGTAGCGATCGTCGAGATACGGGGCAAGCTGATCCGCACGCGCCGCCCGCATCACGTTCTCGGCCTCGAGCGGCGCGATCCGTAGCGCGATGCGCAGGGCTTCGAGGAAATCGAGCTCGCCGGCGACGAGCGGGTCGTCCACGAGCGAGATTTCGGCGGCCATGGCGTAGGCCGAGAGGCGATGAATCCGTGCGGGCAAGCCCCGTGCGATCGCAGGCGTGCGCGCGATCGCCGAGCCCGCGAACTTGATCGCATCGGTCGACAGATCGATCAGGGTCTTCGCGGCGGTCGCGCCGAGCCCCTGGAACATCGGGTGCAGAGCGATCGTGCGCTGCATCACGGCGGATTCGCGCTCGTCGATCATGCCATCCGCGGTGGAAGCGCCGACCATCGCTTCGATCAAGAACCTGCGTGGATCGTTGGGCCGGAGCCCGCCGCCCAGGAGGATCGAGAGGCTGCGTTCCACGCCGCCGATTCTAGCGCGCGAACTGATCGATCGCGATCACGGCGGCGATCGCAATTGCGGCACTCGCCGACGCGCACACGAGCAAGCGATTAGAGAGTGCGCGCGCGGGCTCGCTGTGACGAAGTGACCGCCATGCTCCGATCGCAATCGCCATCGCGAGCACCGCACCGAGCAACCACGCGAACGGGAACGTGCGATGGACCTGCTCGAGCCTCGCGTGCTCGCGCGCGCGTTGCGCCGGCGAGGTTGGCCCGCCGTGAGCGGCTTGGTACGCGGCCCAGCGCGCGAGGTCTCGATCGACACCGCGATCGTGCTCGGGTTGCATGATCGTGGAGTACGTCGCGTCGTGTCGGACGTGGGTCTCGCCGATCGCGAGCCCTGCGTGCAGCCCCCCCGCGAGTCCCGCCGCGATCACGAGGCTCGCGAGCGTGGCTTGGGTTGCGCGCAGCGGGCCCACGATGCCGCGCGCACCGAAGTACCCGCACGTGCAGGCGACCGCGCCCACGCCGAACGCGAATGGATAGCGCGCGCTGCCCAACACTCGATGCAGCAGCTGGCCATCGCCGAAGCCCTGCCACGCACCTGTCGCGAGGTACCAGCTCGCGTGCACCACGAGGGCCGTGCCGATACCGCGCACGAGCCGGAGACCGAGGCCGTCGCCGCGCACGCCAAGCCACAGCGCGCTGCCCGCGCACACTTCGACCGCGATTCCGCCCATCGAGATCGCGAGCTGCGCCGCGACACCCGGCGGGGTCGTGAAGTGATAGCGAATCCAGCCGCCCGCGAACCAAAACAGCTGGACCTCGCTTATCTGACCACCACAGGCGAGCGCGGTGCCACCGTGGCCGACCAGCTCGTGCGCGAGGAGGCCCAGACGGCTCGTCGCGAGGGCGATCGCGAGCAGTAAGCCGGTGAGTCGGATGCCCCCGAGCATACCGGAGCTACCGGAGCTACCGGAGCTACTGCCGATGCCGGCGATGCTGGAAGCGCGGGTTCGTGTATCCGGCATGGACGCGTTATCATCATCTACATGATCTGGGGTCCGCTCGCCGGTCTCGCGCTGTGCGCTTTGATCGGCCCTCTCGCCGGCACGAGCGCGGCGGGACCGACGCGCAAGGTCGAGATCGAGAGCGACCCGCCCGGTGCCGCGGTCTACATCGGAGATGTCGATGCCGGGGCCGCGTGCGAAGCGACGCCGTGCACGATCGAAGCGCCGATCGGATCGCCGAGCCTGATCCTCCGCAAGGACGGGTTCCTCCCGACCGTCACCGAGATCACGGTGCCCAAGAAGGGCAAGATCAAGGCGCAGAAGTTCGCGCTTGCCGTCGCGAACGCGAAGATCGTCATCACGGAGAAGGCGCTCGCCGGCGGCAAGATCGTGCTCGATGGCGCCGACAAAGGCGTCGCGCCGCAGACCCTCACGGTCGATGCGAGCTCGCACACCGTGCAGGTCATCGTGAGGGGCAAGAAGGTCGCGGAAGCTCTCTTCGACCTCGAAGCAGGCGACGAAAAAGAAGTCAAAGCCGATGCGCCCACGACCGTCGCGACCGCGCCGGATCTTGGCGGTGACACCAATCCCGACGACACGAAGCCGACCGAGATCGTCACGCATCCCGACGAGCCGCCGCAACGTGATCGCGGCCCGTACATCGCGGTCGGCGCAGAGTTAGATGTTGGCTTTCGCCAGTTCAAGTACGACAACCCCGCGAACGGCCTCCCACGCGACGAGAAAGAGAGCGGGCAGTCGCTGATCGGCCCCGCGATCGAGCTCTGGCCGTCGCCCCGCGGCCAGCTGCGTGGGCTCTCGCTCTACGGCAAGATCGAGTTCGCACTCAACAGCATCCCCGTGCTCGACAGCTCGAAGCAATCGGTCGGGGCGAGCACGTTCTGGGGCAACCTCGAGATCGACATTCGCCATCGCTGGCACGTCGGGGACGACAGCGGCATCACACTCTCGGGCGGCTTCGTCCGCGATCAGATGACCTACAACGTCGGAACCAAGATGCAGCTCGCACAGCTGCCCGCGGTCGATTACCGATCAGTCCGGATCGGCGTGCGCGCGGCGACGATGGCCGGCGCGCTCGAGCCATTCGTCGAGCTCGAGGGTCGGATCGTGTTTTCCGGTGGTGACCTCGGCACTCGGTTCGCGAGTCGCGACACCTCCGGCTATCACGCTGCCGTCGGAGCCCAGCTCGCGAAGGGCCCGGTGTTCCTGCGCGTGCAGGCCGCGATCACGTACTACAGCTGGACGTTCACGAACGCCGGCACCGATCCGATGCTCGGGACCGCGGATGGTGCGACCGACCTCGTCGAGATGCTGAGCTTCGTGCTCGGCATCTCGAAGTAGCAGCGACTACCAGACCTGGCAGGACTTCGCGGGGTTCATCGGCGTCCCGGCGGGACACGAGAACGCCTTGGCGAATTCGGGCAGGTTGCGAAGCGCGCCGTAGACGCGGAACTTCGGCGGCGAGTGAGGATCGGTGGTCAGGCGCTTCTGCGCTTCTGCCGGCCGATCCTTGCCGCACCACGCCTGGCCCACGCCGAGGAAGAACTGCTGATCCTCGGTGAAGCCATCCGCGACGAGCTCCTGGTCGGCATTCTTCCTCAGGTTGCGATAGCCGTGGAACGCCATCTTGACGCCGCCGAGGTCGGCGATGTTCTCGCCGAGCGTGAGGCGACCATTGATGAAGCCCTTGGGCATCACCTCGAACGTCGAGTACTGGTCAGCGACGCACGTGCCCTTTGCATCGAACTGCTTCTTGTCGGCATCCGACCACCAGTTCTTGAGGTTGCCGTCGAGATCGAACTGCGCGCCCTGATCGTCGAAGCCGTGCGTGAGCTCGTGGCCCATCACCATGCCGATGCCACCCATGTTCACGGCGACGCCACGAGCTTTGCCGAAGAACGGCGGCTGGAGGATCCCGGCCGGCATCGCGGTGAGGTTACCGGTGGGCTCGTAATACGCGTTCACCGTGAACGAGTTCATGCCCCACTCAGTGCGGTCCCACGGCTTGCCCGCTTTGTTGTTCTGGCGATGCACTTCGAACGTGCGCGCGCGCAGCGCATTGCCGGCGAAGTCTTCGCGCTTGACCGCGAAATCGTACGCCCGCCACTTGTCGGGATAGCCGATCATCTTGACGATCTTGGCGAGCTTGCCGACGCCGAGCTGGCGCGTGGCTGCCGACATCCAATCGAGCGTGCCGATAGCGTCGTGCAGCGACGCGATGATCGCGTCGAAGTTCGCGATCGCGGTCGCCTTCGCGTCCACCGGAAAGTACTTGTCGGCGTACTGCTTGCCGAGCACCTCGCCGAGTGCCAGCGTCGTCGCATCGATGCAGCGCTTGTAGCGATCGGGCTGCTTCTCGACACCCGAGAGGAGCTTCGTCAGCTCGAAGTCTTCATCGTCGAACGCCTTTGGCAGCGTCGCCGCGGTCTCCGAGAGCACGTGAAAGGTGAAGTAGTGCGCCCACTGGGCGGGCTTGAACTTCGTGCGGAGGCCGTCGATCGCGGTGAAGAACTTCGGCGTCCCGACGATGATCTTCGCGCTCGGCTTGGTGTCGAGCTTCTTGAAGTAGGTCGGCCAATCAAAGGACGTGACCTGCTTGCCGAGCGCCTTGAGATCGGTCGGGTTATAGCTCGCAGGAATGTCGCGCGCCTCGGTGCGGGTCTTGGTGACCTTCGCGAGCTCGGTCTCGATCGCGACGACATCGGCCGCACCATCGGCGGGCTGCTTGGCGAGAGCGAGCGTGCGGCCGACGTGCGCGGTATACGCGTCGAGCTTCGTCTTGAACTTGTCCTCGGTGTAGTAGTCGCGATCCGGGAGGCCGAGACCGGCGCTATCGAGATACGTGACGCCGTCGCTCGAATCCTTGAGATCCGCGCCCGAGCTCAACTGCCACATCACGGCGATGCCAGCCTTCTGGAGCTCGGTGACCGCGGCGGCCCACGAGGCAGCGTCCTTGACGTTGATCGCGCGGTCGAGCAACGGCTTGATGCCCCTGGTGCCGGCCTTTTCGATCGCGGCCTCGTCCATACACGAGCCGTAGAAATCGCCGAGCTTCTTGCCGGCGGGGTCGGTCGATTTGAGATCGTCATCGAGCAGCTGCTTGATCGCGACCTTGTTGCGCTCGTCGATCTCGGAGAACCGCCCCCAGCGCGCGCGGTCGGCGGGAATCTCGGTGCTCTTCAACCAGCCACCACACGCGTACTGGAAGAAGTCGACGCACGGATCGACCGACTTATCGAGTGACGCGACCTCGAGCCCGACGTCCGTGAGCGAGACCTTTTGAATCGGCAGGCCCGGCCCCGTGGACGGCGCGGGAGCAACGGCCGAACCGGCCAGGGAATCGGAACTGGCCGGCGGCGGCGTGGTCTCGGGTGGCTTCGCTTTGCCGGAGCAGGCTACGGCGACGAGCACGAACGCGATGCGCTTCATGCCGCCGACCCTAGCAGAAGCTAAGTCCGCGTTGCGCGTACCAATGTCCGTACGCAACCGCGTTGCTGGGTGACCGATATGCCCTCGCATGACCGCCTACGCCGATGCGCAACTCCGGATGTTCCACCGCAATCTCGAGGCCGCCGCGGCGACGGTGCTCGACGAGCCTCGCACGACGGAGCCTGCCCGTGCCCGCCGGATCATCGCGCTCCTCGTGGAGACCCTCGGTGGTTTCGCGTACGGAACGGCGGCGGGCGAGCTCGTGCGTGCGGTCGCCACCTGGTTTGGAGCCGAGCCTGCGGGTCGGATTCGCGCCATGCTGCCGTCGACAGCGCGGCATTTCGCGCCCGACGCCGAGCTCGATCTCCGGCTCACGCCACCACCACTCTCGGTGGAGCTGCTCGGCCTCCTGCGGGCCCGCGTGAACGTGACCGCGCGTGACCTTGCAGCGTTGCACGCCGCAACTTTGGCGGTCCTCCCCGCCGAGAGCTCACGTATGTCTGATGCGATGTTCAGCGACCTGAATCGAGATTCCAGGTTCACCGACCGTCTCGAGATCGAGGTTCGCAACGGGTGGATTCACGCGTGCGCGGCGATCGAACGACGCCGCCCAAAGGCGCTCGAGATCTCCCCACATGCCCGTAATCTATGGAGCCTATGGTCTCGCCTGGCCGGTAATCCCGAATCAGAACCGCTCCGCGGTCCCGAGCATTTGAACCACTACATCGTGCGAGTTGGCTGATTCCTAGGGAGCGTTGCGATCTAAAATAGTGAGCGCAGCTTCATCCTCATAAGTGCTCGCTCAGGCAGGCGTGCAACGACCAGGGACGTCCTCACGATGAAGCAGCGCGCACGCGAGGCGGCGGCCACGGCGTTGCTGAGGCCGCCGAGCACGTCGCGTTCGAGCGCGGCATCGAGCAAACCTCGATCGCCGAGCAGCAGCATCAGACCGTGGAAGAAGCGTATCGCCTCCAGAAAGAAAAGCTCGACAACGCGGCGGCCACGACGACCGACGTGCTCGATGCCGAGACCGATGGCGCACGCGCATTGCTCGCATTGGCCACGGCGCGGTACGACTACTACCTCGTACTTGTGGGACTCGCACGTTCGGTCAGAGATCTGCCGAAACCTCGATAGGTCGGATATTTCGGCCGAGCGCAGGCGCGCATCAGAGCCGGATGTTCGCGAGATCAGACCGTGCGGACTCGCTCGGCTACTTCGTCGCTAGATCCTTTCGATCTTCGTCGGAGACAGCGGATGATCGCCGATGCATGGATGTACCGCCCGACCATCTAGAGGACGATCTCGGACCGCACGAATCAGGTCGCCTGCCGACCGTCGCGGTCCTCTTGGTTGACGACCGGGCCGAGAACTTGCTCGCCCTCGAAGCGAGCCTCGAGCCACTCGGCCAGCGCCTCGTGCTCGCAGATTCGGGCGATGCGGCGCTGCGGGCCGTGCTCGAAGATCAGTTCGCGGTGATCCTGATGGATGTCCGCATGCCGGGTCTCGACGGCTTCGAGACGATGGCGCTACTCAAGCAGCGCGAGAAGTCGCGCGACACGCCGATCATTTTTCTCTCCGGATACCCGGAGCAGCATCACGCGCTGCACAGCTACACCGCTGGCGCCGTCGACTACATGATCAAACCTTTCGAGCCAGAAGCGCTGCGCTCGAAGGTTTCGGTGTTTGTCACGCTGCGCCAGAACCAGCTTGCTCTCGAGTCCGCGCGCGCACGCCTCGAAGACCGGGTGCAGGCGCGCACCGCCGAGCTCGCGGCGGCGAACCAGCGGCTGTTCGAGCAGGCGCACCACGACAAACTAACCGGGCTCGCGAACCGCGCACTGTTCATGGAGCACCTCTCGAATGCGGTCGCGCGTTCGAAGCGCCGCGCGCACCCGACGTTCGCCGTGATGATGATCGATGTCGACAAGTTTAAATCGATCAACGACACGCTCGGCCATCTCGTCGGCGATGCGTTGCTCGCCGGCATCGCGCATCGCCTCGACGATTGTCTGCGCGAGGTCGATACCGCGGCGCGGACCGGTGGCGACGAGTTCACGATCCTCTTGGATGGCATCGCTGATCTCAAGGATGCGACGCGCACCGCCGATCGCATTCAACAGACGCTCGCCCTGCCGTTCGATCTTGACGGCAAGGAAGTGTTCGCGAGCGTCAGCGTCGGGATCGCGGTGATGGACGAGCGCTATCAGGATGGCAACGAGCTGCTCCGCGACGCCGATGCGGCGATGTATCGCGCCAAGGAAGGCGGTCGCGCGCGCTACCAGGTGTTCGACACCGGCATGCACTCCACGGTGACCGCGCAGCTCCAGCTCGGAGCTGATCTCGCTCGCGCGGTCGGTCGCGGAGAGCTCGTGCTGGAGTACCAACCTGTGGTCCGGGCGAGCGACGGCGCGCTCGAGGCATTCGAGGCGCTCGTACGCTGGAACCATCCGAGCCACGGCGTGATCGGTCCCAATGAATTCATCCCGATCGCCGAGGAGACCGGCATGATCCGCAGCATCGGCCACTGGGTGCTCGCGGAGGCGTGTGCGCAGCTCGCGGAGTGGCACCGCCTCGATTCCGGCCTCGCGATCAGCGTGAACATCTCGGAGCACCAGTTCGCCCAGCCCGATCTGGTCGAAACGATCGAGGAGGTGATCAGGACCTCGCGGATCACGCCGTCGTGCTTGAGGCTGGAGGTGACCGAAGCGGCGATCCTGCCACGCGTGTCTTTCGCGGAGCGCACGCTGGCGCGATTGCGCGACCTCGGCGTCCGGATCAGCCTCGAGGATTTTGGCTCCGGTTGCTCGAGCCTGAACCTCTTGCACGAGCTGCCGATCAGTCGCGTGAAGCTCGACCGCGCGCTGGTCGGGCGCATCGGCCACGCCGACGAACGCCCCGAGATCCTGCGAGCGGTCGTCATGCTCGCTCACAACCTCGACATCGAGGTCACCGCAAAAGGCATCGAGACCCAGCTCCAGCTCGATCGCGTGCGTACGCTCGGCTGCGAGAGCGCACAGGGCTTCGTGATCGCCCGCCCGATGGCGACCGCGACCACGATCGCGTTCGTGCGTACTGCTAGCGAACGATCGCGCGCTCGAGCCGGATGAGCTCGCCGACCGACCACGCCTGAAACGGG
This sequence comes from Kofleriaceae bacterium, assembly GCA_043759355.1. Lineage (GTDB taxonomy): Bacteria > Myxococcota_A > Polyangia > Haliangiales > Haliangiaceae > JABFXX01. Next base: position 15,728 of record JAYVLQ010000002.1, read on the forward strand.
CAGCCGACCGCACGGTGCGGGATATCGCCTTCGTAGATCTCCGAGAGGTGACCGCCGATCGCGTGCGCGCGGAGCGGCACGACGAACTTCGCCTTCGCTTCGCGCTGGGCAGCGACGGTGTTACCGCGAACACGCAGCCACGCCTCGACGAACACGCCGGCGAGCCACGGCCACACCGGACCATTGTGATAGACTCGATCGCGCGCGACCGGGCCCCCGACATACCGGCCGCGATAATGCGGCTCCCAGGTCGCCAGCGTGCGCGGACCGAACGAGGTCCACAGCTCGTGCTCGCACGCATCGACGACCGCCCGCGCACGATCACCATCGAGAATCGCGAGCGGCAGGCCACCGACCGCGAACAACTGGTTCGGCCGACAGCTCGGATCGGTCGTGCCCGCGACGTGCTCGCAATCGACCACATCGAACAACTGGTCGCGCTCCGCATTCCAGAACCGCGCGGCGAAGCTGGCCTTGCCCTTCGCGAGGAGCTCGCGCCACGCAGGACCCGCGATCGCGAGCGCGTTCAACCACAGCGCCTGGATCTCGACGGGCTTGCCGATCCGCGGCGTCACGACTTCATCACCCACCTTGGCATCCATCCACGTGAGCTGGACGCCCGGCTCGCCACATGCGAGCAAGCCATCGCTGTCCGCGCCAATGCGATGGCGCGTGCCCTTCGCATAGCCGCTGACGATCTGCTCGACCGCACCGGTGAGTGCTCGCTGATCGACCGCGGTGACCTTGCCGCCGTGCAGATACGCATCGGCCGCGATCACGAACCACAGGCTCGCATCGACGGAATTGAACTCCGCTGTCGAGCTGTGCTCGTCGAACCGATTCGGCAGCATGCCCTCGGAGACCAGCGGCGCCCACGCGCACAAGATATCGCGCGCCAGGTCGCGGCGATCGCGCGCGAGACACAGACCGCGCAGCGAGATGAAGGTGTCGCGCCCCCAATCGCCGAACCATGGATAGCCGGCCATGATCGTGCGGCCGAGGCCACGCTCGGCAAGATACGCATCGGCCGCGCGATCCGCTTCGGCGACTGCGCTTCGTCGCATCGCTTCGCGCTCGAAGAGCTCGGCGGGCGGCTCGGGCCACGGTGACGTCGAGAACCCGAGCCACGCGGGCGCTCCGAGATCGAACGTGAGCACGCCGGGCATCGCGAGGTCTTCCTCGTCATCGAGGCCACGCTCGCGCTCCGCGGCGTACTCGAAGTTGCGATACCAGTCCGGGCCATGTGCGTAGCTCGCGTTCGCATGCGCGTGGATCGCGATGCCATCGGGGCGCCAGGTGACGTGATTGCCCGCGACCTCTGCAGTGAGGTCGACCGGCCACTCGCGGCGCAGCGAATGGTAGTCGCGAGCGGTGATCAGCGGCCGGACTACGAGCGAGATCGGGCCGGTGCCGGCCGTGCGTGTCCAGCGCAATGCGACGCGCGGCACGTTCGGCTCGACGACGAGCTCGTAGCTGATCTCGGTGCCATCCGGCAGCGCGTAGTTCCACCGCGGCCACGGTGCACCCGTGAAGCCTACGAGGTGCGTCACACCCTCGGGATGGATCGTTTTGCCGCGATAGCGATGGCTCGATAGAGCGAACGAGCCGGTCTGGGTCGTGACGTGGACCTCGACATCGGCGACGAGCACCGTACGGCGATCTGGCGGCTGCAAGGCGGCGAGCAAGAGAGCGTGATAGCGGCGAGTGCGAATGCCATCTGCGGTGCCCATCGCGAAGCCGCCGAGGCCATCCGCTTCGAGCCATTCGGTCATCTACCTGCGCTCATTTATCAGCCCGCGTGATCGCCGCGCGCTCGATCAGATTGCCCGCGAGTGCGGTCCATCCAGTCTGGTGCGACGCGCCGAGCCCGCGGCCGTCGTCGCCGTGAAAAAACTCGTGGAACAGCACGAGGTCACGGAAGTGTGGATCGTCGGCGTAGCGCTTGCTGCGGCCATGACACGGACGCGCACCTGATTTGTCGGGCAGGAACAAGGACGCGAGCCGGGTCTCGAGCTCGTCGGCGACATGGCCGAGGTGCATCATCTTGCCGGAGCCGGTCGGGCACTCGATCTGAAACGAATCGCCGTAGAAGTGATGATAGCGCTTGAGCGCCTCGATCAGGAGGTAGTTCAGCGGCATCCAGATCGGGCCGCGCCAGTTCGAGTTGCCGCCGAACAGGCCGCTATCA
>JAYVLQ010000003.1:0-2996 GCA_043759355.1 Kofleriaceae bacterium
GATGCTCCTCGGTGGCGCGCGTTCAGCCCCGATCTTTGGCCGCACGCTCGAGGCCCTCGCGCAGGCGCTCCCAGACGCCGAAACGGTCACGATCCCCAACGCTGGCCACATGTTGCATGCCGAGGCGCCGCGTCGGTTCGCGGAGCTGCTGATCGGGTTCGCCGTCGAGACCGGGATCGAGTAAGGTCCGCCGCCCCCGCATGTACGAGACCAGTAGCATCACCAAGCTCACCGAGGGTGGCGATCGCCCTCCGGCGGTTGTCGTCGCGGTGCAGTTGCCCGGCGTCACCGACATCGAGCTCGAGTCCTCGATCACCGAGCTCGAGCGCCTCGCCCGAACTCTCGGTCTCGAGCCGATCGCGCGCATCACGCAGCGCCGCGCCAAGCTTGCACCCGGCATCGTGCTCGGCGAAGGCAAGCTCAAGGAGCTCGCGGGCTGGACTGGCGGCAGCGGCGAGCTTCCGAAATACGTCAAGCCGGGCTCGAGGCAGGCCGAAGAGATCGCCGAAGAAGACGACAACGAAGAGGTCGAAGAGCGCGAGCAAGCCGCAGACCCCGAAGCACCTCCCCCGAAGGCGCGCGCGAAGGTCGTGCTCGTCGATCACGATCTCTCTCCATCCCAGCAGCACAACCTCGAGACCGCCTGCGGCTGCGACGTGCTCGATCGCACCGCCGTCATCGTCGAGATCTTTCACCGCCACGCCAAGACCCGCGAGGCCCGCCTCCAGGTCGAAGTCGCGCGCCTCAAGTACGTCGCGCCGCGCCTGCGCGCTGCCGGCGGCGGTGGTGACCGCGTGCGCGGCGGCATCGGTGGCAAGGGTGCCGGCGAGAGCTCGCTCGAGCTGGATCGTCGTCGCATCCGCGATCGCATCGCCGAGCTCCGCGAGGAGCTCTCCAAGATCGAAGGCGGCTCCAAGATCCGTCGCGATCGCCGCAGCGAGCTCCCCACGGTCGCGCTCGTCGGCTACACGAACGCCGGCAAGTCGTCGCTGATGCGCGCGCTGACCACGACCGAGGTCTACATCGCCGACAAGTTGTTCGCGACGCTCGACACCACGATCCGCCGCCTCGTGCCGCCGACCGAGCCGCCGATCCTGGTCAGCGACACCGTCGGCTTCATCAAGAAGCTGCCGCATGATCTCGTCGCTTCGTTCCGCTCCACGCTCGAAGAAGCGGCCGAATGCGACTTGCTCCTCCACATCGTGGATGCGGCCGACCCGGCGAGCGCCGATCAACTCGCGGTCACGCGCACCGTGCTTCGCGAGATCGAAGCCGACCAGGCGCCGTCGTGGTTGATCTTGAACAAGATCGACTGCGTCGACGAAGCGGGTCGCGAGATCCTCAGCGACAAGTATCCGGACGCTATCCAGCTCTCTGCCAAGTCGCTCGATGACGTCGCGCTGCTGCGCGACAAGCTGGTCGAGCACTTCGGCGGCAAGATGGAAGAGACCGAGCTCGCGGTGCCGTGGTCGATGCAGCGGATGGTCCACGTGATCCACGAGCGGACCCGCGTCGTGAGCGAAGAGCACGACGAAGACGGCACGCGGATGCAGGTCCGTGCGCCGGCCAACGTGCTCGAGAGCCTGCGCGCCGAGCTCGCGAACTAGCGCGTCCAGCGTGGCGACACGAGAGGCGTCGCAATTCGTTGTCTGCCGCCCCGATCCGAGCGCCGCGGCGGCACTCGAAGGCGAATGATGAACGCTTGAACTTCGACGACGCCGCGCACGCTTGCGCGGCACGGCTCGAAGCAGCCGAGGAACCGTCTCCGATCCGTGTTCCGACTGCTCGAGCCTCTTCGCCAACGACCCGCGATCATCGTGGATGCTCTCGGCACGCATGACGCTGGCGCACGCGCGCTACATGATCTTGGCCTCGTCGAGGCCGCCGGTGAGCTTGATCGTTCCGCTCGTCACTTCCTTGCCGGCGCCGCTGAACTTGGTCGCCGTTACGAAGCGCAAGCCGTCGTGCCACATGATGCTCGCGACGATCACGGCGTCACCGATCACGCGTGCCCGTGCTGGTGCGGCGGACGTGACTCGACCGTGGCCGATCGGCCACACCGATCCAGCCCTCCCTCGTCACGAAGAAAGCGGTATCGGCCGTCCAGTCGATGTCGAGAACGCGATCCCGAGTTGTGCCATTGGTCTCAAAACTGGCCGGTAAGCCTCATCAGGCCGGTGGACGTCGACGCAGGGCGAGACCGCGAACGCTTGCGTGGCTACGGTTGAGATTGCTTTCCAAGCCGAGAGGCGTGCGGGCTGGCTCGGTTTCCGATCGAGTCGGGCACATCAACGATGAAGCCAAAGGCAAACGGTGTAAGCGCCAGCGATGACGTTGCCGGCGCGGTCACTACGTTCCTCATTCTGTTCGTCGTTCGAGTGCAAGCTCACGCGCAACAACCTGACCGTGACCGCCGTATAGATCGCGAGAGCAGCTGCTGGTACGGGAGATATCTCGTCTGGCCCGGAACCGAGATGTTTTCATTCGTCATCGCGTGGACGCTCGCGGTCTCGCGCGGCGTGCACTCCCGCGTGCTTCGAATTCGCGGTTTCGTCAAATCGCGTGCTTGGCGACAGCGTAAGGAACAGGCGGCGGTTTTAGACTCGTCTTGTCCGCGGGCAAATAAAACTTCATGCCGTCGCCACGACGACGTTCGCGGTCTGGCGAGTCTTCACAGCGCCGTGAGGCGACCATTTCGATCGCAAGTGGTTTGCTGTCGCTCCCTGGGTACTCGTGAAATCTAAAAAGATCGGCGAAATCAATGGCACCGTAGGTCGGACCAAGGCTATAGTTCACCCGTGTCGAAGCCTCGCAAACGCCACATCCAGCTCGAGCTGCCGAAGCTCGACAAGAACGGCCAGCGACGCGGTGGCAGACGCAAAGGCGCGGGTCGTCCGAAGAAGGGCTTTCGCGCGAGCGAAAAGCACGGGGTGCGCCCGGTGACCAAAGCCTCCGAGCCGGTGCACATCATCATGCGCGCACGCGGCGACGTCGGA
>JAYVLQ010000004.1:0-4299 GCA_043759355.1 Kofleriaceae bacterium
ACGACAACTACCCCACCGAGATTCACCCCGCGTGAACCACCCGTCGGACCGGCAAGAATAGTTGTCGTCAGCCGGCAAAACTAATTGACGCCAATCACCGCCTCGTACATCGCTATCTCGCGATCGATATCCGGGCGTTGCTGCCTCCACGCATGTACCCGCGTGCGGAGGGCTTCGACCTTCTCGAGCAGCTTTTTGAACCGCTGTTGGAGCTTGCTGTCCAGCTGGGATGTCTTCGCGACCATCCGCACCAGCCCATCATTATTCCCGCCTGCGGGACGTGCGCTCCCGCGTCCGCGCGCCCGTGGCTGCCTGCCACGAACCGCCGGTTTGTATGATCGATCCTCATGCGCTGCCGCATGGACCTTGCCGTGCTCGGGATGCGAGGGATCGTCGACGGCAGCCTTCCACATCTTGTAGTGGCGATGCAGCGATTCGCGGTACGCGGCATCCGTGTCGATCAGGTCTTCGAACACGTCGATCAGCCGGTTCGCTTGATCGCTCTGCGCGTACGATGGGTCCAGGTAGAGCTGCGGCTCGGTTCGAGACTTTGGTCGCTCGAGCACATAGCTGATCGTCGCGGCGACCTGGTTCTTCTCCACCCAATGGACCTGCAGGGTCACGCACCGACAATCGCACCCCGAATCGGTGCAGTAGAGCTCGCGAAATAGGAACGTGCCATTCACTGCGCCCGCATCATCGAGGGTGTGGACCGCCCGACTCTCGTTCCTCGCGATCTCCAGGAACACGTGATCGAATGCCATCATTAGTGTGCGTCTCCTGCGTCTGATACAGCTCCCGGGAACCTCGCACACCCCACTGACACGCAGTGCTCCAGCAGCCTCGCGCCCAGCGGGATCGCGCTCCGTGGTCGAGCGGTCATCGGTCGCGCTCCCTTGTATCGGCGCTCGGATCCGAAGAGGCCTGGTAACGCTCGATCGTTGGGCTTGCCGGCGAGGTCACGGTCACGCTGTACACGTTGCGCGGATCGTGTCCGGGTAGGGTCAGTTGTCCGTCCGGCAGCCGGCCCCATTTGGCCGCACTCCGGACACGCTCGGCAGACATTCATGAGAAGTCGCGTAGTTGCCGGACGGCACGAAGTCCGCAACTGCCCCACTCGCCGGCCGATAGCACCGGCGAAGGAGATTATTCATGGCTTTTGATGGGCGTGACACGCAAGCAATGACGCCGGACGGACGGCGCGGTGGAATCGTCGTCGGCTTACGCCGTATGACAACGGGCGAGATCCTCAAGCTCGAGGGGCGACGGTGGGTCCTCGGTAAGAATCCCGCGTGCGACCTAGCGTTCAGTGATGACCCGTTCATCTCGACGAACCATTGCGTGCTGGAACGTCAAGCGGACGTGCTCGTGGTGCGCGATAGCGGCTCGCGCAACGGGACCTTCATCGACGGCAACCGGATCGAATCCGCCGAGCTGCGGGTCGGCTCGTACCTCGCGATCGGGCACACCACGTTGATCGCGGTGTCGGCGGCGGACTCGGAGAATCGGGCAGCGGTCGAGCTGATCCGCGGCAAGCATCCGGTGCTCACGACGACGATCGAGCAGGCGCAGCGCGCGGCGGTCACCGATTGTAGCGTGTTGATCTTGGGCGAGACCGGGACCGGCAAGGATCTGTTTGCTCGGATGATCCACGAGAGCTCGAAGCGCGCGGCCGGGCCGTACGTGGCGGTCAATTGCGGAGCGATGCCGCGCGAGCTGATCGCGTCACACTTGTTCGGTCACGAGAGGGGCGCGTTCACGGGAGCGCAAGACAGCCGCGATGGCTATTTTGTCGAGGCGCACGGCGGCACGCTGTTCCTCGACGAGCTCGGCGAGCTACCGCTCGAGCTGCAGGCTCACCTCTTGCGCGTGCTCGAGACCCGCAAGGTCCGGAGGGTGAGTGGTTCGGTCGAGCGCGCGGTGGATGTCCGGATCGTCGCGGCGACGAACCAGTCGGTGCTCAACGGCGAGCGCGTGCGTACGGATCTCTATCATCGGCTCGCGACGGTCGTCCTCAACATGCCGCCGTTGCGCGAGCGGATGTCGGATCTCGGCGAGCTGGTGCTCGGCCTGCTCGAAGAGCACGCGACGCTGTACGGCACCAAGGAAGTGACGATGGAGGGCTGGGATGCCCTGAGCCGCCATTCGTGGCCCGGCAATATTCGCGAGCTCAAGGCCTCGGTCCATCGCGCCGTGGTGTTCGGCGGGACGAGGCTCGGACCGCGCGATTTCTTCCCCGAGCATGGTGGTGAGCCGCGGCACCGGGTGATGCCGTCGATGTTCACGACCGCGGAGATGCCGGGCGGACTGCTCGCGCCGTATCACACGGTGTTGAAGAGCTCGATGGAGCAAGCGCTCACCAAGTTCGGCACCATTCGCGCCGCGGCGAGCGCGATCGGCATGCCGAAGTCGACGTTCGCGGACAAGGCGCGCGCGTGGAAGATCGAAGTGAAGCGCACGACGCGCGCGCGCCGCCAATCAAAGTGACGCGTTTACTGCTCGAGCGAGAAGTGGCGGCGACGAGCGAGAGCGCGATGAGGTGCTTCCTGCGACCGTGGCGCTACTTCGCCGCGGCGCGCTGGCGCAGGACGTAGTGGAGGATGCCGCCGTGGTTCATGTACTCGGTCTCCTGCGGCGTATCGATGCGCGCGATCACCTTGAAGGTCTTGTCACCGGCCTTGACGGTGAGCTCCTTCTTGGGCGAGACACCACCGACGATGCCCTCGATCGAGAAGGTCTCTTCACCGGTCAGGCCGAGCGACGTGGCGTCTTCGCCGGGCTTGAACATCAGCGGCAGGACGCCCATGCCGATCAGGTTCGAGCGATGGATGCGCTCGAAGCTCTTCGCGATCACGGCGCGGACGCCGAGCAGCAGGGTGCCCTTCGCCGCCCAGTCGCGCGAGCTGCCCGTGCCGTACTGATCGCCCGCGAGGACGACGAGCGGGATGTGGTCCTTCTCGTACTGCATCGCGGCGTCGTAGATCGGCATCTGCGTGCCATCCGGGAAGTGCTTCGTGAAGCCACCCTCGACCCCGGCGAGCATCAGGTTCTTGAGCCGGATGTTCGCGAACGTGCCGCGCACCATGACTTCGTGGTTACCGCGGCGCGCCCCGTACTGGTTGTAATCGGCGGGCTTCACGCCGTGCTCGTCGAGGTACTTCGCGGCGGGCGAGCCCTTCGCGATGTTACCGGCGGGCGAGATGTGATCGGTGGTGACCGAATCGCCGAGAATCGCGAGCACGCGGGCGCCCGCGATGTTCGTGAGCGGCTTCGGCGTTGGACCGAGGTCGTCGAAGAACGTGGGCTTGCGGATGTACGTCGACGTGTCGTCCCAGGCGAACGTATCGCCAGCCGGCGCAGCGATCGCTTTCCAATCTGCATCGCCGTCGAGCACGTGCGCGTAGCGCGCCTGGTATTGCTCTTTCTTGATCGAGGTCCGCATCGCCTCGGCGACTTCTGCCGGCGACGGCCACAGGTCTTTCAAGAACACGGGCTTGCCGTCTTGGTCGGTGCCCAGCGGATCGTTATCGAGATCGAAGTTCATGGTGCCGGCGAGCGCGTACGCGACGACGAGCGGCGGCGAGGCGAGGTAATTCGCGCGGACGACCGGGTTCACTCGACCTTCGAAGTTGCGATTCCCGGAGAGCACCGAGGTGACGACGAGGTTGCCGTCCTTGACCGCCGAGGCGATCGCGTCGTCGACCGGGCCGGAGTTACCGATGCACGTGGTGCAGCCGTACCCTGCGAGGTAGAAGCCGAGCGCCTCGAGGTCCTTCATCACGCCTGCCTCGATGAGATAGTCGGTGACGACCTGAGAACCGGGCGCGAGCGAGGTCTTGACCCACGGTTTGCTCGTGAGGCCCTTGGCGACAGCCTTCTGCGCGAGCAGGCCCGCGGCGAGCAGCACCGACGGGTTCGACGTGTTCGTGCAGCTCGTGATCGCGGCGATCACGACGGCGCCGTGACCGAGCTCGAATTCGCCTTTGTGCGTCTTGACCGGGCGGGTCTGAGCGAGCGCGCCAGGCGCCGCGTTCTTGCCACCTTCGTTCGACCAGTTCTCGATCGAGGTGTTCGACTCGCTGCACTTGTCACCGAGGATCGCCGGCAGTGCGCGGCGCCACGCGCGACGCGAGTCGGCGAGGATCACGCGATCTTGCGGGCGGGCAGGGCCTGCGATCGACGGCACGACCGTCGAGAGATCGAGCGACAGCGTGTCGCTGAAGCGGAGCTTCGCGGTCGGGTCGTGCCACAGGAGGTTCTCCTTCGCGTAGCGCTCGACGAGCTGGACGTGATCGTCCG
>JAYVLQ010000005.1:0-16410 GCA_043759355.1 Kofleriaceae bacterium
AGGCAAATCGACGGTCGCGAAGAACCTCGCGCGCCGCCTTGGTTACAGCCTGCTGGACACGGGCGCGATCTATCGCTCGGTTGCCCTCGTCGCGAAACAGCATGCCATCCCGTGGGACGACGCCGCGAGGCTCGCCGAGGTTGCAAGCGATCTGGCGATCGAGTTCAAGTTTGTCGGCGATCTCAACAGCACGTTCGTCGCCGGCGAAGATGTCTCGAGCGCGATTCGCACCCCCGAAATCTCGCAAGGCGCGTCGCAGGTCTCGGCCCACGGTCCGGTGCGCGCCGCGCTACTCAATCTCCAGCGTCGCCTGGGAAGCGCCGGCGGAGTGGTGGTCGAGGGTCGGGACACGGGCACGGTCGTGTTCCCGCACGCGCAGGCGAAATTCTTCTTGTCGGCATCGGATGAAGAGCGCGCTCGCCGCCGGGTCGAAGAGCTTCGCCTCGCCGGCGAGCCGGTCGACTACGCGGTCACGCTCGCCGAGATCCGCGAGCGCGATCACCGCGATTCGAGTCGCGACGTCGCGCCGATGAAGGCCGCGGACGACGCGATGATCATCGACAGCTCGACGATGTCGGTCGACGACGTCGTCGACGCGATGGCCGCGCGCTGCCGCTAGTTCGGCAAGCGTTCCAAGTGGTTGGGCTGGGCGCGGGGCAGTCCAGGGCGGCAGTGCCTGACCAAGGGGGGTTGGAGAGCGACCGGGCAAGCGAGCAAAACTGGCGGAACCAACCGTCCCGGTTGACATTTCACAGGCCGGAAGGTACCAACTCGGCCCTGTCGAGGGACCGTCTAATCACGGTCAAATCCAGCCTCGGCATCTGTAGGAGATCTGCTTTGAATACTGTTACGCAAGACGGCTCGGGCGAAGAGGACTTCGCGGCGCTGCTGAACGAAAGCTTCAATCAGGACAGCGTCAAAGAAGGCGAAATCCTTCGCGGCACGGTGATCTCGGTCGGCAAAGACTTCGCGATCGTCGATGTCGGGTACAAGTCGGAGGGTCAGGTCTCGCTCGAAGAGTTCCGCACCGCGGATGGCTCGATCGGCGTGAAGCCTGGCGACGTCGTCGACGTGCTCCTCGAGAGTCGCGAGAACGACATGGGCATGGTTGTCCTCTCGAAAGAGAAGGCCGATCGCTTCAAGGTGTGGGACGAGATCAGCGCCGCGTGCGAACGCGATGAGTTGATCGAGGGCGTCATCACCGCGCGCGTGAAGGGTGGCCTGTCGGTCACGATCCGCGGCGGCGTGAAGGCGTTCCTCCCGGGTTCGCAGGTCGACCTGCGTCCGGTTCGCAACCTCGACGCGTTCCTGAACCAGAGCTTCAAGTTCAAAGTTATCAAGTTCAACAAGAAGCGCGGCAACATCGTGTTGTCGCGTCGCGTCCTGCTCGAGAAGGAGCGCGCTGCGCTGAAGGAATCGACGCTCGAGCGCCTCAAGGAAGGCCAGATCGTCGAGGGTATCGTCAAGAACCTGACCGAGTACGGTGCTTTCATCGACCTCGGCGGCATCGACGGCCTCCTCCACATCACCGACATGAGCTGGGGCCGGGTCAATCACCCCTCCGAGCTGTTCCAGGTCGGTGATCACGTTCGCGTGAAGGTGTTGAAGTTCAACGCCGATACCGAGCGCGTCAGCCTCGGTCTCAAGCAGATCACGGAAGATCCGTGGAGCCGCGCGGCCGAGAAGTACGTGCCGGGCACCGTCGTGCGCGGCAAGGTGGTCTCGCTCAAAGACTACGGGGCTTTCATCGAGCTCGAAGAGGGCATCGAAGGTCTCGTCCACATCTCGGAGATGTCGTGGACGCGCCGCGTGAAGCACCCGTCGAAGATGGTCGCCGTGGGCGACATGGTCGAGGCCGTTGTCCTCGATGTCGACGTCAAGCAGAACCGGATCTCGCTCGGCATGAAGCAGCTCGAGCCGAACCCGTACGAGCAGCTCACCGAGAAGTATCCGCCGGGTACCGTGGTGAAGGGCCTCGTCCGTAACATCGCGGACTTCGGTATCTTCGTCGAGATCGAAGAAGGTATCGACGGTCTCGTCCACATCAGCGACATGAGCTGGACCCAGCGCGTGAAGCACCCGAGCGAGCTGTTCCAGAAGGGCGATGCTGTCGAAGCCGTCCTCCTGAACATCGACACCGGTGATGGCGACAAGCCGAAGATCTCGCTCGGCATCAAGCAGCTGGTTCAAGATCCGTGGGATCGCATCCCGCAGCTCTACCCGCAGGGCAAGGTCGTCGACGGCAAGGTCCTCAAGGTCCTCGATTTCGGCGCCTTCGTCGAGCTCGAGAAGGGCGTCGAGGGTCTCGTCCACGTGTCCGAGATCAGCGACGACCACGTCGAGGATCCGCGTACGCTGCTGACCCCGGGCCAGGAGGTGAAGGTCCAGATCCTTCACGCCGACGGCGCGGAGCGGAAGATCGGTCTGTCGATCAAGGGCGCGAACCGCGCCTCGGACTCGGCCGAAGCACAGGGCTTCAACTCGTCGAACGCGGGTGGCGCCACCCTCGGCGACAAGTTCCGCGGCAAGCTCGACAAACTGAAGCCGAAGGACGCGCAGTAGTCTTCGCCGACTGCTAGCGACCGAGCCCGCCCGTTCATTCGGGGCGGGCTTTTGTAGTTTCGGCGTTTCGGCGCCCAATAGAATCGGACGCCCAAACGAAACTGCACAGCCGGCCAGCATCGTGTGTCTCGTACGCATGCGTTCGTGGTTATTGCTGCTGACCGGCTGCTCGATCTTGCCGCAGTCGCTCACGCCGCCTCCGAACGACGAGACCACGGTCGCGGTGTTGAGCGGCAGCCTCGGGCATCCGATGAACGCCATCGCGCGCCATCCGTGGTTCGCGGTTCGTCATGTGGGCGACAAGGTGTGGGCGACGTACGAGGTCGGTGGCGGTGACGGTCGCGAGGAGTTCGACCCGTTTCGCGACCACACGCCGTACCTCGATCCGATCGTCCACAAGGTCTGGCGCGGTGCCGAGGCCGAGCGCGCGGCCGCTTGCATCGCGCGCGTCGCGCCGGGTGTGCGGCAACGGATCGAGGCCGACTACATCTTCTTTCCGGGCCCGAACTCGAACACGTTCGGGGACGAGGTGCTGCGCGCGTGTCATCTGCACGCGAGCCTGTCGTCGACGTCGGTCGGGAAGGACTACCGCGGTCTGTTCGGCGCGGGCATCACGAGCGAAGGCACCGGTGTGCAGATCGAGACCCCCGTGCTCGGCTTCAAGATCGGGTTCAAGGAAGGGATCGAGGTCCACATCATCGGGCTCTCGTTCGGCGTCGACTTCTGGCCACCGGCGGTGATCGTGCCGTGGGGTACCGGTCGCGTAGGGTTCGCCGACCGATGAAGGTCCTGATCCTGATCTTGCTCGCGGCTCACACGGCGAGCGCCGATTGCATCTGCGAGCTCGCGGATCGCCTGAACGGTGGCGCGTACCTCCACGAGGAGCTCACGATCGTCACCCATATAGACGATAGCGATGCGTCCTTGACGATCCCGCACGGCAGCGCGACGCCGGCCGATCGCGGACGGGTGATCGATCAGCTCGCACTCGCCGGGTTTCGTCTGCACGGCTTCATCGGCAAGCATCGGACCTTCGGCCTGCATATCGGCATCGATCTCGCGGCCGGTGCGACCACCGGCAGGCACGGCGGGTTCGCGTACGAAGCGGGCCTGTTGCCGCTGGGCCTCGGCGTGCGGCTCGGGCGCAGCTCGTTCCTCACGCTCGGGACCGGGGTGGTTGCGAGCGGCGCGACCGGTGCGCTCGACGACGCGATCGCGTTGCCGTTCGATGTCGACCTCGAGCTCGACGCCCGGCGCGTGCGACTGATCGTGTGGGGCCGCGCGTCGTGGCTCGCGGGTGCATCGGGGCGGAGCGGTGGCTCGCCGAGCGTGCCGCTTGTCGATCAAGTCGAGGCTATGATCGGGATCCGGATCGGTCATCACTACGAGGAGTGGGGGTTCCCGACCGGCAACGGCGGGTACCTCGGCGTGGCGTACAAGGAGCTCGCCGGGATCAAGTTCCTCGGGCTCACGTTCGGGTACTCGCTGGACATGGCCACGGCACCGCACCCGACCCTCCCGCTCGCGAAGTAGTATGCTGAGCTCGTGATTCGCTGGCTGCGCCTCGTCGCCATCGCGACCGTCATCCTGACGATGATCGGGCTCGGCGTGATCGCGGGATTGTTCCTCGTGGCGAACGCGGGCTGGATCCCGGTGACCATTCCACCGTGGCTGACGGGTCTATTCGGTGAAAAGCCGCACGATGTGTGGTTCCCGGCGCTGATCGCGGGTTGGCTCGCGAGCGCGGTCTTGCTCGCGACCCTCGCGCTGTGGTCGATGTTTTATGTCTGGCGCCGTCGGCAGTACGAGTCGCTCGTCGGCCAGCTCGAGCGTGAGCTCGCGAAGCTGCGCAACCTGCCGTTCACCGAGCCCGCGCCCCTCGAAGATCTGCCGGAGCTCCCGAACACGCAGGCCGCGCGCGTGATGAACGCGCTCGATGATGACGCGGGGATGCCCGGATGATGTTCGCGGTCGCGTGGCTCGGGACCTTCGAACCCGCGGACATGCTCGCGGCGTCGGATACGCGCGACATCGTCGGCCGGCCCGGTACGATCACCGTGCTCACGCCCGAAGATGGCTCGCCTGCGCCCACCGGCGAGGTCACGGTCGTCGAGCCACTGTTCGGGATGAACCTCGTCGCGACGATCGATCGAGGTCACGTCGCACTGCCGCTGTTCGCCATCGATCGCCGCGAGTACGCCGGCACCGTATTGGTGCTGCCCGCCGCGACGATCGTGCGCTTCGTTGGGCCGAGCGCTGCCGACGACAAGGCGATCCGCGCACTGCTGGCGAAGAACGAGGCGCTCTCGGGTGTGAAGCGCGCGGTTGTCGGCGTCGAGCTCGGTGCGATCGATATCGATCACGATGGCAAGGCGGACTTCGTACTCACGTACGGCTGCACGGTGTGGGGCGATGGCGCTTGCCAGGTCCACGGCCAGTACGCGTTTGCGCAGGTCAAAGGCGTCTGGCGCGAGATCAAATGAGCTACCTGCTCGAAGGACGTACGCTCGAAGCCCTCGGAAACTTCGAACAAGCGCTCGATCAGTACTTCATGGCGATGCTCGACCCGCAACCGACGCCGGAGCTCGAGCTCAGGATGATCGGCTTACTCGAGCGGCTCGACCGGCGCGACGAAGCGCGCGGGCTCGCCGACAAGCTCACCGCGCGCGGCGTCGATCTGGCCAGCAGTTGGTTCGAGCTCGGCGTCGCGTACAAAGGGCAGGGCCAGCTCGCCGAGGCGATCCGCGCGGTCGGGCAGTGCGTCCGGCTCGAGCCGAATCAGGGCGACAGTTGGTACAACCTCGCGTGCTATCGCTGCCTCGCGGGAGATGTGGCAGGCTCGCTCGAGGCGCTCGGCTTCGCGGTCCGGCTCGCACCGGAGAATGCGCAGATCGCCGTCGAGGATGCCGACCTGGCGTCGATTCACAGCGACGCGAGGTTCCTCGCCATCACGGCGTAGTACGCTCGCAGGTGATGGGAGCGGCCCTCGTCCTCTTGCTCGTCGGCCTCGGCGCGATGGCTGCCGGCGTGTTGATCGGCCGGTACTACGTGCCCGATGATCGCCAGCTCCGGCGCACCGCACGGCACGCGCGTTCTTACATGCGTGCGATCAGCCATCTGATCGCGCGCGACACCGATACGGTGATCGACGAGCTCAAGACCGTCGTCGAGGAGAACATCGAGGATGTCGAACCGTACTTCGCGCTCGGCGCGATGTTCCGGACCCGTGGCGAACACGAGCGTGCGATCCGCGTCCATCAGGCGCTCGCGCTACGCGAACGCGATCGCCGCAAGGTCCGCCATCGCGCGCTCTACGAGCTCGGCCTCGATTTTCGCGCCGCCGGGATGCCGCGCCGCGCGACCAAGGCGATGGAAGAGGTCCTGCTCGACGAGCCGGGCCACGAGGGCGCGTTGCGCGCGCTCGCATCGTTGTACGAGGAGCAAGCGCGGTTCAACGAGGCGGCGGGCTTGTGGCAGCGGCTCGGCAAGCGGCGCGGCGAAGATACGTCCAGGCGCGAGCATCACCTGCTCGTCGCCGCGGCGCAGGCTGCGCTCGCGCGTGAGGATCTCGCATCCGCGAAGCACCTCCTGAAGGCCGCGCAGAAGCTCGGCGAGACCGCGCACTTCTATGCCGCGGCCGCCGAGCTCGCGGCGAACCGCAAGAACTTCCGCGGCACGAAAGAGCGCCTGCGTCAGGCGCTGCTCGCCGATCCGGCCCTCGCACCGCACCTCCTGCCAGGCATGATCGCGGCCGAAGAAGGCCTCGAATACGGTAAGCCGCACACGAGCCCAAGCGACGAGCTTTCCGACGAAGATACGGCCGTCGCACCTGACCAAGCGTTGCGCGCCGAGGTCACGCGGCCCGAGGTCACCGCGCTCGCCACGACCGATACCGTCGCGCTCGTTCCCGATGACCGGCCGACCGGAAGCGTCTCGGATCGCGTGCTCGCGACGCTCGCCGAGATCGAAGAAAAGACCGGACCGCGGCTCGAGATCGCGCTGATCCGCGCCCAGCTCGCGCCTGCCGGCTCCGACCTCAAGCTCGCGAGCGACCTCACGACGCGGTTCCCGGATGCGCTCGCGGCGCGGGTCGCGACCGCGCGCGCCGCGCTCGACGGCGGTGACGCGGCCACGATCAAGCTCGCGCTCGCAGCCCTCGCAGGCGAGCACGGTGCGCTCGCGTGGGCGTTGCGCGGGCGCTGGCAATGCGCGAGCTGCGGCAACCGGCCCGGCCAGTTCAGCTGGCGCTGCGGCCAGTGCCGGCGCTGGGGCACGCTCCGCATGGAGACCGGCGTCGAACCGCCGATCGTGGCATCCCGCGAGCGCCGCGAGCTCGCTCGCACCGCTCACACGAATGGCCTGCTCGGCCTGGCGCCGGATTCGTCGCTCCCCTCGGCCTCGCTCGACCCCGGGCTGTCCGCGGAGGAGCTGCGCGAGGGCGGCACACGCCGATCGTTGCTCGGTCGCGTCGGGGGCTGGTTCTCGAACCGCGTCCGCCGCAATTCGTAGCTCCTCTGGTATATCTGCTCCTCGATGATGCCTGTGGACCCACCCGGCGGCTCCCCCGATTCGGGGCCAGGGGTCGCCAAGATCACACAGCCGCTGCAGACGGTCGCGGACACGCGGAGAACCCGAGACACCTGGTTCGGTGACTCGCGCGGCTCGGTGCTGAGGTTCCTCGGTCGCTGGGCGTTCGTGGTGTTCGTGATCGTGATCGCGATCATCGGCCGCGAGGTGTTGCTGCGCTTCGTGTTCGCCGGCCTGATCGCGTACATCCTCGCGCCGATCGTCCAGCGCATGACCGTGCGCGCGAACGGCACCCGGCGGATGCCGCGCGGGCTCGCGATCATCATCTGCTACATCGTGTTCATCGCCGCGGTTGCCGGCTTCTTGTTCTTGCTCGTGCCGCGCCTGTCGCGCGATGTCGCGCGGCTCGGCAAAGAAGCACCGGGGCTCTACAAGCGGATCAACGAAGAGTACACGCCGCAGCTCGCGCGCTGGCTCGAGCATCGGTTCCCTTCGCTTCAGCCCGCGAAGCCGGTCGAAGAAGTGCAACCGATCGTGCCCGACGTGCCGATGCCGCCAGGCACCGCGTTCACGATGACGCCGCTGCCGGATGGCCGGTTCGCACTCCAGCTCGCGCAGAACGGCATCGATATCAAACCGACGACCGATGGCGGCTATCACATCGCGGCCGTCGAGGAGCGGATGGAACCGCTCACGCTCGAAGATAAGCTGCGGCTCTACGTCAAGAAGTCGCTCGTCGGCATGCAGAGTAAGGCCAACGACGTGGTGCGGGTGCTCCAAGACATTCTGACCGGCTTCGTGCGCGGTATCTTCGCCTTCTTCTTCACCCTGATGATCGCGGCGTTCATCCTGATCGATGTCGAGAAGGTCCACGCGTTCTTGCGTGGTCTGTTCCCTTCGAACACGCGCGACGACTACGACGTGATCATCAGTGGCATCAACCGTGGCCTGTCCGGCGTGATCCGTGGCCAGCTCGTGATCTGCGTGATCAATGGCTGCCTCACGCTCGTCGGGCTCACGATCTTCGGCGTGAAGTACGCGCTGATCCTTTCGATCGTAGCGGGCATGATGAGCCTCATCCCGATCTTCGGATCGATCCTGTCGTCGATCCCGATCGTGGTGGTCGCGCTGGTCTCGGGGGACTCCGGCGTCGACGCGTTTCGGGGTGTCGTCATGATCCTGTGGATCACCGGCATTCACCTGATCGAAGCGAACGTGCTCAACCCGAAGATCATCGGCACCGCCGCGAAGATCCATCCGGTGCTCGTGATCTTCGCGCTGTTCCTCGGCGAGGCGAGCTACGGGCTCGTCGGCGCGCTGCTCGCGGTGCCACTGCTCTCGGCGATCCAGGTCATCTTCATGTACTTTTATCGCAAGCGCTGGAAGGAGCCCGGGGTCGTCCCGGCGGCCCTGGTCGCTCCATTGCCGCCAACTAGATCGTGATCTGGCGCATATCAGCTGGCATCTCGCGGGTTTGATTGAACCCCCGTGCGCCGGGTGGTACCTCATAGGGAGATGGCGCGCTGGTTGGTTCCGAGCCTCGTCGCGATGCTGGCCGCATCCGCACACGCGCAACCTGTCGATCCGTACGCGCCCACGCCCGTGGCGGTGCCACCGCCCAACACGTGGGCACCGGCGCAGCCTGGACCGACCGCAGATCAGGATCCGCAGCTCGCGGATCAAGTCGCCGCATCGCTCGTCTCGCGCGCACAGGAATTATTCGAGGCGAAGATCTATCTCGACGCGAAGCAGCTCGCGGTCGAGGCGCTGGTCAAAGCGCCGAACGGTCCGGCGTCGGCCCGCGCGAAAGCGATCATCAAGGCGTCGAACGCCGCGCTCGGCATCGTCGAGACTGCGCCGACGATCGACGTCGCACCGATCGCCGAGCCTTCGCCGCCGACCGAGCCCGCGATGCTTCCGGATCCCGAAGATATCGGTCGCCCGTACAAGGCCGCCGCGATGGCCCACGGCGCGCTATTCGGCGGCAGCCTCGGTGGCATGATCGGCGCGCTCGTCACACCCGACAACCAAGCCAGCGGCGCGGTGCTCTTCGGTCTGCCGCTCGCGGCGGCGGGTGCGCTGCTCGCACCCAAGGTCGCGCGCAAGGTCGATGCGGACAATGCCCAGGTCCTGACGCTCGGCGCGGGCAACCTGTGGGGCGGCGTGATCGGCGGCATGTTCGCCGCGAGCGTCGAGGGTGGCAACGGCGGCAGGGTGACCGGCGCAGGCGTCATGGTCGGCAGCACGATCGGCGCGACTCTCGGCACGCTCGGCACGATCGGGTTTGCCAAGGACCACCAGTTTACCGAGGGTGATGTCACGCTGATCGACACGTTCGCAGGGGTTGGCACGCTCGGCGGTATCACGGTCGGCATGTTGATGCAGCCCGCGCAACGCGAAGCGTATGCGGTCAACTCGATCCTCGGCGCGGCCGCCGGGCTCGTCACCGGTTACGTCGTCGCACCGATGACGAACACCACGCCGCGCCGGATGTCCCGGGTCGCGGGGCTCGCGCTCGCGGGCGGGGCGGTGCCGTTTCTGCTCTACGCCGCGATCTACGATCCGCACTCCACTGCCGACGAGCGCACGGTAGGTGCGTTGTCGTCGATCGGCTTGATCGGAGGTACGTGGCTCGGCTTCTATCTGACGCGCGATATGGACATCGGTCTCGACGTCAACTCGCACAAGAAGAAGCAAGACGACGACGCGCCGGCCGCGATGCTCGGTCGCAGCTCGAGCGGCAGGTGGGCCATCGATGGCGTCGCGCTCCATGCGCTCGACCCGCGCCTCGCTCCGCAAAGAGGCCTGGCCGTGACGCTCCTCGGCGCGACGTTCTAGCCAAGAAGGCGGGCTTGCAAGCTCGCCCTAGGGTCGGCGCACGCGAAACACGAACGCGTCGCCAAGCTTCACCTCTTCGAAGTCGGAGAAGCCGATGCGTTGCAACCACGCGCGCAGCTCGCCAGGCTCGAACCGACGAATGCCGGCAGCGCGCGCGGCGAGCCGTCCGAGGAGCGATGGCGCTTCGGCGAACGTCGAGCCGACGTAGATACCGCCCGAGCGTAATACGCGGCGGATCTCGCGGAACACGAGCTCGGGGTCGTCGTACGCATGGAGCGCGCCCGCGTTGTTCACGCCACCGAACGAACCATCGGCGAAGGGCAGGGCATGCGCATCTGCGCGGACGAGCACCGCATTCGTGTAGCCACCCGTGCGTTGCGCCGCGACTTCGAGCATCGCGCGCGAGATATCGAGTCCAACCACGAGCTGACCGGGTGCCGCCGCAGCGAGCGCGCGCACGAACACACCGGGGCCACACGACAGATCGAGCCATGGACCGGGACGGTCATCGAGGCTGAGACTGTGCTTGTGAATGTACAGCTCGCCGGAGATGCCACCGACTGCTGCGCCGGCGCCTTTGCCCGCGAGCATGCGCACGAACGCCGGCCGCCACAGCCTCTCGTACACGCGCGCGACCAGGTCGCTCTCCATGAACCGCTGCTCGGCAGTCGGCGCGGTCGGCGCGCCCTCGAGATCGATCAGATCGAGGACACCGGGCGTGTCGTGGTTGGGCTCCAGCCCGCAGCTCTTGCACCGAGCCAGCCGCAGATCCGCAAACGGATGCGGCGTGTGACACCGGGGACAGGTCAGGATCGGCAGGACGGCAGGATCCACATCGTGGTTGTAGCTCACACGGAATCCCCGGAGTTGAACCGGGCCGGGATTCTGGGTTACCACGACGGGAATGACGGTGAGCCGGATGAAGATGTGGGTGCTGCCGTTCGCATGTGCATGCGCGAGTGTGGCGAGTGGCGCACCTGCGACGAGACCGGCAAAGGTCACGAAAGCAGACAAGGCGACGGCGGGGATCGACGCGCTCGCTCTCGCACTCTCCGGCGCAGATGAAGAAGCGGCGGCGAAGGCGGCTACTGCACTCGGCGAGCTAGCGGACCCCGCGGCACACGATGCCTTGCTCGATGGCCTCGCGTTCGGGTTGCGCACGCCGGTGGCGGTGGAGGCCTTGCTCGAACTCTCGAAGCATCCGGCGCCGCCCGATGTCTCGTCGTTCAAGCGCTACGCCGGTCACCACAATCCGTCGGTGCGTGGCACGGCGATCGCCGCGCTCGCGAAGTATCCCGATCCGGCGGCGCACGCGGTCGTCGTGCAAGGCCTGCACGATACGGCCGGCGTCGTCCGCAACGCCGCGGCCGATGCAGCCTCGAAGGGCCACATGCGCGAAGCGATCGAACCCTTGCTCGCGCTGCTCGCGCGGGGCGAAGAATCGGCAGCGCGTGCCCTGGCCGCGATGGCCGATGCGGACCTCGTCCGCAAGATCGGCGATCAGCTCGGCAGGGTGCCGGATGCGTCCCTCGCGCTGTGCCTCGGCCTCGTGTTGCGTCGTCCGGATTTCGGGCCCGATACCGAACGCGTCGAGGTAGTTCGCGCGATCGCGAAGATCACCGATCAGTCGGCAGTCAGCGCGCTGACGGATTACCTCGATGCGACGCCAAAGTACCCGCCGCGCCCTTCGCGGACAGAGGCCGAGAAGGTCGTCGAAGCGCGGCTCTCGGGAGGTGCGAAGTGAAGCGCCTTGCACTCCTGGCGCTCGTCGGCGCCTGCGGTGGCAACGCGGTATTTCATCTCACCGCACCGGACAACGATCGCGAAGCGCTATCCGCCGCACTCGCGCAGCGCCAGCTGCCAGTACAGGCCTCGCCCGTGAACAGCGCGCACGTGCCGCGGGTGTTCGTGCTCGAGGTCGGCATGGGCGCCAAGAAGACCATCGTGGCGTACGACCTCGCGGCGTCATCGATCCTGTGGAGGCAGGACGCCGACGTGCAATCGCGAATCTGGGTCGGCGGCAACTTCGTCGTCGAGCTCGAGTCCAAGCAGCTCGTCGCACGTGATCAGCAGACCGGCGCCGTAAAATGGAACACCAGCGTGCCGGGCGAGTTCATCGGCGCCTCGGCCGATGGCGACCGCGCGTATCTCGTATGGAAAGAGGATGCGCACACCTGGTGGCTCGCGGCCTACGACGGCAGCTCCGGCAAGCAACTGTGGAAGGCCGATGCCGATGGCGTGCTCGGCGCACCAGCGGCACACGGCGGCGTGGTCTACGCGCCATACAATGCCCAGTGGTTGTCGATCATCGACGGCAGGACCGGTAAACCGCTCGCCCGCATCCGCGGGACCGACGAGCAAATCTCGGTGATCCGGACGACCAGTCGTGACGCGTACTACGGCTCGACACAGGGCGTGTTCGAGCTCGATGCGAAGAGCTCTTCGGGCAAGCGAGCGGATTCGAGCTACGGCCAGATCATCGTGCCGCCGCAGCTCGATCACACGACCTACGGTCGCGATGCGTACGATCCGGTCCAGCTCGCATACACCGCAGCGGATCGCTCGCGCATCTTGTTCGCGACGACCGAAGGCATGAAGCTCGCCAACGACGGCTATGCGGTGCACTACTTCCGCTACGTGTTCGGTTTCGATCTGAAGGGTGCGCTCACCTGGGCGTATTCGAATCCGCGGGTCGAGCTCGTCGCGAGTGAAGACAGCGGCGCGGCGATCCTCGCGATGTCATCGACCGGCGAGCTCGTCGCTCTCGATCCGAAGAATGGCGGCGTGCGGTTGCAGAGGAATATCGGCACCACGGCGCCGGTGCTCGGTGCGACGTTCGATGCCGATGGTTGGTCACCGCCCGCGCAAGGCGAGCGGGTGGAGACCGTCAAGGCGCTCGTCTCGATCGCTCGCGATCACGATGCGCGCTTCGACCGCGTGAAGGAATTCGCGGTCCGGGCGCTCGCGCAGCGGCCCGGTGGCGAGGTCACCAAAGAACTGCTCGGCGTGCTCGCGGATGCGCGTGCACCTCAGAAGCTGAAGGATGTCGTCGTCGATCTGCTCGTCGCACGCAAGGATCCGGCGAGCCTGTCCGTGCTTGCAGAACAGCTCGCGACCCACGATGACTTCCTGCTGCAGACCACGCCGCTTGCACTCGGTCCGGTCGCGCGCGCGATCGCGGGCCTCGGCGGTGCGAAGCTCGATCCGGCCGTGGTAGCGACAACGCTCGCGGCATTGCAGAGCCACCTCGACGCACCGACGACCCAGGTCGCGGATCTCGTGTTCGTGATCGATGCGATGGCAGCGATCGGTGGCGGCAAAGAGCGTCCGGCGCTCGGATCGCATTTGCTGCTCTATCACGCCGACGATGATCTCGGCACCGACGTCGCGTGGGGGAGAGCGATCGTGGTCGCGCTCGAGACCCACGGTGGGCCCGGCGAGCGCGAGCTTCTACGTCAGGTGGCGGCGGATCCGCGCACCAAGCCGAATCTCGTCGCGGTCATTCGCGACGCGCTCGCCCTCGATTAGAGTTTGGCTGCTATGATCGTGGCTTGCCGCCGCGGCGCTTCAAGATCGTGATCTGCCGTGGGCCGGAGTGCGGCGACCGTAGAGGATCGAGCGCCCTTCAAACGTTGTTTCACACCGCGCTCGAGGCCCATCGGGCGCGGGAAGGCACCGAGGTCGCGTGGCAGAGCTGTTTCGGGCGCTGCACGCAGGGTCCCAACGTCCTCGTGCGCGAGCTCGTAGCTGATTCAGGTCCTCAAATCGGCAGTGGGTTTGCGACCATGCCGGGCCCTCGCGGCGCGACAGCTCTGTATAGTCACATAGACGGAACGAGAGTGGAGCGTGTCGTCGTTGAGCACGTCGTAGGCGGGCGAGTCGTTCGAGAGTTTATCGAGCGGCCCGGCATGCTTCACTCGGCACCCGTAGCACCGCAGACCAAGAACAAAGACGACTGAGTCATGAAGCGCCAAATCTTGATCGTCCTGTCCCTCGCCATTGCCGCATGCAAAGGCGAAACGAAGACCGTTCCCGACCCTCAAACCGCTTCGGACCTCGACGCGTGCCGCAAGAGCGGCGCGGAGAAAGACAAGCTGATCAAAGCGATGCAAGACGAGGCCGATGTCGAGCGCAAGACGCAAGGCAGCGGCGGCGAGATCACGGTGGTGATCGAGGGGAATGCGCTGACCGTCAAGCCGGGCGCGCAAGGTGCAGCACTTCCGCCGGTCGATCCCAAGGTCGCGGCTGCGGCCTCGAAGGAGTTTCTCGATCTCGTCGCCAAGTCGCGGGGCGCGATCCAGAAATGTTACGAGCAGGCGCTCAAGAAGAATACCGGGCTCCAGGCCAAGACCGTCACGATGACCGTCTCCGCGAGCTTCGGCGCCGCGGGCGCGTACAAAGATTCGTCGTTCTCGCCGCTGATCGATTCGACGTTCGACACGTGCATGAAGACGATCGCCGCCAAGTGGTTCCTGCCGACCACCTCGCCGGCGATGAGCTTCAAGGCGCAGGTGTCCCTCACGCCGTCGTGATCTCGTCGCTCCGCGAGCTCGAGCAACGCCTCGAGCTCGAGCCCGACAATCTGCCGTTGCGGGTGACCGTTGCAGGTAAGTTGCGCGAAGCGGAGCACGCCGATGCGGCTGTCGAGCACTATCGCAAGGTTGCGATCGCGTATCGCTCGCAGGGCCGAGCCCAGCAAGCACTCGCCGTGTGCAAGAGCATCCTCGAGCTCGCGCCCGACGACATCGCGATCCACGCGCTCGTGAAGGACCTCGAGGCTCGGATGCCCGGGCCCGACGACAACAATAACGAAGACGACGATGGCGTCGATGTCGAGTTCTCCGAGCCGGGCGCTCCGCCCCCGACCGAGGTGCCGGAGCCTCGCCACGATCCGTCGCTGGTCCCGCGAGATTCGGTGCTCGATGTCCTCGTGTCCCAGCTCGATCCCGATACCGAGTCCGACGACGCGACGAGCCCGATCGACATCAAACGACCGGTCGTGAAGATCGTGCCGTCACCGGCCGGCACGCGCGGCGCGGCGCCACGCGCGAAGTCGCCCGGCGCACCGATGCGAAGATCGGCGACGTTCGAGACCGAAACGCCGTTACCGAATCCCATCCCGTACCACGTTGCGGATCCGACTTCGGCGAAGCTGAAGGTGTCACTCGAGGATCTCGACGAGACCATCGAGACGCGCCCCGGTCCAAACGCCCGGCCGGCGAGCGAGCCCGGCACCGCGGGTCTCGCACAGGCCGCGCGCCGGATCTCCGGCATGATCACGAATGATCCGCGTCTCGCGCAGGAGCTCGAGACGCGCCAGCACGCCCGGCTCTCGGCCCAGGATCTCGCTCGCGTGTCGCGTCCGCCTCCGACCGAGCCCGTCGAGCGGATCAACCTCGACGACGAAGACGCGCCCACACCGATTCCCGATTGGGCGGGCAACGTGACGCGCCCGGGTGGGCAGGTGGGAGAAGAAGAGGATCTGACCGTCCCGCTCGAGAAGCTCGCGACCGCGCCGACCGCGCCGACCGCGCCGACGAGCCTGGAGCTCTGCGGCGTCGGACCGGTTCCCCTGCCGACCTTGCCAACCACCAGCTTCGAACTGCTGCCACGCCCGCTGGGTGCCGATGCGCGCACTGCGGCCTGGTCTCGCGTGCTGTCGAGCATGGACGCCAGCGCCGCTGCGCGCACGCGCGCCGCTGCGCTCGTGCTGCGTGCCAGCGGGCTGCTCGAAGTCGAGGCGACACCCGACCAGCTGCGACGGCCCGCCAGCGACGTTAAACCGGCCGTGCAGGCCTTGGTCGATCTGGCGCGCCGCGAACGCGATGTCGGCGCGCTGCGCTGGGCGCTGCGTGCCTGCGACCGGAGCGACGCCCCGCCGGCGTGCGCCACGCTTTCGCCGCGCGAACTGCTGGCACTGGCGCCGAACGATGCAGCCGCCTGGCTGCAACTGGCGCGCACCGAGCCCGCGGCGGCGGCGGAGGCCTACGCCGCCGCGGCCGCGCCGTCGTCGCGCTTCGTCACCGCCAATTTCGACCTGCCCGCGTTGGTCGACGCCAACTTCCCTGCCGAACTGCCGGGCTACCTGCGGCTCGAACTGATGGTGATGGCGATCGGTATCGAGGGCGCGTGGGTCGACACGCCGGCCGGCGTCACAGGCCGCTGCCGCGGGCTTGCACCGTCAGACAAGGCCGGGCGCTCGCTGTGCGAGGACCTGGCCACGATGCTGGTGGAGCGCAGCGACTCGTTGCTGGCTCTGGCGCTCGGCCGCTCCATCGGAGAGCGCATGCTGGGCTGGCCGGCCGAGCGTGTGGCTGCGATCAAGGCCGAGGAGGCGGCGCTCGCGGCGGGGTTCGACCGGCTGCTCGACCCCCGGCATCCTTACAGCTGCGAGGCCGTCGAACGCTCCAGCGATTTCATGCGGCAGCGCGCGCGCTGGCGAACGCGGCGCGCTGCGTGCTCTGGGCGGCCCGCTCAGTCCCG
>JAYVLQ010000006.1:0-7117 GCA_043759355.1 Kofleriaceae bacterium
CAGCGCTCGATGCCTACCAGCGCTCGATGCCTACCAGCGCTCGATGCCTACCAGCGCTCGATGCCTACCAGCGCTCGATGCCTACCAGCGCTCGATGAAGGTCTCGACCGCGATCGTGACGCTCGGGCAGCGGATCGGAGGGGCCGCGTCGTGCATCAAACCGACCTCGCCCGGAAGCGGTGAGCCGGCGCTGCGTAGTACGCTTGGCCCGTGCGAAGGGCGCTAGTTACGACGGTGGCGGCAGTCGGTTGTTTGTGGCCTGCGTTCGCGCACGCCGACGAGCCCGTGGTCGATCCGGCAGATCTCCCACCGTTGCCCGAGCCCGCGGAAGACGAGAGCTCGAATGCCGCGATCCTTGCGGCG
Source organism: Kofleriaceae bacterium (assembly GCA_043759355.1). Classification (GTDB taxonomy): domain Bacteria; phylum Myxococcota_A; class Polyangia; order Haliangiales; family Haliangiaceae; genus JABFXX01. Next base: position 364 of record JAYVLQ010000006.1, read on the forward strand.
GTCAGCGCCGAAGAAGATGTCGTCGTCGGTGCCGCAAAGCGCGAGCAGACGCTTGGCAACGTGGCCTCGGCGGTTACCGTCGTCAGCGCCGATCGCATCCGCCGGTTTGGCTACCGCACCGTCGGTGAAGCGGTCGCGAGTGTCGCAGGTGCGTACTTCGAGGACACCAGGATCGTCGCGACGATCGGCTTTCGCGGCATCAACATCCTCGGCGATTTTAACACGCGCGTGCTCGTCCTCGTCGACGGCGCGACCGTCAACGAAGGCTGGGGCTCGTTCGCGGGCGTCGGCTATGGCGACCTCGTCGCGATCGAGGACATCGCACGCATCGAGGTCATCCGCGGCCCGGTGTCCTCGGTGTACGGCACGAACGCGTTCTTCGGCATCATCAATATCGTCACGCGTGGCGCGATCGAGAGCCCGCACGCGTGGGGCCGGATCGCGGTCAACTCGATCAATGGATTCACCGCCGCCGCCGGCTTCGCGCAGGGGACGGTCCACCAGCAGATCCGCGGCACGGTCCGCACGATGACGCGGTTCCCCGAGACCCTCTCGGTCCCCGATGTCGGCGACAACCTCAAGGGCGATGGCTCGAACGTGTTCGCGGGCTCGCTCGCCGGATCGTACAACGGTACGTTCGCGCAGGTCCGCGCATATCGGTTCCGCCGCGATTCACCGTTCGCGCCGTACAACGGCGACCCCGCGGTCACGCCGCCGTACAACGAGTACAACTCGCAGTTGCTCGTCGAGGGTGGCCACACCGAGGAGCTCTCGAAGCGGCTCACCTTCGTCGGCCGCGGCTACGCGAACATCTACGAGTTTTACGATCACATCCTCCAGTACCAAGCCAAGCCGTTCGACGATTATGGCGACGCGAAGACGTTCGGCCTCGAGCTCCGAGGTCGCTACGAAGCGATTCCCGAGTATCTCGGCATCACGGCTGGCACCGAAGGGAACTTCAACCGCACGAAGAGCCGGTCGTTCACGGTCGGTGGCAGCGACGCTGTCGTCGTTCCTAAAGACATCAACATCGAAGGTGTGTACACCGAGCTCGACGGTACTCTCGCGCCGTGGCTCGGCTACACGGTTGGCGCGCGCTACGATCACAACTCGGTGATCGACACGCGCCTGTCGCCGCGCGCCGCGCTCTTCATCTCGAAACCGGAGAAGTACGGCGTGAAGTTCCTGTACGCCGAGGGCTTCCGCAACCCGAGCGCGTACGAAGCATTCTTCCACGACAACGTGACGTTCGCTGCGCCGCAGCACCTCACCTCCGAGACGATTCGTTCGTTCGAGGTCGTCGGCTGGGCCAAGCCGATCGGCGGGTTGTCGACGCGCATCTCCGGCTACTACTGGGACGCCCGAGGTATCGTCGAACAACTGCCTCTCGCGAACCCGATGCCGGGCCAAGCGAACCTGATCGCGTTCCAGAACGTCGGTCGCATCATCACCGCGGGCGTCGAGGCCGAGGCGAGCTATCGCAACTCGTCGGGTTGGTACGGCTTCGCCGGTGGCGCGTACTCGCGCGTCGGCAGCGCCGAGGGCGACGGCGCGCTCACGTACCACGTGGTCAACGCGCCCGCCGTCACCGCGGCGGGTGGCATCTCGACCCCGAAGATCTACGGCGTCGGTCATCTCTCGACCGAACTTACGTTCGTCTCCGAGCTGCTCGCCAGAAGTGCGATGGATGGCATGGCCTCCGAATCGACGCCGGCGTGGTTCGGCCTCAACGCCGTGTTCTACGTCCCCGACATCCGTGGCTTCGATCTCACTGGCGGCGTGCGCAACATCATCGGCACGCGCGACTTGATGCCGGCGCCAGCCGATTACGACCGCTACATGTCTCCGAAGACGGTCACGATCCCCCGGATTCCAGGTGAGGGTCGCGAGGTGTTCTTGAAGCTCGGCTACTCGTACTAGGAGCAGCTCGGCGCACGCCGATACGGTTCGCGCCGGCCACCGAATCGACGTTCCGGATTCACCGCAAAGCACCCCCAAAAACACGGGTTCCGGACACGACCTTATCCGAGACGATCGATTCCGATCCGTTGCGTTTACCTGATCGGTATTTCACTCTAATGCGTGAGCGTACCGGGCGGCACCGCGAGCTCGACGCTCGGATCCACGCCGCCGTAGAGCCGGAGCTCGCGACGTTGGCCCGCGAACGAGACCTCGAGAGCGTCGCTCGGGTTCGGGTTCGTTCTCCACTGCGCGATCACGCGCTCGGCATCGGCGCTGACGCGGCCTGCGGCATTGATCGGATACGATTGCCCGGCGAGCTCGACCGCGAGGCCCTCCGGGCACGAGTCATCGAGCGACGTGGTCGCGGTGACGCGGCTCTCGGCGCTGATCTCCTTGCGCGGGATGAAGATCAACGGCAGCGTGAGCAGGGCATCGAGTGCGAAGTAGCCGCCGTAGAGGTAGCCATCGGGCTTGTCCTGCGACGCGCTGAGCAGGCCGAGGGCACTGATCGCTCCCTCGAGCAGCACCGCGATGATCGCGGTCTTCTTCCAGCGCGAGCCGTAGCGGTAGGAGTGGCGTACGAGCTGATTCTGACCGGTCTGGGTGCGTGAGCACGTGAACGTGAACGGCAGTTCGGCGCCGCGCACGGCAGGTCCGCCATTCACACCCGGCGTCATCTGATAGGCGATCGCGACCGGCATGCGCACGCTCAGGTGCTCGGTGAAATCTGGCTGCGGAACGCTGACCTCGTGGTTGTCTTCATCGAGCGACGACTGCGTGCCGGTGCCTTGCACGATGAACCACGAGGTTGCACAGCCCGAGAGCTGCGCGGCCAGGGCGAGAGCGAGCAGCGGCTTCATCGCGACAACCATCCGCCGGGAATGAACACGTGGACGCTGCCACGCATGCGCCATCGCGGCGGTGACCAGGAGCGGCCGGTCTGCGCGAGCTGATACGAGCCGGCGCTCCAGTTCCATTGCGTACGGTTCCACATCCAGTAGCCAGGGATCCACACGACTGCGTGCACGGGTGGGGGCGGCGGCGTCTCGAGGTTTGGTGGTGGCGGCGGTTGCGGCGCGGTCGCGGTCTGCTCGTGGAGGACGTCTTGGTCTGGGACGTTCCACTGGCCGGCGAGCCATACCCACTGGCCTTCGTCCCAGCTCCAGTAGCCGGCGCGCCACTCGGCGTGAAGGCTCGGCTGCGGTGGTTGGGAATCCTCGAGCGGTGCGGGCGGCGGACCGTTCGGCGCCTTCGCCGCGGCCTGGTCCCGAAGCGCGACTTGGACCCGCGCGCTCCAGACGGCGCGGCGTTGCTGCCATTCGTTGCTGGACCAGCACCGGGCATCCTCGGCATTCGCGGCGCAGTAGCGCTCGCGCTCCCGGGCTCGCAGCTCGAGCTCGTGATAACCGGCGAAGCCGCCCGGTCCCCAGCAGTCGCGATCGTCGTGGTGCGCATCGCAGTAGCTGCGATGACGGCGGTCTCGCTCCTCGGCGAGTGCGGCGTCGATCGCGGCCTGGCGTTCGCGTGCGATGCGTTCTTCTTCGTCGTGACGCGCACGCTCGTTGGCGTCCCGCGCGGCACGCTCGTTGCGCGCGCGATCCTCGGAGGTCTCGGTGATGACCCTCGCCGGCGCCGAGACCGTGACGCGCATGCGCGCTTCTCGATCGGCGAGATACTGGTCGTAGGCGGACTCGCCGATGTTTGGTCGCATCACCACGTGGGCGAACCCGAACGCGACGTCGGTGAGATCGTTCGGTTCGATCGACCAGAACCGGACCTTGATCCGACCCGCCTGCGCCCTCGGCACATGGAATGTCACGATGCTCGTCGACTGCGGCACGAGCCCATCGATCCGCACGAGCGGCGGTGCGGTCGTCGAAGGCGGTGGCAGCGCTGGCGCGGACCCGGCCGAAGCAGGGACGTTCGTGCCGCCGTTGGTGCCACCGGTCCCACCGGGCCGGCTCTGCACGAGCTTGTCGCGATCGCTCGCGACGCACTTGGCATTTGCCGGCTGCCCGGCGACGGGACCCGCTTGATCGAAGACGCCGTGGACGCGATCGACCTCGCGACCATCGACGAGGACCGCCACTTCGAGCGCGACGGCGTGGGTGGTGTGCAGCTCGAGCTCGGCGATCTCGCCGTACTTCGTGCCCGTCGCGGCGAGCTCGATCTCGAACGGACCTTGCGCGCAACGCGCATCGACGCGATACCAGGCAAGCTCGCTCGTCGCGACGAGATGCGGCGCGTCGACAGTTGGCTTGGCCGGACCTTTCGGACTGCACGCAGCGAGCACGACGAGCGGGAAAACGAGCCACTTCACGGGCGGCCAGTAAAGCAGATGCCGTGCCACGCCGAAACGGGCTGCCGAGACGGATGAGGCGACTGAGCGTGAACGGTCGGTCTCAGGTTGAAGGACGCGACGTGCGTTCGGCTCACGCTTCCGTGCGAAAATTCGAACGATGTCGGAGCAGGAGAGGATGGCCGAGGACCAGCGGCGGGTCCGCAACTGGCGGCGCTGGGGACCGTATCTGGCGGATCGCCAGTGGGGGACGGTGCGCGAGGATTACTCCTCGACAGGCGATTGCTGGACGTACTTGCCGCACGACCACGCGCGCAGTCGCGCGTATCGCTGGGGGGAGGACGGTTTGCTCGGCATCTGCGATCGCGAGTGCCGGCTGTGTTTCTCGGTCGCGCTGTGGAACGGCAAGGATCCGATCCTCAAGGAGCGCTTGTTCGGCCTCACCGGGCCCGAGGGCAACCACGGTGAAGACGTCAAGGAACTCTATTACTTTCTCGATGCGACGCCGACCAGCTCCTACTTGAAGGGCCTCTACAAGTATCCGCAAGAGGCATTTCCCTACGCGCAGCTCGTAGAGGAGAACCGCCGGCGCGGCAAGCTCGATCCCGAGCTCGAGATCGAGGACACCGGCGTGTTCGATCGCGGCTACTGGGATGTGTTCGTCGAGTACGCGAAGTCCGGCCCCGACGACATCCTGATCGAGCTCACGATCGCGAATCGCGGCCCGGTCGCCGACACCGTGCACGTGCTGCCGCACTTGTGGCTGCGCAATACGTGGGAGTGGGGCCGTCGCGGTGAAGGCTACGACCGCGCAGGCTCGCTCGATCGCATCGACGCCAATAGCGTCCGCATCACGCAGCCCACGCTCGGCAACTTCCGCTGGGATCTCGAAGGGCAAGCAGATCTACTGTTCACCAACAACGAGACCAACTTCGAGCGCCTCTACGGTACGACCAATCCGACACCGTATCGCAAGGATGCGATCCACGAGCGCGTCGTGGGGGGCATCGGTGCGGCGGTCAACCCCGCCCACACCGGCACGAAGTGCGCCGCATGGTACGCGTTCGAGCTCGCTCCGGGCGCCGAGCGCAAGATCCGCATGCGGCTCTCGCAAGAGATCACCGCGCCGGCGCAGCCGTTCGACGACTTCGACCAGATCGTTCAGATCCGCAAGGCCGAGTGCGACACCTATCATCGCACCGTGCGCTCGGCGCCGATGACCGAGCAAGAGCGCCGAGTCGTTCGCCAGGCCGATGCCGGCCTCGTGTGGTCGCGGAAGTTCTATCACTACATCGTCGAGCACTGGCAGGAGGGCGACCCCACGCAACCGCCACCGCCGCCCGGTCGCAAGCGCGGTCGAAATCGTGGCTGGGAGCAACTGTGGGCGCGCGACATCATCTCGATGCCAGACGGCTGGGAGTACCCGTGGTTCGCCGCGTGGGACCTCGCTTTCCATTGCGTCGCGCAAGCGCGCTTCGATCCGCACTTCGCGAAGCAACAGCTGTTGCTGCTCATGCGCGAGTGGTACATGCACCCGAACGGGCAGTTGCCCGCGTACGAGTTCGCCTTCGGCGATGTCAATCCGCCAGTTCACGCGTGGGCGGTGTGGCGGATCTACCAGCTCGCCGGTGAAGCCGGGCATGGCTACGATCGCGAGTTCCTCGAGCGCGCGTTCGACAAGTGCCTGATCAACTTCACGTGGTGGGTGAACCGCGAAGATGCTGGCGGCGACAACCTGTTTACCGGTGGCTTTCTCGGGCTCGACAACATCGGCATCTTCGATCGCAGCCAGCCGCTGCCCGGCGGCGGCGAGCTCGTGCAAGCCGACGCGACCGCGTGGATGGCATTCTACTGCACGACGATGCTCGCGATGGGGCTCGAGCTCGCGAAGGCCGAGCCCTCGTACTCCGATCTCGCGTTGAAGTTCTTCGAGCACTTCGTCGCGATCGCGCGCGCGACCAACACGATCGGCGGCGACGGCCTGTGGTCAGACGAGGACGGCTTCTACTACGATCAGATCCGCACCCCCGAGGGCGCGCGCGAGCTGCGGATTCGCTCGATGGTCGGCATCGTGCCGCTGTTCGCGGCCGAGACGATCGACGACGAAGTACTTCACAACCTACCTTCGTTCGCGGAGCGCCTGTGGTGGTTCTTTGATAACCGGCCCGAGCTCGCAGCCACGATCTCGGTCCAGCTCGATGTCGATCACCAGTACCGGCTGCTCGCGATCCCCAGCAAGGACCGCTTGCAGCGCGTGCTGCGCTACGTGCTCGACGAAGCGGAGTTCCTCGCGCCGCACGGGCTGCGATCCTTATCGCGGTATCACCGCGAGCATCCGTACGTGGTCCATCTCGCCGGTGCGGACTACGAGGTCCACTACACGCCGGGCGAGAGTGATAGCGGCCTGTTCGGCGGCAACTCGAACTGGCGCGGCCCGATCTGGATGCCGCTGAACTACCTCCTGATCGAGGCGCTCAAGCGCTATCATCACTT
>JAYVLQ010000007.1:0-50701 GCA_043759355.1 Kofleriaceae bacterium
CCTGACCAGGCACCGGCGGTGATGGAGTTTGATCCGAAGACCATCAAACAGCCCGCCTCAAAACTACGCGTTCTCCATCGACGGAGCTGCTCCCTAACAATTGCGCTCTCATTAGCCATGACGGAGTCCTTCCACAAGAATCTCCCAGCGAATTCCTGCCGGCTCGAAACCATATGCGGTCACGCGGTAGGCGCCAGGACCGAAGCGGCTGACGATCTCGTTCACCTCGCATGGCCCCGACACGTGGAAGCCTCCGAGCTCGGTAACGCTCAGGAAGTCATGATCACCGTAGGCGAACGAATCACGCGCGCGTGCAACGCTGATGCGTGTGATCTGGTTTGCGCTGAGACTTCCGAGCAGCGCCGCAAGCTTCTCAGGTCGAACGCGCTCGACGTCGCCTGCGCGCGGCGCGCTTGGCTCGCGATTCGTGCGCTGCTGGCCTTCAGTTAGCCCTAGCGTCCACTGATCGAACATGGCTCGCACGAAGTCGGGCGTGACGCGGAGCCCGATCACGATCTCTGCGAGCGATTGGCGCTGTTCGAAACGTTCGAATACGAGCGCCGCCAACTCGCCTGGCGAATGCGCGACAACGTTGCTCGCTGGCGATGTCTTCATCGCCCGTCCAGCCATCTTGGTGGTGCCGTTCGCGAGCTCGGCGGCGAGGGATGCCACTTCGCGCTCGTCGAACCACCGAACGTCATCGCTATCGATCGTCGGGTGCAACCGACTGCCCTCGAAACGCCGCACCGTGGAGATGCTGAGACCGAGACGATTCGCGACTTGACCGCGCGTTAACGGTTTCTCGCTCGAAATCACCGAGAGGTGTCGTGGATTCGGCGCCGGCGACATGCGTTTCGGGGACGTAACTGCTGATTCCGAAGGCGTCGATAATTCGATGGGCAAATCGCGCGGCATATAGATGACAGAGCCTACGAGGTCGGGCTGACAGCGCTCGACGCCGCGTGTGGCACCTGCCATTGACAGGGTGTGACAGGGTGCCGCCGGCAGTCAGAGGTGCCCGCGATACTCGCAGCATGAACGCGTCGAACGAGAACGCAGTCGTCCTCGCCAGCGATGGCATTGGCGACCTCGTCGATGAAGCAAGCCTGGCGAAGCGCCTCAATGTTTCGCGATCGACGTTGCAGAGCTGGCGGTATACGGGACGCGGGCCTCGATGGATCAAACTCGGGCGTTTGATTCGATATCGGGTCCGCGACATCGACGACTATCTCGAAGCGCACACGCGCGGCGACGTCGCCTGAAGATCGGCAAGCTCCATAGCTTTGGCTCTGGGCACAGGCGATCGGCGACAACTACCCTTGCCGGCGGCCGTTCTTCTATTTCGCAGGCAACGCCTGCGAAATGATCTAGCGTTCGACGCCAGCAGCCGTTCATCAAACACGGACCACGCTCGCAAGAACAACGGCTGCTCAGCCGTGACCATTATTAGCGCGGTGCGTGCAGTGTCACCGTAGCGGTGGCGCCGCGAGCAAGTCCGAGCGTGAGTTTGGTGCCGGTTGGTGCGGCCATGAGCGCGTCACCACGTCGGTGGTTCTCACCTTGAACATCGATGCCGTCGACCGTGATTACAACATCGCCGATCTTGAGGTCGGTCTTCGCAGCCGCACCGTTCGGATCGATCCAACTGATCTCGAAGCGCTCCTGGTCTACGGGCGTGCCGACGGGTTGTTCCACCCAGTGCACGCCAAGATCGCCCTCGGTGTCGCCGGGTTTAAGGCGACGCTTCATCACGCTGATGTCACCAAGATCGATTGTCCCGCTGCCGTCGACCTTTCGCACGGCCGATACAGAGTCGAAATTCGACGAGGAGTCCTTCGCGAACCCAAACAGCTGGATCGTTCCGCTCGGTGCGTTGTGAATGGTGAAGCGGCCCGTCGCGTCACTGGTGTTGTCGCGGCTAAAGGTGCCGGGGTCGGCCAACATCTCGCCGGACGCCCCCATCGATGCGGTCATGAAGATGCCTGAGACCGGCGTTGTCGTTCCGAACTCGACGACGCGGCCGGTGAGCGTGACAAGTGCGTCGAGTTGGATGTCCACGCCCTTCTTGTGCTCGCCGTCCGCAAGATCGAGCGTGATCTGCTTCTTGCCACCGCCGGCAGAGGCGGTGATCGTGAAGTGGCCGGCGGGCAGGTCGTGAATCGTGAAAACACCGCCGGTGCGGAAGAACTCTTCATCGCGCATGAGGCCTGTCTTGTTGTCGTGCAGCGAAATCTTGAGCTCGTCCGGTGCGGTACCGGCGCCGTGGACGACCCCATCGATCTCTCCGGTCGGCTTGAACACGAGAGAGGTCGAGGTTCCGGAGGCGACATGTTCGGCGACCGCTTCGCCGCCGCCCTTGCGTTCTGCGCGCACCGTGTACGTGCCGGCTGATAGCTCGCCGAGCTTGAAACTGCCGTCGGTGCTCGTCAGCGTTGGTTTGTCGTCCCACGACCATCGCGTCTCGGCAACGCTCGAACGTTGACTGCCGGCTGCATCGGACTCCCGTGCCGCCGAGACATACGCATCGGTGATCGGCTTGCCTTCCGTGTCGACGCACGTGCCTTTGATCTCTGCCGATTGCGACTCGACAACGAGACGCACGTTCGCGGTACGGCCTGCGGTGACCGCAACGCGCTCGCCTTGCGTCGCGTCGTCGTTCGTCCCTGGCGCACGTAATTCGCTGGTCCAACCGCGATGAGCGACTACGCGCACCGTGCCAGGACGCAGTCCATCGATTACGAAAGTTCCGTCCTCAGCCGACTTCACCGGGAGAAATCCGAACAAGATGGGCATCACGTCCGAATCAGATTGCGAGGTGACGCTCACTCCCTCGACCGGTTTGCCGTCGGCGGTGACCACGGCACCGTTGATCGTGCCGGTCTGCTCGAGGACGAGATCCTTTTCGACCGTGGTTTGGACGTCGATCTTCCAGCCTCCCATTGGAGAGACGCCATGCTCGCTCTGCGCACTCACGAGGTAGCTGCCTTGCTTCAGTCCCTTGATCTGATATCTCCCATCCTTACGCGATGTGGCGCCGCCAAAGGGCTGCAACATGATCTTCGCGCCTTCGACCGGCGAGCCCGACTTCGTCAATACGCGACCGTGCAGCTCTGCGCCGGCATCGACATCCCACTCTAGATGCGTAACGTCTTTGTCGATCACGATCACCGAAGGGTAGGTTGCGCGACGGATGAATCCACCGCAGGAAGCGGTGACGTCGTAGGTGCCGGGAAGCACGCCATCGACATGAAGTCCTCCATCCGCGTCCCGCGTTCCCTGCAGGTTGCGTGTCGGTTTCGCCTGGCGCAATTGGAGCCAAGACTCCTTGCACGTCGCACGACTACCGCCGGGCTCGACGACGCGACCGGAGATCTGAAATGAGGGATAGAGCTTCACGACGATCCCAGTCACGTGTTGGCCGAGTCCGACCAGCGTCGATCCGTCGGAGTGGCCATAGCCGTGCGGCGAGCGAGCAAACAGCGTGTAGCGACCGGGCGTAATCCGCGTGACGTTGAAGCGGCCTTGGTCATCCGTCATGTCCGAGCCGCCACCCTCACCACCACCTGCCTGGATGGTGACGCCGGCGACCGGCTCGTTGGTCCTCGCGTCGACGACCGTGCCCGAGAGTGACGATTCGGGTGTGAGCAGGAGGTTGACCTTTCCGGGCGCGCGACCCAACCCGAATCCCTGCGCGTAGCCATCTGCCGTCGCACTAACCGCCACGTCGCCCGGCGCGACCCAAAGCGAAAACGCGCCGTTATCGTCGGTCTCCACGGTGGGCCACGAGCGCTCCTCCGAGATTGCGTTCGCCCGTACCGACGCATGGACGATCGGACCTCCACTGATATCCGCCACGATGCCGCGGACCTCGACCCCGCCACGAACGAGCGCGATATCAACACCAGTCTTGTGCTCGCCGGCGTGGAGCTCGAAGACGGTGAGGTCATCGTCTGGGGTGGAATGAAAGCTCTCGGGGAAATAGTGCGGCGCCATCGCCGCGACGCTGTAACCGGCGACATACAGATTCGCGATCAAGTACGCACCTTGCGCGTCGGTCGAAGCGCAGCTCGGATCGCGGACGAGCTCGTGCGGCAGGTTCGACGCATCCGCGCACACGCGCGCAGCGGCGATCGGCTTGCCGTCTTGATCGCGAACGGTGCCCGCGACCGAGGCGCGATCGAGCGTACGCGCATCGATGTGTTTCTTGGTGAAGTCCGAGCCGACGCCACCACTCGGCTTCTCGATCGCGTGATGGCCGCCCATGACGTGCCAAGCCCCCATCGCGAGCAGCACGATCAGCGCAACGGCAGCCACAAGAAATCCGAGCCTTCGTCGGTTCACTTCAGCCTCTCTGCATGAACAGCACCGACCACACACGGCGAGGTCGCCTGAGGAACGCGCTCTGTGTAGGCTACGAGCCGTTGCGACTCGTCGAGAGCTTGGCCTTCAAGTCGAAACGTTTGGCTCACTTCACCAACCCCGCGCGAAGCATATCCGTACTCGCAGCGACGCTCTATTCGATGTGAAAGAGACCAGGAGCGACGGTTGCTGCATCGCGCAGCAGTATCTCCTGATCGTTGATCTCGATTTTCCGGTCGAGAAGGCTGCGGATGTCGCAGCAGACAGCGTACCCCGGCCCACTGGAGCTAAGGACGCCGTGAACTTTCCCGGTTTGCAGCGAAAGGAGCGGACCGCCGCTCACGCCTCCGAGGTCGGGCATCTCCGGCGGTGCATCGATGCTCGTGCTGTAAGCGGGCTCTTTGACGAGCGTGAAACCGTTCGGATGATGACCGAGGATTTCGCCGTCGAAGTAGTCGGGCTGCATCCGTAGCTTCATCTCCAGATCCTGCCGCCGTCGGAGAGCACGCCCACCCGCACCGCCACGATCGAATCGAGCACGATCACGAGCACCCACTTTGTGCGATGCGAGTTCCTGAAGCTCTTGGACGATGCAAGCCCTGGGTCTCGACGCACGATTCGTCAATGAGTCCGGATACTTGAGCGTTTGTTGCGGATCGACCGCAAAATCCACGAGGCACTCGCATCAACGGGGATGAAGACGACCGCCCACTGCTTGTTGCTCCTCGCGTTCACGGCCTGCGGCACCGAAACCCCGACCGCGCCCGTCCGCCAGCCCGATCCCACACCGCTGGCCGCACCGCGAGCCGCGCCCACCGCACCGCCACAGGCACGTGCCACCCCGATCGATCGGTCGAAGGATCCAAAGTTCGCGCTCAAGACGGACGGCAACGCCTACGTCGGGCTCGTGCTCGACAGCTGCCCCGCCGGTGCGGTCGCGTTCAAGCCCGAGCAGGGCTACAAGCTCGTCGGCAGCCGGCTCGAGATGCAGCTGCCTGGAGGCGGCTGCCCGACGTGGGCCGGATACAGCGTCGTGCTCGGCCCCGGCGCGCCGATCCCGTTCTACGTCTGCTTCGAGCCCCGGCACGACATGTGCGACATGTTCGGATCGAACCTGTGGGTGTTCGAGCTTGGCGCTGCGCTCAACGCGAATCACGCCACGGCGGTCGAGTACCAGGTCCCCACCGGCGTTCACTGAGCACGACCATGACCAACAAGCTCACCCCGATCGAGCCCACGCACATGACGACGCAACCTGGTTGTTCTGGATCTGCAGGAGCGGCGCGGCGATTCCGCTCTGGTCGCCCCAGGTCGTGACCGTCGACGAGCCACCGATCCGATCGACGCGGTCGCCGAGATCGACCTTGTGAGGGTGAGGCAGGTCAGTGCGAGGACGACGGCCATCATGGAGATGAGCGAGATGAGCTTGCTGCGGATCCGAGCATCGCTACTTCGAGCTGCTGCTCGAAGGCCTGACCGCTCCACAGAATAACGTCGCGTGAAATGGAAATTCGGCCGCCCTTCAGTTCACGCCGAAGGGCGTTTATCGTTCCGGATCATTTTCCCGGATTGGTTCGCAGCAGGGTGCCGAGGCTGATCTCGAGGCTGCCCGACAGGCCGAGCATGCTCTCGACCTCCGACTCGGCGAGGGCGAGCGAAGCGGCGATCCGTCGCCGGGTCTCGTCGAGGATCGCCTCTCGCGTCGAGCTCAGCCAGCGCGACACCGTGCTCGCGTGGACGCGGTAGAGGCGACCGAGCTCTTCGACGCCGACGCCGTCGAGGTAGTAGTACCGGAGCAGCGTGCGCATCCGGCTCGGCTGCGTGGCGACCGCCGCGGTGAGCGCCTCGCGCAGGGCCGCGGCGTGCTGCGCGTGCGCGACGTCCTGCTGCGGCGTGCGGGCGCCGTGCTCCACCATCGCCAGCCGATCTTCGACTGGGACCTCGCGCCAGTTCTGACGGCGGAGCCCGAGCGCGGTGCGCAGCGCGGTGACGCGCAGCCAGCCGCCGAGCGGACCGGTCCCGGCGTAGCTCGCGAGCCTCGCGGGGGTGGCACCGTCGGCGACGAGCAGCTTGTGCCGCACCACCTGGATCACCTCGTCGGCGAAGCTCGGTGAGGGATCGACGGTGCGGAGCACGCCCGTGAGCCCCCTGAGGTAGCGGCGGTCCAGGAGGTCGAGCGCGGCAGGGTCCGCCTGGAGACAAGCGGCCACGAGCCGGAGATCGCCGGCATGGAGCTGGTCGAGGTCGAGCGCTGCGAGCGCGTCGCCGTGGATCGCGACAAGGTGCGCGCCGAGCGCGTCATCGCCGAGCGCCAGCTCGGGGCACTCGAGGCGAGCACGCGCGCACAGCGCGGTGATGCGAGCAGACCCTGTCACCGCCGCTGACTGTAACCGGCGGATGCGGCGGCGTACGCCACGGTGCGCTGGCTATTTCTTCGACGTCCGGGTCGCCTTCGTGAGATCGTAGGTGCGCCCGTCGTCGAGCCCCTGCGGCACGTAGAGCACGCCGAACGGCGGCCAGATCAGCGAGATCGGGCGAAACTTGGTCTCGAGCTTGCCGGAGCTGACGGCCTTACCGTCGCGCACGATCTTGTAGCTCGCACCGCCCCACCCGAAGGCGGACATCGTCGTGGAGCCGTCGTTGCCGACGGTGACCGGGTCACCGTTGACGATCAGCTGCGTATGGGGCGGGATTACAAACTTGGCCTGAGTCGAGGCATGGCAGCCGACGGCGCCGAGCAGCGCAGCCGAGATCACGAACGGGTTAGCGGATCGAATCATGGGAGCTTCCTTGTGGAACGTCAGGGGCTTCATCGCGGTGTTGCGCTCGCCCTTCGTGGGCGCTCCCACAGACGCGGACCGCCGCGGCGTTTTGCACGGAAAACGACAGGACCCGCGGATGGCGCGCTAAGCTCGCAATCCGCCGGGTGAACATGGAGTGCCTCGCCGAACAAACCGTCCTAGGATTCATCGACGGACAGCTGTCGCCGGAGCGCGCCACCGAGGTCGACGAGCACGTCGACTCGTGCCCATCGTGTCGTCACCTGCTGCTGTTCGCCGTGCGTGGCTCGGGCACCGGATCGCTGGATCAGACGATGCCCGTGGGCAGCGGCGAAAGGCTCGCGCTGTCTCCGACGGTGGCCGTTGTCGGGCCAGTCGCGACGCTCGTCGCGGGTCGGCTGGCGCGCGGCACGACGGTCGGACGTTATGTGATCCTCGATGTGCTCGGGCAGGGCGGGATGGGTGTGGTGTATGCCGCCGTCGATCCAGAGCTCGATCGCAAGGTGGCGGTGAAAGTGCTGCGTCCGGACGCGTCGGGGGGAGAAGCAGCTGAGCGGCTGTTGCGCGAGGGCCGGGCGATCGCGCGGCTGGCGCATCCGAACGTCGTCGCGGTGTTCGACGTCGGGACGCACGATGGCTCCGTGTTCGTGGCGATGGAGCTGGTCGATGGCCAAGGACTCGACGGCTGGCTCGACACCCCGCGGCCGTGGCGGGAGGTGGTCGGTGTGTTCCTGCAAGCCGGCGCGGGGCTGATCGCCGCGCATGCCGCCGGGATGGTGCACCGCGACTTCAAGCCGGCGAACGTCCTGATGGGCAAGGATGGCCGGCCGCGCGTCACGGACTTCGGGCTCGCGCGGCTCGATGGTACGGCGCGGCAGTCGACCCCGGTGCTCGGCCGTGACGCGCCTGACGGGCGTGACTCCGACGGCGCTGCGTTCCAGCTGACGCGAACGGGCGCGATCATGGGCACGCCGGCGTACATGGCGCCGGAGCAGTTCGAGGCGAGCGCGGTCGACGCCAAGACCGATCAGTTCAGCTTTTCGGTCGCACTCTACGAGGCGCTCTACGCCGTGCGGCCGTTCGCGGGCCTGACCTTGACGGCGATCTACCAGGCGATCGTGGACAACCGGGTTTCACCCGCACCGGCAGGGACCGCGGTGCCGGCGTGGCTGCGTCAGGTCGTGCTGCGTGGCCTGCGCGCGCGGCCCGACGAGCGCCATCCCACGCTCGAGGACATGCTGAGCGCGCTCCGGCACGATCCCTCGCCCAAGTGGCGATGGATCCTCGCCGGTGCGGGCGTGCTCGCCATCGTCGCGCTCGTTGCGACGATGGTGCTGAGCCGACCCGAGCGAGCGAACCTCGATTGCGACGCGCACGCCGGGCGCGGGCTCGCGGCGTGGCAGCGGCTGCGGCCGAAGCTCGCGGCGAGCAAGATGCTCGGCGAGCTCGATCGGTTCGCCGCCGAGCTGCGCGCGGCCGCGTCCACGGAGTGCAGGGGCGAGGAGCCGGATCCGGTGCGGCGCGGCCTCGTGAACGCGTGCCTGATCGCGCAGCACGATCGCCTCGAGATCCTCGCGGCGGAGTCGATCGGTGCCACGGCCGCCATCGAGGCCGGCGTTGCCGAGGACATGGCGGTGTCCCCGCGCCGACCAGGGCGCTGCCTCGACCAGCCCCGCACGAGCTATCCCCATCCGCTGCCCACCGATCCGACCCGGCGGCAGCAGGCGATCGATGGGCACGTGCTGTTCTACACAGCCGAGGTGACGCTCACCGAGGGCAACACCGACAAGGCCGAGGCCCTCGCGCGCCAGGGGCTCGCGCTCGCGGAGCGCTCGGGGGACGATCCCACGCTGGCGAGTGCGTGGTCCGTCATGGGCGGCGTGTTCAATCAGCGCAACGATCACGAGGGCGCGATCGCCGCGTGGCACAAGTCGATCACGTTCGCCGAGCGCGGCGAGGCACGCGGCACGCTCGCCTTCTCGCACGTCCTGCTCGCAAACGAGATCTGCAACCTGCGCAGCCGGTTCACCGACTGCGAAGCGGAGATCGATCGGGCAAGCGCGGAGTTCGAACGACACCCCGACGAGATCCCCGAGCAGTTCGTGCTCACGCGCTCGGGCTTCGAAGCGGTGCGGCTGCGTCCGGAGGTGGGACTCGGGCAACTCCAGGCGTGGGCCGCCGGCCATCCCGCGTCTCTCAAGAATCCCTACGTCGCCGAGCAGCGGTCGATCCTCGAAGGGCTCGACGGCCGCGCCGGCCAGGCGCTGCGAACGATCGACGAGGCGCTCCCGGCCGCACGCACGCAGCAAAGCGCGAGTGTGCTCGCGGATCTGCTCGAGAGCCGATGCGGCTATTTGCTCGACACCTCGACCGTCGTCGCGGCGCGCGCGGCCCTCGAGGAGCTGAAGCAGCTCGAGATCGCGCACGCCGACGACCGGAGCCTGATCGCGCCCCGCATAGGTTGCGAGCGCGCGATCCGGATCGAGCTCGGCGATCTCGAGGGTGCGCGCGTGCTCGACGCGCAGCGCCTCGCGGACGGGGGTGATCCGGCAAGCGCCACGCGGATCTCGCTGCTGCTGGCGCTCGGCCGGGTCTCCGAGGTGCGCAAGCTCGTCGACTCCCGGCCGACCGATGCGAGCGGCCCGAGCACGGCGCTCGATTGGTCCTCGATGGAGGCGAAGCTGACCCAGACCGAGCTCCTGCTCGCCGAGCGGCGGACCGACGAGGCGCGCGTGGTACTCGACGAGGTCGTCGCCAGGCTCAGGAGGATGACGATGCCGCTCACCTCGTACACCTGGCACGCGGTGACGGTCGCCCAGGCGAAGCTCGCGCTCGCGACCGGTGACCTCGATGCGGCGCGCACGGCGAGTGACCGGATGCGCGGGCTGGTCCAGGCTCGCGGCAGCGATGCGCCCGCTGGCCAGGCGCTGTTCGTCGAGATCGTCTCGGCCGAGGTGTGCGCGCGCGGCGGGAAGTGGGACTGCACCGACGCCCTCCGCGGTCGCGTCGCATCGATGCAGGCGAGCGGTTCCGGGACCGTCGAGCTTCATCTTGGTGCACTCCTCTTGGCCGAGGCCACGATCCGCGGCACGGGCGCGACGGTTGACGCCTGCCGCGTGGTGAAGCAGGAGCTGGGCGTGCTGACGCCACAGGCGCCGCCGTTCGCGACGCACATGTTCGATCGCAAGCGGCTGTCCCAGACCCCGTGTGTGGTGCCGAGGTGAGCGTGGAGATCTATCTGCCGCCGTACTCGCCTGACTTCAATCCGATTGAATCTGGCTGGGCGCTCCAAAAACAGTACGTCCGTCGCATCGCGCCACGCCACCCCATTGCTCTTCGCCGCGTCGCTCGTCGTGCGCGCCACCGTGTCACCCAGAGGCATTGTCGCAACTGGTTTGCTCATTGCGGCTATCCAGCTCAACCCAACTGATCCCTGGGGTTAGGTATCGACGTTCATCACCCATCGCGATTTCAGAAGGTGGCAGCGCAAGGGAGCTTTGCGTTCCCCGCCGTCGCCGTCGCCGTCGCCGAGTCTGCCGACTCGGAGCCGGCGCTGACAGGCTTGGATACGTCAGTGAAAGACAAACCTGTGTTGCCAATTCAGGACGATGCGTCCGCACCGGCGATGAATGAAAGCACAGCACCCGGTCCAGAGCAGGCCGAGTCCTGACGCATCACTCTAGCAACCGAGCGTTCGTCTGGTTAACGCGCCGAGCGCCATGCATCGGGTCTTGTGACCTCGGGGAACTGAGGCTCGTCACGGGCAGCGAGAGCATCGTGCAGTCAGCAGCGACCGCCGGGGTGCAGACGCGGCGAGATATCCGTGACCCGACCGCGAGCATCGAGGGCGATCTCGCAGCACGACTCTAACAGCGCGCGGAGCTGAGCACGTCCGCGCTGGACGCGGGACTTCATCGCCGAGATCGAAACCTCGGCGGCCTCGGCGGCCTCACGCATGGGTCGGCGCTCGAGCTCGACCAGTGTGATTGCCTCGCGATAGGGCGAGGCCAACCGCGCGACGAACACGGACAGGCACCCAGCGAGTTCAGTGGTAGCGTGACGCTCGTCATCCCGATCGTCGAGGGCCGTTTCGGGTTCCGTTACTTCCATCGCGAGCGGGTGGCGCGCACGCGCGCGACCACGATCGCAGATCGCCGACCGCGCGATCTGGAACATCCAGCCAGTGAACCGCAGCTCGTCGTGCAGTCCCGAGAGCCCGCGATGCATCCGTAGCAGAACGTCCTGGATCACATCATCGACGTCAGAGGCAGGCACCCGCCGCGCGATGTAGGGCCGCAGCTGAGCCGTCACCTCGCCCCACGGCACGCTGATCTCTCGCTCGACATCCATCGAGGTGCTCACGTGCAGCAGCTGGGACCGCAGCAGGGCGCCGCCTTTTCTTGTCCGCGCCTCGCTTCGATCGTCGCGGACGCGATGAACTGATCGGCGCCGTCCATCCACGAGTTCACGATCGTGCTGCTATTCGGAGCGATCTTGATCTCGACGGACTTGAATCCCGCCTCCGCGAGCATCCGGCGGACGTCGTCGATATGAGCGGCGCCGGCGATGCAGCCGGCGAGTGCGGCGGCCTCCGCCTGCAATGCGGCGGGGATCGGTGCGATCGCGACGACATCGCTGATCGCGAGCCGTCCACCGACGCGGAGCACGCGGAACGCATCGCGGAACACCGCAGCCTTGTCGGGCGAGAGGTTGATCACGCAGTTCGACAGGATCACGTCGACCGTGCCATCGGCCACCGGCAGGTGTTCGATCTCGCCGAGGCGAAACTCGATGTTCGTGGCGCTCAGCTTCTGCGCGTTGCGACGCGCGAGGGAGACCATCTCCGCCGTCATGTCGACGCCGATCACCTTGCCCGTCGGCCCAACCGCGCGCCCTGCGAGGAAGCAGTCAAAGCCACCGCCTGAACCGAGGTCGAGCACGGTCTCGCCCACGTGCAGTGACGCGATCGCCTGTGGGTTGCCGCACCCGAGCCCCATGTCCACTCCGGCGGGGAGCCCAGCAAGCTCCTCGGCCGAGTAGCCGAGCATCTTCGATTGATCCACTGGCATCACGGCGCAGCAGCCGGGTGCACACCCCGCGTTGCCCGTAGACACCTTCGCATAGTGGTCGCGCACCGTGGCGCGGGTCTCGTCGGCTCTCAGGTCAGTCATTCGATCCTCCTGCATGGAAGACGGGCATCTCAGGCAAGGGACGCAAAGATTCGACCTCGCTCAGAGCGTCGCGCTCATGCAGGTCGCGGAAGACGGACACACCGCCGCGAACTCCGGCGACGCCTGGAGCGCGGCCGGGGCGGCGGCTCGCGGCGTCTCCACGAAACCGAACCGCTCGAAGTAACGAGCAGCTGTCGTCGTGAGCAAGTAGGCGTTCGAGGCACCGCTCGCCTTCGCGGCCACGAGACGATTCGCGACCAAGGCGAGCGCGGTCCCATGCCCCCGCTCGGATGGCTCGACGGCGACCGTGCGTAGCAGCGCGACCTCACCGAACCGCTCGATCGCCGCCACACCGACGATCGAGCTTCCACGCCTGGCCATGGCATACGCCGCGGGAAAAGCGTCGCCCACAACGACGGTCGGCAGCTCGCAGCCGCGCACGAGCGCCTCGATCGCGGGCAGGTCTGCAACGGTCGGAGGTTCGATCGTGGCGGGATCAGTTAGGTTCGATGCCGCGAACCCGAGCAGCTTGCCGCTGAGGTCGTCTCGCGCGATGCGGAACCGCGCGAGCATTGCTTCTGCCGACACCGTCGGGTCATTAGTCGCCGGATCGGGGATGGGCCAGTGCTTCCGCTCGAACTTGCCCGGCCACACCGGGCAGACCTCCTCGGCACACCGCGTGATGACGACTTGTACCGAGCTTGGATCGATCTCGCTCGTCGACTTGCTGCGCTGCTTACCGAGATCGATCCCGATCTCGCGCATGACAGCGATGGCGTTCGGATTGACATGGCTCGGCTGGCTGCCCGCGCTTTGAACGCGCAATCTGCTGCCGAACAAGCGACGCGCGAGACCTTCCGCCATCTGCGAGCGCGCCGAGTTCGCGACGCAAAGAAACAGCGCGCTCGTATACATCACGATATCGTGATACACGAAACTCGTGTTGTCTAGCACCGAGCACCTAGAGGTTCGCCCGATCACGCGGCTCTGCCGAGCGTTGGGTGACGAAACCCGCATGCGCATCGTCGCGCTGCTCTCGCATGGCGAGCTGTGCGTCTGTCACCTCGAGTCGGCGCTCGACCTCAACCAGTCGACGGCGTCGCGGCATCTCGGGATTCTGAAGTCGGCGGGCATCGTCGATAGCCGACGCGATGGGACGTGGGTCTATTACCGGCTCGTCGAGCAAGAGCACGAGACAACCGCGCAGGCGCTCGGCGTGCTCACCGCTGCGTTCGGCGCCGAGCGGACCCTCAAGTCCGATCACGCGAAGCTCCGAAAGTCGTGCGGGCCGAACCAATGCAAGTAGGCAACGTCCCGAGGCGAATCGTCGCTGAATTCGTCGGTACGGCGCTCCTCGTCGCCGCGGTCGTCGGCTCCGGGACCATGGCGCAGAATCTCGCGACGGATCATGTGGTCGCCTTGCTCGCCAACACCATCGCGACAGCGGTCACGATCGCGCGCGCTTTCAGCGACACCTTCGCAGGCATCCGACCGAACGACGTGGCCGGGTTCATTGGCGCGCAGGCGGTCGGCGCACTCGTCGGCGGGTTGCTGTTCTCGTGGCTCATCCCGCTGACCCGACCCGTCGAAGTGCATGCATGACGAAGAGCGAGAGCGATCTCATCGAGGACGATGTTCCCCCGCTCACCGTGGCGGAGACGCTGGCCGCGTTCACGAAGACTCCGAGCACACATCCGCCACGCATCCTGATCCTCTACGGCTCGCTGCGGGAGAAGAGCTTCAGCCGTTACCTGGCCGAGGAATGCGGGCGCGTGTTGACCGGCTTCGGCGCGGAGGTGCGCACCTAAGACCCGCGTGACCTGCCCGTGTTCGATCAACCGGCCAAACCCTTGCCGCAGAGACAACGCGGCTTGCGGCGCTTAATACTCGTCGAACGGCGCATCGAAGTTGACGTTCAGCACTTGCCCACGACCATGTCGAGGTTCTGCGCGACCAGCAGCTCGATCATCGTGCGCGCCGCGGCCGGATCGTAGGTCGTGTCGCCGTCGGTCATCAAGTACACGTCGGCGTCGATGTCCGCGAACATCCGGCGCGCGACATTGCCCTTGCCCTGCAGGAGCTCGGACCGGACGACGGCACTCGCCTCGCGCGCGCGCTCGATCGTGTGGTCCTTCGAGTTGTTGTCGTAGACGTAGATCGTCGCCTCGGGCAGCGCCGCCGCGAAGCCGCGAACGGTGTCACCGATCGCGACCTCCTCGTTGTAACAAGGGAGCGCATCGTGGGTCGGTAGGTTCGCTCGCCTTGCTCGCGGCGCTGGGCATCGCCATACGTCGCCGCCGGTTCGGTCAGGGTCGCCGAAGCGCCCAGGTTACTGCTGACCGGTCCGACCTGGTTCCTCTGGCAGCACCCCGGCACGCCTCCGCGACGGAATCGACGCTGGTGACGTCCGCAGGATCTCACGGTCACGCCTGCCGCAGTCAGCGCAGCCTGTTCGCTGGCGGAGGTGTTGTGGCGGACGAGGGCTCGGACCACAACGCTACGGGCGAGCAGGGCCTGGCTGATCCCGCGCGACCTGACTTTCCACCGAAGGTTTCGGCGGATTCGGTCACATATCGCCATGCACGAGACTGGATTGACTGCACGAACCGCAGCTGCTTCGGGTCACAATCGTGTGATGAACATCGTTCCACGGCTTGGCGCAATGGGCCTCGCACTCGTCACGGTTGCATGCGGCAGCCCGAGCGCGAACATCGACGCGACGCCGGCGACGGCGGACACGTCGAGCTCGACAGACGCTGCGAGCGATGCTCCGAGCTGCGTGACTCTGCCGTCGGGAGCTCTCACGCGGATCGCCACTCCGATGCTCCACAACGGTCCCGAGGCGTACGATTTTTCGAAGACCGGTCCGCGGGTCGTGTTGAAGACGGGAGCGAGCAGCTACCGAATGTGGTACGAGGCCGTCGCCACGAATGGCTTGACGACGGTCGGCTACGCGACGAGTAGCGATGGCCTCAGCTGGACGAAGATGGGCATCGTCTTGTCACCATCCGCGGCGTGGGAAGGCAATGAGATCTCGCCGAACTCGATCGCGATCGTCGGCACGACGATGCGACTTTATTATCACGGCGGTGGCAATTCGCTGCCTCGCCGTATCGGCGTCGCGACGTCGACCGATGGCATGAGCTGGACCAAGCAAGCGTCTCCGATCGTCGATCTCGGAGCGAACGGTGCCTTCGATGATGTCCAGGTCGCCGAACCTCGCGTGTTCAGAGTCGGCGCGACCTGGCGCATGTACTACACGGGCCGCCACGGTTCCAATGGTCAGAACAGCTTGGGGCTCGCGACGAGCAGTGACGGTCTCGTGTTCACGAAGCAAGCGACGCCAATTCTCGATGCGACTCGATGGGGCAACTTCTGGGGTGGAGCGTTCTTCATCGATCGCGGCAGCTGGCATCTATGGCGCGGCGTGACGAACGACAACGGCGCGACCTCGAGTCTGTACTACGCGAGCAGCACCGACGGCCTATCGTGGACCGACGGACCGAACAACCCTGTGTTATCACGCAACACCAACACGGGCGCGGCTGACTACGGGTTCGTCGGAGATTCGGTTTCGGGCTACCTCGACGGCAGCCACTACCGGATCATGTACACCGGCTACAACGCCAACCTCGGCGGCAATCAGGGACGCTTCGAAGGCATCTGCGAGGCGGAGATCCAGTCGCCGTGTCCGTGATCAGTTGCCGACGGGAGCGTCAAACCAAGCGAAAGCGCCGAAGGATGCGGGGCCCGCATCTGCGCCCGGTCCGGCAGTGAATCCCTCGCGCGATCGTAATCTGCCGATGCTCGAGTTCGACGTCCCCCCACTGGAGGTGGAGCGCCTCATCGAGCCGCATCCCGGTGCCCACCAGCAGGGCTACGATGTCGCGGATGTTCGGCGTGCACGCGACCGAGGCAGCCAGCACAAACAAAGGAATGACGAGCGAGAGGGCGACAACGAAACTGGGCATCATGCTCTCGCGGGTCCGCTCACAGATGAACGAGGT
Source organism: Kofleriaceae bacterium (assembly GCA_043759355.1). Classification (GTDB taxonomy): domain Bacteria; phylum Myxococcota_A; class Polyangia; order Haliangiales; family Haliangiaceae; genus JABFXX01. The sequence continues at coordinate 16,318 of JAYVLQ010000007.1, forward strand.
GCGCGATGCTCGCCCAGGGAACCAGATCGAGCGGCTACTGCAGACCAGGCGCTGACTGCTCCTCGAACGCCGTCAAACATGCGTCCGCCGCGGGACGGAAGGCGGCCGCAAAGGCTCTCCATCGCCTGTCCTCCGAACCCCACATCAAGGCGGATGCGCCTCGCCTCGAGGAACCAAGAAAGCGGGCCTGTTCATCCGAGACCCATGCGCGCGTTGGGCTACTGCGACCCTGAAACCAGACCAAGCTCATCGAGTTGAATTCGCCACCTATCGTGAAGGTCACGGATGGAGGTTCACCGTGATGGCCCCACAGCGTGGCTTCGAGCATCCTGATCGTCAGGACCTCACCACTTGAGCTGCTCTGCACCTCGTACTGGTGCTTGGCCTCGGCGAAGTGTCGGTTGCACGTCGAGATGACGTCGCCCCGCGTGTGCGACCTGTTCACCACCGGGTGGGCTGCGTTCCCACTGCACGCAGCGATCAGGATCAGGGTCGTCGGTCCCAAATACATGCATAGGTCGAGGACACCTGAGCGTAGCTCGAGGTTGCACCCGGGCGCGGCGAGTGGCAGCCACCGCCGAACCGCCGAACCCAGGGTGGAAGGGGTGCTGTTCGCGAAGCGATCAGCTTCGTGCTCCGTGAATCTTGCCGAGCTCGGCGCGGAGTGCCTCGAACGCGGACCGCGTCGAGCGGATCCAACTCCCAGATCCACGAGTCGGCGACGGCGCAGGTGCCTTCTGGCCAGGTCATGCAGTCGCGCCGAAGCGATTGTCGAACGGGCGCGTTCACGCGTCGCGCTGTTTGCCGGTGGCATCGACTGAGCGCAACGCGATCGGGATCCGTGACACACGTGTCGTGGATCACGTGGAAACGCCAATGTCGCGCAGCTCAAGCGCGCGAGATCACACCTGCGGGTTCGGCGTTGGCGTTGCTGTGGGTGTGGCTATCATGAAGGTTCCGATTGTCGTTCTATTCGGATTGTCCACCACCGCCGCCAATGCGGATCCGAGTAGGGCTCGCGTAGCCGCTCTCGAACCGCCGGCCATGACGCCGGAGATTGTCGACGGGCCTACGGACCCCGCGAAGAGGACGCTCGTCGAGGTCACCGCAGATGACGCGGACGCCGACCGCGGAATGTTCCTCGGCTCGGCGCTCACGGTCCCCGAGCACCGAGTGGAGGCTTCGATCCGTGCGGTTTCGCGCGGTGCGGTGATCGGTATCGATGCTGGGCTGACCGGGCGCATCCAGATCTCAGCGGATGCCGGGAAGCGTTTCGACGATCGAACGTCGACGTATGCGGCCGGGATCAAGATCGCGGTCGTCGCGCGACGGCGCTGGCAACTTGCGGTTCAAGGGAGCTATCGACGCTTGTCGACCGATGGCGGCGACTTCATCGCAGAGATCAATGCGCCATCCGGTAGCGCGATCGGCACCGTGTGTGTAGATGCCGGATGTGCGGTGCGGGCTTCACTCGGCGGTGGCCTCGTGGTCACCGACCATGCCATCCGTGACAACGGAATCCTGCTACGCACGTCTGCCGTGTTTACAGGCGGGCTCGTGATCGGAACCGGGCGCACGAGGCTGCTCGGAGACGCCATGTGGATCGGTGACGGCGTCGTCGGCGGTTTCGGCGTGCGCGTCGGCACGGCCCGGATCAGTGTCGACGGTGGGATCGGCGTGACGATCAGCCCGCGCGGCGCGAACGTGGCACCCATGGCTGGGCTCGCCACGCGGTTCTGATCGCATCGTCGAGAAACGACGATTAGAAAGCGTCACGCAGGCGTCGCGAGCGATCGTGCGGGTGTTAGCGATCCGATCGCGAGGCGGGTCTCAAAAAAATGCGACAGTCTGCGCATGCAGAGCATCCAAGAGCGCCTGTTCCCCGACCTGCCGTGCTTTGGCTGCGGTCACGGCAACGACAAGGGCCTCAAGCTGCGCAGCTACGAGACCGGCGAGGAAGTCACCGCGACGTTCCTGCCGTGGCCCGAGCACGACAACGGCTTGGGGTTCTTGAACGGCGGCATCATCTCGACGCTGCTCGATTGCCACAGCGCGGCCGCGGTCACGCTCGAGGCTGCTCGTCGCGGGTGGCCACCGCTCGGAGCGGCCCCGCTCCCCTACGTGACCGCCGGCCTCGACGTGAAGTTCCTGCGGCCGGCGCCTCTGAAGGAGGAAGTATCGCTCGTCGCGAGCGTGCTCGCGGCCTCCGAAACCGAGATGACCGCGACCGCGTCATTGATCTGGGATGGCAAGCCGCGCGCGACCGCGACCGCGGTGTGGAAGCGCTGGCGCCCGCGTTAGAGCCGCTCGCCCATGCGCACCAACGCCGAGTCGCATCAGCGTCCACGCGAAGTTGTGACGCGAGGCGCTGGAAGTGAATCGTGGCGGCCGTTATCGCGACGCTCGACGACGGCTCGAAGGTGTTCGCGGCGCCGGCAGCGTGACGAAATAAGGCGCGGGGTGCGGGTCTGCAGCACGCCGTGCGCGAACTTCGAGATGCTGTCAATTGCGACGTAGTAACGTCGCTCGATGATTCGCGCGACAGAGCGGTTTGGTGAGCTCACCGGGTTGGAGACGACGTCACCCGCGTCGCAACCGCGGCCGATCCTGTTCGTGCACGGCTGGTGGGGTGGCGCGTGGGTGTGGGATCGATTCATGGAGCGCTTCGCGGCGCGTGGCCATGCGTGTTTCGCGATCGATCTGCGCGGTCAGCACGCTTCGCAGCCGGTACCCGATCGCGGCAAGATCACGTTCGCCGATCATCTCGAGGATGTTCGGACTGCGCTCGCCGTACTCCAGGACCCGGTGCTGGTCACGCACAGCTTCTCGGGCCATCTCGCGTTGAAGCTCGGCGAGACGTTGCCGCTCGCAGCGGTCGTTCACCTGGTGCCTCCGCCGGTCTCCATGATCTCGTTCCACACGCTCGCGGTCATGCTGCCGTGTTTCCCACGGATGCTGCTAGGCAAGCCCTTCATCCTCTCGAAGCGGAGGATGCTCGCGGCGGATCTCGATCACCTGCCACCCGAGGAGGCGGAGGCCGCCTTCGCGAAGATGGGCACCGCGCCGGGTACGCAAGCGCGCCAATCCCTGACGATCGGGGTCTCGGCGAAGCAGCTCTCTGGCCCTCGCTTGATCGTGAGCGGCACGGACGATCGGCTGGTCCCGTCGAAGGTCCATCGCAAGATGGCCACGAAGTTCGGTGCCGATTACCGCGAGTATCCGAACCACGCGCACTACCTGATGCGCGAGCCGGGCTGGGAGACGATCGCTGACGAGACCGCGGCGTGGATCGAGCAGCATTAACGTTCGCGAAGAACGCGTTACAGTGCACGCTCATGGCCAAGCCAACGAAGAAGGCGATCAAGTCGGTCGCAAAGAAGAAGTCTGCGGCCAAGGCCAAGGTGCCCGCGAAGAAGAAGCAGTCCGCTTCGAAAGCGCTTGTGGCGGACGGCGGCATGACGATCCGGCTCGAGAAGCTCGCCATGGACGCCGAGCTCGCCGCGGTCCTCGCGGCCCCCACGCGGCCGAAGCCGGCGGCCGCTCCCACCGCGAACACGCTCAGCGCGACCGACGCTGACAAGCGCGTCGGTGACAAGTGGTTCACGCGCCACACCAACGCGGTCCAGTTGATCGACGGACCTGCGACCGTGACGACGTTCGATGGGGCCTCGCGGGGGGGCGATGCCGAGTACCTGCTCTTCGATCAAGGCCTCACGGTCACCGGTGCGCTCGATCTCTCCGAGATCCATCGCTCGATCATCGTCGTGCGCGGCACGCTCAAGGCCAAGCGAATCATCCTCGGCGATTCGGTACTCGTCGTCGAGAGAGCAGTGCACGCCTCGGAGCTGGTGTTCGGCCCGCTAACCGAAGGCGTCTTCGCGCTCGCCGGCATGCAGATCGAGAGTGACCCCGAAGATCTCGCGACCGCGATTGATGCACCGATCGTCGCGCTCTATGATCGCAACCAGCGCGAGTGGCTGCTCCGCAAGAACGGCGTTCCCGCCGAGCTCGCCACGGACTTGGTCGACGGCGGCGAGGTCGATACGAGCACGCTGCGCCAGCGCCTGCTCGCGGGCACGTCGATCTTCGCTTAGAAATCAGTCGTCGTGGTGCCGAACACGAGCCCGTCACCCGCGACGATCATGTGCGGGTTATTCGAGCCGATATCGAAGCCGAACCCGAGGACCGCCGCGTTCGAGTAGAGCAGCTGGAACGCGGCCCATGGCTGCGGCTTCGCTTGGCTACCTGGCGCGGGATTCGCGATCTTGCTCGTCCACCACGCACCATCACCGAGCGTGGTCGCGGTCGCATCCCAGTGCTGCCAGGTGTCGTTCACGATCGCGGCCTCGCCGCCGCTCTGGTTGTACGGCTCGTACACGAGCGTCGCGAACCCCGTGGGGAGCACGGTCGATCCGGTGATGCTGACGTTGAGCGCGAGGTGAGGTGCCGTGCCGCCGGTCGACGCCGAGGATCGATTGGCCCAGTAGCTAATCGTGTGAATCGTCGCGAGCGCCGTGCCGGTCTGCGTGAAGTTGATCAGCTGCGCCTTATCTTGCAACGGAGTCCCGGTGGCATCGCCGGTCGAGAAGTGGGCCGACGTGCAGCCAAAGCCTGCCGGGACACCGAGCACGTTGTCGATCGCGACCGTGCCGTTCGTACGCGTGTCGTCGGACCACCAACCCGTCGCCGGATACGCGGCCGGATCGGAGCCAGGATTCATCGGTTGGATCACCGTGACAGTATCGGTGCAGATATCGCCGAGGGAGTCCGCGAGCTTCTGAGCGTCCGCCAAAGGCACATCGACCGATCCGTCGGAAGATGCAGGCCCCGCGTGAAGATTGTCGCCGCAGGCGGCCGCGGCGAGGATGAATAATAGGTATGCAAATCGCACTGCGGCCAATGTCCCCCGCGGACGTTCGAACAGCAAGTAGCTGAGGCTCGCCTACCTGTCTGCGAGACGCTTACGCCGACGCAGAGCTAGCGACACGACCGCGATGCCGAGGTTGGAATGGCCGGTCGCCGAGCAACCCGCCGATGACACGACTTCGACGGCGACGTCCAGCTCGGTCGCGTTGCCGTTCGTGTCGATCGCCTCGATGTGAAACGTATAGCGCCCGGGCGCGAGCGTGGGGTCGGTCTGCCATTCGAGCGTCGGGTTCGAGGTCGTCGCGAGCTGCGTGCCAGCGAGCGAGAGCGTGAGCGAGGCGACCCCGACGTCGTCGCTCGCCGCGACCGAGACCATGAAGCCGGGGGCTACTGTCGTGTTCGGCGTCGGCGAGGCCACGACGATCGCAGGCGCGGTGTCGTCGCCGCCGAAATCGCCGAGGCGCTCGCGGAGTAATTGGACCGAGTTCTGGGTCGCGCGGCACGGTGCTGTCGAGCTGCCACACGGACGCGCGGTGGTCTCGCCGCAGGCGACGTCTCGATCTTGAAACGAACGCACCTGGCCGGAGGGCAGCTGGCTCATCACCTCGACCGCGAGCAACTCGTGATCGAGGCCGTAGCTGTGGCCGATCTCCTGAGACATCACTTCGCAGACCCGACGAGGATCGCTTGGCAACTTGTCAGTGAACGTGAAGACGATCGAGTTTTCGATCACGCCGCAATCGCTCGCGAACGGCGATACGCCCGTCAAGTTCGGAGCGAGCCCGAAGTCTGTCGGTGATCCACCGAACAGCGCTTCGATGTGAGGCACGTTGCCCGGATCGCGATCCGTGAATTCGACATCGAAACGAGCCCACAGCTCGCTCATGCAATCCATCGTCGAGACCCAGTCCTCGTCGCTGACATCCCAGCTCGCGGTGTCGATCGCATGCGTGACAACCGACGACGTCTGGACCCGCGCGTCGTTGATCCCCGGGCGCAGGCTCGCGCCGTGACGATCGAGATAAACGAGCCGGCTCTCTGCGCGATGTGCACCTACATCGGCAGCGCTGCCGATCAGCAAGAGCGCGACGAACAACGCACGGGCCATCCCTTCGGTCACCGACCGCGCGAGACGCTCGTGTAGCCCTACACAATCTTTGGCGGTGACGTGGGTCTATTTTTCACGGCGAGCGATGCGAATTGTCGTTTTTGTCGTATCACGGCAACCAGATGGTGGAGCTCGGGCATCACGATCGTTCGTGGTGCCGGCAAGCGACTGCACCGGCATCATCGAATAGCTGAGACCTTGCCGAAGACTGCGCGAATCGCCGCGAATGGTCCGTGCGATGCGGATCGCGATTGTGCGAGCGGAGTGTGCTCGTACGGCGAGTTCTAGAGCAACGCGCAACCCAGCGCGTGCTCGTCGCACTGTGCGGAAGATGGCGATTGCGCCTCGATCACCGGCACCACGTGGGTTGCGGCGCCATGGCGACCGGTCATCCTTTGGCCATGCTCCTCCTCGTGTTTGCCGTAGGGCTTTGCGCGATCGCTCTGGTTCGGGCACGATCGCGGTGAATGGCAACGCGGTTCACCGACGAGCCGCTCCACGCCATCATCGCGCACGTCGCTGCGAGCCTCGCGCTCGGTGAACCCGTCGAGCTGATCGTTCCCGACCCCGAGCTCGGTCGTCATGCCTATCCAGGTGCCGCGATCGCAGGCGCGCTTCATCGCCCGTGGCGCGTGTGGACCGAGCTCGCGGATCGCATGAATGCGCGGATCTCGATCCGAACTAGCCCGAATGGTGACGACGTCATGCTGCGGTTCGAGCTGCTCGATCGCGAGCGCACGCCATCGCGCGGTGAGGGCAGCGAAGCGTACGGTGCGGCATCGGGGTTTGCACAGCTCAAAAAGCTCGAGGATCCGGGCTTCGTGATCGATCTGCGCGAGGCGCTCGGGCGCGCGCGTTTGCCGAGCGCGCCGCGCGTGCTCGATCTCGGAGTCAACACGGGGGACGAGCTGGCCCTCGTGTACCAGGCCGCGCCGGATGCGATCGTGACCGGCATCGATCACGCAGAGACCGCGCTCGTCATCGCCCGCGCCCATTGGCCGAGCGCGACGTTCCTGCAAGGCGATGTCGCCCAGCCACTCCCGGTGGGGCGCTTCGATCTGATCATCGCGATCGGCATGATGCAGATCGGCAACCTCGACGACCGCGCGTTGCTCCGGCGCCTCGTCCAGAATCATCTCGCCCTGACCGGCGCGCTGATCCTGGGCGTGCCGAACTGTCGCTATATCGACGGCGAGGTCAGCTTTGGAGCGCGAATGCTGAATTTTTCGCAGCCCGAGCTCGGCCTCGTGATCAAGGACATCGCGTTCTACCGCAAGTATCTGCAGCAGCATCACCTGCAGGTCTTCGTGACCGGGCGCAATTACCTCTTCGTGACCGGCAGCTCGAGCGTGACGTAGCACGCTCGTCCACGCCGGCGCGTCCGCTGCGCTCCGTCCGACCCTGTCGATCGAGGGATCGGTCTGTGTCGCCCGGGTCGCCACGCGGGCCGCTGGTAAACCGCGCGGCTAGACGCTCGAGTGGTGAAGCCGCTCGTGTATCTTCGCGTGGCTGAGGAATGCGCGACGGGGATCGTGCGTTGAGCGGTAGAGGACAGGTTGATCATGAGGGTTCTAGCTTCGTGCGTGCTGGTCGCAGCGGCACTCGTCTCGTGTAAGGGTGGCAAGTCGAAGCTCGATGACAACGTGACGTCACCGGGTTCTGGTCCGACCGGCGGATCGGCCTCCGCGAAATCGGTCGACCTGCCACCGAAGCCCACCGAGGTCACCTCGAAGCGCGCGGATCCACAGATCCACGAGCTCGGCATGGATCACGTCGTGCCGACGGCGATCGTGATCGAGCTCGCGACTCCGATCGTCGATCGCGACCTGATCGGTTCGGTCAGCTCGAAGTCTCAGGTCAAGGTGACGCCGGAGGTTCCAGGTTCGCTGAGCTATACCGGCGTCTCCGAGGTCACGTTCACGCCCGCACGTCAGTTCGACTACGCCACGACGTACACGATCAATGTCGAGCGGCTCGAGACCCGCGACGGGCTGATCGAGCCGCCTGCCGGGATCAAGTGGTCCTATACGTTCAAGACCGAGGATTTCAAGTTCCTCAGCTGGGCGCCGAGCGGCCTCGATCTCGCGAACCACAAGGTCACGACCGAGGTCACGTTCTCGGGACCCGTGCTGCCGAACATCGCGAAGGCGATGATGACCTTCACGGTCAACGGTCACGCCGCGACCGGCGTCGCGATGCTACCGACCCACAGCCCGAACATCGTGGTCGTCCAGCTGAGCGATCCGAAGCTCGTCCTGGGCGCGAAGCTGAGCTTCGCGCTCAAGGCGGGCCTGCCATCGCTCCAGTCCGCGAAGGCGGCGGCGGCGACGGCGGAGTACATCGTCGCGACCGACAAGGGCGTCTCGATCAAGAACGCGTACATGGTCGAGGGCTCGAACGGCTTCTACATGGAGGTCGTCTGTAATGACGATGCCGCCGCCAAGGGCCATCGCTACGCCTACGAGGGCGAGGCGTACGACGACCTCTCGGAGCGTTGCCAGCTCACCGACGAAGCGATCAGCCGCATCCACTTCAGCCCGCCGGTGAAGAAGATGTACATCACGAACGGCAAGGCCGGCTTCCGGGTGTTCGGCGAGTTCAAGCGCGGCACGTATGCGGTCAAGGTCGATGGTGGCGCGACCTCCGTCGACGGCGGCATGTTGCTCGCGCCGTTCTCGAAGTCGTTCTCGGTTGCGGCGCGCAAACCCACGATCTCGTTTCAGGGCACGGGCCGCTATCTGCCGCGCACCGCGTGGACGAACCTCGGCATCAAGCAGCTCAATGTCGATGCGGTAAATCTGATCGTGCGTGAAGTGCCGCCGGAGAACCTGATCTTCTGGCTGAGCAACGACTACAGCGACGCTCCCGACGAGCGCACCAGCAACGTGATCCTGAAGAAAGAGATCGCGCTCAAGAGCGATCCGGACACCCAATCGACGACGTGGCTCGATGTCGCGTCGCTCCTGCCCGCGACCTCGCGCGGCATCCTCGAGATGCGCCTGGTCGCGACCGGTACCACCGCGAGCGCGCGGCTGCTCTTGACGAACATGTCGCTCGTCGCGAAGAAGAGCACCACGCCGGGCAAGCCGTGGGATCAAAAGGTGCTCGTGTGGGCGCTCGACATGGACACCGCGAACGCGCTCTCGGATGTCGAGGTCAGCCTGGTGCGCAAGAGCGGCAAGGTCGTCGCGAAGTGCTCGACGCAAGGCACGACCGGCTGCACGCTATCCACGAACGCGGACAGCGATCCGGATCGGAGCGAGCCGTTCGCGCTGATCGCACGCAAGGGCGATGACCTCACGTACATTCGCTATGCCGACCTCAAGGCCGACGTTGCCGAATCCTCGACGAGCGGCACCCCGTTCGTTTTGGACTCGCCGTATCGCGCTGCGATGTACTCCGACCGTGGCGTGTATCGTCCGGGCGAGACCGCACATGTCACCGCGATCGTGCGCGACGCGAGAGACCAGGCGCCGGCGCAGCCGCTGCCTGTCGACGTCACGGTCGTCGATCCGCGTGCAAAGGTCGTGAAGCGGCTCGTCCTCAAGACCAATGCCGCCGGCATGATCAATCTCGATCAGGCGCTACCCGCGTTCGCTGATACCGGCCACTGGCGCGTCGCGCTCGCGGTCGCGGAGAAGCCGCTCGCCGCATACGACGTGCAAGTCGAGGAGTTTGTACCCGAGCGCATGAAGGTCACGGCGGCGCCGAAGCAGCCCGACATGTTGATCGGCGACAAGATCGCGATCGACGTCAGCGCGCAGTACCTGTTCGGTGGCACCGCGGCCGATAGCGGCGTCGAACTCGCATGCACGGCGAAGCCGTCGCGGTTCTCGCCGCCCGAGAACGCGGACCTCACCTACGGCGTCGAGCCGAAGGGCAAATCGGTCACGCTCGGTGAGGCGACGAAGGACCAGCTCGATCCCAAGGGCGAGCTTTCGATCAGCTGCCCTGACGATGCCGCCAAGACCACGTTCACGCAGACCAGCGAGGTCATTGCGGTCGCCTCGGTGCTCGAAGCGGGTAGTGGTCGCGCGACGGTGAAATCGACGACCGTGACGCTGCACCCCGAGACATTCTATCTCGGCCTCAGGTCGAAGACCTCGCAGGCCGAGGCCGGTGTGCCGTTCACCGTCGAAGGCGTGGTCGTGGATTGGAAGGGCAAGCCCGTCGCGAATGCCGTCACCAACATCGAGATCGAGCTCGATCATCTCGAGGCCGACTACGGCTACAGCTACGACGAGGACAACGGCGAAGGTCGCTACGATCGCTGGTTACGCAAGGTCCCTGAAGGCAAGAAGACCGCGAGGGTCGCCGGCGGCAAGTTCACGTTCGATGTCACCCCCGCGGATGCCGATGTCGGCTTTGTCGTGCGCGTGAAGGCGGGCAAGGCCAAGACCGAGCTCGTGCTTCAAGGTTCGTATCCCTACTCGTACTCCTACGGCGGCTACGGCGAGGACCGCGTCGATCAGACACCGCGCCCGGCGAAGCCGACGCAGCTCGCGCTACAGCTCGCGAAAGAGATCGAAGTCGGCAAACCCGTGAGCGTGAAGGTCCTCACCCCGTACAACGGCAAGATCCTGTGGACGGTCGAGACCGATCACGTGATCACCGCCGAGTGGAAGGATGTCACCCGCGGCGAGGCGACCTGGTCGTTCACGCTGAGCGACTTCGCGCCTAACGTTTACGTCAGCGCGTTCGTCGTCAAGGATCCGCACCTTGAAAGCAAGGCTGCGTTCCTGCCGGATCGTGCATTCGGGCTCAGCTCGGCGCGCGTGCTGCCGACCCTGTTCACGCAGTCCCTCAAGATCGACGTGCCCAAGGACGTCCGCTCGTCGAGCCCGCTGGTCGTCAAGCTCGACGCCGGCACCGTGCAAGGCCCGGCGTTCGCAACGGTCGCGGTCGTCGATGAAGGCGTGTTGTCGCTGACGAGTTTCAAGTCGCCGGATCCACTGTCGGTGTTGTTCGCGCGCCGCTCGCTCGCGGTCGAGACCTTCGAGACGATTGGATGGACGATGCTGCATAACCCCGCCGGCGCATCGTCGCGAACCGGTGGTGGTGATGACGGCATGGCCGATGCGGAGCAGGGCGCTCTCGGTAAGGGTCGCGTCCAGCCCGTGAAGCCGGTCGCGTTGTTCTCGGGCGTCGTCGCGGTCGGTGCGGATGGCAAGATCACGATCCCGTTCCAGATTCCGTCGTATCGCGGACAGGTCCGCGTGATGGCGGTCGTCGCGAGTGCCGGCCGGGTCGGTCGCGCCGAGGCCGAGGTCACGGTCAAAGATCCGGTCGTCATCCAGACCACGTTCCCGCGGTTCCTCACGCAGAACGACGAGATCCAGATTCCGGTGTTCGTGACGAACCTCTCCGGTGGTCCACTCACGATCAACATCAAGCTCGACAGCACGGATCTGCCGATCGTCGGGCTGGTGAAGCCGAAAAATTCGCCGGCGCCGCTGTCGTTTGCCGGCAAGAACACCGGCTCGCTCAAGCTCGAGAACGGCAAGAACGACACCATCGTGTTCCAGGCCAAGGCGATGATTCCCGTCGGTGGCGCGAAGCTCACGGTGACCGCGACCGCGGGCAACCTCACGGTCAAGGACGAGCTCGAGGTGCCGTTCTTGCCCGCGGGTCCGAAAGATCATGTGATCCAGAAGCTACGTGTCGATGCCGGCCAGCTCGATCTCTCGAAGCAACCAGTGCTCAAAAACTGGGTGCCGACGAGCGAGAGCACCACATTCTGGCTGACCACGAATCCGTACAGCGATGCGTTCGCTCACCTGAGCTACTTGGTCCACTATCCGTATGGCTGTATCGAGCAGACCGCCTCGGCGACGCGGCCGCTGCTCTACCTCGGCTCGATCGTCGAGGATGTCGATCCCGAGCTCGCCGAGCTCAAGATCGAAGACATGGTGCTCGCGGGCATCACGCGGATCTTCTCGATGGAGACGCCATCGGGCGGCTTCGGCTACTGGCCGGGCTCGGCCGATCCGCTCGAGTGGGCGACCGCGTACGCGACCGACACGCTGCTCGACGCTAAAAAGGCGGGCTACGCCGTGCCCGAGGATCGCCTCAAAGAAGTGATCGGTTGGATCGATGGCCGAGTGACCGCCTACGAGCGTGGCGAGAAGGTCGCGCACGAGAAGTGGAACCACTACGACGAGCAGTCGGAGGCGTACCTCCACTATGTGCTCGCCCGTGCCGGTCGCGGCAAGAAGGGCCGGATCCAGGCGCTGATCAACGCGATCCCGAAGAGCCCGAAAGGCGAGCAAGCCGAGGATCTCTACCTCCTCAAGGCCGCGCTGTACCTCGCCGGTGATCGTCGCTACGCCGCCGAGCTCAAGGCCGTCGATGCGACGCCGATCGCACCGGAGCGGATCAATAGCTGGAGCTTCTACTCGGATCGCCGTGCGCGTGGCCTCGAGCTCTCGACATTCTTCGAGCTGTTCGGCGCTGTGCCGGAAGGCGAAGCGCTCGCGAATCGCGTCGCCGAAAGCCTCGCGAGCGAGCCGGGCTGGGGCTACTGGAACACGCAGGAGCTCGTGTGGGGCGTGACCGGACTCGGCAAGTGGGTCACCGCAACCCGAGGTAAGGGCGTGGCCGCGGGCACCCTCACCGCCGATGGCGCCGTGATCAACCCGCGCGCGAACAAGCACAAGTCAACCGACAAGACGTGGTCGCTCGTGCGTGCGAGCGAGTACAAGAACCTCACGATCGACATCCCGCAGAGTGCGGCGGGTTTGTTCCTGATGATGTCGAGCGATGGCGTACGACCGGGCCGTGACTTCAAGACCGGCGGCAATGGCATGTCGGTGAGCCGCACGTACAAGACGCTGGATTCGACCGAGGTCGATCTCACGAAGGGCACGTTGCACCTCGGTGACCTCGTGTTCGTCGAGGTCGAGATCGAAAACACCAGCGGCGCGACGATCCAGAACATCGCGCTCGTCGATCGGCTGCCCGCGGGCTTCGAGATCGAGAACCCGCGGCTCGGTCGCGCGACCAAGCCCGACTGGGTGAAGGACGCGGAGCAGTGGGGCGCGGACTTCATGAACATGCGTGACGATCGGCTCGAGGCCTTCGGCTCGTTGCCACCACACACCTCGAAGAAGCTCGTCTACACCGTGCGTGCGGTAACCGCCGGCAAGTTCACGATGCCACCGATCGAAGCCGAGGCCATGTACGACGCGACGCTGTGGGCGCGCTCGAAGGGCGGGACCGTCGTGGTAGCCGGACCGTGGACCGGAAAGCTCCTCTGAGCCAACGGCTCTGGCCGTGGGCGCTGCGCGCGATCACCGCGTTGAACGGCGCGATGGTGCTGCTCGTCATCGCCGCATATCTCGTGCCGCTGCCGGATCGCGATACGGGCTGGTCCGCGGTCGTCGAGTACCGCGATGGCCGGCCGGCGTACGTGTTCCTGTCGCCCGATGACAAGTGGCGGTTGCACGTCGAGCTCGAGCGCGTCGATCCGAAGTTTGCCGAAGCGTTGATCGCGCTCGAGGACAAGCGGTTCTGGAGCCATCACGGCGTCGACCCGATAGCGATCGCGCGCGCCGCGTGGTCGGACGTGACGCACGGCCGGCGCGTCTCGGGCGGCTCGACGCTGTCGATGCAGCTCGCGCGGTTGTACGAGCCGCGCACGCGCACGCTGCCGCACAAGGCGATCGACATGTTCCGCGCGATTCAACTCGATCTCCGATTGTCGAAGCAGGACATCCTCGAGGAGTACCTGTCGCGCACGCCATACGGCGAGAACCTCGAGGGCATCGAGAGCGCGGCGTGGAGCTACTTCGGTCATGGACCGCAGCACCTCACGCCGGTCGAGATCGCGACGCTGCTCGCCGTACCGCAAGGTCCGCAGCGCTACGCGCCGAGCCCGGCGAACACGCAACGGTTGCAGACCCGGCGCGACGCGATCCTCGGCAAGCTGATCGCGGGCGGCGTGTTCCGCGGCGTCGATGCGAGCTCGGCGCTCGCGGATGCCGCGATCAATGCTCCCCCCGATCGGTTCAGGCCGATGCCCCGCGCGGCCGCGCACGCCGCGATCTGGTTGCGCTCGCACCATCCCCTCGAGCTGCGCATTCGCTCGACGCTCGATGCGGGACAACAGGCGCTCGTCGAGAAGCAGGTCGCGCTCCGGGTCTCGGAGTTTCACTCGAAGAATATCCGAGGCACGTCGGTCGTGGTCGTCGATCACCACAGCCGTGAAGTGATCGCGCTCGTCGGCAACCTCGACTTCATGGACGCGACGCACGGTGGTCAGATCGCGATGTTCGATCGGCCGCGCTCGCCAGGTTCGACGCTCAAGCCGATGCTCTACGCCCTCGCGATCGATCGTGGCCTCGCGCTGCCGCAGTATCTGGTCGCCGACGTGCCCACGCAGTACGGCACGTATCGCCCGCGCAACTTCGATGGCGACTTCGCGGGGCTCGTCACGCTCAAGGATGCGCTGTCGCGGTCGCTGAACCTTCCATTCGTGGACCTCCTCGCCGAGCTCGGCGTCGAAAAGTTCGTCGGCGAGCTCGCGCGGATGGGCGTGGCGAGCGAGCGCGCGGTCCCCGGCCAGTACGGATTGTCGATGGTCGTCGGTGGCATCGAGGTCACGCCGCTCGAGCTCGCAGGGATGTACGCGACGCTCGCCGAGGACGGCATCTATCAGCCGCTCCGGCTCACCACGACCGATCGCACCGGCGTGCCGCAACCGATCTTCGGCAAGGGCGCGGCGTACCTCACGCGCGAAACACTAGCGCAGAAAGATCGACCCGACTTTCCGCATCGTCGCGACGTCAACGGCGTGCCCGCCGAGATTCACTGGAAGACCGGCACGAGCGTTGGCTTTCGCGATGCGTGGGCCGTGGGCTCGGGCCCGGCGTACACCGCGGTCGTGTGGACCGGCAATGTCGATCTGAAACCGAGCTTCGAGCTCGTCGGCTCCGAGGCTGCGGGCCCGCTGCTATTCGACGTACTCGAGGGCGTGGCGCAACGCTCGCAGCGCCATCTCGATGCCGCGCCACCCGAGGATCTCGTCGAGGTCGAGGTCTGCGCGTACTCGGGCCACATCCCGGGTGACTCGTGCGAGCACCGTATCAAGGTGCTCGCTCCGGTCCACGCAGTCCCGACCACGCCGTGCCCGTATCACCAGGCGTTCGATGTCGCTCCGGCGGGTACCGCGGTCGTGCCAGCGTGCAAGCAACCAACCGTCGCGTACCACCGCAAGAGCTTCGTCGTGTTGCCGAGTGCGGTCACCGCGTGGTTGACCGCGCGCAATCGCGAGGTCCCCGAGGCGCCGGCGTTCGGCGAGGGGTGCAATGCGACGGTTGGTGGTGCCGCGCCCGTGATCATCACGCCGGGCGAGGGCCAGATTGTCACGATGATCCCAGGTCTACCGGCTGCCGCGCAGAGCCTACCGCTCTCGGCAAGTTCGCGGGCGGGGCAGCTCACGTGGTTCGTCGACGGCGCGCTCGTCGCGACGGCGCCGGCGAGCCAGCGCGTCTACTGGGCCCCCACGGTGGGCAAGCACGAGCTGGTCGTGACCGATGATGCGGGGCGAAAGGCGCGCCGGATCCTCGACGTGAAGTCGGGCCTGGCCGCGAACTAACAGCCTATACTGGCGCGTGGCAGATCCGGTGGAACCGCTGGCTCGGACCGAGCTCGGCCCCGGCATCGCGCAGCCGACGATCGCGACCGCCAACGAGCGCCCGAGCACGATGCACCTCGATGCGCCGGCGATTCCCGGTTATCGGATCACGCGCATCCTCGGCGTGGGCGGCATGGGCACGGTGTACGCCGCGGAGCAGGACGCGCCGCGCCGGCAAGTCGCCATCAAGGTCTTGCAGAGCCGCTCGGGGTCGGCGCTCGCGCGGTTTACCGCCGAGGCCGAGATCATGGCGCGCCTCGATCACGCGGGAATCGCGCGCGTGCTCGAAGCCGGCGAGGCCCACGGGCTTCCGTTCCTCGTGATGGAGCACGTCGATGGCACGACGCTGGACCAGTTCGCTAAACACCTCACGCTCGGTAGCAAGCTCGATCTGTTCGGTGCGCTGTGCGAGGCCGTGCAACACGCGCACCTCAAGGGCGTGATCCACCGCGATCTCAAGCCTTCGAACGTGATGGTACGTGCCAAAGACCATCGCGTGGTCGTGCTCGATTTCGGCGTGGCGCGGCTCGCGGCCGATGACGACAAGACGCCAGCCCATACGCGCGCGGGCGAGCTGATCGGCACGCCGCTCTACATGAGCCCCGAGCAGGCGATGCTGCGCGCGGATCAAGTCGACGTCCGCACCGATGTTTACACGCTCGGCGTGATGCTCTACGAGCTCGCGTGTGGCGAGCTGCCGTACGAGACGCGCGAAGTACCGTTGCCGATCCTCACGTGCATGATCTGCGAGGACCCACCGATCTCGCTCGCGAAGCGCGATCCGCAATGGCGTGGCGACCTCGATGCCATCACCCAGCAAGCGCTCGCGAAGGATCCGGCCAGGCGCTATCAGTCGGTCGCCGCGCTCGCCCAGGACGTCCAGCGGTTCCGCGATGGCGAGCCGGTGTCGGTCCGCACGCCGACCTCGCTCGAGCGCGCGCGCGCCTTCATGCGTCGCCGGCCGGTGCTCGCGACCGCGCTCGCGGGCTCGGCGATCGCGCTCGCCGCGTTCGCCACGATCGTGACCGTGCTGTGGCGCGATGCGAGTCACGCGCGACATGCAGCTGAAACTGCGCAAGCGCACACCGAGAGCGCGCGTGCGGAGCTCGAGTCGCGCACGAACCAGCTCGTGCTGCGCCAGGCGCGCGTCGCGCTCGGCCGCGATCCGACCGAAGCACTCGCGTGGCTCGCGACGCTCACACCGCGTGATGTCGATGCCGGCACCGCGTGGGCGATCGCGCACGAGGCGGTCGCGCGCGGCGTCGCGAAGGACGTGCTCAAGGGCCACGCCGATGAAGTTCACTGGATCGAGCCGCTACCCGGCACGGGCTTTGTCAGCACCGGCTACGACGGGCGCGTGATCGTATGGGATCCCGATCAACGCCCGATCTACGCGGCGAAGGGGCGCGGCCACCTCGCGCGACCCGCGCCGATCGGCTCGCAGATCGCGATCGGTGGCGATGACGGCGACTTGCGCGTCGTCGATCATCGCGGCACGCTGCTCGCCCAGCTAGCCGGCCACGTCGGTGATGTCCAGCACCTCGCGTGGTCGCGCGATGGCGCGTGGCTCGCGAGCGGTGATGATCACGGCAACGTGTTCCTGTGGCCGAAGGGCGCCGCGCCCGGCAACCTACTCGCACATGGGAAGTCCGCGATCGGCGATGTCGCATTCTCCGCCGACGGCACCGCGCTCGTCGCCGGTGATCACGATGGCCACGTCGCGCAGTGGGATGTCGCGAGTGGCGCGGAGATCGATGTCGTGGTGCCCAAGAATGTCGTCCAGACCTGGACCGATGGCGCGCACGCCGCGGCGGTCGACGGCAACGGCGCGGTGCACTGGTGGAAGCGCGAGGGCGCGGCGTTTGTCGTCGAGCGCGTCACCGCGACCGGGCTCAACTGCAAGCGCGCGGTGTTCGCGACCGATGGCACGTGGGCCCTGCTCGGTGGGGTCGGTGGCGTGGTCACGCGTGTGATCGGCGACAAGACCGAGCCGCTCGCACACTTTCATGCACAGGCACGCACGGTCGCGATCTCGAACGACGGGCGCTGGATCGCCTCGGGCGCCGACGATGGCGAGCTCGAAGCACGCGACCTCACGACCGGTCAGGTCATCGCACTGCACGGCCACACCGGTGGGATCCGGCACGTGACGTTCGCCGGCTCGTCGCTCCTATCCTCGGATAGCGATGGTGTCGTGCGGCGCTGGGAGCTCGCGACGATTGCTTCGACGGTGCTCGATACCCGCGGTGCCCCGACCGAACGCATGGTGGTCGCGCGTGACGGTTCGATGCTCGCGTGGGTCGATACGAGCGGGCAGGTCGGGGCCTGGACGTTTGCCACAGATCGGTACACCCAGCTCGGTCATGTCGATGGTCGACCGACCGCGGTCGCGATCGTCGACGGTACAGTCGTCACCGGCACCGCGGAAGGCGTGGTCACGTGGTGGCTTGCCAAACCGGTTCGCCAGGAGCTTCACGCGATCATCAAGCAGATCGCCGCCGGACGCGATCTGGTCGCGGTCGCGAGCTCGCTCGGGCCGATCGCGATGTTCACCGCGACGGGCACACCGCGCGCCGCGCTCGCTGGCCATCCGAACGGCAGCGATGCGGTCGCGATCGATCCGACGAACACGCTCGTGGTCTCGGGAGGCCAGGATCGCGTGATCCGGGTGTGGCGCGTCGCCGATGGCACGCAGCTCGCGGCGCTCGACGGGCCGGTCGGCGATACGCACTTCGTGATCGTGACGGCGGACCGGATCGTCGTCGGCAGCAATGGCGGAACCGTGCTCGCCTGGCCGCGCCAAGGCGAGCTGATCGATACGAAGGCGCGAGTGCTCGTGATGCAACACACCGGCGCGGTCACCGCGCTCGCGACGAGCGCGACCTCGATCGTCTCGGCCGGCCGCGATGCGACGCTCGCGCGCGCCGCGATCGTCCGCGGGGCGATTCGGCCAGCGGAGGTCGCGCCGATTCCAAACGCGGCGCTCGCGATCGCAGTCGATGAGGTCGGCATCGTCCGCGCGGTCACCCGCAACGCTGCCGCCATCCGCTGGAACCCGAACCAAGCCCCGGCGGTCGAGATCGATCACGGCGTGCGCGACGGAGCGGGGGGCCCGACGGGGCGCTGGATCGAATCCTTCGACGACGGGACGTTCGTCGTGGCGGACCTCGAGATGCATTCGTTCGCCGAGCTGCATGCCGCCATTCGCGCCGCGACCACCTACAGGCTGAAGAATTAGCTATCCTCGCGAGGTGCCGAGGTTGGTGCTGCTGGACGACAGCGAGCTCACGTTGCAGGTGCTCGAACCGCACCTCACGGCGGTCGGCTTCGAAGTGCATGCGCTCAGCTCGCTGCGCCAGTTTGTCAACGAGGTCATGGATTGGAAGCCGCACTTGATCGTCACCGACCTCTACATGCCCGGGATGAGCGGCGCGGAGCTGTGCTCGTGGCTGCGCGCGCAGATCCAGACCGCGAAGACGCCGATCATCATCTGTTCGAGCGCGGCGCCCAAGGAGCTCGAGCGGATCGTCCGCGAGGTCGGCGCCGATGGGTTCGTGTCGAAGGATGAAGGTCCCGAGGCGCTCGCCCAGCGGCTGCACGATCTCTGCGAGGAGATCGTGTGGTGAGTAAGCGTATCCTCGTCGTCGACGATAGCCCGATCATCCTGGCCACCGCGAAGCACGTGCTCGTGGCCGCCGGATTTACGGTCGAGACCAGCGGTTCGGTCGAAGAAGTCGCCGCCCACGGCGCCGATGGCTTCGAGCTGATCTTGATGGACGTCCAGATGCCGGAGCTGTTCGGTGATGACGTCGCCGCCGTGTTGCGCCACGAGCGCGACGTGCCCGCGAAGATCTTCCTGTTCTCGACGCTGCCCGATGCCGAGCTCCGCGAACGCGCCGCTGACGCCAAGCTCGATGGCTTCATCTCGAAGGACCTTGGCCCCGAGCACCTCGTCGCCGAAGTGCGCCGGATCCTCGCCTGAAGGCAATCTGCTAGATCGACCAATAGGCGAGGGGGATCGAGACCGCGCCGAGCATGACCCACAAGATGATGCCCAGGAAGAACGGCCGCGGGCCGACCTTGGCGAGCGCCTTCGGCGAGAACGACAGCCCGATCAAGAACAGCGCGACGAGGAGCGAGCGGGTGCCGACGGTCGCGACCGGCGGCCCATAGGGAGCGAGCGCCGGAACCCAGGTGACGAGCGCGGCGACGGCGATGAAGCCGAGGATGAACCACGGCCACTTCACGTCGCGGAGGCTTCCAGAGCTCGGCCGCATCACCGCGGTCACGATCGTGACCGGTACGATCCACAGCGCACGCGCGAGCTTCGTGGTCGTGGCGACGGTCAGCGCGATGCTGCCGTAGGCAAGGCCCGCCCCGACGACGGAGCTGGTGTCGTGGATCGCGAGTGCGGCCCAGCGGCCGAACACTTGCTCGGACATCCCGAGCAGATGGCCGATCATGGGGAATAGCAGCAGCGCGACCGCGTTCAGCACGAATACGACTGCGAGCGCAATCGAGATCTCGTGATCCTTGGGTTTGATCACGCTCGAGACCGCGGCGATCGCGCTACCACCGCAGATGCCGGTGCCGAGCGCGATCAAGAGCGACGTGTCTTTGGGGACCGCAAGCCAGCGACCGATCGCGGTACCCAGCGTGACCGCGAGCGCGAGCCCGGTGGCCGTGACGAGCGCGCCGTTGACGCCGACCCGCAGGATCGTCTCGAGGTTCATCTTCGCGCCGAGCGCGATCACGCCGAGCTGGAGCGCGAGCGTGGTGACGAGCTTGAGCTGGTTCGGGCGCTCGATCCGGGTGGCGAGCGCGATCGCGAGCCCGCTGAACAGCGCGAGCCAGCTCGGTGCTTCGAACCACACGAGCGCGACAGCGGTCGCGATGCAGCCGAACCAGTAGAGCGGCTGCTTCACTCGGCCGAATCCGGGGTGAACAGCTCGAGCGTCGCGATCGGTGCGCCGGTCGCATCGGTGCCGCCCACGATCAGGATCTGGCCATTCGGCAACGGCGTCGCGGTCGCCCCGGTGCGCGGCACCACGAGCGGCTGTGTGCCGACGAGCGCGAGGCTCGCGGCGTCGTAGATCTCGGCGGTCGCGACGACGCCGGTTGCGTTGGTGCCACCGGCGATCACGAGGTAGCGCGTCGTCGAGGCCACGGCACAACCGGCACGCAGCTCGCTCGGCAGGTTGGCAAACGTCTCTGCCGTTCCGGTCGCAGCGTCGATCCGGATCAGGTCCGCGCCATTGCACATCACGCCGACCTTGCCGCCGGCCAGCGCTGCGATTGCGACACCGTCGCGCGCCGCGGCGGGGAGCGCGAGCGTCCCGAACTGGCCGTTACGAAACCGGGCGACGCCCGTCGCGTCCGCGAAGATCGCGGCGGCGATCCCGTCGCTGCCGGTCACGGCGGCGCCGCCCGACGGCAAGCTCGCGACATCGGTGCGTGCGGTGACGGTCAGGGCGTTGCCATTGATGGTCGCGGCGGGCGAGCCGGTGACGAGCAGGTCTTCGTCGCCGATCGAGATTGCCTGCCGACCCGTGCGCGCGAGGCCGGAGAAGCTGCCGAGTTCCGTGATCGCGCCCGCCGGCGACACGGTGATATCGAACCGCGACAGCGTGTCGGTCGGCGCGCCGCTCGAGTCGCTGCCGCCGAACGCGTAGATGAATTTACCGAGCGAGCCGAGCCCGACCGCGAGCCCGCTGCGCGCAGCGGGCAGGGCGACACCCGCGGTCAACGAGTGATCGAACGCGTTGTAGATCGCGGTCGCATCGCTCGCGGTGTCGTCGGCGAGCAGGCCACCGGCGAATGCGGCGCCGTAGGACAGGGCAGCCGTGCCGACCGCCGAGCGCGCCGGCGTGAGCGAGGTCGGCGCCGCCGCGATCGAGTTCGGCGCCGCCATGTAGACGACGACGTTCGCATTCGTACCGTTGAGCGGGAACGGCGGCGTCGCGCCGCTCGCGATCACGGTGTCGCTGGAATCCATGCCGTCGACGATGATTGCTCCCCGCGTATCCGTGGCGTCGAACTGCACGTCGATCTGGAACTTGCCGTCGCTGCCGCGCTTCGCGATTTGCTCTTGATGCGGATCGGTGATCAGGAAGCGCAGTGTCTGGACGTTCGTCATCACGCTCGATCCCGGCGCGGTGATCAGCGAGACATTGATCGTGCCGACCGAAGCGGTACACCCCCCGATCACGGCGATCAGGGCAGACCGCGTGATCGCGGGTGCGGTGACCGAAACCTTCTGCCGACCATCGTGCATCGGGCCGAGCTTCGCGCGCGAGGCACGCGGCTGGACAAGCACGTCGAGGACCACGCCGCCCTCGACGTCGCGGATCATTTGCTGCCGCGACCGAGCTCGCGCGCACGCTTCGTCGCGGTCTCGACCGCATTGATCAGCGTGGTGCGCAAACCGCCCTCTTCAAGCGTGTGAAGGCCGGCGATCGCTGTGCCGCCCGGCGATGTGACCATGTCTTTGAGCACACCCGGATGCTCGTCGAGGTCCATGAGCATCTTCGCGGACCCCATCACGGTCTGCGCGGCGAGCCGCTGCGCGTTGCGGCGCGCGAGCCCGACCTTGACGCCGGCATCCGCGAGCGCTTCGAGGATCAAGAAGATGTACGCGGGCCCCGAGCCGGAGAGCCCGGTGACTGCATCGAGATGGCTCTCGTCGAGCTCGACCGTGATGCCAACCGCATCGAACATCGCGCGCGCGGTCGCGAGGTCTTCGGGGCTCGCGTGCTTGCCCGCCGAAATCGCCGTAGCACCGGCGCCGACGAGCGCGGGCGTGTTCGGCATCGCGCGAACGACGCGCACGCCGTCCGCGACCGCTTCTTCGATCGTGGCCGTATCGACGCCGGCCGCGATCGAGATCACGAGCGTGCCGCTCTTCAAGCGGTCGCCGATCTCGCGCAGCACCTTGTCGAGGATCTGTGGTTTGACGCTGAGCACGACGAGATCGCAGCGCTCGGCGAGCGCCTTGTTGTCGATCATCGTCTCGATCGCGTACTTCGCGTGGAGCTCGTCGAGCCGCTCGCGTCGCGGTCCCGAGGCAAGCACGTGGCTCGCCGGCAGGTGATTGCCTTTTACGAGCCCGCGGATCAGCGCTTCGGCCATGTTGCCGCCGCCGATAAAGCCGATCGTGTGGGACGCGAGGAGCGACACCCTTCTCGTGTAGCACGTCTCTACGGTAACTAACCGATATTGAAATCTTCTTTGGGGTGCGCCGAACCGGAGCCATCGTAGAAACGATCGAGCGTGTAGCGCTCGAAGATCTCGTGCTTCGTGCCGCCAGTCAGCCACTCGCCGTAGAGCTTGCCCACGATCGGCGCCATCATGAAGCCGTGCCCGACGAAGCCGCACGCGAGAAAGAAATCCGGATGCTCGCGGGTCGCCGCGACGATCGGATTGCCATCCGGCGATTGGTCGTACGGGCCCGCCCACTGGCGCAGGATCTTGACGTCGCCGAGGATCGGCATCAGCTTGACGAGCCGGCGCGAGTAGGTCGCGAGGAACTCCAGCGTCGAGCCCTTCGCGTATGTCGAGCTGTGGCCGGGAATGGTCACGCCGCCGACGATCTCGCCGCGCATCGATTGGCTGCAGTACAAACCGCTCGCGAGCTCCGAGACCATTGGCTTTAGGAATGGCTTGAGCGGCTCGGACGAGCAAATCTCGTGGCGGATCGGGAACGTCGGGATCTCGACGCCGATCATCTTCGCGAGCGTGGGCGACCAAGCGCCGCACGCATTGATCACGCGCCGCGCCGCGATCGTGCCGCGTTCGGTGACTACCTCGTAGCCGCCTTGCGATCGCTTCGCCAAGCCGGTGACAGGTGTCTGCGTGAAGATCCGCACGCCGCGGGCGGTGGCCTGACGGGCATAGCCCCACAGAAACGGCCACGGGAACAAGATCCCGTCAGTCGGATTGTACGAGGCGCCGACGATGCCGGTGAGATCGATCTCCGGCACGATCTGCTTGGCACCCTGGGGATCGAGCATGCGCGTCGCGACGCCGCAGCGATTCTGGAGCGCGATGTTCCTCTCGAGACGCGAGACCTCTTTTGCGCTCCGCGCGAGGAACAAATAGCCGCCCTGGCGAAACCACACGTTGACCCCGATATCGACGGCGAACCGCTGACACAGCTCGACCGATTGCTGCATCAGCCGGATGTTGATCTCGGTCGCCCATTGCTGGCGGACGCCGCCGCCGTTACGGCCCGATGCACCCTCCGCGAGATAGCCGCGCTCGACGACGACGACGTCTTCGAGACCCATCATCGCGAGGTAGTACGCGATCGACAGGCCCATCACGCCGCCACCGACGATCACGATCTCTGCCTTCTCGGGCACCGGGCCCGAGCTCTCGAGCGTGGGCGGCAGCTTGATCTCGCCCGATCGATCCGCCCGGCTGGCGTCGTCCTCGTCGTCTGCATCGGGCGGTGCGGCGCCGTTCATGCGTCGTGCTCCGGCAAATCGTCATCGAACCGATGCGCATCGGGTGAATTCGCGAGCAGGCGAAGCGGGGTGGGCGCGATCGGCGGACGCGACGTGAACGGCGAGATCGTGCTCGGTGCTTTCTTGGTCAGGCGCGCGAGCTGCGTCGCCATCGGGCCGAGGCATTCTTTGCCCTGACAAGGTCCGGTGCCGAAGCCGGTATAGCGCTTGACCTCTTCGATATCGAGGTAGCCGCGATCGACGCAATGCTCGAGGTCGGCGAGCGTGACGTCCTCGCAGCGACACAGCATGATCTTCTTGGCCACTAGCGTCCTCCTAGTGCGGCGGCCGCGCGCGCACCGACGAGTGCGCCGTGGATCGCGGACTCTGCGGGCCCGCGATAACCCGTGACGTCGCCGCACGCCCACACGGACGCAGCCGAGGTCTGACCGTGCGAGTCGATCACGACGCGAAATCCGCCCGCATCGGGATCGAGGACGACCTCGCAGCCTTGCTGGCGCGGACCTTCGGAGGCGGGTGACGGAATTGCGGCGACCGCGACGAGATCGCAATCGATCCGACCGCGCGAGGTCTCGACCGAAGACACCCAGCTACGGCCCTTCGTGCCGTTCGCATCGTCCAGGGGAATGCGCGTGACGTCGGCGCCTGCGGCCTCGAGTGCGGAGGCCAGGCGCGTGGTCTCGGCCGCGAGCTCGGGCACTTCGACGATGCAGACCTTGTCGCCGGCGAGGATGCCGTGGTCGACAAGCAAGCGACCGACCGCACGCGCGGCGATCACGCCGGGACGATCATTATCGGCGAACGGCAGGTTTACCGGGTAGCCACCGGTCGCCCAGATCCATCCACGCGCGTGGACGCGGATCAGCTGGGTTGGCGTCGCGACCGCGAGCACACCGCCATCGTCCTCGGGGAAATAGCCGATCGCGGTCGATCGCTCGAGCAGCTCGACGCCTGCCGTGACGACCTCGGTGACGCTCCGGTCCGCGTGGTCGCGACCCGTCTTCGGGTCGCAGCGCAAGCTGCCACCCGCACGCAGCTGATCATCGACGAGTACCACCGAGAGCCCCGCGCGCACGCAAGCGAGGGCCGCGGCGAGGCCCGCAGGACCTCCACCGATCACGCACGCATCGACCGAGCGTTCGCCGACGGGGGGCAGGGGACCAGCATCGCGCGCCGGCAACTTGCCGAGGCCCGAAAGCTGGCGCACCACCTTGTTCGCGAGCTTGTTCAGCACCGAGGAACCCGTCATCAACGTGTGATGATCGAGGCCGCGAGAGAACAAGAAATCGACCGCGCCGAGCAAGTCGACCTCGGTCGATGGAAATGCGTTCTGCCCGGCCGCTTCCACACCGGGCGTGCACGGCGATTGGCATGCGCGCATGTTTGGCACGCCGTCGAGGCGAACCAGGCAGCCGCTGCAGTGCCCCTCGAGACAGAAGAACGAGCGTGGCCGATGATACTTGAGCGAGCGCGACATCACGCGGGTCCCGCTCGCGAGTGCCGCCGCGGCGATAGTTTCGCTCGCGAATGCACGCAGCCGCGTCTCGGAGATCCGGATCTCGACCGGTTCGCCTCGCTGCGCATCGAAGACGGGAAGCCTACGAGCCACGACGTCTTGTAGTATGCCTTGTTTAGTTTCGCACCGCGGATCTCGGTGGACCGAAACCGTGTGGTGGTTGGTTTGCTTTCACTCGGGTTGCCGAATTACCATTGCGACTCGAAAGGACAGGGGAATTCCCAATGGCGACACCAACTAGGCCGTGCCCATATTGCGGAGCGGCGGTGCTCATGAACGCTCCGGCGTGTGGCACCTGCGGCCGGCCGATGCCGCCGATGCAGGCAGCCGCACCGCCGGGCGGCGCTCAGGCACCCGCGAAGACCATGTTTGGCTACGCCGCGCCGCAAATCCCGCAGGCGCAGCGTCCAGCCTCACCCGCAGGCGCTCCGCGGCCCGGCAGCACGACGAACCCGGGCGCTGGCTACGGCCAGCCGCAGGGTTTTCAGCCGCCGCAACAGCAGGGCTTCGGTGCACAACCGGCCGTACCTGCCCCACAACCGTATCAACCTCCGGCGGCCGCTCCCCAACAAGCGTACGGTCAGCCGCCGCAACAACAAGGTGGATATCCGCCACCCGGTGGTCAGCCGGCGTACGGCGTGCCTCCTCATCAAGGTGGTTATCCGCCGCCCGGTCAGCAAGGTCAGCAAGGTCAGCCGGGCTTCCAGCCGCAGCAGGATTTCGGCCAGCCTTCGCAACCGTATGGTGCGCAGCCGTATGGTGCGCCACCGCAACAAGCCTACGGTCAGCCGCCGCAACAACAGGGAGGGTATCCGCCGCCCGGTCAGCCGCAAGGGTATCCGCCGGCAGGGCAGCCGCAGGGTTACGGCCAGCCGCAGCAAGGCTTCGGTGGACCGCAGCCGGGATATCCGCAGGCTCCGAATCCATTCGCGCCGCCGTCGCACGATCTTCCGGGTCCGCTCGACAACATGGCGCGCGGCATGCCGCAGTCGGCACCGGGCACGATCTTTGGCATTCCGGTCGCGCGGCTGCGTGATCCGTCGCTGCAGCGCACGACGCTGTTCATCGCCGGTATCGCGCTCTTGATCTCGATCGTCGTGCCGCTGACGTTGAGCCCGACCGTCCTGTTCCCGTTCTCGTCGGCCCTCCCGAAATGGGACTTCGTGGTCTGGCCGATCATCGCGGGTGGCTCGTACCTGCTCGTCGCAGCAGCGCCTCCGCACATCCGCCAACAAGTGCCGCCGATGGTTCTGCACTGGATCCCGTTCGTGGTGTCCTTCATCGGCCTGTTCGTGCTCTCGAGTCTCCCGGGACCCAGTCATGCAACGGGCGCGGCGCTCGGCATGCTCGGCTACGCCGTGCTCGTGTTCGGTCTCCTCGCACGCATCGCCCAACCACAAGATCAGATCGCGCGCATCATCATCGCGGTCGGAGCAGGCATGCTCGTGCCTGGTTGGATCGACATGTTCAGCTACGTGTTTGGCTTCCATGGCGGGATCCTGATGGTCCTAAACAGCCTGATCAGCTTCATCGTCACCACGCTCGGTGTGCTTTGCATCCTGTTCGTCGTGCCGCCGCAGAAACTGCCGCAAGCGCTGCAGTCGATCGATGCGTTCGGGCCGTTGATCGCAGCCGTGCTCATATTGTGGCTCCCGCTCCAGGTCGTGTTCCTGATCCTCGCGGGTGTGTTCACGGAGCACATGGGCATCTCGGCGATCCTGTTCGGCGCGCACGTCGCGGTGCGTATCCTCGCGTTCTTCGGCGTGCTGATGATGGCATCGCCCGCAGCGTATGAAGAAGCGACCGCGCTGATCACTGGTCGCCGCCCTCCGGGCGGTGGTCACCCGCCGCCGGGCGGTGGTTATCCTCCGCAAGGGGGCGGCTACCCGCCGCAAGGCGGGGGTGGCTACCCACCGCAAGGCGGCGGTGGTTACCCGCCGCAAGGCGGGGGTGGCTATCCGCCGCAAGGCGGGGGTGGCTACCCGCCGCAAGGCGGGAATGGTTGGCCTCAGCAGTAGGCTGACCAGCACCGAGTAACGACGAGAGCCCCTGGCAACGGGGGCTCGTTCAGTTTCGGCGCTATGCTCGATCTCCTGATGTCGACCGACCGCGGGCTCGAGTGGAAGGTCGGCGTGTTGATCGTGGTAGCGACCGCGATCCTCGTCGCCTTCATCTTCATTCTCGGCAACTTCTCACTGCGCTCGGGCTACACGATCGCTGTCGACTACGACTACATCGGCGCCTTGCAACCCGGCGCGCCGGTGAAGGTCTCGGGCATCAAGGTTGGCAAGATCGAGAGCGTCGACTTCTTCGGCGGCAAGCCCGATGAGACCGGCAAGCGCGTCCAGGTGCGAGTGACCGCGTGGATCGAAGATCGCGCGAAGGACAGCATCCGCAGCGATGCCGAGTTCTTCATCAACACGGCCGGAGTGCTCGGCGAGCAGTACCTCGAGATCGTACCTGGTCGAGATTGGGACCATCCGGCGATCGTGGCGAAGTCGATCATCCACGGTCCGCCCGCGGTGCACGATCCGCCGCGTACCGACCTCGTGGTGGCGCGGTTGTACGAGGTGCTCGATGGCGTGTCCGCGGTGCTTCACGATGATCGCGATGCGATCAAGCACCTGCTCGGCAACAGCGCGAGTGCGGTCGCCGAGATCAACAAGATCCTCGTCGAGCGCCACGACCAGATCGGCGAGCTGATCGTTTCGGCCGCCGACGTCGCGAAGGAAGCGAAGATCACGCTTTCGAAGGTCAACCATGGCCTCGGCGACGGTCGCCCGGTCGCGGCACTGCTCGGCGATGCCGACGCGACACTCAAGACCGCGCAGAGCTCGCTCGCGACCCTCACTCCGTCCGCTCAAGCCTTGCTTACCGATGCGACACGCGTCACCGGCATCATCACCGAGCAGCGGATCGATACGGCGATCGGCGCGGCCGACAAGGCGGCGACCGCGGCGAGCAAGGCGGGCGGCCTGATCGACAACGTCAACGGTGCGGTCACGGACCTCCGGGCGGGCAAGGGTACGGCCGGTGCGCTGCTCTCGAAGGACGAGCTCTACAGCGATCTGCGCGAGCTGATCCGCGATCTCAAACGCAATCCCTGGAAGCTGTTCTGGAAGGAATAGACGACCAATTCGCGCGTCGCGTTGGCTGGGTCACGATGGGCTTGCTCGCGTCCGCGATCGGGTTCTTCGTGGTTGTCTACGATCGGATCGAGTGGCGCCGTCACACGCGCATCCGCGTGTACTTCCATCACGCCGGAGCGTTGCACGAAGGTGCGGCGTTCGTGGTCGCCGGTCACACGGTCGGCGAGATCGAGAGCATCGCGCTATCGCCGCGCGATGCACCGGGGCCATTGCACGGCGACGCGGGCGTGGTGGTCACGGTCGCGATCCAAGCGCGCGAGGCAAAGCGGCTGGATCGCGCGGGCGAGGTGTTCGTGGCGTCGCGCGGAGTTCTGGCCGAAGGCTACCTCGAGCTCGGCCCGGCGCCCGTCGCGAAGGCAGGCACGATGCTGCACGAGGGCGACCAGCTCGTCGGCGCGGATCCGCCGAGCATCGATCGCGTGTTGCAACGCACGTGGGACAACCTGAACGGCTTCGCCGCCTTCAAGGCCGAGGTCAAACCCGAGCTCGATGCATTACTCCAGCAGCTCGCGGAGCTCTCGGCGCACCTCGATCCGGCATCGCCGACGGCGGTCGCGCACGCCGACATGATCGCGCCGATGTTCGCCGAGCTCACCGGCCTGCGCGTCCAGATCACGCTCCTGCGCGAGCGCGGCCTCGGTGGTGATGCGGGGCTGGCACACCTCGGCGCGGTCATCGCGGCGACCGAGGCCTTCGCCGGGACCGCGCGGACACAACTACATCAGCTCGGCACGCGCGCCGAGACACTGCGCGCGAACGTGGCTCGCTTGCGCGGCCGGCTCGATAGCAAGGGCAACGACCTCGTCGCGGGGGTGGAGCTCGCGATCGACAAGGTCAAAGAGGATATTGCCAAGGTCGATCCGTTGCTCGCGCAGATCGCGGCCGTGCAAACCAGCCTTCAACGCGGAGAGGGCTCACTCCTGAAGATCATGCGCGACCCGGAGTTCCCGGAGGACACCAAGGAGCTCGGCAAGATCATGAAGCGTCAACCGTGGAAGATCATCGACCGGCCCGCCGACAAGCAGTGATCAGTCGAGCTGGACCGTGATCGCATCGCGCGAGGCGACACCGGTGCGCCACGCTCGGAGTTGACGCCGAGACCTGCGAAGACGGCGACAGGACCTGCACCTAGAATCCAGGCGTTTCCATCGGCCCCGCGGACTTGCCTCGGATGAATTGCTGGACGACCGGGTCGGCCGATGCGGCGAGCTCGATAGGGGTCGCGAGGGCGTGGACCGCGCCCTGATAGAGGAACGCGACCCGATCCGCGGTGCGCGCGATCGAGGTGAGATCGTGCGAGACGACGACCGCGGTCACGCCGAGCTTCTCGGCGAGCTCGCGGATCAGGCGATCGATGCGGCGCGCACTGACCGGATCGAGACCGGTCGTCGGCTCGTCGAACAGCACGACCTCGGGGCCGAGCGCGAGCGTGCGCGCGATCGCCGCGCGCTTCTTCATGCCGTCCGAGAGCTCGGCCGGATGGCGGTCGGCGTAGTCCGCCATGTAGACCTGCGCGAGCCGCTCGCGGGCATCTGCGAGTGCGTGCTCGTGTGAGAGCTTGTGATGGATGCGAAGCGGGAGCGCGACGTTCTCGGCGAGGGTCATCGAATCGAACAGCGTCGAGCTCTGGAACACCATGCCAATGCGACGGCGCAGCGGCGCGAGCTGCTTCTCGGGCAGCTGATCGACGCGCGCACCATCGAACCAGATCTCGCCGCTATCGATACGCAAAAGGCCGATCAAGTGCTTGATCGCAACGGACTTGCCCACGCCCGAGGTGCCGACGATGAACATCACCTCGTGCTTGGTGATCGCGAGGTTCAGGTCGCGCAGCACGGGCTTGCCGGCAAACGCTTTCGAGACCGCCTTGTACTCGATAAAGCTCACAGGTCACCGCCGCAGATCCACAGCGCGCTCGCCGACAGCACGAAATCGAGCGCGAGCACCGCGAAGCTCGAACCGATCACGGCTGCCGTCGTGGCCGAGCCTACACCCTCGGAGCTGCCACGAGCACGTAAGCCACAGAACCCCGCGACGATCGGGATG
Source organism: Kofleriaceae bacterium (assembly GCA_043759355.1). Taxonomy (GTDB): domain Bacteria; phylum Myxococcota_A; class Polyangia; order Haliangiales; family Haliangiaceae; genus JABFXX01. Next base: position 47,102 of record JAYVLQ010000007.1, read on the forward strand.
GTCGCTCCATACGCGAGTGACTTCACGAGCAAGAGCGCGACGTGACGCATGCGCAGTGCGGAAAGATCGAAGAAGATGTGCGGGTTGACGTTGAACGAGTAGTGCGCGGCCAGGCCGCCGGCGAGATACATCGCCGCGCTGCCGACGACGACGAGCGCGAGCGTCATCACGAGGGACGCGAGGAAGCGCGGGACGATCAAGTAGTCGATCGGCAACACGCCGTTCATGCGCAACGCATCGATCTGCTCGGTCACCTTCATCGATCCGAGCTCCGCGGCGATGCCGGCGCCGACCCGCGTGGCGAGCATCATGCCGGCGAGGGTTGGGCCGAGGTCGGACACGATCAGGCGGAGCAGCTGCTGGCCGATCTGAGAGTAATCGCCGGTGATCCGGGAGAGCTGGAGACACGCCTCGTAGGTCATCACCATGCCGAGAAAGCCAAGCGTGATGAGGATGAAGATCAGCGAGCGATTGCCGATCGCGTACATCTGCCGCGCGACCTCGCCTTTGCGGCGTCCGCCACGAATCACGCCGGCGACGGTCGCGACGAAGGTCGACCACAGCTCGTGTGCCGTGCGCGCCGCGGCGATCGCACGTGCTCCGAGGTGGGTGACGAGTGTGCCGATCATGCCGAGAGATAGGTGATGAAGAAATCGAGCAACATGATCGAGACTGCAGAGGCGACGACCGCGTTATTGACCGCGCGGCCTACGCCGACCGCGCCGCCCTTCACGGTGACCCCGAAGTAGCAGCTCGCAACGGCGACTGCGCCTCCGAACACGAACGATTTGTAAACACCGTGGAGGAAGTCGTATGGCCTCAAGTTGTCGGCGAAGCTGTGAATGACCGTCGCCCGGTCGATGTCGAGCAGTACGCGACCAACCACCCCGGCGCCGATGAGGGCGACCGCATCGCCGATCACCGTGAGCACGACCAGCATCGCGATCATCGCGATCACCCGCGGTACGACGAGGAAGCGCACCGGATCGATCGCGAGTGCACGCAAGCCATCGAGTTGCTCGGTCACGGTCATCGTGGCGAGCTCGGCGGTATTGTTTGCGCCGACGCGACCGGAGAACATCAGCGCGATCAGGATCGGCCCGATCTCGCGCAGCACCGCGTAGCCGGCGCCCCAGCCGGCGAGCGACGTCGCGCCGAGCTTCTTCACGAACGGTCCGGCCTGGATCGTCATCAAGCCGCCGGCGAAGAACGCGGTGAGCACTACGATCGGCACCGAGCGATTGCCCATCTTGTAGAGGTTCTTGACCAGCTCGCGGCGATCGATGCGCGGCGGCACGAGCGCGCGCAAGACCTGGCCCGTCATCACGACGATTCCGCCGATCTCCTCGGCGAGCCTGCTCGCGGAGGCGCCGATCGCTCTAAACATCGAGCGGCCCCTCGAGCTCGCCGCGTACGAACTGGCGCACGAGCGCATCGGGCGCGTCGGCGATCGTGGCGGCGGGACCGCGATAGTGAATCCGACCGCGATACAAAAACGCGATCTCGTCGACGAATGTCGCGAGCGCCGTGACATCCGAGCTGACCGCGATCACGGTGGCGCCGGTGCGCTGCTGATCGGCCGCGAGCAAGTCGTAGATCTTTTGCGTCGTCACCGGATCGAGCCCGGCGCTCGGTTCGTCGTAGATCACGAGCTCGGGATCCGCGGCCGTGGCGCGCGCGATGCCGACGCGCTTTTTCATGCCGCCCGAAAGCTCGCTCGCGAGCTTTGCTTCGCTCCCGGCGAGCCCGACGGCACGCAAGCGTTGCGCGACGCGCTTGGCGATCGCCGCCGCCTCGATGCCGCGCTGCTCGAGCGGGAACGCGACATTGCCGGCGACAGTCAAAAAATCGAACAGCGCGTAGTTCTGAAACAGCATGCCGACGCGCTTGCGTAGCTCGCCGAGCTCTGTCTCGCGTCGGCCGACGATATTCGCGCCGAGTAATTCGAGCTCGCCGCTCGAGACGGTTTCGAGCCCGCACAGGAGCTTCACGAGCACGGTCTTGCCCGATGCGGCGGGCCCGATCAGGCCGAGCTTCGCGCCGCACTCGACGGTGAGCGAGACATCGGCGAGGACCTCGTGGCGGTCGTAACGCTTCGCGACGTGCGCGAACCGCACCGCTACGGACACGAGCCGAGCTCCTTCGCACGCGCCACGTACTTCGAGTCGGGCTCGAGCTCGATTAGGTCGGCGATCGCGCGGCATCGACCCGCGTGGTCGCCGGCGTTGCCGAGCGTGACCGCGAGCTCGTACAGCGCATCGTCGCGCAAGATCGAGGCGGGGTAGTCCTTCGGAAGTTGACGGAACGCGGCGGCCGCGCCGGGTAGGTCATCGAGCGCATCGCGCAGGACCTTGCCGAGCTCGAGCTGTGCATCGTCGAGCCAGACCGAGAAGTAGCTGCCGACCCCGAATGAGACTTCGCGCGTCTTCAAGAGCGCGCGCAACCGAGTGGCCGCACCCGCGGGATCGCCGAGCTCCTCGGACAGCTTCGCCGCGAACCACCGCGCGTCGTCGCGCAGGCCACTCTCGGGAAAATCGATCGGGATACGATCGTAGTACGCGCGCGCGGTAGCCGGATCGTTCAGCTCGTGGGCGTAGAGGTCCGCGATCGACCACACGAGGTTGTCGGCTACCTGCGTCTCGGGCCGCGCGTTCAACAGCTTGCCCATCTCGTCGGCAAGCGCTTCCGGTGCGCGATGGCGACCATCGTCGAGCAATGTCTTGCAGGCATCGGCGGCGAGCGGCTCGTCGGGATACGCGGTGATGACCTTCCACAACAGCGACCATCCTTCGACAGTCTTGCCGGCGTGGAGCTGCAACTTGCCGGCGCGATAGGTCGCGGTCGCCGCGGTCATCGGATCGTCGGGCGCGCGATCCGGAATCGCGAGATACGCCGCGAGCGCGGCAGCCAGCCGCTGCGCGTGCTCGAGCAGCTCCGCCTCTCCGAGCAACGCTTCGCTGCACGCTTGCTTCGCGCGTCGTGGTGGTTGCAGCAAGCTGCATCGCTGTTGGGCCGCGTGATAGTGGACGAGCGCGCCTTCCGTATCGCCCGCCGTCTCGCTGTGCTCAGCCGCGACGAGCTCTGGCAAGGTCGCCGGTGCCGAGCACGCGCAGATCAGCGCGACCGCAAGCCCGCGCCTCACGCTCGCTACGCGACCTCGGCGATCACGGCCGCCGCACGCAGCACGCTCGCACGATCAGCATCGAGGTGGGTGACCGCGCGGATCCTCTTCGAGCTCGCGGCGCCGAGTAGCACGCCCTTGGCCTTCGCCGCTTCGATCACGGCGGCGGCGCCGCGCTCGACATCGATCATCACGATATTGGTCTGCACGCGCGACAGATCGACCGCGATCCGCGGCTTGCCAAAGAGCGCCTCGGCGAACGCCTTCGCATTCGCATGATCTTCGGCGAGCCGCGTGCGGTGATGGTCGAGCGCGTACAACCCAGCCGCAGCGAGAATGCCGGATTGGCGCATGCCACCGCCGTACATCTTGCGCGCGCGGTGGCAGTCTTTGATCAGGGCCTTCGACGCCGCGACGACCGAACCGACCGGTGCGCCGAGGCCCTTCGAGAGACACACGCTGATCGTATCGAAACCGGT
>JAYVLQ010000008.1:0-3024 GCA_043759355.1 Kofleriaceae bacterium
CCCGAGCAGCTGCAGCAAGCAAGAGAGGGGTTTCGTGCGCTCGATGCTGACGAGCAAGCACTGAGTGCCCGCGTGCAAGCCGAGCTCGGCGGCGACGCGACAAGCGTGACCGTCGAGATCGATCGCGCTCGCGTGACACTACGTGGCACCGTGGCAGATGCATCTGCGCTGACGAGCATTCCGGATCGCGTGCGCGGCATCGTAGGCGTCTCTGATGTCGTCGATCAGCTAACGATCGGGTAAAGCGTAGTAAACTTCGCGCAGCGAACCATGCGAATCGCAGTCGTCTTCGACACGCCTTATCCCGATTGGTCGCCCGACCGGCACATGGGCGCGATGAACGAGCAGTGGACCAACCGCGCCAAGGTCGAGCCCGACATGGAGTACCAGGTCGCGAAGTCGCTCCAGAAGAGCGGGCATGACGTGATGCTTCTCGGCGTGCACGACGACCTTCGCGACATGAGCGCGCGGCTCGCCGAGATGAAACCGGAGCTCGTGTTCAATGCAACCGAGGCGTTCCTCGCGAACTCCGAACTCGATTACCTGGTGCCTGCCCTGCTCGAGGCCGAGGGCTATCGCTACACGGGGGCGCCGCCGCTTGCCCTGCTCGTCACGCGCAACAAGGGCATGAGCAAGAAGATCCTCGCGTATCACGGTGTCAACGTGCCGAGCTTCCGGTCGTGGCGCGTCGGCGAGAACGTGCCGTCGGAGATCAACTTGCGGTTCCCGCTGATCGTGAAGCCGCTCGCGGCGGATGCGAGCGAAGGCATCTCGCAAGCCTCGATCGTCCGCGATATGGCGGCGCTCACGGAGCGCGTGCAGTTCATCCACGACCGGTTTGCGCAGGCCGCGATCGCCGAGGAATACATCGAAGGTCGCGAGCTCTACGCGACGATGATCGGCAACGGGGCCAACGTCCAGATCCTGCCGACCGTCGAGATGGTGTTTGACAAGGCCGGCTCGCGCCCCGAGGACCGCATCGCGACACAGAGTGCGAAGTGGGATATGGGCTACCGCAAGCGCCGCGGCATTCGCAACGTATTCGCGCGCAAGCTCCCGAAGTCCGCGCAAGAGAAGCTCACGGCCGCGTGCTACGCGAGCTATCGCGCGCTGTGGTTGCGCGATTACGCGCGCATCGATGTCCGGCTCACCGACGACGGCGAGGTGTGGTTCATCGAGGCGAACGCGAACCCGTACTTGAGCTACGGCCACGATTCGGCCGAGTCCGCGCACAAGGCGGGCATGCGCTACGACGTGTTCATCCAGCGCATCGTCGATGAAGCGATGGCGCGCGACCTCTAGGCCACGGCTGGCCAGGGCCAGGCCAGGGCAGGGCAGGGCTAGACTAGGGCTTGCGCGCCGCCGCTTCCCGCAACTTGTCCTTCTTGCTCTTGCGATGTCCTTTGACCCCACCGCCGGTCGTATCTACGGCTCGCGGCGCAGGCTCTTCGGTCGGCTCGAAGCCTCCGACCCGTTCGCGCACGATGTAGTGGGCGTGGCGCTTCTCGATCAGTGCGAAGTGATCGCGCATGTCAGCGGTGATGAAGCTGATCGCGATGCCGGTCTCGCCGGCACGACCGGTGCGGCCGATGCGATGCACGTAATCATTCGGCGATCGCGGCAGATCGTAGTTGATCACGGCAGGCAGGCCGGTGATGTCGAGCCCGCGCGAAGCGAGATCCGTCGCGACGAGCACTTGCACGCCCGACGAGCGAAACAGATCGAGCGCGCGCGTGCGTGCGCCTTGCGAGAGTTGGCCGTGCAGAGCGAGCGCGTTGATGCCACCGACCTTGAGCTTCTCGGTCACGTGCTCGGTTGCGTGTTGCGTCGCGACGAAGACGAGCACGCGGTCCCACGTGTTCGTATCGATCAGATGGCGCAACAGCTGCGTGCGCTTCGGCATATCGACCTCGATCGCGCGCTGCTTGATGGCGGGCAGATCGGCCGGCGCATCGGTGACATCGACGCGCACGGGCTCGTGCATCAAGCTCTTCGCGAGCTTCGACACCGCCGGCGAGAACGTCGCGGAGAACAGCAACGTCTGGCGACGCGCCGGCAACAGCATCACGATCTGCGCGAGCTCTTCCGAGAAGTTGTTGTCGAGTAACCGATCCGCTTCATCGAGCACGAACTGCGAGACACTGCCGAGGGCGAGCGCATGCTTCGAGACCAGATCGAGCAAGCGACCTGGCGTCGCGACCACGATCTCGGCGCCGCCGCGCAGCTCCATCATCTGCGGATTGATCGAAACGCCACCGAGGATCACCACACTCTTCGGCCGCTGCGCCAGGTGCTTGCGAAACGATGCGATCGTCGCGGCGGTCTGGGTCGCGAGCTCGCGGGTTGGCACCAGGATCAGCGCACGCGTGCGTCGCGGCACGGTGAGTTTTTCGCGTGCGAGTTGCTCGAGGATCGGCAGCACGAATGCAGCCGTCTTACCGGACCCGGTCGAGGCCTTTGCCCAGACGTCCTTGCCGGCGAGCACCTCGGGAATCACCGCAGACTGGACGGCGGTCGGCTCGCTGTAGCCGGCCTCTGCGACAGCGCGTAGCAGGGGCTCCGAAAGGCCTTCAGCGAACACCGGGGCGCACCCTACTCCTTCGAGTGAGAATGTGCTCTACATGGCGCCGCCATGTCGAACGAACACGTCCGAGACCACGGGAAACTGTTCGATAACAAAGACAAGAAGAAGCCCTCCCAGCCGGACATGCAGGGCGATTGTTCGCTCGGCGGGGTCAGTTTCGAGATCCGCGCGTTCAAACGCGGCGAAGAGCTCGAGGTGTTTCTCGCGCCACCGCGAGGCGATCGCAACACGTACCCGCCGGACGTCTTCAAGGGCGTGTTCGAAGCCGTCCCGCAGAAGACCGCGAAGCAAAAGCTCAAAGAGACCGTTCAGGCGCCGCTGTGGAAGGGCGAGCTCCAGAGCGACGACGCCGCGTACAATGTTCTCGCGTTCGAGAAGCAGGGCAAGAGTGGCCCGTACCTCACCCTCAACTTCGAGAAGGCCGAGAAGGTCGCGCGTCC
>JAYVLQ010000009.1:0-5286 GCA_043759355.1 Kofleriaceae bacterium
GCTGACCACGAAGTACGCGGGCATGTCGTGACCGAGCTGAACACCCGCACACTGCGCGGTGTATGGATTCATCGCGGTGTCATCGGCCCGGCTCCACAACCCGAGGTGGACCTCGCCGGTGGTGCCGAACACCGAGATCGCGGCGCTGGTATCGAGTACGATCTCGTACGCATTGACCTGGTTGCTCTTGGTCGGCGCCACGAGGTTGTTCAAGAGCCCGGCGGTGACCGGCTGGTTGTTCGCGTCGTAGCCGACCGCGATCACGAGGGGGATATCGTCGCTCGTCTCGTACAGGAACTTCGCGACGCGAGGCCCACTCGAGAGATCCACGACATCCGCGGAGTCGTGCGGATCGCGCGTGTAGTAGACCGCGCCATCGAGGTGATGCGGACCCGCGATCGTGAGGTTCGCCGTGGTCGGATCACCGGTGCCGACGAAGAGCCGGATCTTCGCGACGATCGGATCGGTGGAGTTGACCTCGACCAAGATGCCTCGGTCGTTGCTACACGCGGCGACCACCAACGCGATGACGATTGCGGCGCGCATCAGAGGGCTCCGCGCGTCGCGGTGCTCGGGCACGCGGTCGAGATTTTTGTAGTACATCATGAAATTGTCATCGTCGCGCCACGACGAGTAACATCACCACGAGGGCTGCCCTCACCAGCGATAGCGTAATCCGAATCGGGAGTCGCGTGGTAGGTTCCTCGACGATGACGCGCGTGGTGCTGGCACTCCTGGTCGTAACGTCCGTTGCACATGCCGACGGAGGATAGGCTGGTCGATGCGGCTTTTCGGAGCGGCGAGCGCAGCGGTGATTCGTGAGAGCTGAAATCGTTGGTCCGGGGGTGTGCGGACGCGAAGTCGACAAACAGATCTGGATGCACGCATGCTGCCATGATCTCCAGAGACTCGACCAGCCGGGGTCCCGGCCGATTGAAGAACTGGTTGCCATCGGTCACGTAGACGCGAGCGTGCGGTCCGACGGCCGCGACCACGCTTCGTTCGATGATGTCGCGCTCCATCAGAGCGCGTTCGAGCGAAAAGCCGCACGGTTTGACGACGACGACGTCCGGGCGAAGCGCCGCGAGCTCCGCCGCATCGATCGTCGGGGCGGGCGCCCCGGCGACGGCGCCGATGGCAACGCCGCCAGCCCGCTCGATCAGCTCCGGCATCCACGTGCCGCCGATCATGAGCGGATCGATCCACTCGAGACTTACGACCCGCGGCCGCGCGTCTGTGCGTGCTGCGCGTTCGGCGATCGCTCGGATGCGCTGCTCCAAGCGGGTGCGCAGCGCCACGCCTTGATCACGTCGTCCGAGCTCGTCGGCGACGCGTCCGATATCGCCAAGCACGTCGTCGAGCCGCGTCGGGCTGAGGCTCACGATCCGGATGTCGTCACGATGCGCAAGGCGCGCGACCGCGGCACGCACGTCGTCGAGAGATACGGCGCAGACCTCGCACAGGTCCTGGGTCACGATCACGTCGGGCGCTAGCGCGGCAAGCGCCGCCTCGTCGACGGCGTAGATGCTCAGCGCGTCCGTGATCACCGCGCGCACCGCCGTGTCGATCGCTCGGCTCGTACCGTGAACATCGATCCGCGATCGCGTGAGCACGCGGCGATCACGGATCGCATCCGGAAAGTCGCATTCGTGGGAGATGCCGACGAGTTGCCGTTCGGCGCCGACCGCGCACACGATCTCGGTCGCGGACGGTAACAGCGACACGATGCGGGGCTCGGACACCGGGCCATCATGCCAGTTTCGAGCGCGGGCAAGGCGCTCAGACTGATTGCTGGCTGTACCGGCGGTGTTCTTGCTCGCGCCGAGCTGATCCGCGCCGTATGGTGCGCGCGCCCATGGCCGACACCCTGACGCTCTACCAGTTCGCGCTCTGTCCGTTCTGCCACAAGGTCCGCGCCGGCCTCGAGCTCAAGGGCCTCGCGTACGAGGTCGTCGAGGTCAACCCGATGACGAAGAAGGAGCTACCGGCGCTGCCCGCCGGTGCTCCGAACAAGGTCCCGGTCCTCGCACACGGCACGAAGCTGGTGTTCGACTCGACCACGATCCTGGCGTACCTCGACGCGCAGTTCCCGACCCACTCGTTCACTCCGACCGACCCGGTGGCAGCCGCGAAGAGCACCGAGATCGAGGCGTGGGTCGACGACGAGCTGATCGCCGCGCTGCCGACGGTGATCTACGGAACCTGGCGGGAGGCGATCAAGGCCGCGCAGGTCACGGCGCGGACCTCGAACTTCGGGTTCTTCCACAACGTGGGCGTGCGAGCGGGTGGTTCGCTGATCATGCATCAGATCGCCAAGCGCATCCTCAAGAAGCACGGCAGGGAGGATGGCCACGCGTGGGTGGCGGCGAGCCTCGACCGCTTCGAGAGCTGGCTCGGCGAGCAGGACTTTGTGACCGGACCGGCGATGGCGCTCGGCGACGTCGCGGTGCACGGCGCGCTCACCTGTGTCGCCGAGTTTCCGGTCCACGCCGAGATCATGAAGCGCCCGAGGGTCGCCGCGTGGTCGCAGCGGATGACGACGCTGCGTGCGGCAACGCGCGCAGCCAACAACGCCGAGGCCTGAACGGTCAGCCCGCGGAGAGCACGTGCGACCCCACGCGCGTGATGCTCACCGCGATCGATATCTCGCAACGGATGATCGTTGGGGATCACGAGCTCGGCGAACAGGCAGAACAGCCGACAGAACCAGACGATGATGGGCTCACCGGGTTACATGTCGCCCGAGTAGATCCAAGCCGCGCGCGATGTCGACGTGCGCACCGATATCTGGGCGCCCGGCGTGACGCTGTATCAGCTGCTCGCCGCACGGTTGCCGTTTCCCGGATCGAACCCGACCGACATCGCGATCAAGGTCGAGAGCGATCGCGTCCTCTACGCCCCCACGTCGGACGAGTCGCTGGCTCTTGATGATCGGGTTGCTCCTGATCGTCTCTGTCGGAGGCGCGGTCGGCGGCATGCGCCAAATAGCCCGCGAAGTCCGATGCGCTCGCGTTCGCCTTCGACGTACTCACGCCACGACTACGCCCCATCGCCGACACCGAGCCGACGCGCCAGCTGTCGAAGGCGTGAGGGAGGGTGGCGGCGTGCCAGGCGAAGTCACGATCCGTCGTTCGACCCCCGATGATGCGGCGAAGCTGCAAGCACACCTCAGGGCGCTCGTCGCCGCGCCCGGCATCAACATTCCGCTCGCGCCCGACGAGGTGACTTCTCTCTCTGCTCGAACAGGGCTTTGCCGTCATCGACGCGCTACGGTAGCGCCATGAAAGCTCGCCGACTGATCTTGCTCGTCCTTTTCGTGGTCGCGAGCTGCGGGAACCGAGACAACGCGGCAACCGACAAGACCAGCAAAGACCTGCGCAAAGCGCACGAGCAGGTTGTCGAGAACAGCAAACAGCTGGCAAAGAATCAGGAAGAGATCGATCAGAAGAAGCGCGATCTACTGCGCGAGCAACAGGAGATCGCGGACAAGCAAAAGCTGCTCGTGCAGCAACAACAGCAGCTGGGCTCGGCGCAGACCACGCTCGCCCAAGCGCGCGTCGCTTATGCGGCCGCGGTCAAGGAGCGCTACGCGAAGCTCGACGCGCTGGTCTCGTCTCTCGGAACCAAGACCGACGCGAAGTCCAAGGACACGGTCATCGGGCTCCGCGCTCGCCAGGCGCAGCTCTCGGCAAAGATCGACACCATGCCTGCCACCCCTGACGCGGACTGGAACAAATACACCAAGGACGTGGACGTGACGTTCGACGCGATCGAAGACGACACGCACAAGGCGCTCGAGTAACGAACCCAGGACTCGCCGCGCTGATCTTTCCGCGATCCTCCAGTGCGCCTGGAGTCTCTCGACCGACATCGTGATCAACGCGGGCGACCGAACGAGGGTCGTGGCCGCACGGTCGCGATGGTCGAAGTGGGCCGTATCGCGATCGCTAAGCCGATCCGGGGTACGTTCGCGCGATGCGGTATCTCCTGGTCGTGATCGCGGTCCTCGGTTGTACCGGAAAAAAAGACAATCCGGCGCCAGAGCCAAAGGTCGCTTCGCGATCCGGATCTGCGGTGACACCGACGGCGGCTGATCCGGCGTGCGCCGACGCGACGTCCAGGTTGGGGGCGTGGCTCGGCGATCTGACAGCTGAAGGCCCGAGCCCGCTGATGGCCGACGGCGCCACGCTCACCAAGCTCGACGGAGAGTCGGCGAAACCGATCGCTGCGGCGCCGGTCGTGTTCGTCAACGCCACAAGAGTCACGTTCGAGGGCCGTTTGCTCAGCACGCTACCGATCGAGGACCACGGTAAGCGGGTCGAAGACGCGCTTGCCGCCGACAAGACAACCGACACACTAATCATCATCGACGGCGCCGTGCGGTGGACCGACGTCACCACCGTGGTCACGGCGGTCGCGGCCTCGGGCCATGCTCACGTCACGTTCGTGTTTGCGGCCGGCACGCCGGGCAAGACCTCGCCCCCGCCACCGTCAGCCGTCGACAAGGAGCTCGCCGAGCTCGCCAAGCCGGTCGACCCATCGAAGAAGGCGGCCAAGCTCTACGATCCGAGAGACCCGCAACGGCCACCGACCGTCCCTGACAAAATCTTCAAGGACTGCCCAGTAACCGACCTGTTCACCAAGATCGGCGTTGCCCAGACGAGCGTCGAGAAGGAGAGATTGATCGTCGAGGGCTTTCCCAAGGCGATCGCCGCGTGCGGTTGCAAGGTCGAGATCGCATCGGTGCAGCGCCTGTTGTGGTCATGGTACGGCCACGACCGCGGTCTACCTCTCATTGGCATCGCCGCCGACATCGCGAGCGCGAAGGACAAGGTCACCGCGGTCACCGCGGTCACCGCGGTCACCGCGAAGTCGACGACGCCGTGGTCCGAGGCCGGCAAGAACGTGGCTGCCGCTGCCAAAGCGGGCAAGCCACTCGCCTTCAAGTGATCGCCTGGACCCGCGCTGTACTCGATCGCGAAGGCCTCAAGTCGAAGATCATCTTTCCACGGATCAAGATCATCATTCGGATGCAGGCACGATGATCTGGCCCTCGGCCGGATCGCCGTACGCGCGGTAGCGACCCGCGAGGAAATACCAGCCGACGATCACGCAGGTCACGGCATCGAGCTCGTCATGACTCTCGTCGCCCTCGAGCGCGAGCTCGCGTTCGAGCCCCGCACGCAGCTGCTCGAGCCCGTGCTGCTTGCGGCCGAGGCCGAGCAGATCCTGTGCCCCGCCCGGGTACGCCTCGATCACGGTCACGCCGAATGCACGGAACGCGGC
>JAYVLQ010000010.1:0-77256 GCA_043759355.1 Kofleriaceae bacterium
GCCGTGGGCGCATGCCCGGCGACGCTGCCAGGCGAACACCTTGCGCAGGAACACGCCAAGAACCTGGCCGAGCAGATCGCCATCTCGGGCGAGGAGAAAGCCGTGCTCCGATCGATCGCGCGCACGGTCGCACAACGTCGCGAGATGTTCGCGGACGACGCCGTAGAGCACCGTGGTCTCGGGCTGGCGGCGTGCATAAGCATGTATTGTCGTCGGCGAGGAGTGGTCGGCGAGCATGTTCGCCGACAGCGAGAGGCAGGTCCCGTGCCACGTGCTCCCTCGAGCGATCTTGGTAGTTTGGGAACGCGATGTCGGCCGCGGTGTCCGTCGGCCGGACGTTCAGTGATTAGCTGTCCGGATCTCGGACACAGAGCGCGGTTGTCAAAGCGCATAGCGAATCGCTTCGAGCGAGAACGGGGACGCGCGCGAGACGAGGTCATCGTTTGGCCACGAGTCTGGAGACTTCGCGCCGGTCGGCCACCCGAACCGCGCGATCGAACGGTCGAGCGCGGCGTCGGCCTCCTGCTTGTCGTGCGGCGCATAGCCGAAGCTTCGCACCCGGCTCGCGCGCGAAGGAGGTGGCCGGGCTCCACAAGGCGGTCGTGGCCTTCGCGAAGAGCTTTGATGATCGCTCTCGCTGCATCCACGAGGATCCTGACCCCGCAGAAAGCTTGTGGTGGACCCCTCCGCTCACTCCAGAGGGCGGCGACGCGACCGATCAGGCCGCGCGCGCACGTCCCGTGAAGAGCGGGCCACGGACGTCCCTTCGTTCCATTCACGCAGGCCTCGCAGAACGCCACGTCAACCGGGCAGATGCACGACTCATGGTGCGGCGGCCATGGGTTGGCTGATACGGTGCCGACGGTGCCGACGGTGTCGAGCACCGCCATGACCATTCCTGCTTCGAGCACGAAGATCGCGCTGCGTGCCAGCCGCGCGGGGGACTGGAAGCCCGACAAGCGCGGCCTGATGCCGCTCGCTGCGGCGCGCGACCTCCTCAAACGCAAGAGGATCATCCACTGTCCCAGGGACGCCGAGCTGTCGCGCGCGCTGCTCCAGCAGTGCGCCGCGCCGAGCAAGTCGGCGATGTACCTCTCGCTGGCCAAGGCGCTGACTGCGCGCGATCCGTCGCTCGTGCAGCTCGGCGAAAGCAACCTCGACTTCCGGCTCCACGCGGTGAACCGCACGCGCTGACCGCTCCACGCACGACCCCCGAACGCGGGTGCAGCGGCGGGCGGGGGGAACGTCAGCGTCTACGCCTTGCTCGCAGCGCCAGCGCCGCAAGCCCCAGCGGCAGGAGCATCGCGAGTGACAGATCCCGGTCGCCGCCGCTGCCCGTGACGGATCGCGTGGAGCCCCTAACCTTGGTTGAAGACCACGACACGCTGATCGGGGAGCATCTCGAGCGAATCAACGAAGTGAAAACCAAGGTTCGCGAGCTCCTTCTTGACCTGCTGCAGCGTCATCTTGTGCTCGGGTTTGATCGCGACCGCGAGATCTTCGCCGCGATACTCGACGAGCACGAGCCGGCCGTTCGGCTTCAAGGCGCGCTTGATCGAGCTCATCACGCCCGGGGGGTCAGACAGCTCGTGATAGACGTCGACCATGATCACGAGGTCGCAGCACGCGACCGGTAGGCCCGCGTCGTGGTCGGTCGCGCGGTGCAGCGTGACGTTCGTGACCTTGTCTTTGACCAGACGCGCATCGAGCATGCGCAGCATCTCGGGCTGCAGGTCGCTCGCGTGCACGGTCTTGACACGCGCGGCGAGCCGCACCGTGAAGTAACCGGTGCCCGCGCCGACATCGGCGGCGGTGCTATCGGGTGCGAGCTTCAGCGCATCGAGCACGACATCGGGCTGCTCGCGCTCGGCGCGCTCGGGGCGCTCGAGCCAGTCGGCGCCGAGGTAGCTCATGGTCGGAGCGATCGGGCGGCCTTCGTAGGTGCCCGATCCCGACGCCGCGGGTGCAGGTGCGGGCGCCGGCGAGCTGCACGCCGCGAGCGCGAGAAAGACTAGAGCTCGGTGGCGCATGCCGTGTCCGCGACAGTCTCGATCGCGATCGCCGTGATCGCGGCGCAGTAGTCGAGGTCGATGTTCGCCATGGTGTCGTGGGTATCGTGGTAGCCCTTGCGACTGATGTCGTAGTTTTCCATGAACAAGACGACCGGGATGCCGAGGTCACTGAAGATCTGGCCATCGGTGTTGAACAGCGCCGAGCGCGGCTCCCACTCGACCCGCACTTCACCGTGCAGTGCGAGGTGCGCGAACGGCGGTGGTGCCGGATGCTTGGGGCCATCGGGCATGCGCTGCGCGCGGTGCAGGCCCTTGCGATCGTGGTTCCACTTCGCGGCCAGCTCGTTCCAGGCGAGGTTCGCGTGGAACGCGCGGCGCGCGAGCTTCGCCGAGCCCGCGCCTTCACCGGGCGCGATCATGAAGACATCCCGAGCGCGCTCGGTGTTGTGCCCGATCATGTCGAGCACGAACGCGGCGACGACATCGACGTGCGAGACATCGCGCGGCTTTTTGTCTTCACCCGTGAACTGCAAGCGCCGCTCGACGAGCGCCTGGCACAGCGCACGCGCACCCATGCAATCGGCCGGGTACTCCTCGCCGGTCAGGTGGACCAACCAGACATCGCGCTCGAGCATGCCGGCCTTCGCGAGTGGCAGCAGACGCTCGGCGGTGAGGAGGAGCGCCGTCGTCGCGGAGTGATTGTCGTCGGCACCCGCGGCGGGTGCACGCAGGAGGTCACCACCGCTCTCCTCGTAGTAGACGTCCTCCATGTACGCGGTGTCGTAGTGGTCCCCCATCACGACCGCCTGCTGGCGATTCTTGCCGGGGATGATCATCACGATATTTCGCTCGGCGGGCTTGGCGATGTTCGCGGCCCAGCCCTCCATCCACGGATAGGCAAAATCGGTCTCCCAGCGAAAGACATGATCGACGCACTCGGCCTTGCCCTCCATGCCGGCCGCCGCGATCAGCGCGCGATAGCGTTCGTGCAAGTGATCGCCGAGCGCATCGAGATCGCGGCGACCGTGCACGTGGACGTGTGCGGCCTTCGCCGCCTTGCCGCCATCCTTGCCGCGGTTCACGGTGATGCCATCTCCGTTGCTCTTCTGCTTGAACTCGCCGTGCGCGAGGCCCGCGATCGAATTCCAGATCTGCTCCTCGAACGCGCGCGTGCCGAGCTGATCGATCACGCGAGGCGGAGCGAGCTTGTCCTCTTTCTTCAGGAGGCAGCCGCGCAGCGTCTCCACGAGCTGCTCGCCGCGCTTGGCATCGCTCGCGTGCGCCGCGAGCCCGTCGAGCCACGCATCGAGCGCGGTCTGCTTCTCGACGTGCAGTAACGACCGTGCGTGCGCGGGCGAGATCGGGCCGAGCAGCTCCTTGGCCTCGAGCAGCTTCCTCACGTTCTGGCAGGTCGTGTGGCGCACGTGGCCCGGATCGCGCTCGAACAACCGTGCCGCTGCGACGTGCTCCGGTCGCGCCAACAGGTGCGGCGCCAAGACGAGCGATTGCGCGCCCGGCAGCTCGGCCGTGACGTAGCCCAGCGCGGCATCGCGCAGGCGACCGCGCCCCGAGGCCGCGATCACCGGCAGGTGCCAGAACAGCTCGCGCACGCCCGCGCGCATCGGTGGGTAGTACATGCGATAGCCGAACCGGCCGCCTTGACCGACGACGTCGGCGGCGTGCAGGATCTGCTTCTGCGACGCGCGCGGTCCGTCGAGCACGAGGTTGTAATGCTCGTCCCAGACCTGCGAGTTGCGGGCGAGCGGCTTGTTGTAGAGATCGATCGAGACCGGATCGGTCGCGAACAGCGCGGTCGAGACCTTGTCGGTGAACGCGCCCTCGCCGTGGATATCGGCATCGCGCGCGATCCGCTGCCAGCGATGAGTCCGCACGATGTGCGTGGCGATCTTGTGGCCGTGACGATGGTGGTGCTCCTCCTGCGACGGATCGGTCTCGTCGAGCCAGCCCGATTGTGGGATCCGGATCGCGCAGCTCGCCTCGACGCGCGGGAACAGATGGAGCAGCGGAATCTGCATCGCGTGGGGCAGCTGGGCCGCGAGCTTCCGGTAGCGCGGGTGCTCGAAGAACACCAGGCTCGCCGGACTGGGCACGAGCGCGAGCGAGCCAGCGAGGTACGCCTTGCGAACCTCGGCCGGCAGATGCGCGAACGGCTCGAACGTGACGAGCGCGTGGACCTGCTCGATCGGCGTCTTGCCGAGAATGCGCTCCTTGAGCTTCGCATCGAGCTCGCCAGCGGCGGCGTAGATCTTCCAGTCGCCCTTGATCCCCGCGTGGTCGAGGATCTTCTGCACCGTGAGTTCGCCGAGGTTGCGCCAGAACGGGCGCGCCGGACCCTCGTGGCTCCCGCCGAACAGCGTCCAGTGATCGTTGCCCTTGTCATCCTGCGAGCGCGACAGCGCGAGCGCCATGATGATCACGAGCGGATCGTGCGATAGCTTGCCTTCCTTGGCGGCCTGCGCGAGCTCGGCCGGCCACGCCGGATTGTTCGCGAGCAGCGTCTGCGACAGTGCGTGGGGCTCGCCGCGCAGCAGCCGCCCGAGCTCGAGCACCAGGTGATCGGCGATCCGGTCCAACCCGGGCTCGAGATCGTGGGCCTGCTCGTACTCGTCGACATCGAGCGCGCTCGCATCACTGGTTCCGAAGGTCGCCGCGCCGTGGCCTCGCTCCGGCGCGTAGGGCTTGATCCCGACGTACGGCGAAGGCATGTACTCCGAATACGCGCGCAGCAAGAAGTTGCCCTCGCCGTGAAATGCGCCACGTGTCTCCGCCTCGATTCGATCCCACGGTTCGGCCATGGCCGCGAGACTACGCTACGCTCTCGCGACCGTGGGCTACCGCATCGACTGGAACAGCGAGGGGCAACTTGCCGCGTGCGAGCCGTCGCTCGAAGAAGTCGCCATACACGCCAACGCGCTCGCGCTCGGCTACAACGAGCCGCGCAACGCGGAGCTGATGGGTCACACCGAGGAGATCGATCCCGAGGACATCGTCGAGATGTGGGAAGAAGCCGCCGACGAGGGCACGCGCTCGTTCCTGCTGTTCGAGGCCGGCGAGTTTGCGGGCGATGGTGATCTGCGCGGGATCCACGACGGTGCCGCCGAGTTCGCGTTCATGATCGGCGCGACGAGTGCGCAGGGCAAAGGCCTCGGCACGAAGTTCGCGACGATGATCCACGTGTTTGGATTTCAGATCCTCGGGCTCCATCACATCTACGCTTCGATCGTGCCGCACAACACGGCCTCGCGCCGGGTGTTCGACAAGCTCGGCTACGTGCTCGACGATAGCCCGGTCGCGAGGAGCTATGCCGACGAGCCCGGCGATCTCGTGCTCTCGATCGATCGCGCGGCGTTCGAACGCGTTGCGGGTGACGCGCTCGCGCAGATCACGCTCGCTTTGCGTTAGGCTGGGGCCATGGGCACTGTCTCGAACGTGTTGGTCGGGCTCGTCGTAATCCTCCACGTCTACTTCCTCGTCCTCGAGATGTTCCTGTGGGCAACGCCGTACGGTGCGAAGACCTTCAAGCGCCCGCTCGCAGAGATGGTCGCGATGAAGTCGCTCGCGGCAAACCAGGGCCTCTACAACGGGTTCCTCGCTGCGGGCCTCGTGTGGTCGCTCACCGCGGGCGAGCCGTTCGGTTCTTCCCTCAAGCTGTTCTTCCTCGGCTGCGTGATCGTCGCCGGCCTCTACGGCGCGGCGACGGCCTCGCGCACGATCTTGTTCGTCCAGGCGGTGCCAGGGATCGCCGCGCTCGTCGTGACGATGGTGGCAGCTCGGTAGCTGTTCACCGTTGAAGAACTGGCACTTCGCGGTAACTCCGCGAATCTTGGCCCGGCATGGCGCTCGCACTACCTGCGAGCATGTTGCTGCCGCTCCTCATCGCACCGCTTGCATCGGCCGCTTCCGTCGGGCTCGCGTATCTTTTTTGCTACGGTGGCTTCGAAGGGCCCGTCGACTGGGCGATGAACACCGCATCGCACGGCGACCGCGATCGCCGCGTCGTCGCACTCACGTTCGACGACGGTCCCGATGGCGCACGTACGCCGGCGCTGCTCGACGCGCTCGGCGAGCTCGGCGTGCCCGGTACGTTCTTCGTGGTCGGCAAGCAAGCCGAGGCACATCCCGAGCTCTGCGCTCGCATGGTTCGCGAAGGTCACGAACTCGGCAATCACACGCACACGCATCGCTATCTGCCGCTCGCGAGCACGCGCAGTGTCGCGCGCGAGCTCGCCGCAGCCGATGCCGCGATCGCGGCGGCGACCGGCATCGTGCCAACGCTCGTGCGCCCACCCTGGGGGGGCCGCTCGCCTTCGAACGTGCGCGCGTTCGATCGCGCCGACAAAAAGACGGTCCTGTGGGACGTCAACAGCTACGACTGGAAGGACCTGCCGCCGATCGAGGTCGCGCGCCGCGTCGTCGATCGGTCGCGTAACGGCAGCATCATCCTCATGCACGACGGGGGTCGCGACCACACCGGCACGATCGCGGCGGTGAAGATCCTCGTTCCCGAGCTGCGCGCACGCGGCTACGATCTCGTGACCGTCAGCGATGCGCTTACTTGAGCCCGAGTTGGGTCACGAACGCGCTCGCCTGCTGGAACACCCAGGTATGGGCGAGCTTGCCGTTCGCGATCTGATGGATCGCGAAGAATGGCACCGCGATCTTCTTGTGGGTCGGCGTCGCGATCCCGGGGACCGGACCATCGTTGGTGCCAGTGAGCTCGGCGATCTCGACGACGAAATCGCCGGCGGCCCAGATGTCCTGGACGTGGCTCGCGACATCGGGGAAGCCCTTCACGCCCGCCGCGCGATCGGCGAGTAGCTCGGCCTTGGTCCAATCGGCGCGCTCCGACGCATCGGACCAGGTCGCGTCCTCGGGGAGCAACGCGCCGACCGCCGCCAGGTCGTGCGTTGCGAACGCGGCCTCGAACGCCTTCACCACGTCGACATTCGCCTGCTCCGCCGCATCGTGCTTGGCAATGACCGTTTGCTTCGCGAGCGAGCTCGTCGCATCCCACGCGCGTACGAGGTGTGACGGCGGCAGAGCGATCTGGCCCTGGATCGTGAGCGAATCGAAGTAGTCCGACTCGTGAGTGATCTTGCCGCTCGCGTCGAAGTTATCGACGACGCCACCGACGAGGCCGATCGGCTGCTTCTTGTCGACGTGCGTGCCGCTCAGCCGCACGACGGCCGCGACCTTCGTTCCATTGACGAGCACGAGCTGCGGCTCGCCTTTGATATCGGGGAACGCCGCGCGCAGGCCTCGGACGGCCTCGATGATCGCGATCACTCGGGTCGCGGGTGGAAACCCTGCCCCGGGCGATTCGCTGACTGCAGTCTTCGCGTAGCAATCGCCGAGCGGCGTCATCGTGCCGGCGCTCCACGCGGTCCAGCATGCCTCGAAGGTCGCGGCCAGATCGACGGTAGCGACGGGCGTGGGTACAGGTGCGGGCTCGTCGTGGTGCTTGGTGCCGCAACCGAGGAGCGCGACCGCGATCAGGATCTGTTTCACGGATCGAGGATATGCGCGATCACGGGTCCGTGGTCGCTCGCGCCGACATCTCGATACACCTTGCACGTACAGCTCTGATCGACGAGCGAGTGATGGGCCGCCACGTAATCCAAGCGCCAGCCGATATTGCGCTGGCGCAGGTTCCGCCACGGCGCCCACCACGTGAACAGCCGGTCGTTGTCCGGATCGACGTATCTGCCGACATCGACCAACCCGTGCGCGAAGAACGCGTCGATCAGATCGCGCTCCTCGGTCGCCTGGCCGATCATCTCCTTGCGTAGCGTCGGGTGCACGTCGATGGGCTTCCTCGCGACGTTGTAGTCGCCGCACAGCACCAGCCGCTTGCCCGCAGCCGCGAGCTCGCCCGCCCACGCCTCCATCGCGGTGAGGAACCTGAGCTTCACGCCGTAGTCCTTGCCACCGTTCGGCGCGTACAGCGAGCCGTAGACCACACCGTCGATCTCCGTGACGACCAAGCGATTCTCGAGATCGAACGGCGGATGCGTGAACACCGGGGGCTGCGCGAACACCTTCTCGCGCATCAACAGCGCCACACCGGAGTATCCGCCACCGCCGTGCCAGTACGGGTGATAGCCCGCGATCGCCGAGACCATCTCCGGAATCTGCGCCGGTGTCGCCTTGATCTCTTGCAAGCAGATCACGTCGGGCTCTTCGGCATCGATCCAGTGGACGAGCTGCGAGGCGCGCGCGCGAATGCCATTGACGTTCCAGGTGGCGATCTTCACGGCTCAGCGAGTCTCGCTGATCACCCACTTGAGCACACCCGTGTCGCGATCGAATGCTTGGATCGAGGCGTTCAGCGTCACGTAGATGATCTTCTTGCTGATCACGACATCGTTCACCATTATGAATGCCGACGCTCGAGGGTGGATGGGTGTTTCGAACTTGCGAGCGCCCGTCGTGCGATCGAAAGCTGTCAACACCGGGGCTTCGTGCTCGTTTCGGATATACACGGTCGCGACAAGATCACCTTGGACATCCGTCGCCACCGGCTCCTGAAATTTCACGCTCATCGGATCGCGGAGCGGGACCACGGTCGTCCACAGCACCTTGTCCTTGTCGTCGAGCGCAGCGAGCATCGGCAGGCGCGAGCCCGGGTTCTTGACGCCGGTCACGATCCACGGCGCCTCGTGACCGAATAGCATGTCACTGGTCATGCCCGGGAGCTCGCGCGAGTGCCTCATCGTGAAGTTCAGGTGCGAGCCCTGCCGCTCGCTGTTCGACGGCAGCGCAGCGCAGACCACGCGCCCCTTCGTCGCCTTGATCGCACTGACCTGCCCGGTCTTGAGATCGAGCAGCGATCGAACACCATCTTTCGTGATCACCTTGATGAATCCAGCATCGGCCGCGCAGACCTTGTCGACGACCTCGCTGAACGTCGCTGTGAATCGTGGCTTTCCGGTCGCGGCATCGAACGCGGCGAGCGTCTGGTCTCGGTCGCGATCGCCGAAGAGGATCACGCCCGAGGAGAGCGCGAGCTCCTTGCGGTAGACCGCCTCGAATGTGCCGAGCGACAGGGTCCGCCACAGCACGTTGCCGCTCGCACCCGAGAGGGCGACCATGAACATCTGGTCGGCGATCGCGTCGCGTTGCAAGCCGATCGCATCAGCGACGCCGTCATCATCGAGATCCGAGACCAGCGGTCGGGACGAAATCCAGTCCACCCGCTGTGGTGATGAGCTGGCAGGCTTTGTCACAGCCGACGCGCGCGACTTGGCGGACTGCAAACTTCCGCGGAGCATCACGAACGGCACGATGATGAAGGTCGCGAACATCAAGATCACGACGACGAACAGGGTCGCGCCGCGGTTGTTGACCTGGACCGCGATCGGTTGCGGCGCCTCGGGCGGGCGCGGCGGCAGCGGCACCTTCAAGCCGAACTGCGTGCGGCGCTGGACGCGCGAGGTCGTGCCGCAGTACGTACACTTGAGGACATCCCCGATCGCGTCACTGTTCGCACCGCACTCGGGACACCGGACGCGGACGCCGACGACGTCAGCCATTAGCTGTGCCGCTCCGGATCCGGCGAGGTCGAGGCTACCGCGATCTCACCGGCAACCTGCGCGAGCTCGTTGCTCGAGGCGAGCGCGGTTTCGCCCCACGGTAACGCACGACCCGCATCCTCGAGACCGACGAGCTCTGCGATCGCGTTGCTCGTCGCGGGAGCGGTCCGCGCGCGCGCCACCACCCCGATCGCGACCGCGATCACTTCACCCGCGCGACCGAGCACCGGATCGGGCGGCATCCACGCGAACAGCGGCGAACCATCGACAAGCGTTCCAGGCTCGACCACATCGATTGGCGACACGAGCCGCACGAGCGGCTCGCTCATCTCGTCGCCGTCATCGACATCGATGCGCACGCCGATCACTTCGCGCGCGAAGCCGTTGCCCTCGGAACGGATCGTGATCAGAGCCGAAGGAGCGCCACGCGTTCCGACCGCAGCACTCAACAGCGATAGATGCAGCGGATGGACCTCCGGGCTGAACTGCGCGCCTTCGCCGAGCTCGATGATGCCGAGCGCCGAGTGGCGCGCGAGCTGCCATGTTTTGATCTGGAGGTACGTCGAGCCGTCGAAGCGCGTGAGGATCGCGAGCTGCGCGCCCGCTTTGCGCAGCACCTCGGAGCTCGCGGCCGCGATCGTCTGCATGCCGTTCGTGATCAACAGGCACGGCCCCAGCAGCTGCACACCCTCGCGCCGGATCGCGACCAGCGGCGCGACGCAGCGCAGCTCCGCGGTCGCCTCGCGTGGGTCACCCTTCACCCCTTGACGTTCGCATGCCTCCGGCATCCCCCTCAACTCGTCAGGCGTGTCATCGTCGAGAAATGGCAAAGGGATTGTGGGTGCGGAGCGCCCTGATCTCGACGTTTCGGAAAGTCATACGGTTGTACTTCCGCGATATCGAGCGGATCGGAATACCGCCCACCGCCGAGACCAGCGGGCGCGTGTTTGTTGCGAATCATCACAACGCGCTGATCGACCCGATCCTCGTGCTCACCGATACCGATTGCGAGATCTCGCCGATCTCGAAATCGACGCTGTGGAAGGTGCCGGGGTTGCGCTGGCTGCTCGATCGCGCCGGTGCGGTGCCGATCGTTCGCAAGCAGGACACACCGAACAAGAGCGCCGGCGATAACGACGCGACGTTCGACAAGATCGCGAGCCACCTCGCCGGGGGCGGCAACATCCTGATCTTTCCCGAGGGCACGAGCCACAGCGAGCCGCAGCTCGCACCGCTGCGCACCGGCGCGGCGCGCATGCTCGTCGCTGCCGAAGGTCGCAAGGGCACCGCCCAGACGTTCCAAGCGGTCGCCCTCGAGTTCGATCGTCGCGATAATTTTCGGTCGCGATGTCTCGTGCTGTGGGGACCCGTTCGCACGCTCGCGGAGGTACCTGGTCTCGGTGAAGAGCGCGTCGCGCGGATCACCGAACAGATGGATGAAGACCTGCGCGAGCTGCTCGTCGAAGGCGAAACGCACGAAGAGCGCCGGCTGATCGCGCGCGTCGCGGAGATGCTCGCAAACGATGCGGGCGATGCTTCGCTCGCCGGCTGGAATGCGATCGGTCGCCAGGTCGAGCTCGCGAACAAGACGCTCCGCGAGCTCGGACCCGATCTGATCGCGCACGTCGAAGCCAAGGTCGGTGCGTACTACGCCGAGCTCGCGAAGTACGGGCTCGCCGATGCGCAGGGTCACGCGCGGGGTCGCGAGGTCGCCAAGCCATCGTCGCGCTGGGCCAGGCGCGCGCTGATCGCACCGCTCGCGGTGCCGGGCTTCGTGCTCTACGGGATTCCGTACTTCATCCCGCGCATGGTCGCGAGGCGCTACGATGCGGATGCGGTCTCGACGATCAAGCTCGGCACCGCCCTGGTGCTCTACCCATTGTGGGCCGCCGGGCTCGTCGGGTTAGCGTTCGCCTTTTTGCCGCCTCCGTTGAACGTGGGTGCGGCGGTGATCGCGGTCGTCTCGCCGTTCGCGGCGCTCACGTGGCTCGACGCCTACTGGGGGCGTGACCCGAGCCACGAGGCGACGCCCGCGGCGCTGTCGAACCTCGCGAACCTGCGGAACGTCGCGCGGACGGCGATCGACGATGCGCGATCACGATTCGATGCGACCGTGACACCGTAACCCGGGATGCGGGCTTCTCGCGCTCATCGAAACGGCTGCGCTTCAAGGCACGCCATCTGCATCGCAGCACCGGTATGGCACCGACCGCAGCGAAGAAACGAAAGCCTTGGAAGAAAAAGAACCCCGCGTCAAAATCGGCGCACTCGAAACTGAGCGTTAAAGCCGTCGGTGCTGCGCGCACGCGTGCGAAGCGTGCGGGGCGGCGCTATCCGAACCTCGTCGACAACATGTGGGCGACCAAGCGGACCAAGCGGACCAAGCCCGCCAAGCATAGCTGATCGACGTGCAAGAGCAGCGCGCGCTTCAAGAGCGGTAGCTTGTTGGCCGAGACCATCGCGCCCGATATGTAGATCAAGAACGCGAGGTTGCGCGGCGGAACCTTCGCGTCGCAGCTCGCCGACGCCCTGCAAGCCAATCCTGCGTGACAGCGTCGGCGGCTCGGCATCACGTGGGATCCGACGAACTGAGGCCGCGCGAAGATCTCCGCCGCGTGGAGGCGATTCTGTGAGTCGATCCCGATGGTCATCAACGACCGCTCTTTCGCCGGCGATGTCAGCGATCTCCAGACCTTCACGCAGGAGGTTTCGCGCGGCGTGATCGATCCGGTGCTCGGCGCGCAGGACGGCGAGGGCTGCCTGACGAACAAGAGCCCCCGATCCAGAGCTGCGGCGTTCTATGGCGCGGCGTTCGCGTCCGGGTGGCCCGGATCGATCGCGTCGTGGGGCGATGGCAACACCGGCACCTTGCCGTTTGGCGGCGGCGGCGATGCGGCCGAGCCGGCTGCCGTCGCCGGCTTCGCGTGCGGGCGCGGCGCTTCCGTGCCGCTGCCGGTATTCGCAGCCGAGCCATCGATCCGATCGAAGACGCTCGCGGGCACTTCTTCTCTCACCTTGATCGGCCGCTTCTCTTGCTCCTGCTTCTGTTCGGGCTTGCGATCGGCGGCGTGCGGATCCGCGAGCGTCAGTGCGGCGGCCGCCGCGGCCGCCGCTCCCGCGACCGCTCCATTGTTCGGATGCCCGACTCCGCCGAGCATCGGCGTTTCACTTCCGCAAGCCGCGATAAAGAGCAGCAGCGCGACGGTCTGCATATTCGAAATGCTACACCCGCACCACCATGCGAGCTATCTCGATCACGAAGCCAGGCGGTCCGGACACACTCGTTCTCGTCGAGAAACCAACGCCCGAACCGGCGCGTGGTGAGGTCCGCGTGCGGATTCGCGCGACCGCGATCAATCGAGCGGATTTACTACAGCGTATGGGTACGTATCCGGCACCCTTCGATGCTCCGCCCGACATCCCGGGGCTCGAGATCGCCGGTGAGGTGGAGGCGCTTGGTCCGGATGTCCAGCGCTGGGAGGTCGGCGACCGGGTGTTCGGGCTGGTCGGCGGTGGAGGCTACGCCGAGGCGGTGACCTCGCACGAGCGCGCACTCGCGAAGATTCCAGATGGCATCTCGTTCGAGCACGCGGCGGCGATTCCGGAGGCGTTCATCACCGCGTACGACGCGATGATGCAAGCGAACCTGCGTACCGGCGAAGTGATGCTCGTGAACGGATGCGGCAGCGGCGTCGGGACTGCCGCGATCCAGCTCGGGCGCGCGCTCGGCTGCACCGTGGTCGGCACGGCGCGGACCGCCGACAAGATCTCGCGCTGCAAAGCGCTCGGCCTCGATGTCGGTGTCGTCGCCGAGAACGGCAGGTTCGCCGACAAGGTTCCCGCGCCCGCCGTGATCATCGAGCTGATCGGCGGTGACTACTTCGCCGAGGATCTGCGCTGCATCCAGCTCAAGGGCCGGATCGTGATCGTGGGCTTGCTAGCAGGCGGCAAGACCGAGGCCGACCTCGGCGCGATCTTGCGCAAGCGCGTGCAGGTCACCGGTACGATGCTGCGCGCGCGGCCGCTCGAGGAGAAGATCGCCGCGATGCGCGTGTTCGAGAATCAAGTCGTGCCGCTACTCGCGCGCGGGACGATCAAGCCGGTGATCGACCGCGTGTTTCCGCTCGCCAAAGCGGGCGAGGCGCACGAGCACATGGCGAGCAATCAGGGCTTCGGCAAGATCGTCCTGACCTGCTAATGCGCAGACTGCGCAGCTCCAACGCACAGCGTCGCGAGGATCGCCTGCTTCTAGGCTCGAACCGCGAGGGCACGCACGGCATAATGGGAGACTCATGGATCCCGCGAGCGCACGTCTGATCGAAACTGTCCGCGCCGCCATCATCGGTGATGACCAGGCGCTCGAAGGCCCGTACGGCACACGCCGCGTGACATACGCGGACTACGTGGCCTCGGGCCGCTCGCTCACGTTCATCGAGGATTTCATTCGCGCCGAGGTGATGCCGCTCTACGCGAACACGCATACCGAGACCAGTGGCACCGGGCGTCAGACCACGACGTTTCGCGACGACGCGCGCGAGATCATCCATCGCGCGGTCGGCGGTGGGCCCGACGACCTCGTGATCTTCTGCGGCTCGGGCGCGACCGGCGCGATCAACAAATTGATCGACGTGATGAACCTCCGGATCCCCGCGGATCTCGATGCGCGGTTCTCCCTCGATACCTCGATCCCGGACGATCAGCGCCCCATCGTGTTCATCGGCCCGTTCGAGCATCACTCGAACGAACTGCCGTGGCGCGAATCGATCGCGGACGTCGTCGTGATCCAGGAAGACGCGGACGGCCATATCGATCCGGCCCACCTCATTGCGGAGCTCGTGCGCTACGCCGCGCGACCGCTCAAGATCGGGAGCTTCTCGGCGGCGTCCAACGTCACCGGCATCGCGAGCGATACGCGCGCGATCTCGAACCTGCTGCACGATCACGGAGCTCTCTCGTTCTGGGATTACGCCGCGGCGGGCCCCTACGTACAGATCGAGATGAACGGCCCGGGGGATAGCTTCAAGGACGCGGTGTTCATCTCGCCCCACAAGTTCATCGGCGGCCCGCAGACGCCCGGCGTCCTCGTCGTGAGACGCGCGCTGTGCGCGAATACGGTGCCGGGCTCGCCGGGCGGCGGCACGGTCGCGTACGTCAACTCCGAGGGCCATCGCTATGTCACCGATCCGGTGATGCGCGAAGAGGGCGGCACGCCGGCGATCATCGAATCGATTCGCGCAGGCCTCGTGTTTCAGTTGAAGGATGCGGTCGGCGCCGAGGCGATCCGCGAGCGCGAGGTCGATTTCATCGAGCGCGCGATCGGCTCGTGGGCGGCGAACTCGAGCATCCAGATCCTCGGCAACCGGGCAGCGTGGCGGCTCTCGATCGTGTCGTTCATCATCAAGCACAAGCACAACTACCTGCATCACAACTTCGTCGTCGCGCTGCTCAACGATCTATTCGGCATCCAATCGCGCGGCGGTTGCGGTTGCGCGGGTCCCTACGGTCACCGCTTGCTCGGCATCGATCTCGATCGCAGCAAGGAATTCGAGCGCGAGATCGTGCGCGGTTGCGAGGGCATCAAGCCGGGTTGGGTGCGCGTCAACTTCAACTACTTCCTTTCCGAGACGCAGTTCCAGTTCATCCTCGACGCGATCCATCTGATCGCGAACGAAGGCTGGCGGCTGTTGCCACACTACAACTTCAACCCCGACACCGGCGAGTGGCGCCATCGCGCGCACAACCCGAGCGACGTGCTTCGCCTCGGCGAGCTCTCGTATCGCACGGGCAACCTGGAGTACCGCTCGCGCCATGCGACCGAGCCGGAGTCGGCGCTGCCCGGCTACATCGAAGAAGCCAACGAGATCATCGCGGCTGCGACCTTGGAGTTCCAGACCCTCCAGCTCGTCGATCCGGTCCGGACAGCCGATTTTGAAGAGCTGCGCTGGTTCCCCCTCCCGAGCGAGGCGCTCGCGGAGATTCGTGGCGATGCGACGACGAACCTGCGTAGCTGGCGCTAACCGCAATGTCGGTTAGATCGGCGCAACGGATCGGCATCGATCGCAGTGGCGTCTCCGATAAGCTGCTTCGTTCGGACCCTGAGCGGCCACAAAGATTACAAAGATTACAAAGACCACAAAGCGTCCGGAACCCATGTTCTTGGTGCTCCGTGGTGGATCCAGAACATCGAGGCCGGGCCCGCTGGTCGATGCGGAACCCATCGGTGTGCTCCGACTCGGTTTAGCTCGTGAAAGCTCGCGCTAACGGCCGCCGACAAAGCGGAGGCCGACCAGAATGTCGATGTCGTAGCTCGAGTAGTTCTCGCTGGTCTTGTCGGAGTGCGAGCTGATCGGGAGTGCGAGCTCGCCGCCGAGCTCGACCGAGCCCAGGTCGTACCAGACGCCGCCACCGAGCTCGAACGCGAACGCGGTATCGCTGGTCGTCGAGGTCGTGTTGATGGCGGTGAGCGTCGCTGACTCGTGGATGTAATCGATGCCGAGGCCGACGCGCGCGCTCAGGCTGAGCTTCGGCGCGATCGGGTGGTGATAGATGAAGTTCGGGAGCAGCCGGATCCGGTACGCCGAGACATCGATGCCCGGCGCGGTATCGCCATTGATGTTGATCGGCGTCCAATCGAGCTGGAGCGCGGCACCGATCCCCTGCGGGATCGTGAACCCGAGCCGGCCCGCGAGCTTGATGCTGGTCGAGACCAGGTTCGTCCAGTCGCTATTGCCGATCGGGTTCGCGATGCCTGCTTGGACTTCGCCGAACGTCTCGGCATGCGCCGCGCCGCGCACGCCCATCAGGCCGACCGCCACGGGTAACATCACATGAAGGAGTCGCATCTGCGCTGCCAGCGTATCCTCGAGTATTCGGCGTGTCACCTCCGGGGCCGCAGTTCCCGATCGGCGCCGATCGGCGTAGCGGATCTCGCGGACGTAAAGGCAGGCACGAACCCCGAGGAGCTGATCGCCGCCGCGCATTCGTCGTGCTTCACGATGGCGCTCGCATTCCAGCTCACCGGTGCGAACCTCGAGCCGACCGAGCTCAAGACCACCGCGACCGTGTCGATGGACAAGCAGGACGCCGGTTGGACGATCACCGCGATCCACCTCGATGTCACGGGCAACGTGCCGGGCATCGATGCGACGAAGTTCCAGGAGCTCGCGGAGACGGCGAAGCAGAACTGCCCGGTCTCGAAAGCGCTCTCGGCGACGCCGATCACGATGACCGCGAAGCTGCTCTAACCTCGCCAGAGCTTTCGCACCGCGTCGGTCCACTCCACGGTGTTCTCGGCCGCGGCGCGGAAGAACCGGTGCAGCGGGTTCTCGAGCACGGGATGCGAGAGCGGCGCGTCGGGCGCGATGGCATCGATCGCGAAGTCGATCGTCAGGATGCCGTGTCGCGTAGAGGTCGTGTGCTCGGGCGCGATCACCTTGATGAGCTCCTGCATCGAGACGTTCTCGACCAGGACCTCGCAGCGAAACCGCTCGATCTCGCGCTCGGCCGCAGCCGCGCACAGCCGCATCAGCAAGAGCTGTCCCAAGCCTTTGCGATGCGCGTCGTCGGCGACCGCGAGCGCAGCCTCGGCGGTGACTTGCTCAAGTGGGATCGTGGGCAGCCGGATGAAGCGTGCGACGCCGAGCCCCACGGCCGCGCCTTTTCCATCACCGGTCTCGGAGACCGCGCAGATCGCGAAGTGGGTCTCTTGATCGAGCACGCACAGGTACTCGAGCTCGTCCTTGGTCAGCGCTTGCTTCGGCGCGAGGAACCGGGCGTAGCGAGACTCCGGCGACCAGCGCTCGAACTCGTGACGCAGCAGCTGCCTGTCGTCCGGCGTGACGAGCCGGAGCAGCGCCGTCGAGCCGTCGCGCAAGGTAGCGCGCTCGACATAATCGGCGGTGAAGAATCGCAACACGCCGTATAGTGGCATCGAAATGCGCCTCGTATCGCTCGCGATCTACGTGGGTGCGTGCGCACCCGCTTCGACGACGCTTCAGGAAGCATTACTCGGAGATCGCGACCGTGGCGATGTCGCGGCGATGCGCGCTCATGGCTGGGAGCTCTGGCAACACCTCGCCGGTGGCGACCATCTCGCGTGGGAGCATTGGCCCGCGACCGAGCGCATGTTTGCTGCCGCACCCCTCGCGCGACCGACGTTCAGGACGCCGCGCCCCTTTCGCAACGGCGATACGATCGATGCCGAGAATCTGCCGGTGATGTTCGACGTGTTGTTCGATCCGAACGCCGCGCACCACGTGAAGGTCCAGCACCTCGCCGAGCGCAAGGTGCTCGACACGCTCGCCGAGCTCCCGGCATTCCCCAGCGACGCCACCGCCGTGAAGCTCACGTGGTACGCGGTCCACGCGCGCGGGCTGACCGCGATGCCGATCTGGGACGGCGAGCCGACGCAGCCCGATGCCGACGGCAATCCCGATCGAACGTGGCAGCGCGCGATCGCGGTCGATCCGGATCGCACCGTGATCCCCGAGGGCGAGCTCGCCGAGGTCACACTCGGTGGGCGCGCGTTCAGCGCGCCGGTCCGGCCGCTCTCGGCGTTCATCGTGCGCGATCTCGTCGCCGAGGATCTCGAGACCGCACGCCGTGCGACGCACGATCCATCGCTCGCGGCGGGTGATCACGTCGCGCTCGTCGCGGTGCACGTCACGACGAAAGAGATTCCCGATTGGACGTGGCAGACCTACTGGTGGCACGACGCGCCGAGCGAAGGCCGGTTCGCCGCGGGCAGGCCAGAGCTCCGCGGTGCCGCTGCGAACTACCTGATGGATGTGACCTACTCCGCAGGCACGCCGTGCTTCAACCCGTGGCTCGAAGCGCGCTTCCCGGATGGCTTGCAGTCTAACTGCGTGACGTGTCACCAGCGAGCCGTCGTCGGTGCCGCGGATTATTTGCCGGTGACCCGCGCACGCTTGAGGAGCGATGACCCGTACTTCGAGGGTCACATCCCGACCGACTTTCTATGGTCGGTCGCGTTCGAAGCGCGGTAACCGGCTGTCCGGTTAGCCGGCACCGTGCGGACATGGCGCGCTCGATCGCGCTCGATCGCGCTCGATCGCGCGAGGAGTCGCAGCCTGGCCGGCACGATCACTGCTGATGCGCGGCCCATGATGCGAATGCTGTTCCTTCTCTCGATCACCGCTTGCTCCGTCACCGCCCCACCCGAGCCGCCCGGCTCGATCCACGACCGGCTCTCGGCCGGCACGGTCCGGTTCGCGATCACCGGCACGGGCTCGGTCGATGCCGAGCACCGGGCAACCGGCGACAGCTGGGTGGGCGGTGGCGCCAGCGTCACGATCTCGACCGGCGTGCTGGCCGTCCACCTGGCCGCCGGCACCCTCGTCGTCGACACCTTCGATTTTTCGCTCGATCCGATCGAGCTGCCCACGTCGGTCTTCGACCAGCCGGCGAGCCTGACCGGCGTCCGGGTGGCACTCGCCAGATCCTCGAGCGCGACGCCTACTTGGACGACTGGTGACCAGGCCACGGCGACGCTGGCACTCGACCTCGACCTGGCTTGGTCGATAGCTATCGGCGGTGGTTCGACCTCGCTCGGCGTCCAGCACCTGCCGACACTTCCAATGGACGTGACCCTGACCGGATCTGGCAGCGCCATCGACGCGGCGCTCGAGCTGCATGGTGCCGGTGAGCTGTGGAGCTGGGCCACCCTGGTCCGCCTCTCGGACCTCGCCCTCGCAGCGACGGGAAGATTCGAGTAGTGTCCGCACCACTATGAAGCTTCTGTTGGTGGTGATCGTGGGTGCTGGATGCGCGACCGCAAAGAAAGACGAGGGTGCCGTCCGCGCTTCGCATGAAGTGGTAAGCGGCGCCGGTAGCGTGAAGGGCGGCGGGATGCGGATGGACGTCTCGATCGGTCACACGTTCTCGCAGAAGCCGACCAAGGCCACCGGCCTCGTCATGAAGTCCGCTTCGCCGGTGGTCCCATGAAGCGCCTCGCCTTCGCGATCGTGGTGGCGCTCGTCGCGACCGCCCACGCGACCGCCCACGCGACCGACGTGCCAGGCACCGTCGCATTCACGGCGCGCTTGGTCGATGACAAGAGCGCTGACGCGAAGACCGGCACGCACGACGTGTCGTTCACGCTGTTCGATGCCCAGGATGCAGGTCACTCGGTCTGGACCGAGACCCACTCGGTCACGATCGCCGACGATGGTCTGGTGTTCGTCGAGCTCGGTGACACGACGCCCCTAAACGGACACGTGTTCGACGGCACCGATCGGTTCCTCGAGATCACGGTCGATGGCGCGACGATGGCGCCGCGGATCGCGCTCGATAGCGTGCCGTACGCGGTGCGCTCGACCACCGCGGCGAATGCCGATGCGATCGGCGGCATGACCGCGGATCAGCTCCAGCCAAAGATCACCGGCAGCTGCAACAACGGTCAGCATCTCCAGAACATCACGAACGGCGCGATCGTTTGCGAAGCCGATAGCGGGGCGACCGGCGATATCACCGCGGTGATCGCGTCGATGGGCCTCGTCGGTGGCGCGACCGCGGGTGACGCGACGCTCGGCTTGATGAGCTGCTCGACGGGCCAGATCTTGAAGTTCAACGGCGCGGGCTGGGCCTGCGGCGCCGATAACGATTCGGGCGACATCACCGCGGTCACGGCGGGCAGCGGCCTGATGGGCGGCGGCACGACGGGCGCGGTGACGCTGTCGCTCGTCAACACGTGTGCGACCGGTCAGATGCTGAAGTGGACCGGCTCGGCGTGGGGCTGCGCGAGCGATGTCGATACGAACTCGGGCGGTACGATCACGGGCGTCACCGCGGGCCCGGGCCTGATCGGTGGCGGCACGACCGGCAACATCATGCTGTCGCTACCGACGACGTGTGGCGCCGGCGAGCTGCTCAAGTGGAGTGGCACGACGTGGACCTGCGCGAGCGATCTCGACACGAACTCGGGCGGCACGATCACGAGCGTCGTCGCCGGCGCCGGCCTCAGCGGCGGTGCGACCAGTGGCGCGGCGACGGTCAATATCGGGGCCGGCATCGGCGTCGTGGTCCAGGCTGACACGGTCGGGCTCGACACCGCATTCACCGACGGTCGCTACTTGATGCTCGGCGGGGGCACGCTCTCGGGCACGCTCAACATGAACGGTCAGCGCGTCACGAATCGCGGCTGCCCGACCGGTCTCGTGAAGGTCGGCGCGGCGTTCTGCGTGGAGGCGAGCGATACCTCGGGCCTCACGTTCACGACCGCCTCGAACCGCTGCGCCACGCTCGGCTATCACTTGTGCTCGTCGCCGGAAGTCCGCGCGGTCCTCGCCTCGGGCACCGCGTTGACCGACACGATGTTGCTCGATTGGATCGGCGATCAGGATGCGGCCGGCACGGCGCTCTACGTCGCGTCGACCACGGCAGCCTCGCCGGAAGGTTCGACGGCAACGTCGTCCTCGGAATACGGCCGTTGCTGCGTGAGCATCGAATGATGTCGCGGTTCGCGATCCTGGCCGCGCTCGCCACGGCGCTCGTCGGTTTCGGGATGTGGATGGGTCACGCCTCGAACGCGCAGCCCGCCGCCGTCGTCGCGACACCTGTCGTCACCGCCACGTTACACGCGCGCTCCGCGCCACCGCTCGCGACGCCGACGCTCGATCCTGGGCTCGCCGCCGATCTTCGCGATCCGGATCCTGAGATTCGTCGCGCCGCGGTGCGCGAGCTGGCGAGCTCCGATGCGCGTGATCCCGCGACCCTGCTCGCGGCCTCGCACGATCCAGATCTCGGCGTGGCAGTGCTCGCGACGACCGGCCTCGCCACGCTCTACCGCGATGGCCAGCTCCCAGCGAAGGAGCTCGCGACCCGGATCGCGGATCACGGCTTGACCGAGCGCGTCCGCGTCGCGGCGCTGAACGGGCTCGGCACGGTGCGTTCGAGCGAAGGCGCGACGGTCCTCGCGGACCTGTCGGTGCATGGCGATGTCACCGAAAGGCGAAGCGCCGCGATCTTGTTACAGCATCAAGATCCGATCACGGCCGTGCCGTCGCTGATCGCCGCGCTCGCAGACAGCGATGAATACGTCCGCATGAACGCGATCGAATCGCTGCGTTCGTTCGCGCGTGGTCGCGACTTCGGCACCGACGCCGCCGCGTGGCAGCGCTGGTGGTCGACTCGCAGCACCTGATTTCGGCACGCCATCAACTGGCGTTCACGATCGAGTCGGGCAGGCGCCCCAGCAATTGCACGTAGTTCGCGGTGGCACACTTGGTGGAATAGGCCTGCTTACCTATGACTCGCATTGCTTATGTCGCCCTCGCTCTAGCGGCTTTTGCCGCCCCTGCCTTCGCTGGAGGTGAAATTCGCGATCACCGCAGCAACGATGCGCCCACCCCCGAGGTTCGCGATCATCGCAACGAAGCTGGCGCACCGGATAGCGGAATTCGCTATCGCCGGCGCCCTGGCCCGCGCGTGATGCTGCCGCTCAAGATCGATATCGGCGAGACCGGGATCAACACGACGCATGGCTACGCGCCCGGTGTCGGATTTGCGATCGGAGTGCACTGGGCCTCGCTGTCGCCAAAGCCCACCGATACCGATGTCGGCATCGGCTTGTTCGGCGCGTTCATGGTTGCGCCGAACGATCCGTCGATGACTACCGGCACCGGGGTTTCGATGGGCGGTGCGTATCTCGAGGTCGGCCACACACTCGCGCAGGGCGACTTCGCGCGCGTGTGGGCAGCCGGTCGCGGCGAATATCTGCGGAGCAACGCATTTGGCGAGACCAAGAATGGTTTCGGCGTGACCGGCCGCCTGAGTGCGGAGCTCTTCGTCGGCGGTGTAGGCATCGAACCGCGCGGGGTGTTCCTCGGCGCGTACGCGATCGGCGTCTACATCGAAGCCGGTGCACGCGACACCGTCGCGGATGTCGGCATGTTCCACGCCGGTGCGGGCCTCACGTTCCGCACCCCCCTCGTGTTCTCTCCCTGACAAAGTAACTAACTAAGCCGTCGGCGCTGCGCCGCCGCCGAGTGCTTGCTGGATCCGCTGGCCGCCGACCTGCCTGCCCGGGATTTTCTTCAACGTATCGGTGGCCTTGGCGGAGCTTGCGCTTCTTCTTGCCGTCGGCCGTGGCTCGGCGGCCGTGCCGCATCTTGGGGCTTGCCAGGGTGCCGATCATCCGAAACACTAAAGACATGTACCGCGACACCGCGCACTCACTCGACGAACACGACCGCGCCATCGGCGCGATCCTGATCGGTGAGGCGCTGGTCGACAACTGCGAACGCGCCGCCGCTCGCGTGACCGTCACCGCATCACCCGCGAATAACGACCGGTGGCGCGCGGTCCACGAAGTTCACGATACGTATCCCGAGATCTGGCGCCACCTCGATCGCGCACGCTCCGAGCTCGCCAGGCGAGGTGCGAACACGATCGCGTACGACGAGATGCGCCCATACGTGAAGCGCGCCGCGACCGACAGCGAAGCGGTACGGGTCGACCCGACTGCGATCGATGAAGCCAAGCGAGCGGTCGCCGAGCTCAAGCTCGCCGTGCCGGGTGCCGATTGGCGCGGCATCGCTCAGCGCACCGCCGGGCTCACGCACCTGCCGATCGGCCACACGCAGCACGACCATCAGCTCGTGCTCGGTGGTGTTGTCGTCGCGCTCGCGATGTCGCTGTGCGCGTGGTTCATCGGGACGCTGCCGGTTGGCAAGCCGACCCAGCACGAGGCGATGCGACGCGAGCTCCACGCGGTTTCGAGCGCGCGCAAATCTCGGATCGAGTTTCTACGCAGCGAGCTCGGCGACCGTTGCATCCCGTTTGCCGCGCACGAGTTGGTGCGGCTGATGGTGCTTGATGGCCGCGGTGCCGACGCCCGCGAGCTCGGCGAGCAGTACACCGCGCACTGCGGTACCGATGAAGTGGTCGAGGACTGGGCGAACGCGCCGCGTCCAGGTCATTGAGCGACGGCTCACGGTTGAACGATCCGCTGCCACATCATCATGAGGTTGCGGACGACCACGCCATCTGGCGGGTCCGCTGCGGTCGGCACGTCGACGGTGATGCCATCCACGGCGAGCCGCGTGAACGGGTTCTGCGCGTCGCTCGAGACGATCGGGATCGACGTGTCTGCCGGGCGGAAGCCGAACTCGAGCGCGCGCTGCTGCTCGGGCTTGCTGCGCAAGAACGCGATGAACTGGCGGGCCGCGACCTTCTGCTCGGGGGTAACCCACGCGCCTTGCATCAACGCGACCGGGTGATCGCTCCAGATCGTCGTCGCCGGATAATAGACGCGAAGCTTGCCCCAGCGGCCCGCTGCATTGGCAATCTCGCTGATCGCGAGCGATTCGTAGACCACCGCGATGTCGTACTTCGAGGGCCCGAACCGCACCATGTCGGTCATGAACGTGCCGGTCGAGGCTTCGAATTTGCTGACGCCCTTCTCGATGCTTTTGACGAAGTCCTGGAGCTTTGCATCGAGGAGATCCTCGATCGCGAGCTTCGGCTTGCCGGTGATCTCGAGCCCCATGAGGTAGATAGCTTCGAGGCCCGAGTTCGATTTGGTGGGGTCGGTGTGACCGAGCTTGACGAATCCCCACTTCGCCTGGCCGCCGATCGCCGGCCAGCCTTGCGGCGACGCCACGGCCTTCGAGATCGCCTTCCACGAGATCGCGCCATTGCTCGCCTTGAGCAACACCTGTGCGCGGTCTTCCCAGCATACGAACACGAGCGGCGTGAGGAGCAGTGCTTGCGGCGCGTCTCCGCCTGACGGTGCGACGATGTTGGTGTGGGTCTTGGTTTGCCAGTCCGACGTGAGCAGGTTCATCGCCATCGTATCGGCGGGGCTCCACAACGTTGGCGTGTACGTGCCTTCGAGGATGCCCGACGCGGCTTCGATCGAACCCTTGCCGACGAGTTCGACCTTGATCTCGGGGTGGACCCTCTTGAAGTCCTCGGTCGCGGCTTCGATCCACTCCTTCTTCTCGGTCGAGTACAGGACCTGGATCGACGTCCCGGTGCCCTCGACCTTGGTCGCACTCCCCTGCACCGATGTTCCCGCGGTCGCGCCCGGTGGCTGCTTGGTGCCACTCTTCGCGACCAGCACGATGATCAGTGCTGCCGCAACGAACGCGCCGATGATCACAAGCTTGAGCGTTGGTTTCATTTCGTGGTCTCCCCGATCTCACCGATCGACTTCATCACTTCTTCGGACGTCTTGAGCTCGTCGGCGATCGCCTCGAGCTCCGCGTTGACATCACCACCGAACCGATCCGCCGCTTCGCGATCGAGCGCACGCATGTGGACGACCTTTGTCGGCAGCCCACCGAGCACCGCGACCAGATGCATCAAGTTTGCATCGATCCGATCCTTGGCCGCGCGCAGCTCGCTGATCGTACGGA
The DNA here is from genome assembly GCA_043759355.1 of Kofleriaceae bacterium. GTDB lineage: Bacteria > Myxococcota_A > Polyangia > Haliangiales > Haliangiaceae > JABFXX01. Next base: position 24,943 of record JAYVLQ010000010.1, read on the forward strand.
GCTCGTCTTCGCGTGCGGTCTTCGCTTCTTCGAAAGCCGCGCGCGCCGTCGCATCCTTCGTCGTCTTCGCACGCATCGCGAGCGCCTCGGCATCCGCGCGCAACGCATCTTCGTTGACCGTATTGAGGTGGTGCGAGATGTCCTCGGCCTGCCGCGCGAGCAGCGTCGCTTGATTTTCGAGCTGCACGAGCGAGGCGAGCGTCGTCGACAACGACGCCAGCACATCGGTCGGCGTCTGCTCGAGTACGCGCTCGAGCTCGGCCTTCGTCGCGATGATCTGGACGATCGCGGACCGCGTACCCGGATCCTCGATGGTCTTGGCATCCGGCAGCTTCAACCGCTCCTGCGGCTTGGGCTCGTAGACCTTCTTCCAGAACGTCGGATTGAACGAGTCGTAGGCGACCATCGCGCCGTACGCGAGCACGCCGAGCGCCGCGAGCGGAATCGACCCGAGCCCGATCGCGAGCGTCGCCGCCGCCGCACCCACGCCGAGGTTGATCGGGCTCGTGGATGCGCGCGCGAACACCTTGCCCAGGCGGGGCTTGAGATCAGGCTTTTCGATGGGGGTGCTCGGCATCAGAAGAACGCAGACAGATCGCGATAGACCTCGACGATGGTCGCCGCGGTCCCCTTGACGCTCGTACCCTGCGCCGCAGTCGCGATCGATTGCAGCACGGTCGGGTCGGCGCTGTCACCGTACGCGATGGTGAAGATCTTGACCGGCGCATTCTCGGGGTTGAACTTGGCGTTCAACGTCTCGAGCTGCATCTTGGAATCTTCGTCCTTGCCGTCGGTCATCACGACGATCGCGTGAATCTGGTCCGGGGTCTTCCTGGCTCGCGCGATCATGACCTTGTAGGCCACGTCGACGGCATCGTAGAGCGCGGTGCCACCATTCGCGAACACGCCATCGATCTGCTCGAGCAGCTTCGCGCGAGCTTGCTTGAGCGGCATCGGCTCGGCCGGCACGCCGAGCTCGTTCGAGAAGAACATGATCGAGAGCGAGTCGCGATCGTCGAGGCCGGTGACAAACGCACGCGCCCCTTGCTTGGCCTGTGCGAGCGGATCGCCGGTCATGCTGCCCGAGCGATCGAACACGATCATCACGTCGGCGGACTTCTTCTGCTCGCGCCACACCGCGAGCAGCGCGGTCAGCACCTCGACCGGCGGCACCTCGAGCAACGTCTGCGGCTGCTTGGGATCGACGCCGTGTGCGAGATCGAGCGGCGCCGCGATCTCGAGCTTCGGATCGGCCGGGCGAAACCCGAGAGCGCGCGCGGTCTCTTGCTGCGGCCGCGCCTTCAAGAACGCGAGCAACTGCGCGGCCGCGGCCTTCTCGTCGGCACCGGTGACATCGTTGTCGAGCACCGCATACGGATGATCCGACCAGAACGTGCCCTCGACCGGATAGATCGCGACGAGCGGGAACGGTGCGCGCCCCGGACGCGCGTACGACTCGATCACGAGGTTCTCGTACGTGATCGCGGCCGACATGTACCCCGGCCCGTGATCGAGCATCTGCTCGGTAAAGAGGCCCGTCGACTTGCCGTAATGCACGATCGCGTGCTCGATCGAATGGAGGTACGCACTGGTCCTGGGTGCCCGCACATCCTCGACGGTGAGGCCGCGCGTCTTGCCTGCTCCCGCGAAGGCCTCGGCGAGCACCGCGAGCAGGCCCGAGTTCGAGAACTCGGGATGCGTGTGACCGAGCTTGAACGAGCCCCACTCGGGGTGCTTGAGGGTCGCCCACCCTTTCGGATCTTTCGACACTTTGATGATGTCGGTCCAGCCGATATCCTTGGTCGGCCAGCCGAGGACCTCGGCCATTGGCTTCCACATCGCGATCACGATCGGCGACAGGACGAGGGGCTCGCTCGTCGCCGCCAGCAGCTTGCCGGCGTGCGTGCCCCGCCACTGATCGTTCAAGAGCGCGAGATACGCGGCCGAGGCGGGCGAGTACACGTTCGCCTTGAACGAGCCATCGAGGATCGCGGCCGAGGCTTCACCGGAGCCAAACGACTTGGCCTCGAGCACGATCGCTTTGCCGTTCGCCAGCTTTGGATGGGTTGCCGCGAACTGCGGGAGCGCCTGCTCCAACCACGCCTTCTTCTCGCTCGAATACGCGAACCGCAGGATCACGTGCGGGCCATCCTGGGGCCGCGCTTGCTCGGGCGCGACTTGCACGCCGGGCTTGCTCTTGTCCTCCGCCTTGCCACAAGCGACCAGAGCCACCAGCAACACCACACCGCATCGCAAACGCATGAGGCAAAGATAACCACGCCGTGTGCCGGCTAGGTGACTTCCGCGTGGCTACATCGAGAACTAGACACGATCGACGGACGCTTCGCGCACGAAGACGACCAACCGGTTCTCGGCACCCGCGACATCGACCACGGCGCGCGCCTCATCCGGACGCTCTCGCCAGCCGATCAGGCGACCACGCGAGCCTGCCGCGAGATAGCGCCAGGTAGGTGGCATCCCCGGGTTCGGAGAGGCGACTTCGACGAGCGAATCGCAGCACACGAAGATCTCATCCCCCACGTGCGGCAGGCGCGGATTCTCGCTGGCAGCCATCCGGAAAGCCTACCGCCGGGGGCTGACAAGCGCGTCGCGGTACATGCACAACGCGACGAACCACGGCAACTTGGCCTCGAACGTCGGGAAGCTCGCGTTCAACCCGCTCGGGTTCGGCACGACGAACACGTGCGCGCCACCGAAACGCTGCGGCTTGGCTCCCGGCCCGGGTGGCAGCACCGGCATCGGCGCCTTGAGGTCTTCACGCGCGAACAGGATCGGATAGAGCGTCACGCCGACGAGCGCGATGATGAGCGGCTGCATCACGGCGACCTTCTTCGCGAGCGCCTGACGCCCTGCGTGAAGCTCGGCGCGCCGGAGCTCGCTCGCGAGCTGGGTCGGGCGCGGCACGAGGTTGACGAGCGCGAGGTTCCACTCCGGGAGCCGCTGGTCTTGCGCGGCTTCGAGCTCGATCGGGGTGAGCCCGGCCGCGTGGAGCAACTTCCAGAACGGATTCGCCGGACCCGCGAAGTGATGGCCGACCGTGCCTGAGGTCCTGCCGGGATTGATCCCGACGAACAGGATCTCGGGCTTCTCCGCGACGACATCGTTCAGGCGCGGCACTGCAGGGGAGCGTAGATCAGTTCCAGCACGACGACATCCCACGCCGGGCGTGAGCTGCAGATCGATCGGCTTCTGATCGTATCTGTAATCCAGGAGACGGCGACGGCGTTCGGGGCAGTGATCCCACGACGGCGGTCGCGCGCTCGAGCTAACTTAGTGACAGGCGTCGCCCGCGCTGTAGGCGAAGCCGACGTTTCTGCCGATCACGTACTCGACGAGATAGAAGCCCCACGGCTCGAGCTCGTAGTAGCCGCAGGTCTTGCCCGCATCGAAGCGCGTGCAGACCGCCCCGGGATACCCACAATCGACGCGCTGCGGGATCGCGAACGCGATGACGATGCCGATGAGGAGCGCCCATCGGCGGCCACTGGAGGACATCCTTTCCACACCACGATCGTAGCGTGAGAAGCTGCGCGCCGCATGAAGCGCCCGTTCTATACGACGCTGTACTTTCGGGTGCTGGTCGCGATCGCGATCGGGATCGTCGTCGGGCTCTTGATTCCCGACACGGCGGTCAAGCTCAAGCCGATCGGCGATGGCTTCGTCAACCTCGTGAAGATGACGATCGCGCCGCTGATCTTCTGCACGGTTGTGGTCGGCATCACGAACATGAAGAGCAAGGGGGCCGTCGGCAAGGCGGGCGGGCTCGCGCTCCTTTACTTCGAGGTCGTCAGCACGCTCGCGCTCGTCGTCGGCCTCGTGATCGTGAACCTCGTGAAGCCGGGCGCCGGCATGAACGCGCAGCCTGGCGATCTGCCGGGTGCGGTCGCGGACAAGATGGTGGCCGCCGGTGGCCACAAGACCACCACGGAGTTCTTGCTCGGGATCATTCCGGATACGTTCTTCGGCGCGCTCGCACGAGGCGAGCTGCTGCCCGTGTTGCTCGTCGCGCTGTTGTTCGGGTTCTCGCTCCAGGCCATGGCCGAGCGCGGCAAGCCGATCAGCGTGATGGTCGATAGCGTCGGCCACGTGATCTTCGGTGTGATCGGCATGATCATGCAGCTCGCGCCGCTCGGCGCGTTCGGGGCGATGGCGTTCACGGTCGGTCAGTTCGGCGTGCAGTCGCTTTCGAACCTGGCGTGCTTGCTCGGCTGCTTCTACGCGACCTGCCTGGTGTTCATCTTCGGCGTGCTCGGTACGATCGCGCGCGTGCACGGGTTCTCGATCTTCAAGTTCGTACGCTACATCCGCGAGGAGCTATTCATCGTGCTCGGCACGAGCTCCTCGGAATCGGTGCTGCCACGAATGATGGAGAAGCTCGAGAAGCTCGGGGCCGGAAACCAAACTGTCGGGCTCGTGGTACCAGCCGGCTATTCGTTCAACCTCGACGGCACGGCGATCTACGTGACGATGGCGGCAGTGTTCATCGCACAGGCCACGAACAGCGATTTCGGGCTCGCGAAGCAACTCGAGCTGCTCGGCGTGGCGCTGTTGACGTCGAAAGGTGCGGCCGGCGTGACGGGTAGCGGATTCGTCACGCTCGCGGCGACGATCGACGTCGTCGGCGGTTTGCCGACCACGGGCGTGCGCTTGATCGTCGGCATCGATCGGTTCATGTCGGAGGCGCGCGCGCTCACGAACGTGATCGGCAACGGGGTCGCGACGCTCGTGGTCGCGCGGTGGTGCCGCGATCTAGATGCGACGAAGCTCCGCGCCGAGCTGGATTAGAAGCTCGAAGAATTGCGGTAGCCGCAGCTTTCCGCACGTGTCGTACGCGTACTCCGGCTGCATCTCGATCATGCAGGTCGGCGGCCAAGGGTCAGGACCGGATCAATCGGTCCGATCGGACCGGTCATTTTCCCGGTGGCGAAGTACGAGGCAGCGCCGGAGACGTACCGAAGCTGATCCGAGCCCAGGTTCGTGGGGGGTTGCTCGCATCGAAGCCGCGGACCTCGAACCCCACGGCGCCGAACGTGTGCGTCCAGCCCTGCTGCGAGCGTACTACTTCTTGTCACCAGCCGAACCGGCCGAACCGGCCGAACCGGCCGCAGGGGGTGGGGGCGGCACCTTGTTGACCTCGACCGGGTCGCCCTCGACGAACGAGGCGACCGCGACCTTGATCAACTTCTCGTCGCCGGTGAGGCCGGTCGCGATCCACAAGGTGGCACCGGTATCGCGCTCGATCGTGATCGGCACGAACCTCACCTTGTTCTGAGCGTCCAGGATGCTGACCCGGATACCCTGCGCATCGCTGTAGAGTGCGGTCGCCGGAATCTCGATCACCTTGTGCGGCACCGGCAGCGTCAGCCTGGCCTGGACGTACATCCCCGGCAGGAGCGTATTGTCGGGGTTCGGAACGTCGACCTCGGTCGACATCGTGTGGAGATCCGGATCGAGCGCGCCGGCGGAGCGCGTGATCGTGCCAACGAAGTTCCGACCCGGGAACTCGCGCACCGTGACGGTCGCGGGCGTGCCGTACCGGATGCTCGGCGCGACGGTCTGCGGCACGTCGATGAACACGCGGATCGGATCGATCGCGACGAGCGTGAACATCGGCGTGGTGCCGGTATCGGTGAGCAGTGCGCCGCGATCGATCGTGCGCGACGTGATCGTGCCGGCGAACGGCGCGGTGACCTTCGAGAAGTTTTGCAGATCGCTCAGTCTGCGCACGTTGGCCTCGGCCGCGGCGACGTTCGCTTCGTTCGCGACGACGGTCGCTTCGTCGGTCGAGGCTTGCGCCTGGGTCTGCTCGAGCTGGCTGCCCGAGACTAGCTTTTGATCGGCGAGGTTCTGATAACGCGCCGTGTTCTGCCTGGTGTAGATGCTCTGCGCTTGCGCTTGTTTGACCGCGGCCTTCGCCGAGGCGAGCTGAGCGCGCGCCTGGGCGAGTTGCGCATCGAGATCCGGCGTGTCGATTTCGGCCAGCAGCTGGCCTTCTTTGACCTTGTCCCCGATGTCGACGAACCACTTCCGCACGTAGCCCGTGGTGCGCGGATAGATCTTGGTCTCCTCGAGCGCCTTCGTGATGCCCGGCAGGGCGAGCTCGCTCGCGCTGGTCAGCGTGTTCGGCTTGATGACATCGACCCTCGCGATCGCATCGGCGCGCACGTGGATGCTCTCGGCGTGCGCGTTCTGGTTGCGCAGATAGCGGAACGTAAAGGCACCGCCCGCGAGGACGGCGATCACGACGATGATGCCGACCTTCGACCCCTTGCCAGCCGCAGGCAGCTCGAAGCCGAGATCGTCCGGCTTGTCCTGCGCTTGGTCGTCGAGCCGGTCGGGATGAGTTTCTGTCGCGCTCATAGGTTTTCCTCGATCCGCGGCGGAGTCTTGCGCAACAAGCTGTACATGACGGGAACGAAGAACAGGGTCGTGATCGTCGCCAACGCGAGGCCACCGATCACCGCGCGGCCGAGCGGTGCGTTTTGCTCGCCACCTTCACCGAACCCGGTCGCCATCGGCAGCATGCCGAAGATCATTGCGAGCGCGGTCATCATCACGGGACGGAGCCGGGTCATGCCGGCCGCGAGTGCGGCGTGGCGCGCATCGCGCCCGAACTTGCGCTGCTCGTTCGCGAACGACACCACGAGCACGCTGTTCGCGGTCGCGACACCGACGCACATGATCGCGCCGATCAGCGCGGGCACCGACAGCGTGGTGCCACTCAGGAAGAGCAACCACACGATGCCCGCGAGCGCGCCCGGCAGTGCCATCAAGATGATGAACGGATCGAGCCACGACTGGAAGTTGACGACGAGCAGCATGTAGACCAGCAGGATCGCGACGACGAGGCCGCTCTCGAGGCCGCCGAACGAGGTGTCCATCGATTCGGCCTGGCCCTTGAGCTGGACGCGCACGCCGGGAGGCGCGTGCTTCATCATGTCGGCCATGACCTCTCGGACCTGCGTCGCGACCGAGCCGAGGTCGGAGTTGTCGACGTTCGCGAGCACGTCGAACGTCCGCGCGACGTTGAAGTGCGTGATGTTTGCCGCGCCGGTGATCCGCTGTACGGTCGCGAGATTGCCGAAGGTCTGCGGCTTGCCGGAGGTCGAGATCGGCGTCGCGCGCATCGCATCGACGGTGTCGATCTTGTATTGCGGGGTCTGCACGGCGACGAGGTACTGCACGCCGCGCTTGTCGATCCAGTAGCTCGGCGAGACCTGCCCACTCGACGAGAGTGACACGAGCAGATCGCTCGCGACATCGCGCTCGGTCAGGCCCGCTTGCTGCGCCATCGTGCGGTCGATCGAGACCTTGATCTGCGGCACCTTGTTGACCTGTGCGAGGTGAACATCGACGGCGCCAGTGACCTTCGCCACCTTACCCGCCATCTCGATCGCGAACGCGGCGGTCTTGTCCTCGCTGCCGATCGGACCGACGACCGAGACATCGAGCGGTGCGGCGAGCCCGAAGTTCAGCACCTGCGTCGTGATGTCAGGCGCGAGGAAGAAGATCGTGGTCTCCGGAAAGTTCTTGTCGAGCACCTCGCGGATGGCGCGGACGTAGCGTTCGGTGGGTGCGTGATCCGGGGTGAGCGCGATGTAGATCTGCGAATCGGCCGACGAGATCAAAGCGCCTTCCGAGAGCGACAGGTTGATCGCCGAGTACGGCTGGCCGACGATATCGAGCATCGTATCGAGCTCGTCTGCCGGGATGATCTTGCGGATCTCGCGCTCGACGTTGAACAGCCGCTTCTCGGTCTCCTCGATGCGGGTACCAGGCGGCGCACGAACGTGGAGCTTGATGAGGCCCGCATCGACGTTCGGGAAGAAGTCCTTGCCGAGCAGCGGGGTCAGCGCGAGCGACGCGACGACGAACACACCGAACGTGATGATCAGAAACCCGCGGTGATCGAGGAAGTACGCGAGCAACCGGCCGTAGCGAGTCCGGACGCGCGCGAAGCCAGCGTCGAACCACTTGATGAACCTGTTCGGGTTGTGATGGTTCTTCGCCTCCTGCTCGAGCAGGAACCGGATCATCACCGGCACGATCGTGCGCGACAGGATGTACGACATCACCATCGCGCACACCACGGCGAGCCCGAGCGGGACGAACAGCGACTTCGCGGCACCAGTGAGGAACGCGATCGGCGCGAACACGATGCAGATGCAGAGCATCGACACGAACGCCGGGACGGCGATCTGCTGCGCGCCGTCGAGGATCGCGCGGACGAAGGGCTTGTGGTGGCTGATGTTGCGGTGGATGTTCTCGATCTCGACCGTCGCATCGTCGACCAGGATGCCGACCGCGAGAGCGAGGCCGCCGAGGGTCATGACGTTGAGCGTCTGACCGAGTGCGTGCAGCATCAGGATGGAGAAAAAGATCGCGAGCGGAATACTCGTGATGACCACGATCGTCGAGCGCCAGCTACCGAGGAAGATCAGGATCATCAGCGCCGTCAGGCCGGCGGCGATCAGGCCCTCGTGGAGCACGTTGCTGATCGAGTTACGAACGAACAACGACTGATCGAACAGCAGCTTGATGGAGAGATGACCGCGCGCTTCTTTGGGCAGGCGCTCGAGCGCGCGCGGGATCGTCTCCTTGACCGCGTCGGTGACATCGAGCGTCGAGGCATCGCCGTTCTTCAAGATCGGCATCAGCACCGAGCGCCGGCCGGAGACGTGGACCATGTTGGTCTGGGGCGACGCGCCATCGCGCACGCTCGCGACATCCCGGATGTAGAGCGTGCGGCCTGCGACGGTCTTGATCGGCAAGCCAGCGAGCTCCTCGAGCGTCTCCGGCGTCGACGACATGATGATCGGGTATTCGTTGTTGCCGAGCTTCGCGGTACCCGACGGCAAGATCACGTTCTGGTTCGCGATCGCGGTCTGGACGTCGCGCGGCGAGATACCGGCGCCGTGGAGGCGTGCCGGATCGATGTCGACCATGATCTGGCGCTGCTTGCCGCCGTACGGATACGGGATCTGTGCGCCCGGAATCGTCGCGATCTCCGCGCGGATGAAGTTCACGCCGTAATCGAACAGCTGCTGCTCGCTCAACGTGTCGGTCTCGAGCGCGAGCATCATGATCGGCACGCTCGTCGCCGAGTAGCGCAAGATCAGCGGTGGAATCGCGCCGGGTGGCATCTGCCGGATCGCGGTCTGCGCGATCGCGGTGGTCTGCGCGATCGCCTGCGGCACGTTGGCGCCGGGTTGCAGGTAGATCTTGATGATCGCGTTACCGGTGAGCGTCTGCGATTCGACATGATCGATGTCGCTGACGATCGTCATGAGGAAGCGCTCGAAGCCGTTCGTGATGCGCTTCTCCATGTCCTCCGGCGGCAGCCCGCCGTACTGCCAGATCACGGAGATCACCGGGATATCGATCGACGGGAAGATATCGGTCGGCATCTTCTTGCCGCCGATCCCGCTGATGGTCGAGATGCCGCCGAGTGCGATCAGGATCGCCATGACGACGAACGTGTACGGACGCCGGAGGGCGATCTTGACGATCCACATGTCTGCTGGCTGAGTTTGCCCGGAAGTTGCGAACTGAAAAGATGGTTAGGCAGACAAGCCCGTCTGGTTAACTTTTCTTCGCGATTCTCCGACGACGCGGCCACTTCAGTAGCCCGAGTACGAGCGCACCGGTCAGCGCGGGCGAGGTCGGCCCGGACTGCGTGCCACAGCAGCCTCCCCTAGCCGATCGGGTATGTGCGACAGGGTGCTGCACCGCGGTTGGCGTGAGCGACGCCGAGACGGCCTCGGCGTCCGGCTTCACGTTGCACCGGGCGTCGAGCGCGATCACGAGGGCTTGCGAGCCGCTCTTGATATCGACGCTGCAGCTACTCCCGGAGGGCTTGCCGATCGCGGACGCGGCATCGAGTACGACGTGCAGCCCGGGCGGCGCGGTATAAGTGAAATCGGTCTTCTTCGTCGGCCAGACGACGGTTGCATCACGCAACTTGAGTTGGAGACCGGTCCAGCCGGTGCCCTGGATCGGGGTCGAGGCAATCGGGGCGCCCGCGGTCGCAGAGATCACGTGCACCGCGCGCGGCGAGGGACCTGCGATCTCGATCCGATCCTCGGTGATCGGGACGCGCGCGGCCTCGCACTGGCCGCGCAGCGTGCCGACAGCGAAGCAATCCTTCAGCGTGTTCGCGGTGATCGCCGGGGTGCCCGAGGACTGGCCGAGCACGGTGATCGCGAGGGTGCTCGCGCCGACCGTCGCACTCGCCGTCGCACCCGAGAGCGCGAGCTTGCCTTGCGTGCGAAACCGCAGGTGCATCTCGCGATCGGCGCCGCCGGTCTCGGCACGATCGATCACGACGAGCGCGGCGTCCTTGCCATCGCCGCTCGGCACGAGCACGAAGTCGCGCGAGGCGCTCTCGATATCGGTCGGACGATCCTGGAACTTGTACTGATCGGCGTAGTTGCAACGTGCCGCGACGATGCCGCTCGTGCGTTGCGTGACCCACTCGAAGCCTGTCTTCTCGCCCCAGAAGCCCTGGCTCGGCTGGTAGTCCTTCGGCAGTTGCGGCGAGCGTACGGTCGGCGCGTTGCTCGTCAGCGTCGACTGCGAGCCATACGGTGACGGATCGATGACGAGGTCATCCTTGCCGCGGCTGAGCACGAAGTTGCCGGCATTGGCCTGACGATGATCGACATCGATGTTGGGCGCGCACTGCGCGACGAACCAGATCGCATCGGGACTCCAGTTCGCGCGCGCGAACACCGTGCGCACCGCATTCGCGACGTACCAGGTCGGCCACAGCTGGCGCGGTGGCAGTACCGGCTTGTCGCCGACGCCGGCGAGCGCGTCGTAAAGCAACCAATCGACATCGACCAGCTGCAGACGCGACAGCTCACCTCGCGCCCAGCGCCGGTCGTCGTCCGAGGCATCGCCGAGCGCGATGGCGTCGAGCGTGAGTACGCCGGTCTTGATGTAACCGTGCTCTTCGTCGTCGGTATCGCCGCCCGCGAACACGCCGTCGCCCGGCGTGAGGCCATAGACGTGGACCCGCAACACCTGATCGAGCCAGCGCGCGGTGCTCACCGGTACGCCCGCGTCACGCATCATGCGTGCGCCGATCGCGATCTCGGCGACCGAGAGCGGACCGTACTGCCAGCCCTCGGGCCACGCGCCTCCGGCGAGCACGCCGTCGTCGCTGAACGCGCCGGCCATGTCCCTGCCCCACATCTTGTCGGCGACCTCGTGCCACAGGTCCTTGTTGTCGCCGTCGCCGGCCTGCGCGATCGAGATCGCGGTCGCCGCGATCAGATATCCGGCGTGATAGTTCGTGCCCGGGCCGTCGTGGCGATAGCCGTTGACGCGCCACCAATCGAGCCACGCCTTCCAGCGCGCGCGCGTCCGATCGCGCAACGCGGGCGGCATCAGATCGTGGAGCCAGTCGTAGGCGAGCGCGGTGTACGGGCCGACCATCCGGATCGCGTAGCCGTCGTCGTGGCGCGCGGCGGTGTCGCCACCTTTGCCATCACCGATCAGGTCGTGATCGTCGAGCAGCGCCGTGAAGAATTTGACGGCGGTCTCGGCGTCGGCCTTGTGGTCGGTGGCGGCCCACGCCACCAGGCAGCCCTGGAGCACCTTGGCCCATTCGGACCCGTGATAGACGCCGTGATCGTATTCGTGGGTCTCGCGTGCGCGGGCGCACAACTTGATCGAGCCGATGACGGGACCGTGCTCGGCGCTCGCCTGGGCGTGCCAGGCCGTCTTGAGGTCCTTGTCGAGGATCATCCTCGGATGGGGCCCGGTCGGTCCGGGCGGGGCGGCGCTCGCGAGAGTGCAAAGCCCCAGCAACACGGTGGAAAAGCCGAGCTTCACGCTCGAAATCGTAGCACTAGTCACCGGACAAGGCTTACGTTCGGCTCGCTCGCATGGTGTCGCGTCGTCCTCGCATCGCGGTCTTGATCCCTTGTTACAACGAGGAGATCGCGATCGGCGACACCGTTCGCGGCTTCGCGGCCGCGCTGCCCGAAGCGACGATCTACGTCTACGACAATAACTCGAAGGACAAGACCATCGAGCGCGCGCGTGAAGCCGGTGCGGTCGTGCGCTCCGAGAACCTGCAGGGCAAGGGCAATGTCGTGCGCCGGATGTTCGCGGACATCGATGCCGACATCTACCTGATGACCGACGGCGACACGACCTACGATCCGACCGCGGCGCGCGCGATGATCGACATGCTCGTCGAACAGAACCTCGACATGGTCGTCGGCAAGCGCATCCACAAGGCGAAGGAGGCGTACCGGCCCGGTCACGTGCTCGGCAATCGGATGCTCACGGGCTTCCTCGCGCGGCTGTTCGGCCAGCGCTTCACCGATATCCTCTCCGGCTATCGCGTCTTCTCGCGGCGCTATGCGAAGTCGTTCCCCGCGCTATCGGCCGGCTTCGAGATCGAGACCGAGCTCACGGTCCACGCGCTCACGCTGAATCTCCCGGTCGCCGAGGTCGAGACCGATTACTTCGAGCGGCCCGCCGGCTCGGAGAGCAAGCTCAACACCTATCGCGACGGCGTGAGGATCCTGCGCGTGATGCTGACGCTGTTCAAGAACGAGCGGCCGCTCGCGTTCTTCTCGTGGATGACGCTGCTCCTCGCCTTGCTCGCCGTCGGACTCTCGATCCCGGTGTTCATCACGTACTTCGAGACCGGCCTGGTGCCACGGTTCCCGACCGCGATCCTGTCGTCGACGATGATGCTGCTCGCGTTCCTGAGCCTGGCGGTCGGGCTCGTGCTCGATACCGTCACGCGTGGGCGTCGCGAGGTGAAGCGCTTGATGTACCTGGCGATTCCGTCGCCGCAAGACGGCCTCGGCGTGGTCCAGCGCAGTACGAGCGCGGAGCTCCTGCAGCTTGCGACACCTGTGGCGCAACCGGGTATCAGCCCCTCGTAGCGCGTCAGCGGCGTCGAGGCACATCACAGGTGAATGTGAATGTGGCGCTGGCGTGCCGATGAAGTCGAGGCGTTCATGACCGTCGATACAAACGGTGATGTCGTCAGCGCAACGATGGTTCAGATGCAGCCCGGCAACCGGCGCGCTGGCGATCGAGCTGAGCTTCCGGTTCGCTCTCGACGACGATGGCCCGCCGATTCGATCTTCATTCGTCAAGGCTCGCCGTGCGCTCGAGGCGTGACTCGCCACGACAACGTCCCGCTTCACGAGTAGGCTTGGCCGCATGGCAGAGCTTGCTCACGAGGATCAGAAGCCCGCAGCGGACCCCACGAAACAGGCGAAGCTCTCCCCCTTCAAGATCGACGCCGCGGTGCGCAAGGAGCTCGAGCGTTTTGGCTTCGATGAAGCCCAGCTCGTCGGCTTTGCAGCGCGCGCCGCGGATCAGGAATCGACGGTGATCGCGGGCGAGATTGCCGGGCTCGATGCACGCGATACGAGCACGCTGCCTCCCCCCGGCACGATCGAATACGACCGGCTCGTGTTGCGCGGCAAGCAAGCGATCGCGCGTGGCTCCGTCGGCGTGGTGATCCTCGCGGGTGGCATGGCGACGCGGTTCGGCGGCGTGGTGAAGGCCGCGGTGCCGGTGGTCGGTGGCAAGTCGTTCCTGGCGATCAAGGTCGCGGACGTGCGCAGCGTCGCGCCGCGCACACCGATCTACGTGATGACGAGTGCGGCGACGCACGACCGGATCGAGCAGCAGATCGTCGACGAAGGGCTCGAAGGCGTCACGTGCTTTCCACAGCTAGTCTCGCTGCGGCTCACGCCGAAGGGCGAGCTCCATCTCGAGGATGGCAAGCCTTCGCCGCACGCCACCGGGCACGGCGACCTCGTCACCGCGCTGCGCCTCGGCGGCATGCTCGAAGCATTTCGCGCGCGAGGCGGCCAGGTCCTCTACATCTCGAACGTCGACAACCTCGCCGCCACGCTCGATCCGCTCGTGATCGGAGTGCACCTCGCGAGCGGTGCGAAGATCACCGCCGAGGTCGTGCGCAAGGAGCCGGGTGATCGAGGTGGCGCACCCGCGCGCGTCGATGGTGTCGCGCAGATCATCGAATCGTTCCGGTTCCCGCAGTTCTTCGACCAAGATTCGCTGCCGCTGTTCAACACGAACACCTTCGTCTTCGATGCCGCGGCGATCGATCGTGACGACTTCGATCTCACGTTCTTCCGGGTCGAGAAGAGGCTCGAGAATGCGACGGTGATCCAGTTCGAGCGCCTGGTCGGCCAGCTCACCGCCTTCTTGCCGAGCCACTTCCTCGAGGTCCCGCGCTCGCGGTTCTTGCCGGTCAAGGATCCCGAAGAGCTCGAGGCACGGCGGCCCGAGATCGAAGCGCTGCTCCGGGCGCGCGGAATCTAGCGCGCCGAGATCCACACGACGAGCGAACTCAAGATTGAGCCGCACACGTTCCACGGCGACTGGAACTATACGATTCACCCGAGGCCGATCGCGCCGTAACGAATCACGTTATCCATTCGAGGGCCCTTAGCTCGTCGCCGACGAGCTGGTAGCGGCACACGTCCATCGCCATCTGCCACCGCGAGCGCTTCTCGAAGAAGCAGAGCTTCTCGCGGGTCACGACCGCGAACACGTCGAACTTCTCGCGCGGGTCCATCGGCAGGTGATCGATCCACAGCCGATCGGTGACGATCCTATTGTCTTTCACGGCGACGTCCGCCGACGGCTGAAGATAACGCCAGCCCGCGACTGCGAGCGCCACGACTCCCGCGACCATCATGGAGCTCTTCATGCCTCGGTGATAGCAAAGATCGGCGACAGATCGCTTACGATCTCGATCATGAAGTGTCCCGCCTGCGCGAGCGAGATGAAGGTCTCCGTCGTCCGACAGGTCGAGATCGATCGCTGTCGGGGCTGCGGCGGAGTCGTCCTCGATAAGGGCGAGACCGAGGTGGTCGAGCAATTCGAGCTCGAGCATGTGATCGATGGCGGCATCGTCGCGACGCATCAGCGCCGCACCACTCCCGCGCACTGCTACGAGTGCAACCGCGAAATGATCGCGCTGCGCGGCGTGGGGGGTGTCGAATACGACTGGTGCGACGGCTGCGAACGCTTGTTCTTCGATCAAGGCGAGCTCACCGCCCTGGCCTCGGTGGCTGCCGACTGATGGCGAAGACCGACGAGCTCGTGTTCGGCGACAACAGGGTCGCGCTCACGAATACGGATCGCATCGTGTTCCCGGATGTCGGCATCACGAAGCGCGACGTGATCGATTATTACGCGGCGGTTGCCGATCTGATGGTACCGGAGCTCCGTGACCGCGCGCTCTCGATGGAGCGATTCACCAAGAGCATCGAGGGCGGCGGCTTCATGCAGAAGCACGCGCAGAAGCACTATCCCGCGTGGATCGAGCGCGCGGAGCTCGGCACCAAGACCGTCGTCGAGTATCCGATCTGCAATTCGCAGGCGGCGCTGGTCTACTTCGCGAACCAGGGCGGCATCGCGTTTCACATCTGGACGAGCCACGCGGCCAGGCCGCATCAGCCCGACGAGATCGTGTTCGATCTCGATCCCCCCGACGACCAGAGCTTCGATATGGTGCGCCAGGTCGCGCGCATCCTTCATGATCTACTCGACGAGATCAGCGTGCCCGCGTTCGTCAAGACGACCGGATCGAAGGGGCTCCACGTCGTGGTGCCGACCGATGGTAAATCGACCTACGACGAAGTCCGCGAGCTGGTCAGCGGCATCACGAAGGTGGTCTGCGATCGCTATCCCGAGCTCGTCACCACCGAATTCTACAAGAAGGATCGCAAGGGCCGGCTGTTCTTCGATACCGGGCGCAACGTCGAAGGTGCCACGTTCGTCGCGCCCTACTCGCTGCGGCCGCGTCCGGGCGCGCCGATCTCGGTGCCGCTGAGCTGGAACGAGCTCGACGACCCTACGCTCAAGCCGAATGGCATCCGCCTGCGCGATTTTCGAGCGCGCCGCGATGCGACCGGCGATCCGTGGTTCGGCCTCCGCAAGCACCCCGCCTCCGTGAAGAAGGCGCTCGCAACGCTGACCCGGCTCGCGCGAGCGTAACCGCACCTGTTCAAGGACCGGCCAGGAACGATCGGGCTCCAACTCGCGACTCACGAACTGATCCGAGTTGTCGCCGCGTGGCGGCGTCGGCGCTGGCGCGCGTTATGATCGCCGGATGATCCGAGCGCTGGCCTGCGTCGTTCTCCTGGGTGCGTGCATCTCGAGCATCACCGGAACTCAGCAACGTCCCGAGGTCAAGGACACCGGCGGCACGTGGACGTGCAAGCAGATCGTCGAGGATTGCGACAAGGCGTGTACTAGCCCAGCCTGTCTCGACGAGTGTACCGCGCACGGCACGCCCGACGCGCAAGCCCAGCACAACGCAGCGATCTCGTGCGGTCAGAAGAACTTCTGCATGAACGAAGACTGCATGCGTGCCAGCTGCCAGGCGGAAATGGACGCCTGCGCACCCGAGGCAGCGGCGACGGCCGTACCCGACCAGACGCCGGCAGCGAGGTAGCGAGGCGTGATCCGTGCCGCCCGAATGGCAGCCGCCATCGCGTGCGAGCGAGAGCCTGGTCGCGGTGATTTTCGGCTGCTAAATTGCCAGGGGTATCGTGGTATGGCTTCGCTCATGCGACTCCTCGGTTTGGCTCTGGTGGTGGTGACGGCGGCGTGTCACAGCGCTCCTCCTTCGACGCTCGCACTCTCGTGGCGCGGTGTGACCGATTCGCCCAAGGCGACCAGTATGGTGCAAGAGGGTTTCGCCGCCGCGCCGTTCAGCTTTGTACTCCGTGATGTTCGTCCCGATCCGACCGCGGTGGGTGGCTACGATGACGACAGCACCGTCGTCCACACGCGCGACAATGTCGCGGCGTTCGCGGGCGCCAAGCTCGCCGAGATCTTGATGCAGAGCGGTGCGCGATTGCGCGAAGTACCGGTCGCGTCGCTCGAGGCCGAGTTACTCGAGTACAAGGTCGTCGAGGGCGGCACGTTCGCCGGCACGGTCAGCGTGCGCGCGATCGTGCATCGCGGCGGTGCGGCGTGGTCGAAGGTCTACGTCGGCACGAGCAAGCGCTGGGGCCGCACGCACAGCGCGGAGAACTTCAACGAAGCGCTCTCGAACGCGCTCGCCGAGGTCGCCGAACAGCTCGTCACCGACGACGCTTTCGGTCACGCGCTGATCGGCGACGAGCTACCGCAAGCGCCGCCACCGAACGGTTAGTCGTGGATTCCGACGTTCTCATCATCGGTGCGGGTCCATCGGGTTCGGTCGCGGCCGTGTTGCTCGCGCGCCGTGGTTATCGCGTCTCGGTGCTCGAGCGTCAGCATTTTCCACGGTTCTCGATCGGCGAGAGCTTGCTCGCGTACACCGCGCAGCTGTTGCAGGAGGCCGGACTGCTCGATGCGGTCGTGGCCGGCAACTTCCAGTACAAGAACGGCGCGACGTTCGTATCTGCCGACGAGACCTCCGAGTTTAACTTCGCGACCAAGTTTAGCGCCGGCCTCGGCTTCACGTTCCAGGTCGTGCGGTCCGAGTTCGACCAGCTCCTCGCGCGCGAAGCCGAGAAGCTCGGTGCGAGTGTGCGCTACGGCGTCGAGATCACCGCGATCGATGTGAGCGGCGCGACCCCCATCGTGACCGCGAAGACCGAGAGCGGCGAGCTCGAGACCCATCGCCCCAAGTTCGTGCTCGACGCGAGCGGGTTCGGGCGCGTGCTCGCGCGGCTCCTCGAGCTCGAGAAGCCTTCAGACTTTCCCGTGCGCGCGGCGCGGTTCTGTCACGTGCACGACGGCATCGCCGCCGGCACCTTCGATCGGCAGAAGATCCGGATCGGCATCAATCCCACGCATCGCGACGTGTGGTCGTGGTTGATCCCGTTCCCGAATGGCACGAGCTCGCTCGGCATCGTCGCGGGCCGCGAGCATATGGCGACGCTGACCGGCAGCGACGAGGAAAAGTACTGGCAGCTGATCGCGGCCGAACCAAAGCTGCACGCGCTCGTCGGGGGCGCAAAGACGATCCGACCGATCGGCGAGCTGACCGGCTACGCGGCGAACGTCAAGACGCTCCACGGCCCGGGCTTCGCCCTCCTCGGCAACGCCGCCGAGTTCCTGGATCCGGTGTTCTCGTCGGGCGTGACGATCGCGTTGCACTCGGCCAAGCTCGCCGCCGACGTGCTCGATCGCCAGCTCCAGGGCACCGTGGTCGACTGGCAGCGCGAGTTCGCGGAGCCGCTGATGTTCGGTGTGGAAACATTCCGCACGTTCGTCCGAGCTTGGTACGACGGCAGCCTGCAGGACGTGATCTTCTATCCCGCGAAGCAGCCGCGGATCCACGCGATGATCTGCTCGGTCCTCGCGGGCTACGCGTGGGACGCCGCGAACCCGTACACGGGTCACCACTCGAGCCGCCGACTCCGCGCGCTCGCCGCGACGTGTCGCGATGGCAGCGCTACGTGACGCGTTACGCGATCACCGGCGCTGCGATCGCGAACTGCCTCGGGGTAGCTCAAGTCGCGATCGAGCGCGCGTTCGCGGGCCAGGATGGGTTTTCGCAGGCGAGCGCGTACGGCGACTTTCCGTTCACGACGTCGCTCGGGGTGATGCCGATCGCCGAGCCGATGCGGCTCGCTGGCGTCGCGCTGCCGTCGGTGCGAGCGATCGAATCCGCGGTCCACGCGGCGGTCGCGCGCTGGGGTGGCGATCGCGTCGCGTATCTGTTCGCGAGCTCGACCGGTGGTCTCGAGGAGACCGAGCGAGCGCTCGCGCCGAGCGCTCGCATGCCGGCGACGAGCGCGTATAGCTACGCGAACCACGGCATCGATGTGACGAGCGATCGGATCATGAAGATGCTCGGCATCACCGGCATCCAGATGACGGCCTCGACCGCGTGCTCGTCGAGCTTCAAGGCCCTCGCGTCGGCGCTCCGTTTGATCGATGCGGGCCTCGCCGATGCGGTGGTGGTCGGCAGCGCGGACTCGCTGTGCCGCACGACGATCTTCGGGTTTCACAGCCTGGGTCTCCTCGCGCCGACACCGACGGCACCGTTCTCCGCACATCGCGCGGGCATCACGCTCGCGGAAGGATCCGCGTTTCTCCTGATCGAGCGCGAGGCCGCTGAGCCGCGCGCGTGGATCGCCGGAATCGGAGCGGCGAGCGATGCGTTCCATCACACGAGCCCACATCCCGAGGGGCTTGGTGGCCAGCTCGCGATGCGCCAGGCGCTCGATCGCGCCGGCCTCTCGCCGAATCAGATCGGCATGGTCAGCGCACACGGCACGGGCACCAAGCTCAACGATGCGGCCGAGGCGCTCGCGATCAACCGCGTGTTCGAGCGCCCCGTGCCGGTCACGGCGACGAAGAGCGTCACCGGTCACACGCTCGGCTCGGCGGGGCTCACCGCGCTCGTGCTCGCACTCGAGTCGCTCGAGCGCCAGCTGATTCCCCCGAGCCTGCGCGCGCAGCCTGTCGACGAAGCGCTCGCGGTCAACCTCGTGACCGAGCGGACCGCGGCGAAGCTCGAGCACGTGCTGATCAACGCCTTCGGCTTTGGTGGTTCGAATGCGAGCGTGGTGGTGTCGGCGTGATCGGCGCGGTCACGATCCTCGGCGCGAGCTTCTTCTCGACGCGGCACGTGTCGGCGGCCGACGCCCTGCGCGGAACCGAGCGCGCGTTCACCGCGCCAACGTTTCCAATGGTCGTCGGTCGCAACCGGCGATTCACGAGCCTGGTCACGCAGATGACGCTCGAGGTGTGCGGCGCGCTCCACGCGGATAACCCGATCTGCGTGTTCGCGACGACGCACGGCGAGATCGCGACGGCGGAGAAATTGATCGTGGATTTTCGCGACCACCAGCTCGTGAGCTCGGCAGCATTCGCGCTCAGCGTGCACAACTCGCCCTCGGGCGTGTACTCGGTCGCGGCGCAGAGCATGCAGCCGACGACGACGATCACCGGTAACAATGCGATCGCGGCCGGCTGGCTCGAGGCAGTCCTCACGGCGTGCGCCGAGCCCGACCGCACCGTGATGCTCGCGATCGCTGACGAGCCCGTGCCCGCGGTGTTCCAGGGCCCCTCCGAGGTAACCGGGGTCGCAGCGGCGTTCCTGTTGCGCGCCGGCGGCACGACGCGGCTCGCGCTCACGCCGAGCCGCAAGGGGGTCGGCACGGTGGAGGCGCTCGCGATCACCGCCGATGCGATCGCTCGCGGCGTGTCGCTGGTCCAGGAGCTCGGGCGGATCAGCGGTGCCTTCGGCTTGCAGCTGGAGCTCGCGTGATGGAGCTCGGCCCTGTCGCCTCGTACGTGCCGCATCGCCCGCCGATGCTGTTGATCGAGGAAATCCTCGAGGTCATCGTCGACAAGCGGATCGTGTGTCGTACGGTGATCCGCCCCGAGTGCGTGTTCGCGCGCTCGGGCATCGTGCATCCGAGCGCGATGATCGAGTTCATCGCGCAAGCGTGCGCGGTGCTCGCTGGCGTGACCGCGGCGACCGGAGCGCGGCCCGTGCAGGTCGGCCTCCTCCTTGGATGTCGCGAGGTCACGTTCGCGGTCGACCGCTTCGTGGTCGGTGATGTGCTCACGATCACCGCGACCAAGACCTTCGGAGGTCAGCAGATGGCGACGTTCTCCGGCTCGGTCGCGCGCGGTGACGACCTGTGTGTCACCGCCGAGCTCTCGGTGATGGACGGCGCGCTGATGGAGCTCGCATGACTCGCAAGGTTGCCCTCGTCACCGGTGCGAGCCGCGGCATCGGCGCCGCGATCGCGCGTACGCTCGCGGGGGAGTACGATCTGGTGCTCACGTGCGTGCAGCAACGCACCGCGGCCGATGCGCTGGCCGAGGAGCTCCGCGCGATGGGGGCTCAGGTGTGGGTCGCGCAGTTCGATGTCAAGGATGCGGTCGCGAGTGCGGCGGCGATCGCCGCGCTGCTCGCGCAGACCCCGATCCACATCGTGATCAACAACGCGGGTGTCAGCCACGATGCGCCGTTCCCGGGCCTCACCCCGGATGCGTGGCACCGGGTCGTCGATACGACGCTCGATGGGTTCTTTCACGTCACCCAGCCGCTCGTGATGCCGATGGTGCGCCGCAAGTGGGGCCGGATCGTCAACATCTCGAGCATCTCGGGCGTGAACGGCAATCGCGGTCAGGTCAACTACGCCGCCGCGAAGGCGGGCTTGATCGGCGCCACGAAGGCGCTGGCGCTCGAGCTCGCGAGCCGCAGCATCACGGTCAATGCGATCGCACCCGGTCTGATCGATACCGAGATGATCGCGGGCGCGCCTGTCGAAGAAATTCTCAAGCACATCCCTATGAGGCGCATGGGCACCGCGCAGGAGGTCGCCGACCTCGTCGCATTCATCGTCAGCGAAAAGTCCGCGTACATCACCGGGCAGGTGCTATCGGTTTCGGGAGGTCTATGAAGCGCGTCGTCATAACTGGCATCGGCATCGTCAGCCCGCTCGGCTGTGATTTCGAGGCTGCCTCTGCGCGCTTGCGAGCGAACGAGACGGGCGTCGTCGCGATGCCCGAGTGGGACCGGCTCGGTCACTTCAATCCGCGGGTCGCGGCGCCGGTGCACGTGCCGCCGGAGCTCGAGCTTCCACACAAGGCGGCGCGCACGATGGGTCGCGTCGCCAAGCTCGCGACGGTCGCGACCGAGATCGCGGTCAAGGATGCCGGGCTCGCGGCCGAGGAGCTCGCAGGGGGCAAGCTTGGCCTCGCGTACGGCAGCACGCACGGCTCGTCGCAGGCCAACGAGGAGTGGGTCGGCAAGCTGATCAGGCAAAATCTCGACTTCATCGGCGTCAGCGCGACGACGTACCTCAAGTTCATGAGCCACACGACCGCCGCGAACCTCGCCGTTCACTTCGGCATTCGCGGCCGCGTGATCAGTACCGCAGCGGCCTGCGTGAGTGGCAGCCAGGCGATCGGTACCGGTTACGAAGCGATCATGGCGGGCATCACCGATGTGATGGTGTGCGGTGGTGCCGAAGAGCTGCATTTCAGCCACGTCGCCGTATTCGACATGCTCCACGCCGCGAGCAAGGCATTCAACGCGACCCCGGAGCTCACGCCCCGCCCGTTCGATGCGCGACGCGACGGCCTTGTCGTCGGGGAAGGCGCGGGCACGCTCGTGCTTGAGGAGTACGAGCGTGCGAAGCGGAGCGGCAAGAAGATCTACGCCGAGATCCTCGGCTACGGCACGAACTGCGACGGTACGCACGTGACGAACCCTTCGCGCGACGGCATGCGCGGTGCGATGGAGCTCGCGCTCGCGTCCGCGCAGTGCGGGCCCGACGCGATCGATTACGTCAACGCGCACGCGACCGCGACCTCGGTCGGCGATATCGCCGAGAGCCAGGCGATGCACGCGGTGTTCGGCGAGCGCACCCCCGTGAGCTCCCTGAAGGGTCACATGGGTCACACGCTCGGTGCGTGTGGTGCGATCGAGCTCGCGTTCGCGATCACGATGCTGCGTGAAGGTTGGATCGCACCGACTCGCAACCTCGAGCAGGTCGCCGAGCATTGCGCGCCGCTCGACTACGTGATGGGTGCCGCGCGTGACCAGCACCTGACGCGCATCATCTGCAACAAGTTCGCGTTCGGCGGGATCAACACCAGCCTCGTGATTCAGAAGATCTAGCGTGGCGAGAGCGTTCGTCGTCAAAGGAGTCGCCCTGCTCACGATCCTCGGCGCGTTCGCGTTGCTTCCGAAGACGATCGCTGTAGTCATGACGATCGCGATCCTCGTCGCAACGATCGGCTTTTTTGCGTACGCGATCGCGTGGCCGAGCGCGCAGTTCTTCGCGCCCGTGATCCACCGGCTCACGGGACCGGTGGTCGCGCTCACGTTCGACGACGGCCCCGATCCGGTGTGGACGCCGCGCGTCCTCGACCTCCTCGCCGCACGCGGCGCACGAGCGACGTTCTTCGTCCTGGGGGAACGGGCCGCACACCACCCCGACG
Source organism: Kofleriaceae bacterium (assembly GCA_043759355.1). GTDB lineage: Bacteria > Myxococcota_A > Polyangia > Haliangiales > Haliangiaceae > JABFXX01. Next base: position 47,884 of record JAYVLQ010000010.1, read on the forward strand.
TGGTGCGACGGATCCACGCCGAGGGTCACAGCATCGGCACGCACACGCAGCACCACGCGCTCAAGTTTCACTTCGCCAGCGCGGCGTATGTCGAACGCGAGATCGCCGAAGCCATCGCCGTGGTCGCCGGTATCGTCCCCGAGTCCCCGCGCTTGTTTCGCCCACCGCAGGGGCTGCGCACGCCGAGCTTCGCATCGGGCTGGAAGCGCACGCGCGGGCTGACCTGCGTCACCTGGTCGGTGCGTGGCCTCGATTCCCTCCAGACAACCGCCGAAAAGATCGTCGCGCGGATCGCGCCGCACCTCGGGCCTGGCGCCATCGTCACGCTGCACGACGGCACCGGCCTCGGCGGTGGCAGCGATCGCGAGCCCACCCTCGCCGCACTCGCCACCATCCTCGACCGGTGCGCCGCGCAGGGCCTGCGCTGCGTCGCGCTCGATCCGACCGGAGCGCCACGCTGATGCCGGCCGCGCCACTCTATCCGGTGAAGGCCTGGCTGCCCGCGCCGCTCTACTGGCCGTATCGCGGCATCCGCGCGCTCGGCGTCGGCTTCTGCTTCGCCGCGTTCTGGTCGGTCGCCGTCCTGCTCGGCTGGATCTGGGTACCGCTCCTCATGACCTGGCCCGGCACGCGAGATCAGCGCATCCACCGCACGCTCACCTCGGTGCGCGCGGGGTTCAAGCTGTTTCACTTCGTGATGCGATCACTGCGCCTGTATCACTGCACGAGCCCCTACGCGACGATCCGTCCGCACGGCGAGCCCGCCACGGGAGCGCGTATCCTCGTCGCGAATCATCCATCGCTATGCGATACGACCGCGGTCTGCTCGCTGTTCCCGAACGTCGTCGCGGTCGCGCGGACCGGCTTTGCCGACAACTTCCTGCTGCGCCGCCTCATCCGCGCGACCGGCTTCGTCCCGCTGGGTACGCACGTGCTCAAGGGCTGCGAAGAACGCTTACGCAGTGGTTTCGACGTGCTGATCTTCCCCGAGGGAACCCGCTCGCCGCGTGAAGGCGGCGTCCATCCATTCCATCGCGGCGCGTTCGAGCTCGCGATCCGAACCAAGGTGCCGATCGTATTGATCAAGCTCACATGCGAGCCCCGGGCTCTCACGAAGCGGCTCCCGATCTGGAAGCATCCCGACCACATGGCGATCCTCACGATCGACCCCGTCGAGACGATCGATCCCGCGACCATGGGCATTCCGAGCCGCGAACTCTCCAGCGCGATCGAGCAGCGGTACCGCGAGATGTTGAGCTAAGCTGGGCCTCCGTGAGTAGCAGCCTGCACCAGGAGCTCAAGCAGCTGATCGTCGAGTCGCTGCAGCTCGAGGATATCGATCCCACGACCATCTCCGACACCGATGCCCTGTTCGGTGCCGGCCTCGCGCTCGATTCGATCGATGCGCTCGAGCTCGCGACCGCGATCGCACGCAAGTACGACGTCAAGGTCAGCCAAGACGAAGAAACGCGCAACGCGTTCCGTTCAGTGAACCACCTCGCCGAGTTCATCCAGGCCAAGCAAGCCGCGGGCGTCCGCAACGACGAGGCGTGACGTCGAAGGCGTGGCGGATGGTCGAGAAGTTCCGCATGGTCGCCGAGATCCGGCCGGCCGACTCTCGAAGCCCTCGCCGACCAGGATGACGCCGAGTGTCGAGCCTGCTCGCGATGTGCCTCGGCGATGCCGCTTCGATCACCGTGATCGCCGACGCCCTGACCACAGCGCCGGGTGCCGGGCTGTAGAGCCGCTCCGGGTTGTTGCTCACCTCTCCGGGGTTGCTTCTCACCCGCTCACTCGCTTGCCGCTCCGGCGCTTGCCCGCTCCCGCTTGCCCGCTCCCGCTTGCCCGCTCCGGCGTTGATTGTCGGTGGCCGTTATCTGGCCTTGCTCTCTGGCCTGCCGCCGTCCGCCGCGGGCGTCGGATCTCGACCTTGAAATCACCTCCCTTGAGGGTGGCAGTTGAGGGTGGCAACCGAACTCGAAATCAACTCCGGTGCGGGCGACCGCCGAACTCGAAATCAACTCCGGTGCGGGCGACCGGGGCGACCGGTGCGGGCGACAGCCGGATCTCGGACACGGCTACACCGTGCAGGTCAGGAGCGTGTGGCTGTGGCCAATCTTCTCGTCGGCCACGACCCTTAGCCCGACGTTCGCGATCAGCTCTAGAAAGTCCTGCGAGTGGTACATACGGCTCGTGCCATTCGCCATGCACGTGAAGTAGAGGCTGGTGCCCGCAAGACAAAGCTCGGCGACATCGTTGGGCTGGCGATCCCAGAACGTCTCCATCACGCAGAGCCGACCTCCGGGCGCGAGTGCCGCGGCGCCGCGCTGGAGCAGCTTGGCGATGTCGGGCTCGCCGAAGCAATCGAGGAACTGGCTCATCCACACGACGTCGAAGCCGGTCGGGAACGCGATCGAGTGATCGAGGAGGTTCGTCGGCATGGTGCGGAGGCGCGCGGCGAGACCCGCGGCTACCGCGTTCGCCTGGAGCTGCAAGAGCTGGCCGGGATGATCGAGGACGGTGACCGCGACCGCTGGATCATGTGCGAGGCAGTACAGTGCCCACTTGCCGGTGTTGCCGCCGACATCGAGGAGGCGCCTCGGCGGCGGCGCGAACACACTCGGGAAGGCGAGCGGAAACGCGCCGTCGGAGTAGAAGTGATCGAAGTCGAACCAGCTCTTTTGGGCCTTTGGCGGCAGCTGCGTGAGGCCCTCGTAGATCGTGGACCACTCACCGAATACCTTGAGGCCGGCAGGTGTGCCGGTGCGCAGGCTCTCCTCTATGTGGATCGCGCCGGCGTAACAAATATCCTGGACGAAGTTTGCGTTGACCTTCGTCATCTCGTCGGAGATCCACAACTCGCCAGCGGGCGTGAGGCGGTAGCGACCAGCCTCGTGCGCGACGAGCTGGATGGCGAGGCAGCCCTCGAGCAAGACACGCGCGGCGTAGAGCGAGACGCTCGCCTGCGAAGCGATTTCCGCCGGCAGCAGGCCCGGCTCCTTCGCGGCGTGGACCACGGCGAGCACGCCCATGTTGCGCGCCGCCATCGCGGCCTGAAAGAACAGCGGCGCGAACGCGAGCGCGTGGACCTGACGGTACTGCTCGGGAACGCGCCGGCGCCGGGCTGCCACGTCGGGACTCTACGTCGGTTCAGCGCTACAATACGAGGGCCTATGGAGCCACCGTCCAAAGAACAAGTGCTGCACGAGGTGCAGACCATGATGAAGGAGCTGTTCCAGCTCGACGTGGACCGGGCGCAGCCAGGTGCGCGCTTGGTCCAAGACCTCGAGCTCGATAGCCTCGATGCGATCGATCTCGCGGTTCTGGTCGAGGAGAAGACGGGGCTCAAATTCGACGAAGCCCGGATCCGCAAGCTCAAGACCGTCGCGGATCTGGTGGCCGCGATCCACGAGCACGGCCCGAGTCGGGTTCCGCGGGCGGCGGGGAACGCATGAAGCAGATCGGGCTCGCACTTTTCTTCGCGTACGCGCCCGCCGTTGCCGCTCCGTCGGACGGTCCGCCGGCGAAGCTCCTGACCGGTACGGCTGCACACGGCGCGGGGACGGATCCGGTGCTCGCACACGTCAGGCTCGAGCGCATGAGTTGCACGTTCACCGAGGAGAAGCATGTCGCCCTGCTCGCTAGGCCGCTGAAGTCGAACGGCACGATCGTCTTCGATCGAACGAAGGGCATCTCGCGCACCACGCTCGCACCGAAGAAGCAACAAGTCGTGCTCACGCCGACGACGCTGCGCATCAAGAGCGGAGGCCACACCGAGGAAGTGCCGCTCGACAAGAGCAAGGACCTGCGCGCGTTCGCGACCGTGTTCCCGACGCTCCTGCGCGGTGACCGCAAGGAGCTCGAGGCGGCGTTCGAGCTCGGCGCGTACAGCGATGCTGATTGGTGGGCTGTGACCCTCACGCCGCGAGCCGACTCGCTCAAGAAGCTCGTCAAGCAGGTGACGGTGGTCGGCCACAAGAGCGAGCTCGTGTCGCTCCAGATCACCGAAGCGAGTGGTGATACGACCGAGACCAAGCTCGCCGAGCTCAAGAAGAATGGCGACGTGCCCGATTCCGAGATCACGACCGCGTTCGCGACCGCGTTCGCGAAATGAACAAGATCGCGACGCTCGTCGTTCTCGCGCTGACCGCGATCGGCTTCGCGATCGCGGCGCCGCACTTCAAGTTCACGACGAAGATCACCGAGTTTCTTCCCGACGACAACACGAATCGCAGCGCACAGATCGCCGCGATGCTGACCGAGAGCGAACTCGCGCGGGTGATGGTCATCGATCTGTCGAGCGCGCCCGAGCTCCCAACACTCGCACACGAGCTCGTCGATTTTCTCCACGCGCAGAGCGACACTTCGAAGGTGCGCAGTGGCTTCACCGAGGCCGATGTCACCGCGATGATCGCGTTCCTCGACGAGTGGCCCGCGACGACGTTCCTGCCGCGCAGTGCGTACATCGACTCGCAACTCCACGCGCGCCTCGCAGCCCTGCGCGACCAGCTCGGCAGTCCGGCCGGTGTCGTGGTCCGCCAGGCCGCACCGCGCGATCCGCTCGGCGGCATGTGGGAGCCGCTCGCAGCCTTGAAGCAGAGCCGTGGCACGGCGCTCGTCGACGAGGACGGCGTGGTCATGACTGCGGATCACCAGCACGCGTTCGTGTTCGTCGAGACCAAGTCATCGCCGTTCGAGAGCGTGGCGCAGATCAAGTTCCGCGCGCTGCTCGACGGCTGGACCGTGACGCACGCGCCCGTGCGCATGCAGACCTCGGGCACCGCGCAGTTCGCGATCGCCTCGGAGGCGCAGATCAAAGGCGACGTGAACCGGATCGGCATCCTTTCGACGATCGGCATGCTCGCGATCTTCCTCGTGCTGTTCGGATCGATCCGGATGATTCTCCTGGGCTTCGTGCCGATGCTGTTCGGCTCGGCGATCGCGGTCCTCGCGTGCGAAGCGTGGTTCGGCGAGATCCACGGGATCACGATCGCGTTCGGGACCTCGCTTTTGGGTGTCGGCCTGGACTACGTCGAGCATTACTACGCACATTTCGTGCTCACGCCGGACGTGTCCGCGCGAGCGACGATGCAGAGCGTCGGTCCGAGCCTCGTGCTCGGTGCGATCACCACCATCATCGGCTTCGTCGGTATCGCTGCTTCGGGACTCGGGGGCCTGCGCCAGATGGCGGTGTTCTCGATGATCGCGATCGTCGCGTCGATGGCCGCGACGTACTGGATGGTGCCGCTGTGGATGCCGACAAAGTACCGATCGCCGCGCACGCTCGGCCTGGTCAATCGCTGGGTGCTCGCGCTCTTGATCCGCGTCACGAGCATCCACTGGACCCGCCGCGCGAAGCTCGCGGGAGGCTTGCTCGCGATCGCGGTGACCGTGCTCGGCCTGCGCGCCGCTGCGTTTTCCGACAACGTCAACATGCTCGTCGACGACAGCGGTCCGCACGTCACCGAAAACAATGAAGTGCGCGCGCGGCTCGGCCCCGAGACCACGACGTATGCGGTCGTGACTGGTCTCTCCGACGAAGATCTGCTCGCGAAGGTCGCGGCCACCGCGACCGAGCTCGAGCGCGCCCGTGCGACCGGCATCCTCGCGGCGTACACGCCGCTCGACCGCCTGGTGCCGAGTAGCGCCGAGCAAGGCGCGCGCTTCGAATCGGCAAAGGCCGCCGCACCGCGCATTCGCGCCGCGATGGCCGCCGAAGACTTCGTGCCGGACCAGTTCCAGCCGTTCTGGGATGCGCTTGCCGCACCTCCAAAGATCATGCGGCTCGCCGATGTCCGGCGCTCGCCACTCGCACCGCTACTGACCGCCTGGATCCCGTCGCAGACCACGCCGATCGCGTTGATCCCGCTCGTCGGCGTGATGGACGTCCCGCGCCTGCGCTCGACCGTGCCGAGCGCCAGCATCATCGTGCCCACCGAGACGATCGTCGATCTGTTTCGCGGCGTCCGCATCCACACGGTCGTCGCGTCGTTGCTCGGGCTCGTCGCGATCTTCGGTTTACTTCTCGCGCGCTATCGCAGCGTGCGTAAGGTCGCGGTCGCGTTGCTACCGGCCGTACTCGCCTGCATCGCGACGGTCGCCACACTGGTGATGCTCGCCACACCACTCACGATCCTCCACGTGATGTCGCTCTTGCTCGTGGTCTCGCTCGGCGTTGATTTCGGCATCTTCTTCGTCGATACGACCAGCTCGCTCGAGGAAAACGCGCGCACGCTAGTCAGCATCTTGACCGCTTCTGCCACGACGATCCTGTCGTTCGGTCTGCTCGGCCTATCAGCGAGCCCAGGGCTCGCAGCGATCGGCATCACGGTTACGCTTGGCGTGACGTTCAGCCTCGTGTTCTGTTTCGTCATGGCTTCGATCGCCGGCCCGCGCCTGGGAGGTACTGCATGAGATACGCGTGGCTGCTGCTCGCCGCGTGTGGTCATCCCGCACGGGACCCGGTCGACATCTCGACGACGGCACCTGCGGCGTACCCCGGCACGCTCCGTGATCCAGCGCAGCTGCCGCACGACTTCTTCGTGCGGCAGACGCTCACGGTTCACGCGACATCGCCCGACGGCAAACCGGTCAGCGCCGAGCTCGACACGGTCGTTCAAAAGCAAGGCCCCGAGCTCCTGATCTTCGGGTTCGGGCCGATGAACGTGAGGGCGTTCAAGATCTCGCAGAGGGCCGGCCTCATCCACTTCGAGCAGTACGCCGGCCCACCTGTCGCCTTCTCGCCGCGCAACATCGTCGTCGATGTCCATCGAGTGTTCTTCGATCGCCTGCCCGCTCCGGCGGAGGGCTTCGAGGGCGTGCTTCACGGCGAGCTCGACGGCGAATCAGTCGACGAGTCCTGGAGTGCAGAGAATCTGCGCGCAGTGGTGTTCACGCGCGCGGGCCAGCACGGTGCGATCCGGATCACGCTCGGCGAGGGATGTGGTCGCGTATATTGCGAACCGAGCACCGCCGAGCTCGTGAACGAGTGGTTTGACTACTCGCTAAAGATCGTCAACGAACCGTTCGAGCGGCTGTGAAGGTCGCGCTGCGCATCCTCTCGACGCTGTTTCTGATCGCGTCACCGTGGGTGCTGTACTGGACGCTGTCGCGCCATGATGTAGGTGTCGCGGCGCTCACGCTGATCGCTTGGGTCATCGTACGCACGATCCCGATCCTGCTCGCTGCCGAGCCGCAGCATCGCGCTGTTGCGTTGCGTCTCCCGCTGATCGCGCTGGTGTTCGCCGTGCTCGGCTGGGCGCTCGACGACGGCGTGTGGTTGATGATCCTGCCGTCCGCGACGCAAGCCACGTTCGGCCTCGCGTTTTTGCGCTCGTTGAAGACCACCCCGATGATCGAGACGTTTGCCCGGATGGTCAAACCAGAGCTGGGCCCGGGCGAGCTCTCACACTGCCGGCAGTGGACCCGGGTCTGGGGCGTGTATCTGCTCGCTCTGGCCGCGGTCGGCCTCGTGCTCGCCGAATGGGCGTCGCTCGAGATCTGGACCGCCTACGTCGGCGTCGCGAGTTACGTGCTCGTCGGACTACTGTTCGCTGTCGAGTACGTGGTGCGGAAGCTCAGGTTCCGGGAATACGGCAGCAATCCGCTTGACTGGGTCCTGTCCAGATTGTTCCCTCCTGCTCGCTCCCGGTGATCCTCACGACGATCTTGCACCCCGATCGCAGCCGGCTCTGGCTCGACGACGAGACCCAGGCCACGCTCGCGCTCCACGCGCAACGGATCGCGGCGGCGCTCCGGCCGATGCAACAGCAACGCATCGTGGTGTCGTGCAAGCATGCGCGGTCGTACGTGCCCGGGTTGCTCGGTGCGTGGCTTGCTGGCGCGACCGTGGAGCTGTTGCCGAACGTTCAACCGGGCACGCTCGATCGAATCGATGCCGATCCTGCGATCGCGGCCGTGCTACACGACGATCCGGATCGTCAAGACCGTTCGATCAAAGCGCTCTTCGTGCCGGCGCTGATCACGAATTCTGAATCCGAAGCTCCATCGAGGTTCCGTTCATTGCCCGAGCTCGCCGTGCGCATGACAACGTCGGGAACGACGGAGCGCCCGAAATATGTAGAGAAGACGCTCTCCCAGCTGGTCGACGAGATCACGGTCCTGGCCAGGGTGGTGATGCAAGCGGAATGCGTGCTCTCGACCGTGCCGTTCTCGCATCTCTACGGGCTGCTCTGGGGAGTGATGTTACCGCTGCGCACGGGCGCGCGGATCGCGAGTCACGAGGCGTTGCTGCCCGCCGATGTCGCGATCGCTGTCGAGCGCGACAACGTCGATCTGTTAATCTCGACGCCCGCTCACCTTCGCGCGATGGCGCAAGCCGCGATGCCCCGGCCACTGCGCGTGATCTCGAGTGCGGCGCGGTTGCCAGCACCCTTGCACGCGAGCTTGATGGCGAAGCACACGTGGCGCATCACCGATGTTCTCGGCTCGACGGAGACGGGCGGCATCGCGACGCGCTCTGATCCGTACGCGGGCTGGTCACCGCTGCCCGGGGTGACAGTCACCGCGCCCGCGCAGCAGCTGACGGTCGAATCGGCGTGGTGCACGGGTGGGCGTATTGCTCTCGATGATCGGATCGAGCTTGCCGCGGATGGCACGTTCGAATATCTCGGTCGCGCGAGCGAGCTCTTGAAGATCGGCGGTAAGCGCGCCGATGCGAGTGCGATCGAGGCGACCGTGCGTGGCGTGCCCGGCGTCACCGATGCCGCGGTGTTCGTGCACGCTGCAACCGACAAGGAATCGCGCGTCGCGCTCGCCGTGACCACCGAAAGCGACGTCACGCGCGATGCGATCGCCGGTGCGATCCGTCATCACTTCGACGCGGTGTTCGTGCCGAAAATCTTTCGCGTGGTGCCTCGGATCCCGCGCACCGAGCGCGGCAAGGTCGACGCTCGCGAACTGCGCGCACTGCTCGGGGTCGCCGACCGCGCGATGGACCAGATTCCTGTCGAGCGGATCGGTCCGGACGAGTATCGCGCCGAGATCCCGAGCGACCTCGTGTTCTTCGACGGCCACTTCGACACCTTCAAGGTGTTGTGTGGTGCCGCGGTTATCGACCGGATCGTCTGGCCGATCGTGAAGCTCGAGCATCCCGAGGTCGGCGAGCTCCGCGCGATCCGCAGGCTGCGCTTCAAGAAGCCGATCGAGCCGGACCAGACGCTCTCGATCAAGCTCGCTATCACCACCGGCAAGATTCACTTCGAGATCCTCGATGACGCCGTACAGGTCGCCTCCGGTCAGCTGGTCGTGACCTGATGCGGATCTGCGCGATCATCCCGACGTACGACAACCCGACCACGCTCGAGGAGCAGGTCCGGCGGGTGCGCGAGTACATCACGGATGTCGTCGTGGTCGATGACGGCAGCGCTGAACCGGCGCGCGCGATCGCGGAAACACTCGCCGCCGCGCAGCAATGCGAGCTCGTGACCCGCGAGTGTAACGGCGGCAAGGGTGCAGCGGTCAAGACCGGACTCTCGTGGGCCCGCGATCACGGTTTCGAGTACGCGCTCCAGATCGACGCCGACCTCCAGCACAACTCGAACGATATTCCAAAGCTGATCGCGGCGATCACCGCGGATCCCACACTCGTGCTTGCACAGCCCGTGTTCGATGCCTCGGCGCCGAGGGGCCGGTTGCGCGCACGGAAGATCACCGAGTTCATGGCGATGGTGGAGACGCTCGGTACCAAGGTCGGCGATCCGTTGTGCGGGTTTCGCGTGTATCCCGTCGCACAAGCGCTCGGCGTCAAAACGCGCGGTGACGCGATGGACTTCGATCCGGAGATCGCGGTGCGCCTCGCGTGGGCAGGTGTTGCCATCGTCCACGTGCCGACCCCGGTGATCTACACCGGGGGCGTGTCGCACTATCGTGGGATCACCGATACTTTGCTGATCACGAAGGCGCACGTGTGGCTGTGTACCGAGGGCGTGCTGCGGCTGCTCACGAAGCCCTTCCGGTGGCTGTGGCGGCGAGCGCGTGGCTAGCTGGAAGAAGCTCCCGGAGGTGGGCTCGGTGCTCGGGATCCGCCTGCTCGTCCTGTTCACGCAGATCTTCGGACGTCGCCTTGCGGGGTGGTTCCTCTACATCATCGCGTTCTACTACGCCGTATTCGGGAGCACTGCGCGCCGCGCATCCCGCGACTATCTGCGTCGCATTGGCCAACGCGCCACGTTCGGTGCGACCGTCAGGCACATCCAGATGTTCGCGCAGGTTTCACTCGACCGACTCTTCTTTCTCACCGGCACCTTGAAGCCGTTCACGTTCGAACATCACGGTCACGAATTTCTGGTCCAGGCCGCCGAAGCGAAGCGTGGTGTCATGTTGCTCGGCGCGCACCTCGGCAGCTTCGAAGTGATGCGAGCGCTCGGCAAGGCGTACCAGTTACCGATCAACGTCGTCGTCGATTTTTCGAACGCCGAGAAGATCAATGGCGTGCTGCGCTCTCTCGCACCCGACATGCAGACCAACTTGATCTCGCTCGGCGATGATCCGCTGACCGTGGTGCTCGCGATCCGAGCCGCGATCGAACGTGGCGAACTGGTCGCGATCCTCGCCGATCGCACCCCGGATGCCCGCGGCAAGCGCGAACGTATCGTGATGGCAAACTTTCTTGGCTCCCGCGCCGCGTTTCCCGCCGGACCGTGGTTTCTTGCCCACACGTTGCGGTGCCCGGTCTACTTTGTCGCTGGTCTCTACTCGAAACCGAACCACTACGCGCTCCACCTCGAAGTTCTCGCCGAGCACGTAAAGCTCGACCGCAACGACCGTGCTGCCGCGCTGGCGCGCTACTCTCAGATGTACGCTTCCATGCTCGAGACCTACGCCCGCAAGGCGCCGCTGAACTGGTTTAACTTCTACGATTTCTGGAGTGCCTCGTGACCCTCAAGATCGGAGAAGCGCGAGTCAGCCATCGCGATGTCGCGCGTGTCGCTCGTGGCGAGCTCGCGGTCGCACTCACCGAGCAGCCGAGCTGGCACGAGCGCATGGCGAAGGATCGCGCTGCGGTCGAGTCGCGAGTCGCAAGTGGAGAGCCCTTCTACGGCGTCAACACCGGCTTCGGCGCGTCCGTCGTCAACGCGGTCGCCTCCGAGTACAGTGCAAACCTCGTCGCGAACCTCTATCGCTTCCACGGTGTCGGCGTCGGTCCGAAGCTCTCGCGCGAGGAGAGCCGCGCCGTGATCGTTACGCGCCTCGCGCAGCTCGCAGCCGGCTGGTCCGGCATTCGCGCCGAGACCCTGCGCGCGATGGTCGAACTCTTAGTGCATGACATTATTCCGGTGATCCCCGAGCTCGGATCGGTGGGTGCGAGCGGAGATCTGACGCCGATGTCGTATCTGGCGGCGGTGCTTTCGGGCGAGCGCGAGGTGTTCGGCGCCCCGACCGGAGTTGATTCCTGCGGTCACATTGTCCGGTCTTCGGCCCCTAACCCCACCGGAGTTGATTTTCCGGGTCCCTCTGTTCGGCCCGCAGCCGAAGCGCTCGCCACGGCCGGTCTCGCACCGATCACGCTCCGACACAAAGAAGCGCTATCGATCATGAACGGCACGAGCGTGATGACCGCACTCGTTAGCCTCGCTCTCGATCGCACCGAGGCGTTCGCACGTGGCCACGCGCTTGTAACTGCCTGGAATTCGTTCCTCCTCAGGGGCCAAGCCGCACACTTCGATGAGCGACTGTTCCTCGCGAAACCACATCCCGGTTCCGTTCGTTACGCTGCCTGGGTCCGCACCGGTCTTGCCTCCCCTGCGCAACCGGCGCTCACTCCGGGCAAGGTTCAGGATCCGTATTCGATCCGCTGCGCGCCCCACGTCGTGGGCGTTCTCCTCGAGATCCTCGACCAAGCTGCGACGACCATCGAGATCGAGCTCAACGGCGCTGGCGACAATCCTCTGATGGACCAAGCGACCGGAATCGCACTCCACGGCGGCAACTTTTACGGTAGCCACGTCACTCACATCGCCGACACGCTCAAGCTCCATCTCGCTCACGCAGCTGAAATCATCGAACGTCAGCTCGTGCTCCTCTGCCACTCGACCAAGAGCTCGGGCATCCCTGAGAACCTCGTCGCAGTCTCCGGCCCGAGCCAAACCTCGCATCACGGCTTCAAAGCCGTCGAGATACTCGCGTCTTCGCTTGTCGCCGAAGCGATGAAGCTCGCTTCGCCAGCGAGCGTGTTTTCGCGCAGCACGGAAGGTCACAACCAGGACAAGGTACCGATGGGACCGATCGCGGCGCGCGATCTGCGATCGATCCAGGTGCTCGCCGATCACACTCTCGTGATCGGCCTGCTCGCCGCCGCGCAAGCGACCGACGCGACGAATCGATCCACCGAGCTACCACCTCCGCTACGTTCGCTTTACACCGCGATTCGCAAGACCTGCTCGGCGACGATGCACGATCGCCGGCACGACATCCTGATCGCGCAGTGCCTCGCCGACTTCCACGGCGGCCAGCTTCCGATTTAGTCGAGCTCTCCGCGCCGCGTGCCCGACCGGAGTTGACGTTGTGTCCCCTCCGCGCCGCGTGCCCGCGTGCCCGATTGAAGTTGACGTTGTGTCCGGAGTTGACGTTGTGTCCGCAATCCGGCTAGCGGGTGGCCGGACGCCGGACACGTCCGGCCGCACTGCGGACACGAATCCATGATGAGCAATTGTTTTCAAATACCTGCGATTGGCATCAGAGCTGCTTTTCAGGTGGCGATGACGATGCCGCGCCAAATTCTACCCGAACGGTTCTACATGCTCACGCGGCGCTGCACGCAGCGGCAGTTCCTGCTGCGGCCAGACGCGACGACAAACAACGCGTTCGTTTATTGCCTAGCTGAAGCCGCCCAACGATTCGAAATCGAGCTCATCGCGTCGCAACAGATGTCGAACCATCACCACACGGTGTTGTTCGACAGGTATGGGCGAGTGATCGAATTCACGGCTCACTTCCACAAGATGATCAGCGACAATTAGATTTGCCGGTCGACGACAACTAGATTTGCCGGTTCGTCGACGAGCGGACAGCCACGGTGATGGCAAAAAGCTTGACCCTTCCGCGCGGTGGAGGCGGTGCAAGTGGATGGTCACCGATGAGCAGGTCCGCGTTCTGAGGAGCAAACGAATGCAAGGACACACGATCGAGACAGCGGCTGCGGCGGCCGGAATGAGCGAGCGATCAGCACGGACCTGGAAAGACGGTCCGATGCCGTCGGCGACGACCACGACCCGGACCTGGAGGACCCGGGCAGATCCGTTCGCGGCGGTGTGGGCTACCGAGATCGAGCCGCATCTGCGCGGCGACGAGGACGGCGAGTTGCTCGGGACGACGTTGATGGACGAGCTATGCCGGAAGCGGCCAGACGAATTCGAGCCGGGACAAGTCCGTACGCTACAGCGGCAGATTCGACGGTGGCGAGCCGAGCACGGGCCACGGCAGGAAGTGTTCTTCCCGCAGGAGCACGTACCTGGCCGCCTCGGTGCCTTCGACTTCACCCACTGCGGCGAGCTGGGCGTGACGATCGCGGGAGTGCACTTCGTTCATCTGATGTTCCAGTTCGTGCTGGCATGGAGCGGCTGGCGCTACATCTCGATCGCGATGGGCGAGACCTACGAGGCGCTGCTCTCGGGCCTCCAAGGCGCGCTGTGGACGCTCCGCGGCGTGCCGAAGAAGATCCGGCAAGACAATCTCTCGGCGGCCACGCACGAGCTCGCAGAAACAGGCGGACGGGCGCTGACGAAGCGGTTCGCGCAGGTTGTTGACCACTACGACTTCGAGTCGTCGCGGATCGAGCCCGGCGAGGCGCATCAAAATGGGGTCGTCGAGAAGGCGAACGATCTGCTGAAGGTCGCTCTCGGACAGGCGCTGAAGCTTCGCGGCAGCCGCGACTTCGCGACGGTTGAGATCTACCTCGCATGGGCACGGGCCGTCGTCGAAGAGCGCTTTCACAAGGGGCGCTCCGACGATCTGGCGCACGAGCGCAGCGTGCTGGGGGCGCTCCCGAGTCATCGACTGCCGGAGTACACGGAGGTGGACGTGACGGTGCGAAAGTGGAGCACCGTGCATGTCGCGAAGCGGGCCTACTCGGTCCCGTCGCGACTGATCGGCCACAAGCTCAAGGCTCGCGTTCACCCGGATGTCGTCGAGATCTGGATCGGCAGGTCATTGCTCGAGACCATGCCGCGACTGCGTGGTGGCGAGCATCACCGCATCGACTACCGCCACGTGATCTGGTCGCTGGTGCGCAAGCCGGGCGCATTCGCGGCGTACCGGTACCGAGAGGATCTGTTTCCGTCGTTGACCTTTCGTCGCAGTTACGACGCGCTCTGCGCCGGCCGCGGCGACCGCGCCGACGTCGAGTATGTTCGCATCCTGCACCTCGCAGCGAGCACGTCCGAAGCTGACGTGACGCGCGCGCTCGACATCCTCCTCGATCTCGGCGAGCCGTTCGACTTCATCGCCGTGAAGGCGCTCGCACAGCCGTCGACCTCGGCAATTCCCTATGTGGAAATCGGCATCCCCGACCTCGGCGTCTACGACGAGTTGATCACGATGGCTGGTGCGGCGTGATGCTCTACACGCCCGAGCTCGGTGATCAAATCACGAAGCGACTCTCAGAATTCAAGCTGTCAAGTGCCGCTGAGCAAACGACCAAACGGTTCTTAGACGCCGGCTGCGATCAGGCCCTCGTTATCTTGGCCGAGGTCCTCGAGGTCGAATGGCAAGCCCGTCGCGAACGCCGGGTGGACCGTCTTCGTCGCGCTTCGCGACTTCCGCCGGCGAAGACGTTCGACACGCTCGACGCCGCTCGCGTACCGCGCAACGTTCTGATTCAGGCGCGTGACCTCGCTCGCGGCAGCTTCGTCGAGCGCGGCGACAACGTCCTCTTGTTCGGACGCCCCGGTGTCGGCAAGAGCCACGTCGCGTGCGCGATCGGCCACGCCCTCGTCGGCGCCGGCATCAGCGTGCTGTTCGTTCCGACCTATCAGCTTGTTCAGCAGCTACTCGCGGCTCGTCGCGATCTCAGCCTGCCACGAGCACTTCGTGCGCTCGACTCGTACGACGTCATGATCCTCGACGATCTTGGCTACGTACAGCAGAACGCCGACGAGGCCGAGGTCCTCTTCACGTTGATGGCCGAGCGCTACGAGCGCCGGTCGTTGATCATTACGAGCAACCTGGTCTTCAGCGAGTGGGACAGGATCTTCAAGAATCCGATGACCACCGCTGCGGCGATCGACCGTCTCGTTCATCACGCCACGATCCTCGAGATCGATCGCGGCAGCATCCGCGCGGAAGAAGCCAAGAAACGGAAGGACCCAAAGTCGACGACAACTACCAATCCAACGACAACTAATTCACCTAATTCACCCCACGACGACAACTACCCCACCGAGATTCACCCCGCGTGAACCACCCGTCGGACCGGCAAGAATAGTTGTCGTCAGCCGGCAAAACTAATTGACGCCAATCATCGTGCGGCTCGGGCCAGATCTGCCAGGTCGAGGTCGCGCAAGACGCGGGCATTTCCGCGTTCTGCGCCGACCCGCTTCGGCACTCACGAGAATTGACCCACTCGCGCTTACTTGAAGTAGTCCACTTTGCCGTCAGGATCGCGAGCACGATCGACGGCGGGAGCAACGTCCGAGGCTTCGCCGAAAGCAGCGACGCCCTCGGCGCTGAGCGACGAGGGCGTTCTGAACTACGGGTGAACGGAGTCAGGGCAACGGGTCACGGAGCGACGGTCCGTCGATCTTCACGGTGTGGCACTGGTGGCGGAGCCGGCTGAGTAGCGCCTCGACGAGAGCCTTGTTGCCAAGGAAGTTCCCCCATTCGGCGTAGTCCAGATTTGTTGTGATGATCGTCGAGCGCTGGCGATAGCGCTCTTCCATCAACTTGAAAAAGATGTTGGTCTGCTCGGGCCGAAGATTTAGGTACCCCATCTCGTCGATGACCAACAGGTCGACCTTGACGAGACGGTTGAGCAATCGCCGCGTCGAGCGGTCCGCGATGGACGCGTACATCTCGTCGAATAGATCCTGCGCTCGCATGAACACGCCGCGATGGCCGTTCTGTAGCGCCTTGAGCAAGAGTGCCGAGGCAAGCCCGGTTTTGCCGACGCCAGTCGGTCCGACGAACACGATGTTCTCGGCCTTCGGCACGAACTCGAGCTCGGCGAAGGTTCGGATTTGCCGTGCGTTGACGCCGGGCTGACGCTTGAATGGAAACGTCTCGAGCGTCCATTGCTCGGGAATGCCAGCGCGTTTGATGCGCCACGCGAGCGCGGCCTCTTGATTGGCTTGCCACTGCGCGCGAAGCAGGCGCGCGGTGAACTCTTGATACGAGAGGTCAGTCTTGTCGGCGCGCTTGGCTTCCTCGTCGAAGATCTCGGCAATCTTGCGGAGGTGCATGCTCCGCAGGAGCTGCTCAAGATCATCCTTCATCGCGGTCCTCGGGGAGCTGGAAGTACGTGGCGGCGATGTTTTTCAAGATCACGCGCTCGACGCGTTCGAGATCGTAGAGGCCGTAGTGGATCGCGGTCTCGATCGCGGCCGCGAGCGGAGCGGCGGGATAGTCCCGCCGGAGCTGGGCGAGCCGACGCAGTGCGACCGGCCACCGCGAGGACCGTTTTCGAAGCACAGCCGCGAACTCCGCGAACGGCGCGCCCGCGGCAGCGAGTTCGTCCTCCTCAGGTGAGCGTAATGCCGCGGCGACCTGTCCGCGCGGCGGACGATGCTCGGGGAGCGTCGTCCGTTGACGGCCGCCAGTCGCGGCGCGCAGCGCGTGGGTTGAAACCTCACGCGGCCCGATGAACACGCGCACCTGGTCCTTGGTCTCTCGAACCTCGACGGTCTTGCCGATCAGTTGATAGGGCACGGAGTACATGTGCCCGTCGACGTGAACGTAACCTTCGAGATCGACGATGCGCTGATGCAGCGCGTAGACTTCGGGAATCCACGCGGGCAGCGGTCGCAGCCGCGACGCCTCGACGGCAAACAAGTCCCGCGGCGACGCGTGGAGATGCCGCTTGAACGAAGCATTGACCTTGTCGCACCACGTGCGCGCCTGCTGATTGGCATCGGCAAAGTCGGAGAACTCGCGGCCCGCGATGAAATTGCGCTCGATGTGATCGAACTGGCGCTCGACGTGGGCGGAGCGATTCGCGTCGCCCTTTTCGTGCGCGATGAAACGGAACCCGAGTCGCCGACCGAACGCCTCCATCTCGGGCACCGGCACCATCTCCTTGCCGGTGCCGCGCAGCACCACGACGTGCGTGTTGTCGATCATGCAGTCGGCGCACGCGCCGCCGAAGTACTGCACGGCCTCGGTCAGAAACACCTTGCAGTGGAAGCGCGTGAACCGCGGGTACATCTGCATGAACACCATCCGCGAGTGCGCGAGCACCAGCGATGCGGTCTGCACGCGGCGCACCGCGCCGCTGATCTGCACGTCGTGTGGCGAGGTGTCGTGCTGCATTTCTTTCCCGGGCTCGAACGGATAGTGACCGACCGGTGTGGGCGGCTCGTGGCCGATGCCGTGTCGACGACAAAACGCCGTCAGCGCTTGGTACGACAACGCGATCGGATGCCGCGAGAGCAACTCCTCGTGCACACGCACGAGATTGCCTTTACAGCTCGCGTGCAACGCGAGGATGTCGTCGCGAAAAGGGTCAGCTCTCTCGTCGCGCTCAATGGGTGGCGGTGCTGCGCGGCCATCCGCGATGACGGCTTTGACCGCGCCTCGCGAGATGTGCAGTGCGCGGGCGATCGCACGGGTGCCGTGCCCCGCCTCACGTAACGTTAGGATGCTTGCTCGTATCGTCTGGTCCAGCATGAATCTCCTCGATGGCGGCGCCTAGCGATCCGAATGCATCGGTCGCCGCACGCCAGGCCTTGGTGTGATCGGCGGTGAATGCACCGCCGTGATGAACATGTCGTCGGGTGCGCCACGCGACCGCGGTCAGCGTGGTCAGATCCTTGAGGAGGGTCGCTGTCGCATCATCGTCGTCGAGACTCGTCGCTGCAGCCTGCAGCGCGCGCAAGCACAGCAGTGGCTCGGTGACGATCCGCGTCCGTGTGGCCGCATCGGCTGCGCGCCACGCGCGATACAGCGCGCCGACCTCACGCTCGGTGACGCGCGTGTTGCCGAGCCCTGCGATTAGCAGCTCGCAGTGGCGACGGTTGGCGCGCGCCAACGGCACCAAGTATTTCATCGCCGCGTGCGCCGGCACGATGCCGGCGCGGACGCTCGCCTGCGCGGCGGTCGCGAGCTCGTCGAGTAGCGCGAGTCGACGCGACACCCAGCTCTTGGATCGGCAGAGTCGTGTGGCGAGCTCGTCGAGCGAGAGCCCGTGTGTTCGCAGACGCGCGATCAACCATGCATCCTCGATCGCGGTGTGCTCGGATGCGGCGAGGTGACGGTGGTGTAGTAGCGCCTCGGGCTCCGTGACCGGCCACGACGTCGCCGCAACTTGATCGCGACCGAGGCGCCGCAACGCTTCGACGCGAAGATAGCCATCGATCAGCACGAGCCGATCGCGCTCGGCGATCACGATCACCGGCACCTGCTGCCCGAGCTCGGCGACCGACGCGATCAAACGGCGACGGCGATCACCACCGCGGATCCGCAGGTCGTCGTGTCGAAGCTCGAGCTGGTGAAGGTCCACGTCCACGCACGCCACGCTGCACGCCACACTCGAGATGGTCGAGGGCTGCCCGTGACAGCGCGATCCAGAAACACACCTGAAAGCGCAGTAGAATCATCTGGTTACGCGCCGAGGCCTGCCTGTGACATCGCTTTTTTCACCGGCTCCGATGCGGCAGAAAAGCGAGCCGAACCGCGCAGAATTGCTCCGAGTTTCCGCTGCAGGCCTGCCCGTGACATCGCGATCGTGCTGTCGAAGGATTCGAGCATTTTCTCCATCAATCCCGAACGCTTCTCGTCCGAGGCCTGCTCGTGACATCCGGACGTCGATGCCTTTGCTGTTGCCGTTGCGCGATCACGCGAAGCTTGTTGCCGCGCTCGCTCGTCGACGCGAGCATCCTGGACATTCAACAGTCGACGACGCCGCGCGAGCTTGCGCTTGCGTGCGCGCCGACACGACGCGCTGCACGTCCGCTGATGTATCGGCGCTGAGCGCTCAGGCCGAAACGATCGTCGACATTCCGTACAACACCGACGCGGACCTGATGGCGCCATCGCCGATCGCGTACCGCGACCCGGACAGATCAGGCTCGCGGTGGGTCATTTCTGACGAGCACACCCGGGTCATTTCTCGCGAGCAGCGAAGGACCCGCCAGCCGGCTGTACGGTCACCGACTGCTATGGCTATGGCAGCAACTGCACCAACTGTACGTGCCCCGACTGCCTCGCGAAGTTGTGCTCGTACTACCCTGGCTTGCCGAGTATCGAGGTCGAGGGCCGTACGATCATTTGTCCGAGCTGCTAACAGGTCGGCGACAAACATGGTTGTTTTCACGCGCGCCAGAGCAGGTAGAAGCCGAGAGCGACGAGTAAGACACCCATCGAGCGGTCGATGACGACACGCAAGCCGCTACGTCGCAGTCGCGCGGCCGGGCAGGTCCGCTGGCATCGCCGAGCGCACGCGCGAGACGAGATCCTGCTTGAAGCATGGGACGTCATAACGCTCCGCGACGATCGCAATCACGTTACGGTCACGGGTCGGGCGACGCCGTTCACCTCCGAAGAACCAAGGATGTAGGGTTCGACGAGCACCTCGTGAAGCCCGTCGAACGGCGCCGTCTTACACGGTCACTTTCCTACGCGCGGCGATCTGCCGTAGCCGAAGATCGCGGATTGGAAAAGCCGTGACGCCAAAGCTGGTGCGATCCGATCGGGTCGGAGGTAGCACCGATGGTCACTGAAACGCGGCAAACGTGAACGTGGCCTGAACACTCGCGCTCGCGTTCGCATTCGAAAATGTTGCAGCGGCAGGACCACGAAGCACCACCTTGAAACTACCGTTGAGGAACTTCGCTTGGTCAGTCGCGGCGACCATCGACCAATCGAAGTCCGTGTTTACTGCAACCGGGCCGACGCCGCTCGGATCCATGACGTGGCCGGCGTCATACGTGTTGTTCGAGTCGTTGACGAGGAACGCTACGTCGACATCGCCGACCAAGACCTGGTTGAGCGCACTCACGCCAGTTGATTGACCGCCGAGCGTCAGCGTCAACTCGTCCAGTCCGATGCGCGAGGGCGAATGGCCGCCGAGCTTGGCAACGGCTGCATTCGTGAACGCACCGTACGGATTACCGCTCTCGGTCGTGATGTCTTTCTGCTCCGAGACCGCGTTCTGGTTGACGTCGCCGGATTTGACTTTCAGCTCGATCCCAACGGGCGCCGAGTAATTGACCGGATCTGCCGCACATGCGGCGAGCGTTAAGATAGGAAGCGCAAAGCGATGGTTCATCGAGACTCCTGACCCATTAAAGGCCTTCTGGAACAGTAGACGGTTAAGGTCGACGAATCACAACGTAGGTGCCGAGCATTGCCGCATGTGCAACTTCGTACACCTGGCAATCGAAGGGCGATTGCGTGTGTGTCGTTGACGCCTGCCCCTCGCAGGCTGATCGTGCCTCAGGCTCAGCGCGGGCTCGACCTTGTTGTACATGCGCCTACCACGAGGTGCGCGGCGGCCTTACAGACGACTATTGCGGAGGCGAGTGATTTACCTCGCCGGCCATCGGCAGTGTCGCGAGCTCGGTCGGCCGCGGGCTTCGAGGTTGGCAGGAGAAATGTTTGAAGCCTGGCGTCGATTGCGCGACGAACACTCCACCGATTTGCCTGCAGGCCTGTTCGGCGGATGCGGATTGCACTGATGCATCTCACCAGCATCACGATGAAACGTTAGCGGCGCTCATCCGGTGAGTCACAGCCGCCGGCTATTCTTGAGTGTGCGTGGCAGAAACCTGCACGTTCACAATCGGGCAGCCGCCGTGAAACTTCTCGCCGTCGAGGTCGATCGTCAGCACGCTACTTCGCTGCGGGCGCTGCGGGCGCTGCGTAGAGGGTGAGGGCGTCGTGGATCTTGGCCTGGAGGGCGTTGGTCTTGCCTGCCACCCAACCAGGCAAGCTCGGGTCTTGCCCATCGACGGTCTCCGGCAACGAGCTGAGGCCGTGCATGCGATGGATCGTTGGCGTGACGACCACGCGCGAGGCATCACCTGCCGGTTTGACGTCAACGGCGAAGGTAATGTTGATGCTGTCGTTCTGGAGACGCGAGACGTTGCGGCCCGTCGACGTATCCATCTGACCCTCGGGTGTGTACCAGATGTCTTCGGTCTCGAAGTGGTTCGCCGCCTCGTCCGTCTTGACGATCTTATAGTGCTCGCCCTCGGTCACGCTCTTCGCGCTCGAGAACAGCGTGGCAGGCGGTGCTTTGTACAAGGTGTCACGACCGCCCGCGGAACCGCCGCATGCAACGGCGAATGCGATCGCGAGGAGGAGCCTTTTCATCGTTCAGTTCTTACTACGGCGACGCACTCGCAGGGCGTTCCGGTCCGTGCCGAGTTAGACACGGCCGCAGTTCCCAACGTCGGAGAAGTTGCGGCTGATGAAAGCGGCCGAGGTTGCGTTCGCGGGCGGCAAGCGCGACGCGCGAACGATGAATCGCCCAGGCGCTTCTGCGGCTTGCTTCAGATCGCGGGAAGGATCGTGAGTGCGAGCGCAGTTACGCGTGCGAGTCCGTCGTCCTTGTCGGCGTCGGGGAGCGGCCCATTGATCGACACTCCCAAGCAGCGCGCGCCCTTGTGAATGATGAGGTGCTCGCGGGTGAAGAAAGCCTCGTCTCCTAGCCCAGCGATCTTTTGTTGCCGCCCGTTGCCTCCGGCCCGCACGGCGGAGTCGCAGCCATTTTCCCACAGACCAACGGTGACTGACGACCCGAAGAACTCCGCAGTTCGGTAACCGCACTCGTGCGTAGCGATGTTCTCCTCCGTTCTGGGCAGTGCGAGCCCGACGGCCTTTTCGGCATCCGCGCGTTTGACATAGTCGCATGGCTTGCGCGCGGTCGAGGTCGTGGCTGCCCTGTCGTCGGGGGCCGCTTGGCGGGCCGGCGAAGCACCATCCTTGCCGCATGCGCCAAGGGTCGCGATGAAGAGAACGGCCTTGATCATGGTGAAGAGAATACACGAAGCTCGAAGGCCACGATTGCCCGGGCCAGGGCAGCATTCGCTACAAAAAACTACCCTCATTCACACCGATCCCGCATCCGGCACGACCTCACGATCAGCCGGCGAACCTTCGACGCGAGCGAACGTCACAAGCTCTTGAGCACGAGCACGACGCCGATCACCGTGAAGATCACCGCCGCGACCTTTTGCGTGACCCTCGGATTCAAGAGCTTGCCTGCACGATTGCCGACGAACACGGCGATCGCGGCCACGCACCACAGCGCCGCTGCCGAGGCCGAGAGAATGATCGGCCACGCATGATACTTCGCCTGGAACGCCGCGGTGCCGATCTGCGTGAGGTCACCGAACTCCGCGATGACGATCACCGCGAACACCATCCAGAGCGTGCGCCAGAAGCCCGCCGGCACCTTTGCCGCTCCCTCGTGGTCCTCTTCTTGTTTGCGGAGAAACATCAACAGGCCGCACAGGATGAACAGCGCGCCGGATCCGATCTGGACATATTGCACCGGCAGCTTCGCGAGCAACGAGCCCGCGATGACCGCGATGATGCTTTGGACCGTCAGCCCGAGGCCCGTTCCGATGAACACGGGCAGGGCTTTGTTGCGAGACGCGAGCACGAGCGCAGCGAGTGCGGTCTTGTCGGGGAGCTCCGCCACGAAGATCACGCCGAACACGGTGCCGAACAATTCGATCGAGGACATCTGGTCTTTTCCTGCTATCTGTTCGACCGAGATGGAGCCCGCGCGGGCAAACAAGACCTCGGCCAGTTAACTGGTCCGAAGGTCTCGCTCGCCTCGCTTTCCGAGGTCGCGGGACCGGGCTTGCGCCGGTATGTCGATGCCGCGTCGCCGTCTTGTGCGGCGTGAACTACTCCCCTTACGTGGACACAAGTGTAGCGCGCATCGGCAGTGGTGAGCAACTCGCCCGGCGGTCAGGCACTCATGGACGAGTCCCCGCCACACTATTTTCTCGTGCAGGCAAAGTTCTTCGAAACGGTCGCGCCCTGCATGAACGTGCGCGGCCTCGGCGGCGAGTTTGCCGCCAAGATCGGCGCCCCGATGGACGTCACCGTCGAGATGTCGTTCCCGCTTCCGTACATGGATCAACCGCGGGACGTCAGGGTGTGCCCGCATCTGTCCGCGCTTACCTGCTCGATAAATTAGTCCATGGTGGCGATGCATTCACGTCGAATGCCCCGCCGAAGGCGGTCCCGTGTTCGTGCTCTAAAGGAGCCCGACGTAGAAGACACGCGGTAGATTCACGGCGTGACCGCCGACCTGCTCGCCTTTCTCGAGTCCTCGCCCACGCCGTTTCATGCCGTCGCCTCCGCGCGTGCGCGCCTCGATGCCGCGGGGTTCCTCGCACTGCAGGAGACCGACGCGTGGGACAATCTCGCGGGCGGCAGCTACTACGTCGTCACTGCCGAGACGAATTTGATCGCGTTCGTGATGCCGGCCGATCGGGTGCAGCAGACGAGCTTTCGGATCATCGGCGCGCACACGGATAGTCCGAACCTGCGGCTCAAGCCGAGCTCGGAGTACATGCAGGAAGGGTATGCGCAGCTCGGTGTCGAGGTGTACGGCGGCGTATTGCTCAATTCCTGGCTCGATCGCGATCTCGGTCTCGCCGGGCGCGTCCTCGTGCGCGAGCGAGGCGAGGTGGTGCACAAGCTCGTCTCGATCGCGAAGCCACTGTTGCGGGTGCCGCAGCTCGCGATTCACCTCGATCGCGAGGTCAACGAGAAGGGCCTCGTGCTCAACAAGCAGGATCATATGGCGCCGATCTATGGGCTCGCGGCGACGCGAAGCATGGCGCGCGTGATCGCCGATGCGGTGGGTGTCGAGCCCGATCAGATCCTGAAGACCGAGCTGATGCTGTTCGATCTGCTCGCTCCCACGCTCGGTGGTCTGGACGAGGAGTTCATCTTTTCGGCACGGCTCGACAATCTCGCGATGTCCCACGCCGCGATCACGTCGATCGTGAGCGCGAGGTCCCCTTCGGCGATCAGCGTGATCGCGCTGTTCGATCACGAAGAGGTCGGCAGCGAGAGCGTCGCCGGCGCCGGCAGTGCGGTGCTGCCGCGCATCCTCGAGCGCTTGGTCGCCGACCGGAGCGCCTTTCTGCGCGCGTGCGCGGGCTCGACGTGCGTGTCCGCGGATATGGCGCACGCGGTCCATCCGAACTACGCGAGCCGCCACGAGCCGCGCCACAAGCCGGTGCTCAACGGCGGGCCCGTGATCAAGACCAATGCGCAGCAGCGCTACGCCACCACCGCGAGCACCGCCGTGATGTTCGAAGAGCTCTGCCGCGAGGTCGACGTGCCGGTGCAGCAGTACGTGGTGCGCACGGATCTGCCGTGCGGCAGCACGATCGGGCCGATCACCGCGACGTTGCTCGGCATCCCCACGGTCGATGTCGGCAATCCAATGCTCAGCATGCACTCCAGTCGCGAGCTGGCCGGCAGTCGCGATCCGGCAATGATGACGAAGGTGCTGTCGCGGTACCTGGCGCGCTGAACATCGACGCCGCGCTGCCGGTGGCTCCGCGCTTCGCCTGCTCGTCGCGATAGGCCGTCGCGAGCTCGCACGAATTCTCGACGTGCGAGGCGCACGCCTTGTCGTACAGCGGCAGGACTTCTTCGAGGTAGTTGTGCAGCCCGCCCAGGTTCTTGCCGTGCATGGTGTCGAGCCGGAAACAGGCCTCGGCGGTGCCGCGGTCGCAGCGCTGCTTGAACGCGATCATCGCGACGATCCGGGAATACGTGCGCTGGCTCGACTTGGACATCGAGTTGCACTACTTCACAACAGCAGCCGAACGTGTACGATTTCGGGTTCGCTCTCGAGCTCCGTGTGAAGTGAGCGAACGGCTAGCCGAGCGGCTGCATGGCGCTCATGAACGCCTCGACCGGCTCGATGATCACGTTCTCGGCGATCACCGTGTAGGGCAGGTCGATGACCGTGCCCTCGTGCCACCAGAACAGCTGCGGCGAGGTTCGCTCTGCGGAGGTGGTGTAGATCTCGCGGACCTGCCCCACGATCTCGACGGCAGCTTCGTTCCACGTCGCATCGATGATGCGGTGATACACGACCGTGCCGACGTTAGGAGCTGCGACGAGCAGCCCGTGCGGTGCGCCGGCTTCACCGAGCAGGAGGTTCGCGTAGGGCAGGAGCCCGGCCGTGAACGAGCTGTTGCCGAACGCGAAGTTGATCTCGAAGCCCTCGTGCTCGACGATGTGCGTGCGTAGACCGCTGACCTCGTGGGTCCGCTTTGCTGCGAGCTTCGCGATCGCCTTCGGCGTCTTCTTCCACGCGCGCGCGTGCTCGATCGGGACGGCGAGCGGCTCGAGCTCGTCGACCTCGGCGTAGTGCACCACGATCGAAAGGCTTGGCGCGACCAGGACGTGGACGATGGGCTCGTCGATGATCTCGTACGGGACCAGCGCGACACGAAGGTGATGCTTGGCGGCCTTGAAGTTATTCGCGAAATCGACGATGCGCGGATCCTCGCGCGGATCCGGCTTGCGCTTTGCGGTCGCCAGGCGCGCGTGGAGGTTGTCGAGGCTCATCGCCCAGTCGGCCCGGCACTCGGCTGGCTCGGTGCGCCAGTGCGTCGCGAGCGCCGAAGTGGCGCGGAGTTTCGCGAGCACGCCGAGCGCGGTCGTGCGCAGCGTCTCGTCAGGGCTCGGGTTCGCATCGCGCATCCACACGTGCACGAGCGGATCGAGATCCGCATCGCCACCGTGGAGGTACGTCACGCACTCGATCGCGAGCATGCCGGTCTGGCCCTGCGCGATCGTCGCGTCGTTCGCGCTCGCCGCATCGAGTGCGGCGCGAAGGTAACTGGCGACCTCGGACGTGCCGTTGATCGCCGCAACCCATTCGATCGGACCGCGATCGTGGTCGCCGCTGGTGGCCCAGGTGCGCTGCATGCCGCTACCGTATCAGAGCCGCGAGGCCGCCGAGCCCTACGTAGTCGTCGCGGTAACACCGACTCCCCGGTTCACGAAGGCGAGCACGTCGCTGAGCGGCGGCTTGGTGAACACGTGATAGCCACTCGGTGCGTCGCACGGTCAAGCCCGCGCGACGTCGCCCTGCCTCGAGCGTTTCACGTAGTTCGGCGTCGTCTTCGAGCACGAGGATTTGGCGCTGGTTCATCCAGCGCTGCGCTGGCGACCCTCATGCCACGCGGCATTGATCGGCGGAGAGCAGCTCGTTCACGCGCTCCTGCTCGGTCGCAACAAACGCCAGCAGGGTCGTCGCGAGATCGAAGTGCTCTTCGATCCGGTCGACCAGATCGTCGCGCTCGAGTTGCAGCACGATCGCAGGTGTGACCGCGATCGCGGTCGTCAAGCGAGGACCCACGGCGAGCTCTTCGAGATGGGCGACAAGATCGCGCCCGGTGCGGCGCGCACGACCGTGTGGCAGCTCGAGCTCGATCGTGCCCTCGACCAGCAGCGAGACGAGGTTGGTCGTCGCGCCTGCGCGAGCGATGACCTCGCCAGCCTCGTACCGGTGCTCCAGCGCACTCTGCGCGAGGTTCGCGAGCGCCTGGGTCGAGGTGCCGCGGAACGCTGGCACGTGCGACATCAAGATCAGCCGCTCGACGAGGGGAATCTCGACATTCGCATAGCTCCGTCGGTCGCCCTCGGCGACATTGGACAGGAACCGAGCGGCGTCGGAGATCATGTCGGTGGCCAGGCGACCGCAGAGCTGCGCGATGATGCGGTGACAGACCTCGAAGTTGTCCTCGAGATAGTCGCGGTAGTCAGCGGCATCGAGCTCGATCAGTTGCGAGGCGGTGGTCGCGATCGCCCTGCGCGCATGGGGGCGCCGGAGGGCGAAATCGATCAGGCCGACCGCGCCGCCGTCGCGCACCTTCCAGCTCGGCAGATCAGGTGCTCCGAGCTCGACCTGACCGACGACGATCTGGAACAGGGTCGTGGTCGGTTCACCGCGGGTGAAGAGCACTTGGCCGGCCTCGACATCGACGCGACGCGCGATCGAGAGCAGTGAATCGAGCTGGGTCTCCGATGCGAACAGGCCGAAGCCAACGCGGAGATCGAGCTCGCGCCGGCCTTCGTCGGCAGTCGTCGGGTCAGGCGACACTTAGACTCGCGTGGGCGATGCCGAGTGGCGCGAAGAGGGGCCGCTCGCGGGCGGCTTCTTGGATCGCGCGCGTCAGCGCCGGGGTGCGCAATTCCAGCGCGTAGTAGCCGGCGCAGGCGGCGAGCAACGAATCGTGCTCCCGCAGCAACTGCTCGACGGCGGTCTCCACGCTGTCCGGAATCCCAGCCGCCGAGCCGCTGCGGGTGAGCCGCTCGCGCGTATCGAGGTCTTCGCCGATCATCAAGAGCTGGCCGCGCAGGCCCTCGCTGCGGACATAGAGCGGCGTGCGCGTCAGCGTGTCGAGGAACTCCAGCGCGTGAGCCTTCGCTCGCGGATCGCCGCCGTCGAGCGCGCGCTCGATCTCGCGAATATCTTCGCGCGGATGGAGGGCTTGCAGCGCCAGAAACGCTCGGTCGAGGGCCTGCGAGATCTTGTCGCGCAGGAGGCCGCGCAAGAGCACGGCACTCTCCTGGGGGTCCGCGGCGACCACCAGCGGAATCTCGAGCCCGAGTAACCGTGCGTGTTCCTCGAGGTGAAGCTTCAATTCGGCGATCAGGAGCTGCGCATCGACGATCGTCTCCTCGCGCATCGCGAGCCGCGCGAGCGCGCGCAGGATGCGATAGCGAACCGCTCCAGAGGGTTCGGTCGCGAGCGAGGCGGCAAGGATGTTCGCGGCGCGCGCCGAACCGAACACCCCGATCGTACTCGGGACGTGCAACCTGACGCGCGGCGGCGTGGCGAGAGTTGCCAGCGCCACTTCGAGGGCCGTCAGGGCCGCGTCGCCGATCGCGACGAGCGCTGCTCGCACGCTCGTGCGACCGCCACGGGCGCCGAGCCGCTTGAGGAGGAACGGGATGAAGCGCTCGTCGGGGAGATGTGCGATCGCGAGCGCGAGTGATTCGAACGTCTCGTCGTCGCCCGCAAAGGCGAGCACGAGGAGCACCTCGGCCCAGCGTCGATCGCCATCCACGCGGATCGCTTCGAGCAGCTCGCGGCGCCCGGAGGTGCCAGGCTCACCAGCTTGGGCGAGCAAGGAGACCACGGCGGGATTGTCTTCGACCGCGACAGGCGCCGTGCTCTGCAAGCTCCAGAACACGCCGTGCGCACTCACGCCGGCGTCGCCGTCGCACAGGCCGTCGAAGATCGCGGTCTGATCGCCGGTCCGACCCAGGGCACGCAGCGCGAGGATCCGGATCCGCGGGTCCGCGTTCTGGAGCAGGCGCTTGGTCATCGGGATCCAATCCGTACGATAGGGGACCGCGAGTGCCTCGAGCGCGACAGTCAACACGTCGAGCGAGTCGTGACGCAGCAGCAGCGCCGGAATCGATCGTGCGCGGCCACGCGCGACCAGGATCTGGATTGCCGCGATCACCCGTCGATCGTCGACGCTCGAGAGCGCATCGACCACCGCCGCGACCGCCTGGTCGTCGAGCTCGTGGTTTGCATCGAACGAGCGCCCTCCGAGCGAGGTGCGGAGCTGAGCGAGATAGCGCTTGCGCAGCCGGGCCGCCGTCAACGTCCACACCAGCGCGATGCCGGTCAAGATCCCCGCGACGATGGTGACCTGCGCGAGGTGAAACGAAACGAGTGCGAGCAGCAGCACCGCAGTCAGCGCCTGGACGAGGCGGGTCACGACGCTCTCGAGTGGCTCGCGGATGCCGACGCGGACGTTCTCCGCGACCGGCATCCACAGGAGCTCGGTCGCGACGCGGGTCACCGAGTAACGGAGCGATGCATCCGCACCTTTGGTCAGCCCGATCGCGATAAACGAGCCGGCCGTCACGACCGACGCCGCACCGCCGGCGAGCATCAGCAGCGGCAGCACCATGATCATGCCGAGCACACCGATCTTGCGGACCAGCCACGCGGTGCCGAGGATCTGGAACACGAGGGACAGCGCGGCGACCGTGCCGTTGTAGCGAGCGATGAACCGCGCGAGGTCTTGCCCTTGATAGGCGGCCGATGCCGCGGACTTCAGCAAGTAATCGGCGAGGAGAGCCGCGGCCGTGGCGCAGATCGTGAGGATGGCGAGGCGCGCCGCATAGCCTTGGCCGCGCAACTTCGACGGCGCCGCGGAGAACCTGCGCTTGCTCTGCTCTGCGCGGAGC
>JAYVLQ010000011.1:0-6226 GCA_043759355.1 Kofleriaceae bacterium
ACGATCGGTAAGAGGGTCGCGCTCAAGGTCATCCACCGCGAGCTCGCCTCGAACCGCGAAGTGGTGCAGCGCTTCTTTCAGGAAGCGAAGGCGGTCAACAGGATCGGCAGCGAGCACATCGTCGAGATCCACGACTTCGGCGTGACGCCTGATGGCGACCACTACTACATCATGGAGTACCTCGAGGGATCGAATCTCGCGTCGGTGCTCGGCCGCGAAGCGGTGCTCGAGACGCGCCGTGCACTCCACATCGGCGCGCAGATCGCGAGTGCACTCGCGGCCGCGCATGCCGCCGGGGTGATCCATCGCGATCTCAAGCCCGACAACGTGATGCTCACGCTGCGCCTGGGCGATCCCGATTACGTGAAGCTGCTCGATTTCGGGCTCGCCAAAATGTTCGCCGGTGGCCCGTCATCGGTGAAGACCGCGGCTGGCGTGCTGCTCGGGACGCCGCAGTACATGTCGCCTGAGGCGTGCGAGAGCCGGGTGACGATCGATCACCGCACCGATATCTACGCGCTCGGCATCCTGCTGTTTCAGATGATGACCGGCGCGTTGCCGTTCGACGGTGAATCGATGGGCGAAGTGCTCGTCAAGCAGGTGACCCAGCTGCCGCCGCCGCCGCGCGGCTACAACCCGAATATTCCGCCGAGCGTCGAGCAGATCCTGCTGCGCTGCTTGATGAAGCAACCGGATGCGCGGTTCCCGACGATGAGCGCGCTGCGCGAAGCGTTACTCGATCCGGAACGCTATCTCCATCAATCGCCGCCGATGTCGCCAGCGCGTTCGCTCGCTCCTGGGGAGCTGCGCGTCGATGCGAAGACCGTGATCGCTTACGCCGCCCAGCACCAGCGCGACAACGCGGCCGAGCAAGCGACGCGGTTCGGCATGGCGAGCGACCTCCCGCTGGCCGCGCCGCCTTCGCTGTCGGGCGTGAGCTCGAACGCGACGATGATTGGCGATGGTTCGTTGATCCCGCCGCCCCGACCGCAACAGGGCCCCGATCTCGCGTTCCCCGCGATGTTGCAGACGAACACGATGCGGATCGCGACGCCTCTGGGTTATTCGTCGCGCCAGCCGCGCAAGGTGTGGCCGATCGTCGTCACGTTTGCCCTGATCCTCGGCCTCGGCGGCGGCATCATCGCGGTGTCCTGGTATCGCCACGGGCAGTCCGAGTCCGCGATCGCCGCGATCGAATCAGCCGAGCCGAACCACCACGCCGCCACCGTCATCGACGCCGGTGTCGCGCACACCTCGCAAGCATTCGACGCGGCGGTGTTCGTGCCCGACGCCGCGCAGGCGCCGAGCACCGCCTCGGTCGAGATCGATAGCGTTCCTTCGGGCGCGGAGATTTTCGGTCCCGATCAGAAGTCGCTCGGCGTGGCGCCGGTCAAGTTGATGTTGCCGATCAGCAAGACCCCGCTGCAGATCGAGCTCCGGCTCTCCGGCTTTAGGCCCAAACCCAAGCAGCTCGTGGTCAGCGGCAACGTGATGATCCAGGTCTCGCTCGATGCGATACGGATCCCCCACACCACCGTCCACGACGGCCCGAAGTCGCATCCAAAGCAGTGCGATACTTGTCTCGAACGTCCCGATTGAGTGCTGCTAGGCGCGTGCAGGCGCTATAGTGTTGTCGTGTTCGTCGTTATCGCCGTCGGTCTATGCGCGCTGATCGCGGCGGGTGTGCTCAGTGCCCGCACGGCGGCGGCCCGAGCCGCGCGGATTCGCGACCACGCGCTGACCGATGCGCGCGTCGAAGCCGTCGCGCTCACGAAGGCCGCCAAGCTCGAAGCCGCAGCCACCACGCAGGCGAGCGACACCGCCGCGCGGGTCGATGCGCTCGAGCACCAAGCGGTGACGGATCACCAGCTCGCCGAGACCGAGGCCGCGGTCCAGGCTCGTGAAGATGCACTCTTGGCGCGCGAAGCCGAGCTCGCTGCGCTGCGCGACATCGTCGAGCTTCGCGAAGCGTCGCTCGAGCACATCCACCAGGAAGTGAAGTCGCGTCGCGACCGCGCAAATGGGCTCGTAGAAGACGTCAAGCGCAAGCAGGAGGCGGTCCGCGGTGAGCTCGAGACGCGGGCAGGCGTGCCGGTGCAGGAGCTGATCCGCGAGATGTCGCGCGCGTGGCTCGAAGATGCGCGCGCGAAGGCGGCGGCCGCGGTTCGCAATGCGGAGCAGAACGCGACCGACCCGGCGCACGATCGCGAAGCGAAGCGAGTGATGGAGATCGCCGCGGCGCGCTGCTCGATGCACTTTCTGACCGAGCGCAACGTCTCGAATCTGAAGGTCGGCTCGGACATCGTGTCGATCGTGCTCGATAACAACAACGCGATCCACGGCGCGCTCGAGCGGGTCAGTGGGATCCAGCTCCAGATCAACGACGACAAGGATGCGATCCGGCTCGAGGGTCTCGACGGCGTCGGTAAAGAGGTCGTCCGTCGCGCGCTACACCGCTTCGTGAAGAAGCCGGAGTCGATCGACGACGCGAAGAAGGATCCCGAGGCGTGGGCGGCCAAGGCGCGTGAAGGGCTCAATCAGGAGATCCGTGCACTCGGCAAGAAGGCATTCTCCGTGCTCGGCGTACCGAGAGCGCATCCCGAGATCGTCGAGCTCGTCGGCGCGCTGAACTTCCGCACGAGCTACACCCAGAACCAGTGGCTGCACGCGGTCGAAGCCGCGTTCCTCGCCGGCATGATGGCCTCCGAGCTCGGGCTCGATGCCGCACTCGCTCGTCGCGCCACGCTGATGCACGACATCGGTAAGGCGCTCACGCACAAGATCGAAGGCAGCCACGCCGTGATCGGCGCCGAGATCGCGCGCCGTGTCGGTGAGAGCGAGCTGGTCGCGAATGCGATCGGCTCGCACCATGCGGACGAGCCGTGCAACTCGGTCTACGCGTACCTCGTCGCCGCGTCCGATGCGATGAGTGGCGCGCGGCCGGGTGCTCGCCGTGAGCAGACCGAGGGCTTCAACACGAAGGTCGAGGATCTCGAGCGGATCGGCATGGATCGCCGCGGCGTCGTGGGGGCCCATGCGGTCCACGGTGGCCGGGAGCTCCGGGTGTATGTCCGCGAGACCGAGATCGATGACGCGGCGTGCGTGGAGATGTCGAGCGAGATCGCGGCACGCGTCGCGGACGAGCTGACGTTCCCTGGTCAGATCAAAGTCACGGTGATTCGCGCATTTGAAGCGACGTCTACCGCGAACTAGCGACCTTACGTAAAGGTTAGGGTTGTCCTTGACACCCCCCACCTACACCGTCATAGTCCTCCCAGAGCCAGGAACCTTACGTTCACGTAAGGGTTATTCTATGGATGCGAACGAACTCAAACTGATGCGCGTCGGAGAGCTCGCCAAGGTGGTCGGTAAGACCGTCCGAGCGATGCACCTCTATGAAGAGCTCGGTTTGCTCGAGCCTCGATCGCGGTCCGAAGGTGGCTTCCGCCTCTATGGCCCCGAAGCGGTGGACCGCATCCACTGGATCGCGAAGCTGCAGGCGATCGGCTTCACGCTCGCGGAGATCCAGGGCTTCGTCAAAGACTTCCAGAACGCCAAGTCGGCCCCCGCGGCGACCGCGCGGGTCCACGCGATGTTCCAGGAGAAGCGCCAGCAGATTCGCGATCAGATCACGCAGCTGCAGGTGATCGAGAACGATCTGGTCGAGGCGCTCGGCTATCTCGATTCGTGCCAGCCATGCTCGACCGAGCACGCGCCGTCCGAGTGCGGCACGTGCGACCACCACGGCCATCGCCGTGGTGAGGCCCCTCCTTTGTTTGCAGGTCTGTCCAAGCGTGGGTCGCAGGCACAAGCGGCCGCTACCTCGACGGCTGCGGCGTCCGCGGACTTCGATGTTCCGGTGGCCACGCTCTTTCGTGAAGGAAATAACTGATGTCGGCAACTGAAGTCAAAATCCCGATCTTCATGGATAACCAGTCGACCACGCGCGTCGACCCCCGCGTCGTCGAGGCGATGCTGCCGTTCTTCACGGAGCAGTACGGCAACTCGGCGAGCCGGAACCACGTGTTCGGCTGGACCGCCGAAGCCGCGGTCGAGCATGCGCGCGAGCAAGTCGCCGCGTTGCTCGGTGGCGATGCCAAGGAGATCGTGTGGACCTCGGGCGCGACCGAGTCGAACAACCTCGCGATCAAGGGCGCCGCTAGCTTCTACAAGAAGCAGGGCAACCACATCATCACCGTCGAGACCGAGCACAAGTGCGTGCTCGATACCTGCAAGCGCCTCCAGCGCGAGGGCTTCGAGGTCACGTACCTCCGTCCGCAAAAGGACGGCATCGTCACGCCGGAGATGATTACCAACGCGATGACGGACAAGACCGTTCTCGTCAGCGCGATGGTCGCGAACAACGAGATCGGGGTCGTCCAGGACGCGAACGCGATCGGTGCCGCGATCAAGGCGAAGAACCCCAAGACGCTGTTCCATATCGATGCCGCGCAGGCTGTCGGCAAGATTCCGTTCGACGTCGAGAAGGCCAGGGCCGACCTCGTCTCGGTCTCGGCGCACAAGATCTACGGACCCAAGGGCATCGGCGCCCTCTGGGTTCGTCGCAAGCCGCGGATCCGGATCGATCCGATGATCGATGGCGGTGGTCACGAGCGCGGCATGCGTTCGGGCACGTTGCCGGTCCCGATGATCGTCGGCTTCGGCAAGGCCGCCGAGCTGGCGAAGGACGAGATGAGTGGCGAAGCGATTCGCCTCAAGGCGCTGCGCGACCGGCTCTATCGCGGCATCACGTCGAAGCTCGATGAAGTCTACGTCAACGGCACGATGGACAGCCGGCTGCCGGGCAACCTCAACATCTCGTTCGCCTTCGTCGAGGGCGAGTCGCTCTTGATGGCGCTCAAGGATGTTGCGGTGTCGTCGGGCTCTGCCTGCACCTCGGCGTCGCTCGAGCCGAGCTACGTGCTCCGCGCGCTCGGCGCCGGTGACGACCTCGCGCACTCGTCGATTCGCTTCGGCATCGGCCGCTTCAACACCGAAGCCGAGATCGATTACGTGATCGACATCGTCGTGAAGTCGGTCGAGAAGCTGCGCTCGCTATCGCCGCTCTGGGAAATGCACCTGGACGGCATCGACATCAATTCCATCCAGTGGACCCCTCACTGAGCAGCAAGCCGGGACTTGCTCCCGGCGCGTAGCACTGCCGAAGGCAGTGCGAAGTTAGACGTTAGGAACCTTTATGGCGTACTCAGAAAAAGTTCTCGATCACTACGACAACCCCCGCAACGTCGGCACCTTCTCGAAAGAAGAAGGTGATGATATCGGCACGGGGCTCGTTGGCGCGCCGGCCTGCGGCGACGTGATGCGTCTCCAGATCAAGGTCGTCGACGGCAGGATCGCCGAT
This sequence comes from Kofleriaceae bacterium, assembly GCA_043759355.1. Classification (GTDB taxonomy): domain Bacteria; phylum Myxococcota_A; class Polyangia; order Haliangiales; family Haliangiaceae; genus JABFXX01. The sequence goes on from JAYVLQ010000011.1 coordinate 5,363, forward strand.
GCGAAGTTCAAGACGTTCGGCTGCGGATCGGCGATCGCGTCGAGCTCGCTCGCGACGGAGATGATCAAGGGCATGACCCTCGAGCAAGCCGCGACCATCTCGAACACGCAGATCGTCGAAGAGCTCAACCTCCCGCCGGTCAAGATCCACTGCTCGGTCCTCGCCGAAGACGCGATCAAGGCGGCGATCGAGGACTACAAGAAGAAGCACGCTGCGAAGTCGTAGGTGACCCATGAACACCGCTGAAGCCCAGACCGCTACCAAGCCCGCTCCCGCTCCTGCGCCCTCGTCCAAGCGAGAGGTCGTCGTGACGGAGTCGGCGGCGCAGGAGATCGCGAAGCAACGCGCCAAGCGTGGCACGCCGGGTTCGCGAATCCGGGTGGGCGTGCGTGGCGGTGGCTGCACCGGGTTCACCTACGTGTTCGAGTGGGCGGACGAACCGAAGCCTACCGACAGCATCTTCTCGGCGACGACGCCCGAGGGTGAGCTGGTCGGCATCGTCGTCGATCCGAAATCGCTCGTGTACCTCGGCGGCATGACGCTCGATTTTGTCCGCGGGATGATGGGCCACGGGTTCAAGTTCAACAATCCGAACGCCAAGGGCGAGTGCGGCTGTGGAGAGTCCGTCCAGTTCTAAGCAGCCGGACGCGTTCGATCTGCTCGGCTTGCCGGCGCGGTTCGATCTCGATGGCGATGTGATCGAGCGCGCGTTTTACGCGCGCTCGAAGGAGCTCCACCCCGACAGGTTCGCGTCCGCACCTGCGGCCGAACGCGTGGTGGCGCTATCGCGCTCGCGCGCGCTCAACGATGCGTATCAGATGCTGAAGAAGCCGGTCGGTCGCGCGGAGTATCTGCTCGAGCGGG
>JAYVLQ010000012.1:0-58547 GCA_043759355.1 Kofleriaceae bacterium
GCCGCTCGGGACTAGTGTTTCAACGCCTTCGCGGTTGCTGCGAGCAGGGACTCGGTGCCGACCGGTTTGCCGGTGGCCTGGGTCATCCAGAGGTCCGGCAGGATGCGCCCGAGGCGCGCCACGCGCTCGAACTCTTTGCCAAACGTTGCCTTGTCCTTGCCGTCGAGGAACTGCTCGACCTGGAACGCGATGAGGTGGCCGAGCACGTAGTTGAAGAGGTAGAGCGGCGACGCGATGGTGTGGCTGTAGATGCCGAGCACCGCGGTATCCTTGCCGCCGAGCATGGGTGCGTAGTACTTGTTCCACGTCGCACGCGCGATCTGGACGGTGGCATCTCGGAGCTCGGGAGCGGTCGCGCTCGGATGATCGTAGAGCCAGTGCCAGACATCGAGCTCGACGAGCGCCGAGCCCGCGATCTCGCGTGAGGCCCAGAACGTATCGAGCACGCGCAAGCGATCGGCTTCGCCACGAGCGCGCGGGCGACCGAGCAGCTCGCGGTCGCGCGCCTGGAACAGGAACGCGAGCGCTTCGGTGAACGCGATGTTCGGCACGCCGCGCAGCAGGGTGTGGTCGATGTCGTAGAGCGAGAAGGTCTGCTCGATGTTGTGACCGAGCTCGTGGACCGCGATGTTGTAGCCCTTGTAATCCATGCCCTTCGCTTCGACGCGCGTTCGCAGGTGAGCCTTGTCGCCGCGCCGCTCGGCCTGCATCGCGTGACCGGCGCCGCGCGATGGATCGACAGCGATGTGCTCGGCGAGGTACTTCGCACGCGCCGGCGCGAAGCCGAGGTCGCGCAAGATCCGCGGGATGTCGGTCGCGAACGCCGCGGCGCTCGGATATTTCTTGCGGGTCATTGTGTCGAGCTCGGTCTCGGCGGTGCCGGGCGAGGCGAGCGGGAACCAGAGATCCTCGGGCTCGAGGTTGCGCTTGGTCTTCGCGCGGATCTCTCTAGCGACATCGTCGCGCAGCGGCGACTCGAGGATCTCGGTGAGCATCTGGCGCACGCGCGCCTCGGGAATCTCGGCGGCTTCGAACGCGCGATCGATGTACGTCGGCGCGGTCGGTGCGAACGGATCGAGCGCTCGGGCCGCATGAAAGTGCGCGAGCACGAGCTGTTCGCGCATCGCGGGCTCGGGCTCGTCGCTCGTCGTGGTCGGGCGATCCTTTGGCGCATCGGGCTCGACGTCGGCCGCGACGGTGACCTTGTTCGTGAACGGATTCCAATCGAGGTGCGGATTGTCGATCACTGCCTTGGGAATCGTCTGCGTGACGATGCGATCCATGATCTTCACGAGCGTGCGCTGCTTCGCTACGCCATCGATCTCGGCGTAGTTCGCCTTGAGCTCGTCACGCAGGTTCCAATGGCTGATCAGGCGCTTGCCACTCGGGAACAGGCGAGCACCATCCTCGGCGAGGACGTGGTGCATCCAGATGTTGTAGCCGGCGATGTATTGCTCGGCCGAGGCTCCCGCCGCGCTCGCGACGAGCTGCAGGTTACCCGGGATGCGCGCCTCGAACTGGCTCGCGAGCCGAACCTCGGCCCACTGGCGGCGATCGTAGCTCGCGCCGTTCTTGATCCGATCGGCGAGCGTGGTCAGCGGGAAGTTGAGCAGCACCGAGAAGCCGACCTTCGACGCGAACAGATCGTCGACGATGTGGGTCGACGGATCGTATTGCGCGAGCAAGCCGTCGATCGGTTGCATCGGGCCGGTGTCGACCTCGGTGTTCCACCGCGCGGCGCGCCCGATCTCGAGATCGTGACCATGGATCTGCTCGTCGATCGCTTCGAGCCGCATGAACATCGCATCGCGTGCGGCCGGCTCGCCGAGGAACTGCTCGAGGCAGAACGCGGCGAAATCACCATCCCCCGCGCGCCACAGCGAAGCGGCAGTCTGGACGCCTCGGTGGATGCGCTCTTGCTGCGTCGGATACTTCGCGACGAGCTTCTGCTCGGTGTCGCTGACCATCGTCGTCGAGATGTGGTTGTCGGCAACCTCCGGAGCAGCCGGCCCATCCATTCTGGGTGCCGAGCTCGGCGACGCAGGCACACCGGCAGCGGGTCCAGGCATCTGGACGGGAATGATGGCCGGGGTACCACCGCAAGCGGTTCCGAGGACGAACGAGACGAGTGCGAAGAGCTTCACGCACCCGTGAATATCAGCTCGGCGCGAGTACGTGTGGGCTGTTGCGGTATAAGCCGAGCGTGCTGCAACACGAGCTGGCGAGCCACTATCCGGAGCTCCGCCAGATCCGGTCCCGCAAGCAACTCCATGCGAGCGCGTTGTGGGCGCAGATCGGCGACGAAGTCGAAGGGCTACTCGGCGCGGTCGAGCGCGGCGACCGCAGCGATGCACGCCCGCTCGACAAGCTGCGCGCGGTCGCGTGGAACATCCAGCGCGGCACGCACTTCGAGAAGCTCCGCGATGCGCTGCTCACCGATCCAGTGCTGCGCGAGGCCGACGTGCTGATGCTCTCCGAGGTCGATCTCGGACTCGGGCGGTCGCACAACCGCAACGTCGCCAAGGAGCTCGCCGATGCGCTCGGCATGAGTTACGCGTTCGCAGCCTCGTACCTGACGCTCGAAGATGATCATCTCGAGAACCCCGATCAGACCGAGAACACCCTCGCGCTGGCTGGCAGTGCGATCTTGTCGCGCGCGCCGATCAAGCGCGTGATCAATGCGGATCTTCCGGAGGTCCGCGACAAGTTCAGCTCGAGCGAGAAGCGGCTCGGCAAGAAGCGCGCGGTGATCGCGGAGCTCGAGATGACCCGCGGGACGATCGTGGTCGCCCAGGCCCACCTCGATTCGAATGCGTCTTCGCGGCAGCGCGCGCAGCAGCTCTCGGCGCTCCTCGCTCAAGCGCGCACGCTCGAGGTGCCGCGGATCCTGCTCGGCGGCGATCTCAACACGACGACCTACAACCTCGGATCGAAGTGGGGACTCGTGAAGGACATCCTCCACAAGCTGTTGGTCACCGGCTTCGACGGCACGGTCACGAACTACATGACGCCCGACCGACGCTACGAGCTGCCAATCTTCGAAGCGCTGCGCGAGGCGGGCTTCGCCACCACGGGCTTGAACGACCGCGCGCTCGGCACGATGACCTACGACATGGCCGATCCGTACACGTTCGAGAAGGTGCGCAAGGCGGTGGGAGGCATCCTTGCGCGGTGGCTGGTCCGCAGGTTACGTACCTTCGACGGTGTGGTCCGCGCGAGGCTGGATTGGTTCGCGGGCAGTGCGCTCTCGGGCCGCGATCCGCGGGTGGTCCACATTGCGGGCCACGCGACCGATCACGATGCGGTCGTGATCGATATCGACGTGTGACCTCTGCCCGCGGTACCACTGTGGAATGACGTACGAGCTGTACTACTGGCCTGGGCTACAGGGGCGCGGCGAGTTCGTGCGGTTGGTGCTCGAGGACGCGGGCGAAGAGTATGTCGATGTCGGTCGCGAGGCCGGCGGCATGAAGAAGCTGCTGCGCGGCCTCGAGCACGGGCTCGATGGCGTGCTGCCATTCGCGCCGCCATATCTGCGCGCTGGCAAGCTCGTGCTCGCGCAGACCGCGAACATCACGCGTTACCTCGGCGAGAAGCACGGGCTCGCGCCGAAGGCCGAGAACGGCCGCGTCGCGGCCTCGATGATCGCGATGACGATCGCGGACCTCGTCGCGGAGGTCCACGACACGCATCATCCGCTCACCGTCGACAAAGCCTACGAGACGCAGAAGGCCGCCGCAAAGAAGCGTGCCGATACCTTCCGCACGGAGCGCATCCCGAAGTTCACCGGCTGGCTCGAGCACACGCTGGAGCAGAACGGCCGCACGCTCACCGGTAGCTCGATCAGCTACGCTGACCTGGCCGCGTTCCAGATCGTTTGCGGGCTCGAGTACGCGTTTCCCAACACGATGAAGAAGCAGGCCAAGAAGCTGCCCAAGCTGCTCGCGCTGCGCGATCACATCGCGGCGCGGCCGAACATCGCGAAGTATCTCGCCTCGCCGCGGCGCCTGCCGTTCAACGAGAGCGGGATCTTTCGTCGGTATCCCGAGCTCGATCCGTGATCACGTTCGCCGGCGTCGGGAAGCGATATCAACCGGACACCTGGGCGGTCCACGATGTCAGCTTCGAGATCGCCGCCGGCGAGCTCGTGGCCGTGCTCGGCGAATCGGGCAGCGGCAAGACCACGCTGCTCAAGATGGTCAACCGGTTGGTCGAGCCCACTCGAGGTACGATCCTCGTCGACGGTAAGAGCGTGCGCGAGACCGATCCGGTCGAGCTCCGCCGCACGATCGGCTACGTGATCCAACAGGTGGGTTTGCTCCCGCATCTCACGATCGGCGCGAACGTCGCGATGGTGCCGAAGCTGCTCGGTTGGGACGAAGCGAAGACCTCGGCGCGCGTCGAAGAGCTGCTCGCGCTCGTCGGGCTGCCCGAGATGAGTCAGCGCTATCCGGATCAGCTCTCCGGCGGCCAGCGTCAGCGCATCGGCGTCGCGCGAGCGCTCGCGGCGAAGTCGAAGATCATGCTGCTCGACGAGCCCTTCGGTGGACTCGATCCGATCACGCGGGTCGCGCTGCAGACCGCGCTCAAAAAGATCCACGAGGAGCTCGCGCTCACGACGGTGATAGTCACTCATGACCTCGTCGAAGCGCTCACGCTCGCCGACCGGATAGCGATCATATTTCGCGGAGCCCTGAAGCAATTCGGCACGCCGAACGAGCTGCTCAAACATCCTGCCGATCCGTACGTCGAGGAGTTGATGGGCATGGCGCGTCAACAGGCCGAGCGACTCGCGAGCATGTCGGCATGAGCGAGCTCGTGCGTGGCTTGCCGCCCTTGCTCGCGAGCCACCTCGAGCTCGTGTTGATCGCTCTCATCGCGGCGGTCCTCATCAGCATGCCGCTCGCGATCCTCGTCGCAGATCGCCCTCGCCTCGCGCTGCCGGTCGTCACCATCGCGGGTGTGATCCAGACGATTCCCGGACTGGCGCTGCTCGCGCTGATGGTCGCGATCGTCGCGGGCACGGGCGGGCTCGGACTCGGGCTCGCGCCGTTCGGGTTTCCACCGGCGGTGATCGCGCTGACGCTCTACGCGATCCTGCCGATCCTGCGCAACGCGATCACGGGCTTGCGCGGCGTCGATCCGGCGGTCGTCGAGGCCGCGCGCGGCATGGGCATGACGAATGGCCAGTTGTTGCGCATCGTCCAGCTGCCGCTCGCGGCGCCGGTGATCGCGGCGGGTATTCGTACCGCGACCGTGTGGACGGTTGGCGCGGCGACCCTCGCGACTCCTGTCGGCCAGGTCTGCCTCGGCAATTACATCTTCGCTGGCTTGCAGACCCGCAACTGGAGCATGTTGATCGCGGGCGTGATCGCCGCGGCGGGGCTCGCGGTCATCCTCGATCTGATCCTGGGCGCGATCGAGCATCGGCTCGGGGCGCGCAAACCGGTATGGGCGCCCATCGGCGCACTCGCCACCCTGATCGTGCTCGGCATCGCGGTCCTGCCACGGATCGGGGTCGGAGCGGTCGCGGCACCGATCGCGACCCTGCACGTCGAGCAATCAGCAGTGAAGAGCGTGAAGCTCGGCGCGAAGACGTTCACCGAGCAATACGTCCTTGTCGAGGTCTTGAAGCAACGGCTCGCGAAGGTCGGCGTCGGCGTCGAGGTCGCGGAGAGCCTCGGTTCGGTCGTCGCGTTCGATGCGCTCGCGCAAGGCCAGATCGATGCGTACGTCGATTACTCGGGCACGCTGTGGATCACCCAGATGAAGCGCTCGGCCGCGACGCCACGCTGGCGCGTGCTCACCGAGGTCGAAGCGTGGCTCGCACACGATTACAACATCCGCAGCCTCGGCTCCCTCGGCTTCGAGAACGCGTACGCGATCGCGGTAAAGCGCTCGCTCGCGGAGAAGCTGCACCTCCGGACGATCGGCGATCTCGCGCCCATGTCGCGCACGCTCGCGATGGGCGGCGATTACGAGTGGTTCAGCCGTGGCGAGTGGGCCTCGACCCGCCGTGCGTACGGACTGGCGTTCGCGCGCACCGCGACGTTCGATCCGGCGTTGCTCTACGATGCGGTCGCACGCGGAGAGGTCGATGTCATCTCGGCCTTCTCGAGCGACGGCCGGATCGCGGCGAACGATCTGATCACCCTCGAGGATCCGCTCGCCGCGCTACCGCCATACGACGCGATGATCCTGCTCGCGCCGCGCGTCGCGAACGATCCGAACGTCGCATGTGCGCTCGCACCGTTGCGCGGCAAGATCACGGTCGAGCTCATGCGACGCGCGAACTTGATGGTCGATCGCGAGACCGACAAGCAGACCCCCGCCGCTGCGGCCGCGTGGTTGCTCGGCGAAGCGAGGCTTCCAGACGGCTGTTAGATCGCGGACTCCAAGAACGTGGCATTACAGTGTGGCCGTCATTTGCCCGTTCGGTAGCCATCCATCCGCACAAGCGGAAAAGCCCTTGTGACGCGTAGGGAAGCTCGATTCGTGCGTCGACGAGTGCTGGCGGCGGTCTGGCTTGCACGCGTGCCTGCCTTCGCTATTTCCTAGCAAAGGCGCGTAACTACCGCTCGCTACTGTCGTCTTATTCTGACTGCTATGGCTGCGAGCTCTCTCCTCGAACGATTCAAAGCGGTGCGCAACGGCACACTCCGCAGGAGCGAACCGCTGACCATCGAGGACCAGCTCGTCCAGCCGATGGCAGACGCGAGCCCCACGAAATGGCACCTCGCGCACTCGTCGTGGTTCTTCGAGGCGATCGTGCTCGGCGCACCGGACCCGCAATTCAATTTCCTGTTCAACAGCTACTACGAAGCGCTCGGGCCGCGGGTCGAGCGAGCGAAGCGCGGGATGATGTCACGGCCGTCCCTCGACCGCGTGCTCGCGTATCGCACGGAAGTCGACGTTCGCATGGCGCAGGCGATCGAAGCAGGCACGGCGGATGTCGCGCTCACCGAGCTCGGCTTGCATCACGAGCAACAGCATCAAGAGTTGATGTTGACGGATCTGAAGTACGTGCTCGGCACGCAGCCGCTGCGCCCGGCGTATCGCACGGACCTCCAGCCTCCGGCGCGCGTGCACAGCGCGCCCACGGGCTGGCGCTCGTTCGAGGGTGGGGTGATCGAGATCGGGGCAACGACCACGGGCTTTTCGTTCGACAACGAGCGCCCGCGCCACCGCGTGTTCGTCGACCCGTTTCAGCTCGCGTTGCGCCCGCTCGCGAATCGCGACGTTCAAGAGTTCATCGCAGCGGGTGGTTATCGCGATGCGAAGCACTGGTTGAGTGATGGCTGGGCCGCCGTGCACGCCGAGCAGTGGACCGCTCCGCTTTACTGGCGAGATGGCGAGCACTACACGCTCGGCGGTGTGCGCGCGATCGATCCCGACGAGATCGCGTGTCACCTGAGCTTCTACGAAGCCGATGCGATCGCGCGCTGGCGCGGTGCTCGCCTTCCGACCGAGGCCGAGTGGGAGCTCGCCGCGACCGGTCGCGATCCGCTGGTCGGCAACTATGCCGACGACGATCAGCTCCACCCCGGTTCCGGAGCCGACGAAAATATGTTCGGCGATGTCTGGGAGTGGACGCGATCGAGCTACGCGCCCTACCCCGGCTTCCGCGAGCTCGCAGGCGCGGTCGGGGAGTACAACGGGAAGTTCATGTCGGGGCAGCAAGTGCTGCGCGGCGGCTCTTGCTTGAGTCCGCGCGGCCACGTCCGCGCCTCGTATCGAAACTTCTTTCCCCCGAACGCCCGCTGGCAGATGACGGGCGTACGGCTTGCAATGGACCACGGAGGCGACCGATGAATCCCGCAGAACAACAAGCAGAGCCCGTCTGTGACGTCATCTCCGGCCTCCGCGCACCGATCAAGACGCTCCCCGTGCGCTTGCTCTACGATGCGCGCGGCGCCGAGCTCTTCGAGCAAATCACGGCGGTCAAGGATTACTACCTGACTCGCGCCGAGCTCGCGCTGCTCGAAGCGACGCTGCCCCGGATCGCCGAACGAGTTGGCCCCAACGCTCGCGTGATCGAGCCCGGCAGCGGCGCCGGTCGCAAGACCCGCTTGCTGCTCCGCGCGCTGGCTGCGCCTGCGACGTACGTGCCGATCGATGTTGCCGAGGACCAGCTCGCCGGCACCGCGACCACGCTGAGTCACGCGTTCCCCGGGCTCGAAGTGCTACCCGTGCTCGGCGACTACACGAACGCGCTCGCGATGCCGACCTCGGCAAAGCAGTTCGACCAGACACTGGCGTTCTTCCCCGGCTCGACGATCGGCAACTTCGAACCGAGCGAAGCCAAGGCGTTCCTCGCGCGTCTCGGCCAGATGGCCGGCCCGGGCTCGATGCTGCTGCTCGGCGCCGACGGCAACGCGCAACGCGACGAGCTCCTCCGCGCGTACGACGACAGCGAGGGGGTCACCGCCGCGTTCGATCTCAACGTGCTCGAACACCTCAACTCCACACATGGTGCCTCGTTCGATCTCGATCAGTTCATGCACCGCGCGGTCTGGAATGCCGCCAAGTCGCGGATCGAGATGCACCTTGTCTCGAAGAAGGCCCAGACCGTCACGGTTTGGAACGAGGCCGTCACGTTCGCGCGAGGAGAGCCGATCGTCACCGAGCATTGCTACAAGCACTCGCCGGCCGCACTGGAAGCGATGCTACGTGCTGCCGGTTGGAAGGTTGTCGAGACCTTCGTCGATCCCGATCAGCGCATGCGCCTCTGGCTCGCGCAGCGCTAGCGAGCGGAGCTTGCAATCCGCGCGGCGGCCGTACGTGCGGCATCTTCGAGGATCGGGAGGACCTGCTTCGCGACATGCTCGGGCATCGCGTGCTGCGACCCGACACCGAGGAACGGCTTCGCGATCGCCGCTATATCGATCGCGCCAACTTCGGCTGCGAGACGCGATAGCAGCGCACCGCGTGACGGCAACAATGCCAGCGCCAGGCGCGCTTCGGCCGGAGAGCCGACGCATTCGAATGGCGAATGCTCGGCGAGCCCGAGCAGCTCGCGAAACCATCGCTCGTTGGCTGCGAGCTCGCCGAGGTCACGTGGGAACGTCGCCGCGACGATTTCGGGCGCGAGGTGCGCTGACATCTGGAGCCAGACGTACGCACACTTGGCACACGTGCCGCACCACGGCTTCGCGATGTTGCACGAGTGCGTGAGCGGCGCGAGCGCGGAGTCGCGCGAGAGCAGCTCGAAGATGAGCTCGTCGTGGATCGGCTGGAGCACGCTCCAGTACCCGACATCGCACAGCTCGGCGCGAACGTACTGATCGAGCATGCGCTCGGCTTGGTAGCTCTTGCCCCACTGGTGGTTGACCTCTTCCCCGGTGGCGTCCCACGTGAGGTTGCCGCTGTTCGCGCTCGCCTCGTGGGCGAGGACGAGATGGCGGTAGCCGCGCGCCAAGGCGATCGGGAGGGCCGCGAACACGGAGGCCGGCGTCTCGGCCGCGGTGATCGATTTCACGCCGAGCTCGGGCCGAAGCTTCACGATCGGCGCATCGAGGAAGTCGTCGATGATCCACTGGCGCTCGGCGCGGACGCGCGCGGTGCGCTCGGCGACCTTGTCGAGGAGTGCGTGTTGCGGCTCGGCGGCGCCGTAGATCGAATGCGAGTAGCCGAGCGTGGCGAAAGGCAGCCCGGCTCGCTCGAGAAGCTTGAGTGCGACCAAGCTGTCCTTGCCGCCACCGCAGAAGGCGAGGAGCTCGACCGGGCCCGTGGGCCCCACCACGGGGGGCGCGGAGGTGCCGTTCGCGTCGAGAAAGTCTGGAATGTATGCCGGGAGCTGGTGCTCCCAGCGCCACTGCGCCCACACGTTCTTGAACACGGTCCGCCACAGCTCGACGAATGCGGGCGACGCATACTTCGCGTACTTGCCGAGCGAGATCGCATCCGGGCGCAGGCTCGCGACTTCGTTGATCTGAAACATCGCGATGTGAAACACGAGCCGATCGATCAGCTCGCCATACTCGCGCGTCAACACCTCGAAATCGACATCTTGATACCAGATGGAGATGTGAAACGAGAGGTCGTCGATCGAGCAGGTGATCGCGAGACGATCCTTCGCACGCTCGATATCGACCAGGCGCAGGACGCGAGATCCGGTTGGATGCACCTGCGCAAGCTAGCGCACCGCGACGGGCAACGCGATGCGGAACGTGCTGCCATGACCGACGACCGACATCACATCGATCGCACCGTGGTGCCGCCGGATCGTCTGGTGGATCATCGCGAGGCCGAGGCCGGTGCCCTTGTCGCGCGGCTTGGTCGTGAAGAACGGTTCGAACGCGCGCTGCAGCGTCGTCTCGTCCATGCCCGTTCCCGTATCGCTGACCGCGAGCTCGATGTAGTCGCCGGGGCCGCGCAGCTGCCGTGCGAGCGCTTCCTCGGAGCCGATCACGACCTTGCGCGCCGACACGGTCAAGCGACCGCCGGTCGGCATCGCATCGATCGCGTTGATGCAAAGGTTGAGCAGGCACTGATGGAGCTCTTCGAAGGAGCCAAGAGCGCGGAGATCGGGCGCGATCTTGACCACGATCTCGACCGGTGCATTCGTCCGCTTCCGCGCCATCGGCGTGGTGCGGTTTGCGAGCTCGAGCATGTCGATCGCATCGAATGGTTGCGATTCGGGCCGGCCCAGGCTCAGCAAGCGCTTCGCGAGCGCCGTGGCGGACATGGTCGCGGCACGAATCTCGTCCAGGCTGTGACGACCAGGCGTCGCCCCAGCGAGCTCGTCGCCGACGACGTCAAGGTTGTACATGATGACTTGCAGCGCGTTGTTGAAATCGTGCGCGATACCGCCCGCGAGCGTCGCCATCGCTTCGAGCTTCTGCATGCGCGCGACGCGTTCGGCAAGCTCGTCGTGCTGCGTGAGCACGAGGACCGTGCGCCCGAACTGCAGCCGGTCGCCGATACTGACCTGCATCGGCCGCGTGATCCGCACGCCGTTGAGCAGCGTACCGTTCGAGCTGCCGAGGTCCTCGACCACAAAACCCGCAGGCGTGTACGCGAAGCGCGCGTGGCGCCGCGATACCTCGGTTTCGTTGACGATCAGATCTGCCTTGCTGCGCCCGATGATCACGGCCTCGTTTGGAACTGAAAAGGCGGCGCCGACATTCGCGCCACTCACGCAGACGAGCGAGACCCGTGCAGCACCACGCAGCGTCGGCTTTTCGGGTTCGGGTAAGCGATTGATACCGGTATGGGTCTCGAAACCCATGTTTGCGCGAGGACCGGAGAGCGCCACGCTCTATGAATCGGTCATCACGACGATTTGCGTAGGGTGATCATCAGGCTGCACTGGCGTGCGGTCGGGATCTTTCTGAGGAGTCGAGCGGCTAAACCCGTGGCTGCAGGGCTCAGGGCGCTTTTTCGAGCTCGGAGATCCGGCGCTGCGCGATCTTCAACTTGTGGAGCAGGCGCAGGATGACGTCGACGCCGTTCCAGTCGATCTCGAGCTCGCGCACGAGGGTGCGAGTGACGAGCACACGATCGACATCGACGATCGCGACCTCGTCATCGCGCTGCTCGATCACGCCCTCTTCGACCATGCGGGCGATCAGCTCGTGATCGCCGCCGACGAGCTCGACGAGGTGCTGGTACGTGAAGCGCCTGGTCGTCATAGTGCGAGCTCCTTGCGCACGGGGGCGCTGTACGCCTCGTTGCTCTTTGCGAGCGCCTCGGCGAGGGCTTCATCTTCGCGATCGGGCATGCGGACCAGGAGCACCGCGTAGAAATCGCCGCGCTGATCTTTGCGCGCGATGCCCTTGCCGCGCAGGCGCAACTTCGCGCCGGTCTGCGAGCGCGGTGGAATCTTGAGCAACACCGGGCCATCGAAGGTCGGCACCTCGACGCTGGCGCCATTGAACGCCTCGGCGATCGTGACCGGCAACTTCAGCGAGAGATCGAGACCGTTGCGCTCGAGGAACGGATGCGGGCGAACTTCGGTCTCGATCACGAGATCGCCGTGCGGACCTCCCTGGCGACCGGGCATGCCCTTGCCGGCGAGCCGAATGATCGAGCCGGTATCGGCGCCGGGGGGAATGCGGACGCGCACGGTGCCTTGGTTCGGAATCTCGAGCGAGATTTCGGCGCCCTCGACGGCCTGCCGCAGATCGAGCTCGACCGAGGCGGAGAGGTCCTGGCCGCGCGCAGGGCCGCGCGATCGAAAGCCACCGCCGCGCCCGCCGCCGAACAGCTCGGAGAAATCGAACTCCGCCTCGTTGCCGAACCCGCGTGCGCCGCGCTGCTGTTGCCCGCCTTGCCATTGCTGGTACGAGCGCGCCTTGTCGGCGTCGAAGCCGCCCGAGAGTGAGGCGTCCCCGAACTCGTCGTACGCCTTCTTCTTCTTCTCGTCGCCGAGGACGTCGTACGCCGCCGCAACGCGCTTGAACGTGTCTTCCGACTTCTTGTCACCGGGATTTACGTCCGGATGATGCTCGCGCGCGAGCTTGCGGTACGCCTTGCGAATCGCATCGGTGTCGGCTGTCTTCGCGACGCCGAGGATCTCGTACAGGTTGTCCGCCATCCGCTGGAGTTTACCTCGGGTCCATGCGGCGATAGAGCGGGCGACTACGCTCAGTTTCGGCGGAGTTTGCGCACACCTACGATCGACGGATGAAACGACGCGAGTTCTTGATCACCGGTGCGGCGGGTGTCGGGGTGGCAGCGACGGGCGTCGGCGCCGCGCCGGGGCCGGCGACACCTCAACCTTCGGTGACGAATTCCGATGGCACGACGGTCTCGCTGGATCCGCGCGACCTGTTGCGGGTGACCGATGCGGGCGAGCGCCGAGGTGACATGATCTACCGCCCGCTCGGCAACACCGGCGTGAAGGTGTCGCTGATCGGGCTGGGCGGCGCGCACCTCTCGCGCCATCCGCTCGACGAAGCGGCCGCGGGCAAGCTGATCCACGCGGCGCTCGATCGCGGGATCAACTTCCTCGACAATTGTTGGGACTACGGTCACGGCAACAGCGAGAAGTGGATGGGCACCGCGCTCGCACAGGCGGGCTATCGCAAGAAAGCGTTCTTGATGACGAAGCTCGACGGCCGCACCAAAGAAGCGGCGACGTCGCAGCTCAACGATTCACTCACGCGGCTCAAGACCGATCACATCGACCTCGTCCAGTTCCACGAGATCTTGCGGTTCGATGATCCGGACAGGATCTTCACCGAGGAGGGCGCACTCGAAGCCCTGATCGCTGCAAAGAAGGCGGGCAAGATCAGGTTCATCGGGTTCACGGGTCACAAGGACCCGCGCATCCACCTCTACATGCTCGAGGTCGCGAAGCGCAAAGGTTTCCAGTTCGACACGGTGCAGATGCCGCTGAACTTGATGGACGCGCACTACCGCAGCTTCTCGCACATGGTCGTTCCCGAGGCGGTCAAGCTCAAGATCGGCGTGCTCGCGATGAAGACGATGGGCGATGGCGTGCTGCTCAAGAGCGGCGCCCAGATCACGCCGATCGAGTGTTTGCACTACGCGATGAACCTACCGACCTCGGTCGTGATCACCGGGATCGACAGCGACAAGATTCTCGATCAAGCGTTCGAGGCCGTGAAGACGTTCAAGCCGATGTCCGCCGAGGAAGTCGCGACCCTGGCTGCAAAGACCAAGGCGTTCGCTCAGGAGGGCAAGTTCGAGCTGTTCAAGACCTCGGCTCATTTCGACTCGACCGCGAAGCATGCAGACTGGCTCGGTGAGGAATCTCCGCACGTCCAGAAGTTCGCGCCGTCTGGTGGCGGGTAGGCACGCCGAATGCTTTGTACGCGGCCATGAACCACGCCACCGTCGAAACGAAACCGAACCACGCTGCCTCGCTACTCGACGATGTCCTCGACTCGCTCGGTGGTGATTTCCTCAAGGCCCGCGTCGACAACCTGACCAACCAGGCGAAGAAGCAGGGCTTGATGACGATCTTCAAGGCGAAGCAGTACGTCGAGAAGAACCCGTTTCAGAGCCTCGCCATCGCGTTTGGTGTCGGCTACGCGCTCAAGATGCTCCGGCCTGGCGTGCTGGTGACGACCGCGCTCGTCGGCGGCGCGTTGTACGGCGGCCAGAAGATCGGCCTGCGCTAGCGCACGGTGTGCGCTCGCGCGCGGCTACACTGCCCGGATGGACCCGACGGAATGGAAGAAGACCGCCTGCATCCTGTGCGAGTGCAACTGCGGCCTCGAGGTCCAACTCGGAGGTGAAGGCAATCGCCACCTCGTCAAGTTGCGCGGCGATAGGGCGCATCCCTCGTCGCAGGGCTATGCGTGTGAGAAACCGCACCGGCTCGACCACTACCAGCACGGCACCGACCGGCTGACCGCGCCGCTACGGCGAGGTGCGGATGGCACGTACGAGGAGATTTCCTGGGACACCGCGATCCGCGAGGTCGCGCAAAAGCTCGCGGCGGTGCGCGACGCGCACGGTGGCGACGCCATCTTTTATTACGGTGGTGGCGGCCAGGGCAATCACTTGCCCGGCGCGTATTCGGGCGCGACGCGGCGCATGTTGAAGATGCGCTATCGATCGAGCGCGCTTGCACAAGAAAAGACCGGCGAATTCTGGGTCGGCTGGCGAATGATGGGCTCGACGACGCGCGCCGACTTCGAGCACTGCGATGTCGGCTTGTTTCTCGGTAAGAATCCCTGGTTCTCGCACTCGATTCCGCGCGCCCGCGTGACCCTCAAAGCAATCTCGGCGGATCCCGCGCGCACGTTGATCGTTGTCGACCCGCGCCGCACCGAGACCGCGGAGCTCGCCGACATTCACCTCGCGTTGAAGCCGGGCACCGATGCGTGGCTGCTCGTCGCATTGGTCAAGCTGCTGCTCGAAGAAGACGCGATCGATCATCCCTTCTTGGCGACGCATGGCGCCGAGAGCGAGCTGCCCGAGATTCGCGCCGCGATGGCGGCGTTCTCGCTCGCCGATTGCCTCGCGCGGACTGGGTTGGATGAAGCGCTCGTGCGCGAGACCGCGACCGTGATCGCGAAGGCCAAGGCGTTCGCCTCCTTCGAAGATCTGGGCGTACAGATGAACCACCACTCGACGCTGGTGAGCTATCTGCATCGCTTGCTGATCTTGTTGACGGGTAGCTTCGGCAAGCCCGGCACCCACTTTATTCCCTCGGTGCTGGTCAACGTGATGGACGGTGAAGCGAAGCGTACGAGCCCGGTGGTCGGCGCACGCCTGGTCGGCGGCCTCGTGCCGTGCAACTCGATCGCCGACGAGATCTTGACCGATCATCCGAAGCGCTATCGCGCGATGCTCGTCGAGGCTTCGAACCCGGCACATTCGCTCGCCGATTCGATCCGGATCCGCGAGGCGCTGTCGTCACTCGAGTGCCTGGTCGTGATCGATGTCGCGATGACCGAGACCGCGCGGCTCGCGCACTACGTGCTGCCGGCAGCGACCCAATTCGAGAAGGCCGAAGCCACGTTCTTCAATTTCGACTTCCCACGTAACTACTTTCACCTGCGCAAGCGCTTGTTCGCGCCGCTGGCGAACACCCTGCCCGAGGCCGAGATTCACGCACGGCTGGTCGAGGCGCTCGGTGGCCTCGACGATGCGGATCTCGCACCACTGCGCGAAGCCGCGAAGCACGGGCTCGCGGCCTACGCGCAGGCCGTGGTGCTGCGCGTGTTGCCGAATCCGAAGCTCTCGGCGATCGCGCCGGTCGTGCTGTATCGAACGATCGAGCTGCCCGAAGAGGCTCGCGAGGGCGCGGTCGTGTTCGGCTTGTTCGCGAAGGCCGCGCTGGAGAATCCCGAGGCGCTCGCGCGCGCGGGCTTCACGGGCTCGCCGCTCGAGGTCGCGGTCGAGATGTTCGAGACCATGCTCGTATCGGACTCCGGCATGGTGTTCGCGATCGATGACTGGACCGATACCGTGAAGCGCGCGAAGACCAGCGACGCGAAGTTTCATCTCGCGCTGCCGGATCTGCTCGAGGAGCTCGCGAAGCTACCGAGCTTGCCGACGCAGAATGCCGATTTTCCGTTCGTGCTGAGTGCCGGCGAACGCCGGTCGTTTACCGCGAACACGATCATTCGCGATCCCGAGTGGCGCAAGAAGGGCGCAGAAGGTGCGCTGCGGATCAACCCCGAGGATGCCGCGGCGCTCGGCGTGGTGACCGGTGAGACCGTGAGGCTGACCACGCGCCGCGACGCGGTGCTCGTCACGATCGAGGTCTCCGACGCGATGCAGCGCGGTCACATCTCGCTCCCGAACGGGCTCGGCCTCACCTGTTCGAGCGGCAAGCGTGGCGTGGCGCCGAACGATCTGACGAGCACGAGCGATCGCGACCCGTTCGTCGGCACGCCGTGGCACAAGCACGTGCCTGCACGCGTCGAACGACCGTAGGCGTCGCGCAAGCGTTACCTAGGAGTCTCCCGGGCCGTGCTCCCAGTACGTCACCACGGCGTGAGCGGACGTGACGAACCGGACCGAGCCATCTTGCGATACGACGATCGCGAGCGCATCGGGCATGCCGGCGATCAGGCGATACGCGGAGCGATGGCGCGTCCCGACACCATCGACGACTTCGTCGAGGAAGCGCGTGCCTTCGAGATCGAGCGCGCGGCGCACCGATTCGACGTGCGGCAAATCGCCCGCGATCTCGGCACCAAAGCCGAGTACCTCGAAGCGCTTCGTCAGCACGACCGCACCATCGACATCGGCGAGCGCGGCGATCAAGTTGCTCATCTCGAACACCGCCTCGTCGAGCTCGGCATCCAGATCATCCGGATCCTCCGGTGTGGTCTCGGCCATGATCTCGACCAGCAGGTGGCGAAACCGCCGGCGCGGTGAATCATCGCGGAATGCATACTTGAGGTGAAGGAGCTCCGATTCGGAAGAGTGCGGCGACACGATGATGATCGTTCCACCGTGATGTGCGGCGCGCATCGTCGAGATCGCGCGCTTGACCATCTGCTGCGTGACGTACCGTGCGAGCTCGGCCGCGTCATCGTGGGTGGCGAGGCCCGCGAGCTCCGCGAGCTCGTTCACGAACACCCCTCCGAGCCACCTCGAGAGAAAGACATCGAGCGTGAAATCGGTGAGCATGCCACCGCGGAGCTCGGCGAGCGTGACCGCGCCGCACAACACCGAGAGGTGCCCCGGCCGCACGATGTTGATCACGAGCGCCGAAGGCATCGGCGGCGGCACGCTGTGACGCCCCCCATGCACGGCCTCGAGCCAGCGCGTCCCGCTCTGCACGAGCCCCCAGATCCGCGGACCATCGTTAGTGTCTTCGATAGCGATCAGCGACCGGTGATACTTCACCGCCGGAGAGAGGCTGCGCAGCTCGATCTCTGAGAGCTCGCGCGAGGCGCCGAACGCGAGGGGCAACAGCGACGCCGGCGGTCCCCCATCGGTCCGGATCTCGCTCGGCGACACGAAGATCAAGCGGCAGGTGATCGGCCGCTCTTCTTCGCGCAAGAACGACGCGTGGTACGCGATATCGAGGATCGAATCGAGCGCGTGGGGAAGCGGCTGCGCTTCGACCGGCCACGTCGCTCGCACGCGCTCGGCGAGCTCACGAGGGTACACACGCGCGACCGCCATCACTGCGGTGATGCTAGCGCATCTTGTCGAGATTCAGAGGAATCGGCGATTTCATTCGCGGCGGTGGAGCCGGCTTCGCACACTGATCACCGGGGAGCCGTGCCGCACCGATGATGCGAGCAACGCGCGTGCAGATCATCAGCCGCTTGTCGTCGATGATCCATCAAGCCGGTCGGCTCGACCAACTCCGGCAACGGCGCTGCGCGAAACGGTTGTCTGCCGGGGGGCGCCCCGCGCGCCCCGCGCGCCCCGCGCACCCCGCGCACCCCCGCGCACCCCGCGCATGACGAGGCGCACGGATGCGCACCCGTTCTTCGCCGGTGGCAGCGCGAATGCATGGCCAGTCGCGCGGCATGCGCGAGCGTTGCCACCTAGGCTTCGGTGTCGTCTTCGGCGTCTTCGGCATCGGCCGCCGCGTCGTCGGTCTCCGCGGCCGCGAGCACGAGCGCGCGCTGATGGACCTTGATCGCCTCGACAACGCTGCGGAACAGCGCGCGACCGGCGCCCGGCGGCTTACCGATCTCCTTCTCGCGCTTCGCTGCTTCGATCAGGCGTGGCAGCTCTTCGCTCGCACCACCGGGGAACGTCTCGAGCATCTTCGGGCCGCCCTCGAGCAGGCGCGTGCGCCATTGCTCTGCGAGATGGAATGCCTCGGCATCCGAGCTGCCCTCTTCGATCTTCTCGATCTGAGTCTCGAGCTCGGCGAGATCCTCGACGAACTTGCGCAGGTCACCCGCGAGCGTGCGCTCCGCGCGACGCCGCGCGATGTGGGTCTTCACCTGGCGCGCGCGCTCGAGCGACTCTTGCGCGCGCTCCTCGAGCTCGAGCTTCTTGAGCGACGGCACGCTCATCTTCATCAGCATCATCGCGATCCGGGCCGAGCGATCGCCGGTGCGCCGCATCTGGCTGCGCGAGAGCTGGCGAGCGCTTTTACCTTCGTCGTCGGGCGGCATGCGGGCGGCATAGTGCCAGATTCCGTGTATGCATACGCAGCAATGCAGAGGCGTAGTCGAATCATCGTCTCGATCCTGCTGATCGCCTCGCTCGTCGCGTGGCGGTGGCCGCGCAAGTCCCGGCCGCTCCACCACGGCGAGCACGCAACCGAGGTCGCGACCCGGCCGGTGAATACCCCCGAGTCGGGTTCGGCGGTGCCGGCCGGGGCCGATGCCGCGATCACCGT
This sequence comes from Kofleriaceae bacterium, assembly GCA_043759355.1. GTDB lineage: Bacteria > Myxococcota_A > Polyangia > Haliangiales > Haliangiaceae > JABFXX01. The sequence goes on from JAYVLQ010000012.1 coordinate 18,743, forward strand.
TCACCGGCTCGAGCCCGCGCAGCGCAAGCAACTCGGCGCGCAGATCGCGGCGGCGATCCAGAAGGCACGCACCGCGAGACCGGGGGTGGCGGGTACACCTGACCAAGACCCATTGATCCCGCTCGAGCAGGTCGGCAAGCCGCTGCAGGCGGGCTTGAACGCTGCGATTCCGCTGCTCGCGAAGTGTTACGAGACCGCCGGCAGCGCGCAGGCGAAGATCGCCGCGGCGCAGATGACGATGATCAGCGATCCCGATCTGGGTACCGTGATCGATACCGATCAGATCACCAAGGCAGATGGCAAACCGCTCGCGAAGGAGCTCGACGATTGTTTGCGCGACACGATCGATTCGCTCGAGCTCCCACCCCTCGGCCAACCCGGCAAGATCAAGCTCGAGTACACGTTCAAGCTCGACTAAGCCGCGAGCGCTCGTGCGGTGAAGGCGTCCAGCACGATCAGCTCGCGCTCCGCCACTTCGCTCCACGTATCGGAATCGCCAAGCGGCTCGCTCGCGATCACGGTCGCGCCTTCGCGCGATGCCGTGAACAGCGCGCGCCCCAGCCGATGAGCGAACAACCGCTCGCCATCGCCGAGCAGGAACGTCGCCGAACCGATATCGCCGAACCCGTGCATCAGCTTGACCGCGGACGCGATGCCGAGCTCGACATCGCCGCACTCGTCGATCTGGGTTAGCACGAATGCGAACAGCTTCTCACTATCTGTGCCGCCCTCGATCGCGGCGAGCTGCTCCACGGACGTGCGCGCGAGGAGCTGGGTTGTCTCGACCGTGCCGTTATGCGCGAACACGAACCGGCCGCGTTGGAAGGGATGCGTGTTCGAGAGCTCGAGCGCACCGACGGTCATCTTGCGGACATGCGCGATCGCGAGCGTGGCGTCGAGCTCGATCGTCGCGTAGCGCTCGCAGCGTGCCGCACACTCGATGCTGCGGTGCACGGTCCACGCATCGCGGTGCAGCGCGATACCCCAGCCATCACAGTGCTCTTCGGAGAGCGACTTCAGGCTACGGGGCGCGTCGAACAACAGATCGCGGACCCCGGTGGGTCGCGCGGCAGCCATTCCGAGCATTCGACACATACATTCAGAATATTCAACGGCGGCAAGAAGGCGAATATTCAGCCCGCATTGTTACATCGGCCAGAACACGTGCGCGTTAACTAATGAGGGGAAACCATGACCGACATGTCGACCCTACGATCGAGCCCCTCCTGGAGTTGGCCGTGGCGTCCCATGAATTAGGGCAGAAACCGCGTCCGTTGCCCGGGTGAGGGCAGCGCGCACTCGTCGGCGCGACCCCACACGCGATAGCGAATCGCCGCGATCACGCGGTAGCCGAGATCGCCGATCACGGCGGGAAACCAGCGCACCGCGTACATCCAGCGCCACGGTGCGCTCAGATGACGGGAGACGTACAAGATTGCCTTGCTGCGCAGCCGGGCGTGACCGTCCTCGACGAGCACGACCGTATCGAGGTTGGTCGGGATCTCCGGATACTGCGCGCGCAGCGCGGCCGCGGTCGAACCTTGCAGCGGAGCAAACATCAGGTCCGGATCGCGCTCGTGGCGCAACAGGAACTTGACCGAGCGATGGCACAGGCCACAGCTGCCATCGTAAAGAACGATGGCTCGATTCAGGTGAAGATGCGCTTCATCCATTTGAACATCTTCTGCACCTTCTCCGTGTACGGCGGATACACCGACTTGAACGCGTCGATGCGGCCTTGGCGGAGCACCGCGCGCTCGTGCGAGAACGTCTTGAAGCCGTAGTAGCCGTGATAGCTGCCGAGCCCGCTCGGACCGACGCCGCCGAACGGCAGGTTCTGGTTCGCGAAGTGGATCACCGTGTTGTTGATCGACGTCCCACCCGCGGTGGTGTTCGCGATCACGTCGTCGATCCGGCGCTCGTCGTTGCCGAACATGTAGAGCGCGAGCGGTTTGTCGCGCGCGGTGATGAACGGCGCGACCTCGTCGAGGTTCTTGAACGTGAGGATCGGCAGGATCGGGCCGAAGATCTCTTCAGCCATCAACGCCGATTCTGGCTTCACGTTCGTGACCACCGTCGGCGCGATGTAGCGCTCGCCCGCATCGCGCTCGCCACCGATCTCGACCTTGCCGCCCTCTTTCACCGTCGCGTCGAGCATGCCGGTCAAACGATCGTAATTACGCGAGTTGATGATCCGGCAAAAGTCCGCCGACTTCTTCGCATCTGCGCCATACATGTCCGTGATCGCACTGCGCAGCGCCTCGACGAGCGCGGTCTGCTTGCCCTCCGCGACCATGATGTAGTCGGGCGCGATACACGTTTGACCGCCGTTGACGAACTTGCCCCACACGAGGCGACGCGCGGTCGATTTCATATCGGCCGAATCATCGACGATCGCCGGCGATTTGCCGCCGAGCTCGAGCGTCGTCGAGGCGAGGTGCTTCGCCGCCGCTTCTGCGACGATGCGACCGACCTTCGTCGAGCCCGTGAAGAAGAAGTGCTCGAATGGCAGCGCGAGCAATTTCTGGGTCTCGACTGCATCGCCTTGCACCACGGCGACTTCGTTCTCCGCGAATACTTCTCCGATCAGATCTTGCAACACCGCCGCGGTAGCCGGCGTGAGCTCCGAGGGTTTCAACACCATCGTGTTGCCGGCGGCGACCGCGGCGATCACCGGCGCGATGGCGAGCTGAAACGGGTAGTTCCACGGCGCGATGATCAGCACGCAGCCCTTCGGCTCGTACAGCACTTCGCTCGCGGTACCGAGCATCGACATCGGCGTGTCGACTCGCTGCGGCCGCATCCAGCGATGGAGATGCTTGATCGCATCCTTGATCTCGACCAGCACCGGAAACAGTTCGGTCAGATCGACCTCGGTCGCAGCTTTCCGAAAGTCCTTTGCGAGCGCCTCGCGGATCTTTGGTTCACGCGCCTGGATCGCCTCGCGCAGCTTCTCGAGCTTGCTGATCCGCTGGCTCGCCGACGTCCGCTTCACGGTGGCGCGGTTGGCTTGGAGCGCGCGAAACACCGCGAGAATGCGATCCGGAGCGAGAGCGGGAGAGGCCATGCCGCAGCTTACTGCAACCAGGACTAGGCGGCCTTGCGACTCCACGTAGGCGTCGCCAAACTGCCGAAATGTCAGTTCTGACCGCGATATCGCGCCCCGCTGTCGGTGTTGACCGGGAGCGGCGACCACCTTCTGGGCATTTGCAACCTGGCGCGACGGTTGCTGTAGGGATCCCCATGACCCGGCAGTTCCACAAAGCGCTCCGCAGCATCACCACCCGCAAGACGCCCGTCCGGACGCCCAACCCCAACACGCTCAGCTTCACGTGTTTTCGCCTGGTCCCGATCTGCGATCGCGAGCCTGGCGAGCCTGGCGAGCCTGGCGAGCCCGCCTACGCCTCGATCGAGCTCGTGGACACGCTCAACGCAATGCGCGCGTTCGTCAAGACCTTGCCGCGGCGGAAGAAGCGCGCAGCTTAGCGTTTGCCGAGCAGGTCTCGCGCGATCACGATCCGCTGGATCTCGCTCGAGCCTTCGTAGATCCGCGTGACGCGCGAGTCGCGGTAGAGCCGTTCGATCGGATAGTCTCGCGAGTAGCCGTAGCCGCCGTGAATCTGGAGCATCTTGTCGATGATCCGGCTCGAGGCTTCGGTCGCAAATAGCTTCGCCATGCTCGACTCGGCTGCCGCCTTGTCGCCCGTATCGAGCAGGCGAGCGGCGCGTAGCGAGAGTAGCCATGCGGCATCGAGCTCGGTCCGGCAATCGGCGAGCACGAACTGGGTGTTTTGAAAATCGCTGACCGATTTGCCGAATGCTTTGCGCTCCTGGGCGTACGCGAGGCCGTAGCCGAACGCCGCCTCGGCAAGGCCGATCGAGAGCGCCGCGATGCCGACGCGGCCCGCGCCGAGCGCGCCGAGGGCGACCGCATAGCCGTGACCGCGTTCGCCCAGCAAATTCTCGGCCGGCAACCGGCAGCCATCGAAGTGCAAGGCGACGGTGCCCGAAGCGCGCTGGCCCATCTTGTCTTCTTCTTTGCCGATCATTAGCCCTGGCGTGCCGCGGTCGACAAGGAAGCAGCTGATGCCGCCCGGTCCCGGCCCATCGGAACGCGCGAACACGAGGTGAAAGCCCGCGTGGGCACCGCTCGTGATCCACATCTTCGCGCCGTCGAGGATCCAGCTCTCGCCGTCCTTCTTCGCAGTCGTGGTGAGCGCCGCGGCATCGGAACCGCAGCCGGGCTCGCTGAGCGCGAATGCCGCAGGGCCGAGCCGACCCTGGGTGTACGGCTGCAGCCACGTTGCCTTCTGAGCAGGCGTTCCGAACTCGGAGAGCAGCTTCGCGACGAGGTTGCTCGAGGCGAGGATCACGGCGGTCGATGCACACGCCTCCGCGATCGCTTCCATCGCGAGCACGTAGCCGACGTTGTCGGTCCCACCGCCGCCTTCGCTCTCCGGGACCTTCATCGCGAGCAGGCCGAGCTCGCCGAGCGCACTCATCTCCTCGAGCGGATAGACACCCGTGCGATCGCGCTCCGCAGCACGAGGGGCCAGGCGCGCCGCCGCGAACTGGCGCGCGACGGTCGCGACCGCCGCCTGTTCTTCCGTGATGGTTCCGATCGACCGTTCGAGCCTCATGGGTCTGATCTGCCCGAACCGGCCCGCGAGTGGAAGTGGTCGGCCTTCGAACACGACAGGTTACCTGTCAACATCGCACTGACAGCACGGTGGCACGAGAACGCTTTATCGGAGATCATGGGGCGTATGGAGAGGGATGGGTCCAACGATCGGCTCAGGGCACTGTCCGAAGCGTTTCGCGAGTTCGCGGAGGTCACCAGCGACTACGCCGGCCTGCTCGAGACCGTCGCGCGCAAAGCGACGGAGCTGCTCGGCGATGGCTGTGTCGTCACGGTCGTCGACGAGAGCGGCACGCTGATCAAGTCGAACGCGGCGTGGTCGCGCACGCCAGAGACCTTGGAGCTGATGCGCGCCGCGCTCGATCAGCTCGGTCCGGTCGGCCCTCTCCACGGTCCTTCGTTCATCGCCCAGGTGCTGCGCACCGGCACGCCAGTCGTCGTCGAGACCGCGTCCGTCGACGAGTTCGTGGAGCGCGCGGAGCCACCGTTCAAACGCTTGGTCCGCGCACTCGGCCTGCGCCGTCTCCTCGGCGTACCACTGCAGGTCCGCGGTCGCCAGCTCGGCGCGCTCACGGTGGTCCGGTGGGCCTCGGATGGGCAGCCATTTGACGCACTCGATCTCGATGTCGTGACCACGGTCGGCGACCAAGCGGCGATGGCGATCGCGAATGCGCAGCTGTTCGATTCACTCCAGATCGAGCTGCGTCAGCGCCAGGAAGCCGAGGAACGCGCGAAGACGTTTGTCTCGCTGATCGAGTGCAGCACGAACATGATCGCGATGGCGAACTTCGATGGCTCGGTGCTGTTCGTCAACGCCGCAGGCCGCATCCTGCTCGGCATCCCGCTCGACCACGATATCCGGACCATGACGCTCGCCGATTTCCACGTTCCCGACGGGCTCGCGCGCGTCGCCCCGCTCCGCGAGACCGGCAGCTGGCAGGGCGAAGGCGTGCTGCGCCACCAGATCACGGGCGAGCTCATTCCGACGCAGATCAGCTCGTTCCTGCTGCGCGCAGCCGACGGCGCACCGTTCGGGTTCGCGACCGTGCAGCAGGACCTGCGGGAGACCAAGCGGCTCGAGCGCGACTTGCGCCAGGCGCAGAAGATGGAGGCGCTCGGCCGGCTCGCCGGCGGCGTCGCGCACGATTTTAACAACCTGCTCACCGTGATCATGAGCTACGGCTCGATCCTGTCGAAGACGCTCGCGAAGAACCTGAGGCTGCAGCTGCCGAATGACGAACGCGTTCTCGCCGATGTCGAGCAGATCGAGCGCGCCGCGCAGCGTGCCGCCGAGTTGACGCGCCAGTTGCTCGCGTTCAGCCGCCGCCAGGTGCTCGAGCCCAAACCGCTCGAGCTCGGCATGACCGTGCAACAGATGGAGCCGATGATCCGGCGGCTCGTCGGCGAAGATATCGAGCTCCACATCATCGCCGGCACGGACCGAGATGCGGTGATGGTCGATGCCGGTCAGGTCGAGCAAGTCGTGATGAACCTTGTCGTCAACGCGCGCGATGCGATGCGCGGTGGTGGGACGCTCACCGTCGAGACCGCGCGGAGCGAACGAGCCGAGCGCACGTCCGAGCTGCCGGCCGGTCGCTACAGCATGCTCGCGATCACCGATACGGGCACCGGCATCGACGACACGACGAAAGCGCATCTCTTCGAGCCGTTCTTCACGACGAAGGAGCTCGGCAAGGGCACCGGGCTCGGACTCTCGACCGTGATGGGGATCGTCCAGCAGAGCGGTGGCCACATCACGGTCGAGACCGAGCTCGGTCGCGGTTCGGTGTTTCGCGTCTATCTGCCCGCGCTCGCGCCCTCGGCGACCACACCAATGGCGGCTGTATCCCGAACGGTCACACCGATCCACGGGGTCCAGCGGATCTTTGTCGTCGAGGACGAGCTCGAAGTACGCATCCTGATCGTCGACGTGTTGCGCAGCGCCGGCTACGACGTGATCGAAGCTCACGATGGCGAGCACGCACTCGAGGTCGCCGCGACGATCCGCGGCGAGGTCCACTTGTTGCTCTCCGACGTGATCATGCCGAAGCTCGGCGGCCCGCAGGTCGCGGCCAAGCTGCGAGAGCGCTGGCCCACGACGCGCGTTTTGTTCATGTCGGGCTACACCGACGACAGGCTTGGCCACGTACTCGATGCGGGTGTCGACCTGATCCAGAAGCCGCTCACGCCAGCGGTCCTGGTCCAGCGCGTTCGTCAGCTACTGGCCTAGGTCGCGCCTTGCGCACGGCATTGAGCCCGACGAGCGCGAACAGCACGCCCGCGCCGAGATAAAACCGCGCGGTGAGCGGCTCGTCGTGGAACAAGATCGCCGCGAGGATCAGCGAGTACACGGATTCGAGGTTCGTCGCGAGCGCGACGGTGAACGGCGACAGCGTGCGTAACACGTTGAGGATCAATACCTGCGGCACGACCGTACACATCATGGCGAGCACGACGAGCCAGCCGATATCTGCGAGCGAGAGATGCCAGGGCGCCACGAACTCGGAGGGCACGAACGCGAAGCACACCGTGACCGTCGCTGTGGCGGCTGCGAGCTCGTAAAGCATGAGCCGCTCGGGTGGCTCGTCGCGCTGCGCGAGCCTGCCGTTCATCACGCCGAAGCAAGCCGCGAACAGCGACGCCGCGAGGCCGAGCATGATGCCCAGCGGTGCAGCGTGGACCTCGACTTTCAGGAGTAGGGCCGCGCCGCCGACCACGACCGCGCCGATCACGAGCTCGCGGACATCGACCCGGCGCTTGAACAACAGCGGCTCGATCAAGGCGGTGAAGAACGTGATCGTCGAGAGCGTGAGCACCCCGGTGGCAACGCCGGCGACCTTGACCGAGCCGTAGAAGCACAACCAGTGGATCCCGATGAACACACCGACGACGAAATAGCCGCGCGCGCGCTGCCACGGCAGGCGCAGCGCATGGCCGCGCAAGGGCACGAGGCCGGCGAGCACGATCACGACCAGCGCGACGCGGTACCAGACCAGCGGAATCGTCGCGATCGAGATCTGCTTGCCGAGGATCGCGGTGCAGCCCCACAGCAGCACGATGCCGTGCAACAGCACATGAGCCGACCGTCGCGACAGCTTGGAGGTCAACGCGCGCACAGTCTAGAGCAAGAATCCCGCTCGGGCTTGCAAGTGTTGGCCGGCCCGCACCTGGAAAACTGCGCTACGATGGTAGTCGGGTGAACGGCACGCAGATCGATGCAGTGGTCCAGGTCGGCCGCGCCGCGTGGCCCGGAGTCACGCTCGCGCGCGAAGTGCTCGAGGCACATCTCGGAGGGTTCGACGACACCGCCGAGAAGTTTGCCGCGGATCTCTACCTCGTCGTCGGTTGTCTCGCGAAGGATGGCAAGGCGATCGAGCATTTCGATCGCGAGCTCACCACGGCCGCGCGAGGTGCGATCGCTTCGATCGATTCGAACAGCGCATTTGTCGACGAGGGCGTCCAGAAGCTTCGCACCAACTTGCTGGTCGGTGACAGTGGGCTCCCGAAGCTCACCGCGTATAGCGGCCGCGGCCCGCTCCGTGCCTGGATCGGCGTCGCCGCCGCACGCACTGCCTTGATGATGCGGCGCACCCGGCAACGTCAGCGCGAAGTGTCCACGGAGAACGACGACTGGAGCCGCGCGTTAGTCGCGATCTCGACGAACGATCCAGAGCTCGAGCTGCTGAAGCGCCAGTACTCCGAGGCGTTTGCAGCGGCGTTTCACGATTCGGTCGCGCTGCTCGAGCCGCGGCTGCGCACCGTCATGCGGATGAGCTTCGTCGAGGGGCTGTCCATCGACGAGATTGGCACGACCTACGCCGTCCATCGCGCGACCGCGGCGCGCTGGATCCAGCGCGCTTGCGAGGAGCTGTTCGAACAGACGCGCAAGCTGTTGAGCGAGCGTCTCGCGCTGACCCCGACCGAGCTCGATCGGATGACCTCGCTCGTGCGCAGCCAGCTCGACGTCAGCGTCTCGCAACTACTGCCCGCCCGGTTCTAGGACGTGGAACTCGATCCGGCGGTTCTGGCGCCGGCCCACATCGGTCTGGTTGTCGGCGATCGGTACGTTCGATCCGTGGCCCACGGTCTGGATCCGATCCGTCTCGATGCCGCGCTTGCCGAGATACGCCTTCACCGCTTCGGCGCGCGCGAGCGACAGCCCGAGGTTGCGATCAGCATCGCCATCCGCCGAGGTATGACCCGAGATCTCGACGCTGAGCTGTGGATGCGCATGCAGCAGCTCGTACGCCTTTTCCATGATCGGTGCCGAATCGATCGAGATCACGGCTGAATCGAGCTCGAAGCCAATCCCCGCGAGCTCGCGGATCGGTTCGGGTGCAGGCACGACCACCACGGGCGGTGGCGGCGGTGCGGGCTCCGCGCGCGGTGCCTCAACCACGACGACCGGCTTGGGTTTCGTGATCGCGCCCAGCCGATAGGTCGCACCGAGTGTGAAGTCGAAATCGCTGGTCGCGCCGTTGTGATGGCGATCCGGCACGATCTCTTGCCGCCCGTCGATACGCAGATCGACGCGGTCGCTCAGTGCCCACCGCACGCCGAGGCCCCAGTGATAAGCTTGATCGACATCGTTTGTCATTTGCGGCGAGCTCGAGCGCAGGATGTTCGCGCCGATGCCAACGACGACGAACGGCCGCAACTTGCCGGTCAAGAGGTCAAAGCGAACATGCGCGCCGAGGCCGTACACCATCGCGGCCTTGCCGAGGACGTCATCCTTTGTAGGGATGATCGCGAGCTCGCCTTCGATCGCGATGCGAGGTCTCACGACATACGCCGCACGTGCGCCGAACAAGCCACTCGAGGACGGGCCCGGCTGTGCGCTGTCGTCGGTCGAGCCGAGCTCGGTGTCATGCGCGAACGAGTGCGCACCGAGGATGCCGCCAACTTCGATCGTCGGATCGGCGTAGGCGAGCGCGGGCAGACACAGACTGAGCAGGATAAGTTTCATGACGATCTCCTAGAAGCAGACGCCGTACTGGGTGGTGCCGATCACGAGCGGGTTGACGAACGCGGCGCAGGTCTCGCCCGCGAAGCACGTGCTCGAATTGCCGACGACGCAGTACGGCTGGCAGGTCTTGCCCGAACCATCGCTGACGCAAGCGAGGCCATCCTCGCAATCGCGATCGGTCGTGCACGTGCCCGCCTGGGGAACCGCGCCTTGATAGAGGCAATCGGTGAAGTCGCCCATCGCTGCCTGATAGGCCATGCAACCCATGCCCACCGGACAACCGGTCTGACCGTAGGGGTCGCACGCGTTGGAGCACGTCAGGACGTTCGTGCTGTCGAGAGCATCGACACAACGCGAGCCAGTCCCGGAGCAACCGCTATCGGTCGCGCAGAAGCGAGCACACCATGGTGCGTCGGCGAGAGAATCGTGGACGCACGTGTACCCCGCCTTGCACGCGCTATCGACCGGACAGTGGTCATTGCTCGTGCCATGGGTGGTGACCGCACGACAGGCAGTGGAGCCATCACCCGCCGACGTCAGGTCGCATGCCGGTGTGGCCCCGCTGCAACCGCTTTGCGGCAGCAGCCCGCAGGCAGTCGTGGTTTCGGTCTGGCACATCGGCGAACAGCCATCGCCACTCGCGGTGTTGCCGTCGTCACACTGCTCGCCGGGCTCGGTGATGTGATTGCCGCACACGCTCTCGTGGGTGCAGGTCGAAGAGCAACCGTCGCCATTGGTGGTGTTGCCGTCGTCGCACTCCTCGCTGTTCTCGCGGACGCCATTGCCACACGCTGCGACCGACGATTCGACGGTGCACGATGCCGAGCAGCCATCGCCGGAGACGTCGTTACCGTCGTCACAGCCTTCGCCAGGATCGACCACACCGTCGCCGCATCTATGATGCGGCGTGCTGTGCGTGACGTTGTTGTCACCAAAACCGCACCCCGTGACGAGCGCCAATGCTGCGAACCACCGTTTGAGCTTCATCTCGCCCCCAGACGCCGGCCGTAGGCAGATGTCGCATGAAAAATGTGGAAGATTTTCGGGCGCCCTATCAGAGTCCAGTCTGGTGGTGTGCCCGGAGGAAGACGCGCTGGTTTCGTTCGCTCGGCGCGACCTCGCCACCTCCGAGGCCGAAGCGATCGCGGCTCATCTAGACGAATGCGAAGCGTGCCGGCACGCGGTGCGGGCGGGAGTACGGGCCGCGCCGATGGCCCTCGGCACGCCGAGTGTGCCGACCGAGCACAGCCAGAGCACCGCGATCGGCGCGCGGATCGGCCGCTATGAAGTGCGGCGCTTGCTCGGCGCCGGCGGGATGGGTCGCGTCTACGTCGCGTACGACAGCGAGCTCGATCGGGAGATCGCACTCAAGGTCCTGCGCCCCGAGCTCGTGGGGCGTGCCGACGTGCTCGCGCAACGCTTGCTGCGTGAATCGCGGCTGACCGCCAAGGTCAGGCATCCCGCGGTGATGACGGTCTACGACGTCGGCCGTGTCGACGGTGTCGTGTTCATCGCGATGGAGCTCATCCACGGTGAGACCCTCGGCGCATTCGCCGCGCGCACGCGTCCGAGCTGGCGCACCTGCGTGGCGATGTACGAGCGTGCCGCGCACGGACTCGCGGCCGCGCACGCCGCCGGAATCGTCCATCGCGATTTCAAACCCGACAATGTGCTCGTCGAGCTCGCCGGTGAACAGCGCGTGGTCGTCAGCGATTTCGGCATCGCGCGGGCGGCAGGACAAGCCGAGCTCGAGCCTTCGAGTAGTGCGCCTCGCGAAACGCAGCTGACCACTACCGGCATCGCGATCGGCACGCCGGCGTACATGGCCCCGGAGCAGCTCGCAGGCGAGCGGGTCGATCTTCGCGCGGATGTCTACGCGTTCGCGGTGTCGCTGTGGGAGGCGATCTTCGGCACGCGCCCGCCCGCGAGATCGCCGAGCGCGGTGCCCCGCAGGTTGCTGCGTGCACTCGAACGCGGACTCGAGCTCGATCCGGCCAAGCGCTGGCAGGATCTGCCGAGCTTCGCGAAAGAGCTCGCGATGATCAGGGCCCGGCGCCGACGTTTACAGATCGCCGCGATCGGAGCTGGACTCGTTGCTGCGGGCATCGCAGGCGCGCTGGTCCTCACGCGACCGGCTCCCGATCATCCGTGTGCACGTGGCTTCGACCTGCCCTACGATCGTGCTGCCGTCGCGCGCGCGCTCGGTGCAGATCCGACAGGCGCGAGAGTGCTCGCTTCGCTCGATGCGACCGCGACCCGCTTTCACGTCGCCCAGGCCGAGACATGCTTCGCGGACCGCGTGCCGGTCCAGGCGCTGCTGGTCACGACCTGCCTCGATGCGCGCCGCACCGAGTTCGCGGGCGTGACCGCGGATATCGTCGCAGACGGCCCGAAACACGCGCTCGCGCTCACCGGCCTGATCAGCCATCCCGATCGCTGCACCTCGCCACCACCTGCGTTGCAGTTCTCGCGCATCCCCGAGGATCCGGCACTCCGACGCGCGGTGACCGCGCTGCGCTATCGCGCGTTCGATGCCGAGGCGACTCGCAATGCAAACGACTTCAAGACCTCGATCGCTCTCGCGCGCCAGGTCGCCAACGACGCCGCGAACGTGTGGCCGCCCGTCGCGGCGGAGACCTTGTATCTGCTCGGCGCCACCGAATCACAAGGTGGCGATTCGAAGCTGGCGGAGGCGACGCTGAAGAAGGCGGCGGCGCTCGCGGAATCATCGCACCACGATTACATCGCGGCGTCGACGTGGATCCAGCTCGTACTGAGCGCGACGTTCGACGACGGTGAGCCCGAACGAGGTCTCGAGTACGTGACGTACGCCGAGGCTGCACTCGATCGGCTCGGGCGCCCCGCCGATGTCGATGCACTGTTTCAGTACGCGAAGGGCACCACGCTCGTCGAGGCGCATCAGCCCGAGCCGGCCGAGCGGGCGCTCCGTCGTGCGGTCGAGATCTCGGAGAAGGCTGCGCCGGATTACTTGCCGCAAGCGATCCAGGGGCTCGGGTACCTCTACGAAGCGCAGGGCCGCTACCTCGATGCGATCGCGGCGTATCGCGATGCACTCGCACACCTGCCCGCGGCCGGCAGCGGCGTGGTCACCGCGCAGATCATGTTCAAGGGCCGCCTCGCGGTGAATCTCAAGACGCTGGGCCGCACGCGAGAAGCCGTGCAGTTCGCTCTCGAAGCAAAGCAGCTCGCGGACAGAACGCTCGGCGAAGACAGCCTCGATCGGGTGATCGCTCACTCGAGCTACGCGCAGTGTCTCGAAGACGATCACCAGCCGGAGGTGGCGATGCAGGAGATCCACGCGGTCGTCGAAACCCTGAAACGGATCTCTGGCGATCGTACCGAGCGCTACGGGGAAGCGGTGATGATAGAGGGTCAGATCCTCGTGCAGAACGGGCGCTACAAGGAAGCCGAACCGAAGCTCGCTCGCGCCTGCGACGTGATCGCGTTCGCGACTGGTGAGGGCTCCGAGACGCAAGCCGAATGCTGGCAGTACGAGGCGCAGGCCCTCGCAAATCTCGATCGAGGGCCAGAAGCGCTCACGCTGATCGCGAAGTCGATCGAGGTGATCGAGCACACTTACGGCGAACCGCACCCGAGGCTCGCGGAGGCCCTCGCGACGCGTGGCCAGATTCACGCGACGATGAACCAGCACGCGGCGGCCGTTGCGGACCTCGAAGCGGCGATCGCGATGTTCACGAAGCTCGCAGACAAGGGTCACACGGCGTCGATCCAGTACTCGCTCGCGCGAGAGCTCTGGAAGCTCGACCACGCTCGCGGCAAGGCACTCTTGACCTCCGCGCTCGCGACGTTCTCGACGACCGAAGGCAACTGGACCGAGGAGCTCGCGGCCGCGAAGGAATGGCTCGCGACCGACGGCCATCCCGTCGTTCACACCGGCTTGTAACGGAACAGAAAGCTGATCGCCTTGAATCCGCGCGCAGCCCAGAACAGCGCGAGGTAGCCGAACACGAGGAACAGCGGACCGGCGAGCAGGAGCGCGGTCCACGGCACCTTCTCCACATCGACGACACCCGCGAGCAGCTTGTCGTTGATCAGATCGAGCACCTTCGCGGCGACCACCACGAAGACCCACGGGAAGACCTGGACGAGCACCACCGCGGGGAGCCCCCACGTGAAGAAGCGCTTGTGTCTCGCAATCGGGATGCCACGGTCGAACCGAGCCTGGAAAATCTTCTGTGATTTTCCCAGGAAGAAAGACATCGAAAGGATCAGCGTCGCGAGGTTGAACACGAGGAACAAGATCACCGCGAACAACGCGAGGAACACCATGCCCGGGTTCGCACCCTCGACGAACTGGAGGTAGCTGACCGCCATGCTGAAGTAGCTCAGCAGCGCGTAGAGCGCCGGACCGACGATCTGACCGAGGATAAATCCCGAGAGCAACGTGAGCCCCGCGAGCACGCCGATCGTGCACAGCGTTGCCTCGAGCTCTCCCCACACGCGGAGCAGCGCACCGCGCGTGACATCGCGGCCCACGCCGGCCTCGCCCGCGGCCGCACGCATCGGTAGCTTCACGATCTCGGTGAGGGTCGGGCGGATCGCGAGCCCGAACAGGATCATCGTCACGGCGAACAGCACGATCGGCAGGATCTTGAAGACGAAATCGAGGTACTTGAACATCTTTGCGATCGTGACGAACACGTGCGCCGATCGGATCAGCTTCTGGCCATTCTCGAGGATCAGCACCGAGGGCTGCTCGTCGGAGTTACCTTGCAACTGCTCGAGCGTGGGCACGAACAAGTACTTGCCCATCGTGAGGAACTCGTCGGCATTATGGTCGAGCGTGTCGAAGGTGCCCTTCGCGATCGCGAGGCTCGGATTGGTCGAATCACCGAGCGCACCTTGCACCGTCTTCATGCCGAGTAGCACAGCGCCGAACATGTTCACGGTGACGATGAACGTGACTGCCGCGAGCGCGGAGTACGCGAACAGCGTCTTACCCTGCCCCGGGTAGCGCTTGCGCATCACGAGCGGGATGAAGAGGAGGAGCAGCCCGGCGAGCGAAAACACGCCGATCCCGATCGCGAACTGGTTTAGCTTCTTGGCGGCGCTCTTGGCCATCTTCTTTTCCATCCGTCCGAGCACGACCTTGCGAACGACGCCGACGATCTTGCGGAACTGCTCGACCGTCAGCGAAGGCGTGAGCGCGATGTCCTTCGGCCGTGCATCGAGCTCCTTCTCGATGGCGGCTGCGTCGATCTCGGGTTTGATCCCGCCCATCGCATCTTCGTACTCTTGTTCGAGTGCCGGGTCGGCGCTGCCATCGCCATCGAGATCGAACTTCGAATAGTGCGCGTCGTCCGGATCCGCGTCGGGTTCGGTGAGCTCCTCGTGATGTTGTTCCGCCGAGGGCTCCTCGTGCTGCTCGGCGGCCGGTGGTTCTTCGTCGCCACGAGCTGATCCGACGAGACCCAAGAGAACTGCAAATGCGAGCACAAACGCTTTCATGACGCGCCTAGATGCCGGTCACCCGTCGATGTCGCGTCCTGTGTTACAGAGGCGAAATGATTGAGCTCAAGCAGGTTGGTGCGGTCGCGCTCGCGATCGCTGCAGGTGCAGTGACTAGCTCGGCGCAACCGGGCAAGGCCGCGCCGAACTACGTCGAGATCGCGAATCGGATCGTCGGCACGACCGCGAACGTCAAGGAGGGCGACATCGTCGAGCTCCAGGGAACGCCCGCGGACATGCCCTTTCTCGAGGAGCTCTCGATCGCCTGCTCGCAGCGCGGTGCCTGGCCGATCATCGTGACCGGCTCGGAGTCGCTCTCGAAGAAGTGGCTGATCCAGTCGCTCGCGACGTACGACGACAAGGTCGATGCCGCGCAGATGGCCCTCGCAAAATCGGTCAACGTGATCATCTCCTTGCCGGCGGTGCGCGATTCGAGCATCTACGCTGGCTTCCCGGGCGACCGCGCCGCGAAGCTCGGAAAAGCACGCAGCGCAGTCGACGGCGTGCTGCTCGCCCGCAGCGTTCGTCGCGTCGAGCTCGATAACGGGCTCGCTCCTTCGCCGACGCGCGCGCGCCTGCTGGGCATCGATGAGGCCGAGATGGGCGCGCTCTACTGGAGCGGGCTCGCTGCGGACTACACCGGCATCCAGGCGAAGGCGAAGCAGGTCGGCGAGCTGCTCGCGAAGGCGAACGAAGTCCACATCACGTTGGCAAACGGCACCGACCTCAAGCTCAAGATCAACCACAAGAGCCAGACCAGCGACGGTGTGATCACCGACGCGAAGGTGAAGGCGGGCGGTTCGCAGGTCCTGGCGTGGCTGCCCGCAGGTGAAGTGATCGTGACGCCGGTCCCCGGCACCGTCGAAGGCAAGCTCGTCGACGACCGCATGGTCTGGATAGGCAAGGAGATCCTGGGTGTCACGGCCGACATCAAGGCCGGCAAGATCACGAACCTCACGGCGAAGTCGGGGTGGGATGCGGTCAAGCCCTTTTACGACGCGCGACCGGCGAACAAGGTCGAGATCAGTGCGATCGATTTTGGCATCAATCCGGTGATCCGCACCGGCGGCAAGCTCGAGACCTACCCGGGCGCGGGCAACGTCTCGATCACGACGGGCGCGAACGACTGGGCCGGCGGCACGATCAAGGGTCAGGTCGGCATCGGCTTCACGATGTCGGGTGCGACCGTCACGCTCGACGGCAAGCCGTTCATCACGAACGGCGTGCTCAACTAGAGCTGACGTGTCTCCTTCGGGAGATGCATCCAATCGTGGTCGCGCCCGTTGATGTAGTTGACCGGCGCAGCGTGCAGTTACGGCGCTCTCGCAGTCGCTGCCCAGCGAATGCGCCTGACACATGCGCAATCGATCGCACAGAGCCCCGGTAGGAATCAAGATAGTTTTCGCGTGAAGTTTCAGGCTGCGAGTGAAGGGGTGTTGTTGTCGTGAACGGTGACGACGATCGCGCGAAGAGCATGCGTTCGGGTCCGCGCACGACCACCATCGCGACGAGGTGTTCGAGGCCGCGTGGCCGCACGTGCGCCGGTTCGTGAAGTCACGCGCACTCGGTCACGACGGCCGCGACTGGTTGCGTTGGTTGGCGAAGCTCTCGCTCGGCCCGCGGGGGGATTTCCGCGGCACGCGTGGGGTGCAGTTCCACCTGGGCGTCGCCTATCGCTTGCGCTTCACGTCGACCTGGCGCCCGTACTGGAAGATCGTGAAGTACGAGTGATCTGCGCCGAACACGATCTGCTGGAGTCCGTCCAGATAGGCCGGCTGGGTCCGCTCGATCAAGCGAGTGACCACGACGCGTTCTTCCTCGGTGAGTCCGACGGTCTGCGCGCCCTTCTCGAGGACCGTGTCCATGATCGTCGAGCCTGCGATCGGTTCGATATCGAGTGGCACCAGGCAGCGCTTCGCGAGCGTTGCGAGCTCGTCGGGATGCAGATCGAACCACCGCAGCGAGCGCTGATTGATCGCCTCGGTGGCTCGGGCGACGCCGGCGACCTGCGCTTCGAGCGTTACGATCCGTTCGCGCAGGGCGCGATCGCGAGCGAGGAGCGCTGCTGCGTCGCCGCGCCGACCGGTGGCGCGGCCAGCGAGGCACCCGAGAGCATTCGCGGCGGTGCGTCGTTCGCGATCTCGACCGTGCCCTCATCCACCGTCACCGTCGTGCCGTACGCGTCGAGTACGATGCGAAAGCACGTCCCGCGGACACGGACGACGGCGTGCGAGGTCGCGACCTCGAAGACATCCGCGGCATGCTCGACCCGGTAGAACACCTCCCCACGATCCTGGCGGACGTGAGCCTCGCCCGCCGCGAGCTCCCATGTGATCACACCGCCGGCCTCGACGACGGCGACGCCGCGGTCGCCGAGCTTCTCCGTCGTGCGCGCGGTCGCGCTCCAGGTCCCGCTGACCATCGTCGGCGCTGGCTCGCGATGCATCACGACGAGCGCGACCGCGGCCGCCGCGGCGAGGCCAACAGCAACCGCGTACGGCCAGCGCGTGCGCTTCGGCTCCGGCACGAGTCGGGCGATGAATCGATCGGCCAGGTCACTGCGGCTTGGTCGCCACGGGCGGCCTTGCGAACCGCCTCGGTTGCGAGCCCGTCCGTTTCCTCGCTCGCGACACGGGCGGAATCGTGGGCGGCCATCGCGAGCATCGTAGCCAGTTACACCCCGGTCCTTGCAGGATGGTCCCGAAATCGTAGGCCGTTGAAGCCATGGCCAAGACGGGGCCGATCACTGGTGGCAATCGCCAGCAGGTCGCGTGCGAACGGTGTTCCCAAGGCACACCGGGTCGGCGATATTGTCTTCGCCGTGACATGAGCGGCTCGGCCGTCCGGCTCCCGACACCGGCTCTCTCGGATTGTAAATCTGACGAGGCTGCAGACTTCGCTTCATGTTGCGGCCCGCGTACTCGCTCCCCGCTGAACACCGGCGTCGTGCGACAACTACGCCGGCACATGGGGCCTTGCCGATGGCTTGATCTCGGACGTCGAGGCAGTCGGTGGTCAGCGCGTGATGTTGCTCGTCTGTGACTACACGGTGGTTGCCTCGACACGGTTCATCGATAACTGGTGACACCTGGTGATACCGTCCGCGGATGATCAAGCTCTATGGCCATCCCGGCAGCACGTGCACGCGCACAGTCTTGTTCTCGCTCGAAGAGAACGCGATCCCGTACGAGCTCACGCTCGTCGACATCATGAAGGGCGAGCACAAGTCGCTCGGGCACATCGCGCGCCAGCCGTTCGGACAACTCCCCGCGATCGATGACGACGGCTTCAAGATGTACGAGTCGCGCGCGATGGCGCGATACATTGACGAGAAGTCGGGCTTCAAGCTCACGCCCAAGGATGCGCAGCAGCGCGCGAAGATGGAGCAATGGATCAGCGTCGAGACATCAGATTTTTCGCCGGCCGCGATGACGTTCGTCTACGACGGTGTGTTCAAGCGCGCGCAGACTCCGGAAGCTCTGAAGGCCGCCGGGGACAAGCTCGAGGCGGCCGTGGCGGTGATCGACAAGTCACTCGCCGAGAGCGGCAAGCCGTTCCTGGTCGGTGACCAGTTCACGATCGCGGACATCACGTTTGCTCCGTACATCGACTACACGATGATGACTCCCGCCAAGGACATTTACGCGAAGTACCCGCAGTTTACCGCGTGGTGGGGTCGCGTGAGCTCGCGTCCGACCTGGCAGAAGATCCGCGCGCACGGCTTCTGATTACTGCGCGGTCCAGCCGCCGTCCATCGTCCAGGCCGCACCGCGCACTTGCGCTGCGGCAGCACTGCACAGAAAAACCGCGGTCGCGCCGAGCTGCTCGGTCGTGACGAACTCGCCCGACGGCTGTTTCTCAAGAACCAGCGCTTCACGCGCGGCCTCGATCGAGATGTCTTCCTTCGCGGCGCGCGCCTCGACCTGGCGCTGGACGAGTGGCGTGAGCACCCACCCCGGACAGATCGCGTTGCACGTGATGCCGGTGCGCGCGGTCTCGAGCGCGGTCACCTTCGTGAGGCCGAGCAAGCCGTGCTTGGCCGCGACATACGCCGCCTTGCCCGCCGAAGCGACGAGGCCGTGCGCCGAAGCGATGTTGACGATCCGGCCCCAGTTGTTCGCGCGCATGCGCGGTAGCACGAGGCGCGTGGTGTGAAATGCGGCGGTGAGGTTGAGCGCGATCACCTCGTCCCACTTTTCGATAGGAAAGTTCTCGACCGATGCGACGTGCTGGATGCCCGCATTGTTGACGAGGATATCGACGCCACCGAATTCGCTCGTCGCGTACGCCATCAAGGCGGTGATGTCGTCCGGCTTCGAGAGATCTGCGCCGTGATAACCGACGCGCGCGCCGGTCGAGGCGAGCGCTTGGCGCGCGGGCTCGGTGTCACCGAAGCCATTCAAGATGATCGCGGTGCCCTCGGCGGCCAGCGCTTGCGCGATGCCGAGACCGATGCCGCTCGTCGAGCCGGTGACGAGTGCAACTTTCATGGCTGATGACTGCGAATGAACGTCCGCACCTCGGGATAGATCGATTCTCGCCAGCGCGAGCCAGAGAACAGGCCGTAGTGACCACAGCCCTCGGCCACCATGTGGCGCTTCGAGGCTGCCGGCAAATTCGTGCAGAGATCGAGCGCGGCCTCGGTCTGACCGAGCCCCGAGATATCGTCGTTCTCGCCTTCGATCGTGAAGATCGGTGTAGCGGTGATCTTCGAAGGATCGACGAGCTCGCCGTCGACCATCCAGGTGCCGCGCGCGAGCGCGAACTCCTGGAACACGATGCGAACCGTGTCGAGGTAGTACTGCGCGTCCATGTCGAGGACGGCGTTGTACTCGTCATAAAACTTCTCGTGCTTCTCGGTAGCCGCGGCATTACCGCGAAGTTGATCGAGCCAGTACGTCCAGTACGCCTTCACGTGCGAGTCGGGGTTCATCATCACGAACGCCGAGAGCTGCAGGAAGCCTGGATAGACCCGACGCCCCGCACCTGCGTAGCGCGCCGGCACTCGGTGGATCATCTGCGCTTCGAACCAGGCGATCGGATGATCGGTCGCGAGCTTGTCAACCATGGTCGGACTGCGGCGCGCATCGACAGGTCCCCCCATCAGGGTCATCGAGCGCGGCGTTGCTTCTCCGGCCGCGGCTGAGAGCGCGACCGCGGCGAGCGTCGGCACGGTTGGTTGACACACCGCGATCACGTGAAGGTTCGTGGCATCGAGCTCGCGCAGGAATCCGCGAAGGTCGCGGATGTAGTCGGCGAGCGAGAACACGCCGTGCTCCATCGAGACGCTGCGCGCATCGATCCAGTCCGTGATGTAGACATCGTGATCGGCGAGCAGCGAGGCGCAGGTCTCGCGCACGAGCGTGGCGTGATGACCGGAGAGCGGCGCGACCACGAGCACGCGCGGCAGCACCCGCGGTGTCACCCGGGCAAAATGCACCAGTCGACAGAACGGCCGTTCGGCAATGACCTGCTCGGTCACCCCCGGGAGGTCGAACTGCGGCTTGCCATAGACCTTTGTGATGCGGTGCAACAATGCGGCTTGAGCGCGCACCCAGGGGAACGGCGCATGGCGCAGCGTCTCGGTAAACGCTGAAACTGCGTCGAAGGACATCCGGTGAAGCTCGTGGAGCGGATACAACATGCCGTCCGGAGCAGCATGCGTCCGAGTTTGAATTTGTGCAATGCAACAAATACACTACCGGTAAGTAATCAGAATTACGTAGTCCCGGTGCTGCACTGCACTACACTGCAACAAGGTGGGGTCATACTGGGGTTATGGATGGGGATCCTGTCCCCATGATTGTCGTACTTTCGGGTAGTTAGGTTCGTGCAACGAGCTGCACAGTTCTTGCTAAAGATCCGGCCGATGCGTTTTGTAATCGGGTTCTTGATCGCAATTAGCTTCATGGTCGCTACTCCGGTCCACGCGCAGAGCGTGACTGCGAAGTTCCTCACCACACCCCCGGGTGGCAACTACGCCCCCCGAAACGTCACGGTCGTGTGGGTGGAAGACTCGAGCGGCGCGTTCGTCAAGACGATCGCGCGCTGGGCGAACCAGCGAAAACAGTACCTGATCGATTGGAATTTGAAGGCCGGCACGAACGACGCCGACGCGGTGACGAGCGCGACGCGCCAGGACCACACGCTACAGATCATGGCGATCTGGGATCTCAAGGATCGCAACGGCAACATCGTCCCCGACGCCACGTACACGATCCGCATGGAGACCGCGGATGCCGATGTGAGCACAGCCGCGAGTAATCACGAGGGTACGTTCACGTTCGTCAAGGGCCCCAACCCACAGGTCCAGAGCAACCTCTCCAACGGTGGCTTCAACGTCGCTTCGATCACGTACTCGACCGCGGCCGCGTGCGGCAACAGCATCCTCGATCCGGGTGAGACCTGCGATCCGCCGGGCTCGTGCCCCTCGACGTGCACTCCGAGCACCGATGCCTGCTCGCCCGACGTGCTCGTGGGGCTCGCGGCGTCCTGCACAGCGCAGTGCGAGACCCAGCTGATCACGTCGTGTCACGACCATGACGGGTGCTGCCCTGTCGGTTGCACGGGGACGACCGACAGCGACTGCCCTGGCGGCAGCAATGCCGGTGGCGGCAACGAGACCGGCAGCGACACGGATAACTCCGTTCAGGGAGGCTGCTCGACGACTCCAGGCAGCTCGCTGATCGTGTTTGCAGGCGTTGCATGCGCGCTGCTGATTCGTCGTCGTAAACGCGCATAGCGAGCGCATCCGCTCGGTCTAGCGATTAGCGATGACCTCGCTTGCGATGGCCGCCAGACACGGTCAACTACGGCCATGCACAGCCTCGATTTCGGCCCGTTTGTATTCGGCGGAAACGTGTTTGGCTGGACCGTGCAGCGCGAAGAGGGGTTCAAGATCCTCGACGCGTTCATCGAACGTGGCGGTCGCATGATCGACACCGCCGATGTTTACCCCCCAGGTGGTGATGGCGGTGGCTCGGAGACGATCATCGGTGAATGGCTCGCATCGCGTGGCCATCGCGACCGCATCCACATCGCGACAAAAGTGGCGAAGTGGAAGGCGCAGCCCGGGCTCTCGGCCGCGAACATCGCGACGGCGATCGAAGGTTCGCTACGCCGGCTGCGCACCGATCACGTCGATTTGTACTACGCGCACCAAGACGATCCGCAAGTCGATCAACTCGAGTACGTCGAGGCCTTCGACAAGCTGCGCCGCGATGGCAAGGTACGAGCGCTCGGCGCTTCGAACTTCACTCCCGAGCGGTTGAGCTCGGCGCTCGAGGTCGCCCGTGCGAACGGGCTGCGCGGCTTCGAAGTGTCACAGGATCAATGGAACCTCGTCGAGCGCAAGATCGAGAAGACGCTCGTGCCGGTGATCGAACGCGAAGGCATGAAAGAACTACCGTACTTCTCGCTCGCGCTTGGCTTTCTGACCGGCAAGTATCGCCAGGGGTTGAAGGTCGAATCACCGCGCGCGGGTCACGCGAGCAAGTACCTCGAGGATCCGAAGAACGTGAAGTTGCTGAACGCGCTCGACGAGCTGTCCGAGACGCACAAAGTTTCCGTCGCTTCGATCTCGCTCGCGTGGCTCAAGGCACATGCCGTGGTCGGTGCGCCCATCGCGAGCGCGCGCACGCTCGAACAACTGGATGCGCTGTTCGAATCGGGTCGCGTGAAGCTCGCGCCGGCCGAGGTCGCAAGACTCTCCGCGATCACCGCGTGAGCTAGGTCGCGGCCGCTCGAGGTGCGCGATGTCCCCCGCCGCGGGCAATGCCGGCACCGTGCCGGCACCGTGCCGGCACCGTGCCGATGTGACGCGCTCGACGTGACCGATGACCGCGATCTTCATGCGAGGTTCGCTTGCAAGCATGGCACCGTCGTCGACTTGCGCGAATCTCAACGCCGACGGACGCCGAGATACACGATGTGCGTGCGACTCGCGCCGGACCGGTCCACGGTCACGTCGAAGCCCGCACCGCGGAGCCGCTTGAGGTACGCATCGTCCGGATCTTCGGACCACACCGCGAGCACGCCGCCGAGAGCGAGCGCGCGGTGCTGCTTCGCGAGTGCGCCCGGTCCATAAAACGGATCGTCGCCGCGCTGGCTCGCCGCGTGCGGGCCCTCGTACAGATCGAGCAGGATCGCGTCGTACGAGCCCGCATCCGCGTTCGCGATGATGTTCGCGACATCGCCGATGATCACCTTCACGCGCCGATCACCGACGGCGTTGTTCGTCAGCACCGCCATCGGACCCCGACACCACTCGACGACCGCCGGCGATAGCTCCGCCACATCGACCTGCCCGCCCGGCGGCAACGCATCGAGCGCCGCGCGCACCGTGTATGCCATCCCGAGCCCCCCGATCAGCATCTGCGAGGTCGGCCGCTTGGCGAGATGTGCGCAGCCGAGGATCGCGAGTCGCTGCTCGGAGATCCGCTCGTGACTCGTCATCAGCACGCGCCCAGCGATCACGAGCAAGAACTCGCGCTCGCCCCGCTGACGCAGCTCCAGGGCGCCTTCGGCCGTCGGCAGTGTCGCGAGCGTCTTCCACGGCTTCACGATTGTGAAGATACTGCGTACTTGCACAAGCAGGCGCTCAAGAGCGAGCTCATCGCGCAGCTCGAAGCGGCGCTCGCGACGGCACGCGCTGCCCACGCCGCGGCGATCGAAGGCTCGACTCACGAAGAGGCCAAGCCCGAGAACGACAAGGACACCCGCGGCCTCGAGCAATCGTACCTCGCGCGCGGTCAGGCCCAGCGCGTCGCCGAGAACGAGGCCGCGATCGGCGATGTCAACGCGCTCGCCTTGCGCGAGTTCGGACCGAAAGCATCCATCGCGATGAGCGCACTCGTGACCGTCGACGAAGACGGCACCGAGCTCGTGGTCTTCCTCTCGCCCGCAGGTGGCGGCAATGTGCTCGCTGGCGGTGTGCAGGTCGTGACCCCGAACTCGCCGCTCGGCCGCGCGCTGCTCGGCAAGAAGGTCGATGACGATGTCGAGCTCCAGCTTCCCGGCAAGCTGCGCTCGTTCGTCGTCAGCGCGATCGCCTAGCCCTCATAGCAGCGCTCCACATGGGCGCTGAACATCGTCGATGACCCGGCGCCGAGGCCGATCACGTCGATGCGAGCTTGCTATCGATGCCCGCTTTTTCGACGAGCCACATCACCTCGGCGACGGCCACGCAGCCACCGCATCGAGCGATGCGTGTCAGTCGGCCTCGAACCCGAGCGCTTGTTCACGAAGATCGACTTTGACGTACGTCGCATGATGATCGCGGCTCGCGCTCAGCTGCGATGTCGGAGAGCCACTTCACCGCTTGTCCTCAACAATACAGATACGTACCAATGCGATCGGTCAACGCGGTTTCAGCGACCAATCTTCGACGCAGCGTATCGCGTGGACTAGAATCGCGCTGACGTATGACGACCAAGAAATCGCGGACGCGCAGAGTTCCGAGTGCGATCCACGACTTCGCACTTCGTGACACACCGGGTCACCTCTTACGACGCAGTCATCAGCGGTGTGAAGAATTATTCACGGAGACCGTCGGTAAGGACGGCCCTACGAGGCAGCAAGTCGCACTGCTCGTGACCGTCGTGCAGAACCCCGAAGCGAGTCAGGCCGAGCTGGTCCAGCTCACCGGCATCGACAAGAACACGCTGACCCAGATGATCAGCCGGCTCACGCTGCGCGGCTTGGTCGAGCGCCATCAGAGCAAGCGCGATGCGCGGACGAACGCGATCAGTGCGACGCTCGCCGGCGTGAAGTTGCTCGAGCAGGTGCTTCCCGAGGTCCGGCTCGTCGGCGATCAAATCCTCGCGCCGCTGCCTCCCGAATTGCGCCCCGTCTTTCGCCATTGCTTGCGCTTGATCATCGGGCTCCCGCCCGAACGAGAGCCTCGATAGCAAACGTGATCGTGATCGAACCCGTTCACGACCGAAGCAACTCGAGTCCGCCGGTGCGGAACCGAGCGACGACGGCGACGTCTTTTTAGATTCGAAGCGCAGCGCGGAACGAGGTGCCGTCGTGATCGAGCAAGTACGTCGTCGCGTTGCCGACGAGCGGGATCGTGGTGCCGAGCAGCTCCATCAACCACAGGCGCATGACGCCGCCGTGCGAGACGACGAGCGTGGTGCCGTCGGCCAGCACGCGCGACAAGGCGCGTTGCAGGCGCGCGGTCGCTTCCTCACGCGGCTCGCCACCTGGTGGATGGCCGGTCTGCGCGATCCATTCGCGCCATGCATCCGGGTGGTTCGCCGCACACTCGTCGCGCGTCAGGCCCTCGAAGACGCCGAACTTGCGTTCGCGAAGCTGGGCATCGATCGCTGGTGGCGAAAGTCCGAGCTGTTCCGCGATGATCGTCGCGGTCTGGCGCGCGCGCAACAGATCGCTCGACCACACGCGTGTGACGCCGGCATCACCGAGCGTCTTGGCCAGGGCGAGCGCCTGATCCCGGCCGGTGGCGTCGAGCTCGATATCGGTATGGCCCTGCAATCTCCCCGCGGCATTCCACGCGGTTTGACCGTGACGCACGAGGAGGATCCGTTTCACACGCGCAGACTACACCCCGATCGCGAAGCTCCACGTGCCGGCACCTGAAAGCCGACGACCACGGTCAACGTGCCGCAGACGTCTGTACCGACGGACGTGTTACACCGCCCGGATGGGCAGCGCAGGCATCGGCACGGTCGTCGGCTTCGTCGTCGTCGTCGCGGCCACGCTCGGCTTCGCGAATGCCGCGATCAAGAAGCGCTGGTTCCCGGTCGCCGTGGTCGGATGGCTCGCGCTCTTGTGCGCGCTCGCGCAGCACGGTTTCTTCGAACAGACCGCGGCCACACCACCGCACTTGTTGCTCGCGATCGCGGTGCCGATGCTCGCGATCGTCGGCACGTTCGCCACCCCCGCGGGCCGCCGCTTCGTCGACGCGTTGCCGCTCCAGATGCTGACGTATCTGAGCGTCGTACGCTTCGGGGTCGAGCTCGCACTGTTCGGTCTCGCGATGGATCACCTCGTGCCGAAGGACATGACGTTCATCGGCAGCAACTTCGACATCATTTCGGGCTTCTCCGCGCCGATCATGGGAGCCCTCGCCTTTGCCGGAGGCAAGCCCGCGCGTGGCCCGTTGTTGGTGTGGAACGTCGTCGCGTTCGCGCTGTTGGTCCACGTCGTCATCGTCGCGGTGCTCTCGGCGCCGCTCCCGTTTCAGCAGCTAAACTTCGATCGCCCGAACGTCGCCATCCTCGATTGGCCGTTCATCTGGCTGCCCGGCTTCATCGTGCCGATGGTGCTGTTCGCCCATCTCGTGGCGTTTCGTCAGCTCCTCAAGCGCCGCTAGCGGCTGCCTGACAGGATCGCGGTGCCAACGTCGCAGTTAACCTCGCTCGCGTCCGGACTTTTTTGCGCAAGCGATGCGACAAGCCGCACGACCGATCCTCTGGCCGTCATGATGACGCGCTCCCAATTCCTTCGTTCGATGCTGGGCTTCGGTGCTGCGACGGCCGGCCTCGTTGCCTTGGTCGGTGCGGGCTGCTCCTCGAGCTCCGATGCCAACATCACCCCGCCCGATGCCAGCTCGGGCTCGGGCTCGGGTTCGGGCTCGGGCTCGGGCTCGGGTTCGGGTTCGGGCTCGGGCTCGGGTTCGGGCTCGGGCTCGGGCTCGGGTTCGAGCACGGTGAAGAGCTGTACGGCGAACGGCACCACGGTCACGATCGGTGGCAACCACGGCCACGTGCTCGTGGTGAGCAAAGCCGAGGTCGCGGCAGGCGTCAACAAGACGTACGACATCATGGGCACCGCCGCGCACGCGCACTCGGTCACCGTGACCGCGGCGATGTTCGCCCAGCTCCAAGGCGGTACAACGCAGATGACCGTTTCGACCACGGGTGCGCAACACACGCACCCGATCACGATCGTCTGCGCTTAGGTTTCGCGATCAAGCTGGACGCGCGAAGGCGAACGCGCAGCGCTTGCGCGCGCGACTCGTGACCGCGCAGTAGCTGCCGAGGGTTCGAGTCAGATCCGCCGGACGTGACCAACTCGGGTTGGCATGTCAGCCGCAACAAGCACCCCCATGGTCAGTCCCAAGGTTCTCGTCGTCGAGGCAGCCTCGACTGCGCGCGACGCACTGGTGGCGTTGTTGCGCGACGCGGACCTCGAGGTCACGGTGCTCGCAGAAGGTGGTAATCCGGCAGGGCACACGGTCGCTCTGGTCTCGGTGGACCAGAGCGACGCGACCGCGATCAGGCGACTCGTCGCGTTACACCAGCCACCCGAAATCATCGCGCTGATCGAATACGGAGCGGCGACGGACGCGCTGATGGCGCTGCGAGCCGGAGCCTCCGACTACGTCATCAAGCCGATTCGCGCGGACGAGCTGCTGGTGGTGATCGCGAAGGCGATCGAGCGCCACGCGCTGCAACGCGAGGTGCTGAGGCTCCGTGAGCTCCTCACCCACGTCAAGCATCCGATCTAGAACGCGCACCGTTTGCGCCGCCATGGGGTAGGCCGCAGGGACTGCGCATAAATCAGCCTAAACACCTTGAATTGCACGGCACAGATCTCGCTGTAGACTCCGACATGGCGCGAAGCGGGCGAATCCTGGTGGTCGATGACGAGGTCAATGCGAGGACCGCCTTGACCGAGCTGCTTCGCGACGAGGGCTACGAGGTGGAGATGGCGGCTGATGCGTTCAAGGCGCTCGGCAAGTACGCGAGCTTTGCGCCCCACATCGTCGTCACCGATCTCAAGATGCCGGGCATGGACGGCGTCGAGCTCGTCAAGAAGATCCGCTCGAGCGAGGACCCCGCCGCGGTCGTCGTGATGACCGCGTTCGGTGCAGTCAAGACGGCCGTCGATGCGATGCGCGCTGGCGCTGCCGATTATCTGACCAAGCCACTCGATTTCAACGAGCTGCTGCTCGTGATCGATCGCGTCCTCGAAACCGAGCATCTGCGGCGCGAGACTCGCCAGCTCCGCGCCCGCGTCGAAGCGCGCGTCGCGCCCGACAACATCGTGGGCATCGCGCCACCGATGCAGCGCGTCTTCGAGATCGTCGATCAGGTCGCGCCGAGCCGAGCGACCGTGCTGATCACTGGCGAGAGTGGCACCGGCAAGGAGCTGATCGCGAATGCGCTGCACCAGCGATCGCCTCGCGCGAAGGGTCCGTTCATCAAGTTGCACTGCGCCGCGCTCGCCGAGTCGCTCCTCGAGAGCGAGTTGTTCGGTCACGAGCGCGGCTCGTTCACCGGTGCCACGAATCGCAAGGATGGCAGGTTCTCGCTCGCCGATGGCGGGACCTTGTTTCTCGACGAGATCGGCGAGATTTCGCCCTCGATCCAGGTCAAGCTGCTGCGGTTCCTCCAGGAGCACGAGTTCGAGCGCGTCGGCGGCACCGAGACGCTCAAGGTCGATGTTCGCGTGATCGCGGCTACCAATCGCAACCTGACCGAGGACGTGGCGAAGGGCCGGTTCCGCGAGGATCTGTTCTACCGGCTCAACGTCGTGGCGCTCGAGATGCCACCGCTCCGCGACCGCACGAGCGATATTCCGGCGCTCGCGAGCTTTTTTCTCGCGAAGTACGCGAAGGCGAACGAAAAGGGGATCGACTCGATCTCGACCGAGGCACTCGAGACGATGATGGGCTACGCGTGGCCCGGTAACGTGCGCGAGCTCGAGAATGCGATCGAGCGCGCGGTCGTGCTGACGAATGGATCCGTGATCGAAGCACGTGGCCTCCCGACGACGATCCGGCCCTCCGAGCCGGCGGCCCGACCGGGACTGCCGGCGATTCCTGGCACCACGATGGCCGAGCTCGAGCGCTATGCGATCCTCGAGACCATGAAGGCGACCGGAGGATCGACGTCGAAGACCGCAGACCTGCTCGGCATCAGCCCGCGGACGATCCAGTATCGGTTGCATCAATATAACGAGGCACCGCGCTCTGACCTCGAGGTCGTGCGCCGCCAGTCCAAGTCGTGATTCTCGATCAACTCGTCGCCTACGTGAGCCTGGACACCGCGGACTGCGTGCGTCTGCGCGAGCTCCACGCCGTGCTCGAGCCCTCGTTTCCCGCGATCGCGGAGAAGTTCTACGAGGCGGTGTGGGCCAACCCCGGCGCGGCCGCGGTGCTCTCGGGCCCCGACCAAATCGAACGCTTGCGGCTCACGCTGATCGATTGGATGTCGACCGGCCTCCTGGGTCCGTACGATCTCGCGTTCAACGAAAAGCGTGCGCGGATTGGCCGCGTCCATGTCCGGATCGGGCTCCCGCAGCAGTACATGTTCACGGCCGTCAACGTGGTTCGCACCGCGTACAGCGATCGGATCGGCGCTCTCTACTCGAGCGAGCACAGCCTCGCGATCGTTCGTTCGGTCGACAAACTGTTCGACATCGAGCTCGCCCTGATGTTGCGGCACTACCAGATCGATTCCGAGGAGCGGCTCGTCACGCGCGAGCGCGAGATCCAGAGTGACCGCGCGAATGCCCTCCAGACGATGAGCGCCGGTCTCGCGCACGAGGTCCGCAACCCGCTCAACGCGGCCAAGTTGCAGCTCGAGCTCCTCGAGCGACGGATCCGGCGCCAGAGCAGCGATCCGAAGATGATCGAGCCCGTCGAGCTCGTGCACCAGGAGATCCAGCGGTTGACCGAGATGCTCAACGAGTTTCTCTCGTTCGCGCGGCCACCCGAGCTCCATCTCGAGAACCACGACGTGGTCGCGGTGATCCGCGACGTGGTCCAGCTCGAGCAGATGTACGCGAGCGAGCGCCGGATCGCGCTCGCCACGGTCAGCCCGGCCTCCGCGATGGTCGCGGTCGATGCGGGAAAGCTCCATCAGGTCGCGCAGAACTTGGTGCGCAACGCGATCGAAGCCGCGCGCCCCGAGGGCCGCGTGGTGGTCG
Organism: Kofleriaceae bacterium; assembly: GCA_043759355.1. GTDB lineage: Bacteria > Myxococcota_A > Polyangia > Haliangiales > Haliangiaceae > JABFXX01. The sequence goes on from JAYVLQ010000012.1 coordinate 48,739, forward strand.
AGATCGTGGTCGCCGAGCGCGTGCTCCACCTCCGCGTCACCGACGACGGTGCGGGCATGACCGACGAGGTTCGCTCGCGGATCTTCGAGCCGTTCTTCTCGACGAAGGAGAACGGAACTGGCATGGGCATGTCGATCGTACACAGCTTCGTGACCCTGCACGGTGGACGGATCGACGTCGAGACCAGCGCCAGCGGCACGACGATCGATGTCGCGCTGCCTCGCCTCCGGAGCTGAACGCGCAAGCCGTGCGGACGGCGTGCAAACGGTGCGCGCTCAGTGCATCAGCACGACGGCCATCACCATGATCAGGCCGACCAACATCGTCGTCCACATCACGACATGCAATGGAATCGTCCACGCTGCGGACTTCGGGCCCGGTCGCAAGTTGTCCATGCTAGGGACATCAGCACTCGACGTGCCAGCGCGCTGACGCAAACCTTGCTGCGCTCGTGCGCGAGCCGGCAAACGCTGCGCGCGATTCGATCGATTGTTTCGCTGCCGCCTGGCACGCCAGTTGCGAGGGGCTCGCACGATGGCGAACGAGACAATCAAGTACGACGACGCGCTCGTGCGTCGCTTCCTCACCGCAGCACTCGCGTGGGGTGCGGTCGGGATGCTGGTCGGGTTGTGGTGCGCGCTCCAGCTAGCGATGCCGCGCCTGAACTTCGCTCCGTACTTCACGTTCGGTCGGCTGCGCCCACTTCACACCAATGCGGTGATCTTCGCGTTTGCCGGCAACGCGATCTTCGCGGCGGTCTACTACTCGTCGCAACGCCTCTTGAAGGCGAGACCCCTCGATACCCTGTCCAAGATCCACTTCTGGGGCTGGCAAGCGATCATCGGCGCAGCCGCGATCACGCTGCCACTCGGCTTCACTCAGGCGAAGGAGTACGCCGAGCTCGAGTGGCCGATCGATCTTGCGATCGCGGTCGTGTGGGTGACGTTCGCCGTCAACTTCTTCGCGATGGTGCGCAACCGTCGCGAGAAGCACCTCTACGTCGCCTTGTGGTTCTACATCGCGACGATCATCACCGTCGCGATCCTTCACATCTTCAACAACCTCGTGATCCCCGCGGGCTTGTTCAAGAGTTACTCGATCTACGCCGGTGTTCAGGATGCGTTCATGCAGTGGTGGTACGGCCACAACGCGGTCGCGTTCTTCCTGACGACGCCGTTCCTCGGCATGATGTATTACTTCCTGCCGAAGGCCGCCGAGCGGCCGGTGTTCAGCTATCGGCTCTCGATCCTCCACTTCTGGTCGCTGGTCTTCATCTACATCTGGGCGGGCCCCCATCACCTGCACTACACGTCGCTGCCGCAGTGGGCCTCGACGCTCGGCATGGTGTTCAGCGTGATGCTGTGGATGCCATCGTGGGGAGGCATGATCAATGGCCTGCTCACGCTGCGCGGCGCGTGGAATCGCGTCGCCGAGGATCCGGTCCTCAAGTTCTTCGTCGTCGCGATCACGTTCTACGGCATGGCGACCTTCGAAGGTCCGATGCTGTCGATCAAGAGCGTCAACGCGCTATCGCACTACACCGACTGGAACATCGCGCACGTCCACGGCGGCGCGCTCGGCTGGGTCGGGTTCATGATCTTCGGTATGACGTACTGGCTCGTGCCGCGGCTGTTCCAGACCCCGCTGTACTCGAAGCGCCTCGCGACACTTCACTTCTGGACGGCCACGATCGGCATCGTCGTCTACGTCGTGTCGATGTGGGCCTCGGGTATCACCCAGGGCCTCATGTGGCGCGCATTCGACGACGTCGGCCGGCTCCAGTACCCGGATTTCCTCGAGACCGTCACGCGGTTGATCCCGATGTACTGGCTGCGCGCGTTCGGCGGAGCGCTCTACATCACCGGCCTCGGCATCGGCATCTACAACATCGTGCGGACATGGCGAACCCGCCCGGTGACCTACGCCGAGACCGCGATCAGCGTGCCGCCGATGATTCGTGCGGTCCGTGCCGAAGAGAAACAGGCGCGCGTCCTCGAGCGCGCTGCCGAGCCCCACGTCCACTGGCACCGCAAGTGGGAAGGGTTACCGGCACTGTTCACAGTCCTCGTCGCAGCCGCGGTCATCGTCGCGTCGCTGTTCGAGATCCTTCCGACCTTCCTGATCGGCGGCAACGTGCCGACCATCAACGCGGTCAAGCCGTACACGCCGCTCGAGCTCTACGGCCGCGACATCTACATCCGCGAGGGTTGTTACAACTGCCACTCGCAGATGTTGCGGCCGTTCATCGACGAGACGGTGCGCTACGGCATGAACGGTCAGCCCGCCGAATACTCCAAGCCCGGCGAGTTCGTCTACGACCATCCGTTCCAGTGGGGCAGCAAGCGCACCGGTCCGGACCTCGCACGCGAAGGCGGTCGCCGCGACGAGCTGTGGTTGCTCCGCCACTTCGACAACCCGCGCTCGACGTCCCCGGGTTCGGTGATGCCGAGCTACCCGCACCTCTCGACCGACCAGCTGCCGTTCACCGTGATCCAGTCGCGCGTCGACGTGATGGCAATGCTCGGCGTGCCGTATGGCGTCGATGCCCTCGATCACGCCGATGGGATGGCGCAACACCAGGCGGCCGAGCTCGCCACCAAGCTTCGCGACGAAGGCGGGCCGGCGGGCATGGAGAGTAAAGAAGTGATCGCGCTGATCGCCTACATGCAGCGGCTTGGCCGCGACATCCAACTCGCTCCGCACGAAGGTGCCAAATGATCCGGTTCTCCGAATGGGTCTCTGCGTTGACGCCGGCGAATTACGCCGAGGTTTCGCTGGTGTTGTTCCTGGCCGTGTTCGCCGCGGTCGCGGTTCGCCACGGAGGTAAGCGCCGCGCCGTCGAGCATGACGAGTGCGCGCGCTTGCCGTTCGAGGATGGAGAGATTCTGTGAGCGACAACATCGAGCCGAAACTCCTCGACCACTCCTACGACGGCATCCAGGAGTACGACAACCCGCTCCCGGGTTGGTGGAGCGCGGGCTTCTGGGCCACGATCATCTTCGCGTTCGCTTACGTGGGGCTCTCGCCACTGCTCGGATCGACGCCGGATCAGAAATATCGCGCCGCGCTTGCCGATTACGCGAGCAAGAAAGAGCGCCGCGAGATCGCCGATGCCGCCAATGTGAGCGAGGCGATCCTCGAGCGCGGCATGCACGATCCCAAGGTCGTCGACAAAGGTGCGTCGATCTTCGCGGCCCGCTGCGTGGCCTGTCACACCGAGGATGGCCACGGCCTGATCGGACCGAACCTCACCGACCTCTATCAGCTCCACGGTTCGACGCGCATGGACATCTTCACGACAATCCGTGGCGGCGTCGCCGGCACTCCGATGCTCGCGTGGGGTGAACAGATGCCGCCGACCGATGTGGTCGCGGTCGCAACCTTTGCGGCGAGCCTGCGCGGCAAGAACGTTCCGGGCAAGCCTCCGCAAGGCCAACCGGTCGAGGCCTTCAAATGACCGAGCTGCCCTCCGACCACGTCCTGTCGACCCTCAATCGCGACGGCTCGCGCAATTTTCTGCATCCGAAACTCGCGCATGGCCGGTTCCTGACCCGCCGTCGGATCGTCGGCTACTCGCTGATCGCACTGTTCGTACTGTTGCCGCGGATCCGGATCGGCGGCAGGCCCGCGTTCCTCATCGATCTCGTGACTCGCGAAATTTCGGCCTTTGGTGCGGTGTTCCGCCCGACCGACGGCTTTTTGCTCGCGCTCCTCGGGCTCACGATCGTCGCGACGGTGTTCTGGATCACCGCCCTGTTCGGTCGCGTGTGGTGTGGATGGGGCTGCCCACAGACGGTCTATCTCGAGCTCGTGTTCCGGCCGATCGAGCGGCTGTTCAAGCGGCACCGGATCGCGAAGCTCGTCGTGTACGTAGCCCTGTCGTTCGCGCTCGCGAACGTGTTCCTCGCGTACTTCGTCGGCACCGACCGGCTCGAGCTCTGGGTGTTCGAATCGCCGCTCCAGCATGTCGCCGGGTTCTCGCTGGTGATGGGCGTCAGTGCGCTCATGCTGTTCGACTTCGCCTATTTTCGCGAACAGATGTGCATCGTCACCTGCCCTTACGGCCGGCTGCAAGCGGTGCTGCTCGATCGCCAGTCGTCGATCGTTGGCTACGACGCCAAGCGCGGTGAGCCACGGGCCAAGCGCAAGAAGTCGCTGCCCGTCGTCGGCGGCGCGTGCGTCGACTGCCACGCGTGCGTCACGGTATGTCCGACCGGCATCGATATCCGAGATGGCTTGCAGATGGAGTGCATCGGCTGCGCGCAGTGCATCGACGCTTGCGACGACATCATGGCCAAGACCCACCAGCCTCCCGGGCTGATTCGCTACACCTCGCAGGACGAGCTCGCAGGGTCGGAGCGCCACTTGCTGCGCGTGCGCACGATCGTCTATCCGATGCTGGTCGCGCTCGCGTTGATCGGCCTGGTCTGGCAGACCTCGTCGCGCGCCGAGACCGAGATCTGGATCGATCGAATCTCGGGTCCGACCTTCGTCACGCTACCGTCCGGCGACGTCAGCTCGCAGCTACTGCTCAAGCTCGAAAATCGGACCGAGACGCGCCGCTCGTATCGCTTCGAGCTGGTCGCGACGCCTGGCACGATGCGCTCCGCGCTGACCAGTTGGGATGCAGCACCGCATCATTCGATCTCGGTACCGCTGTTCGTGGATCTCCCCCGATCCGCATTTACCGGCGGCGAGCTCCGCGGCCACGTCCGGATCACGAGCGACGCCGGCTTCACTCAGCTGATCGACGTGACCCTGTTCGGTCCTGATGGAGGATCGCGATGAATCCTGGACGCAAATGGATCTGCGCGGTCGTCGCGCTGCTCCTCGGCAACATCCTCGCGACGGTCGCGCTGATCACGCTCGCACATCACGGCGCTTCGCGCGTGCTCCCCGATTACTACCAGCGCGCCGTCCACTACGAGGACGCGATCGATCAAGCGGATCGTAACCATACGCTCGCGTGGCATGTGGTGGTGACAGTTCAAGACGGCACCGCCATCGTCACCGCGTCCGATCGACGGGGCCAGCCGATCGAACATGCGAGCGTCCATCTCGCCGGCTTCGAACGATCCGCGAACGCGCGCACGATCGATGACGAGCTCGTCGCGCGCCGCGCTGGCGAATATCGCGCGCGCGTCGCTGGTGCAGGTTGGCTCGATCTCGCCGTGACGATCGATCGCGGCGCGGACCACTACGTTCACCAGCTGGCGATCGAGGCGCGATGACCTCCGTGCTGCCGCTCGCCGGCGTGTTCGTGACCAGCATCTTGGGCAGCGTACATTGTGTCGCGATGTGCGGTCCTCTCGTGGGATTGCAAGGTGCGACCCGCTCGGTGCGGCTCGCCGCGTTCCACTCGGCGGGCAGGCTCGTGACCTACACGGTCATCGGTGCACTCGCGGGCCTCGCCGGCAACGTCCTCGATCTCGCGGGTCGGCTCGGTAACATCCAGCGCCTCGCGACCCTTCTGGCGAGCGCGACGATCATCGGCTGGGGTGTCGTCGCGCTCGTTCGTGCGACGCGCAGCCGGGCGCCGACCTCGACTGCTCGCTCGGGCTCGACGGCGTTCAGCAGTGCACTCGTTCGCATCCGCACGCGCAGCCCCGCCCGCATGATGTGGCTGCTCGGCATCGTGACCGGGCTGTTGCCGTGCGGTTGGCTGTGGGCGTTCGCGTTGAGCGCCGCGGCCACGGGCTCGCCCGGGTTCGGAGCGCTCGTGATGTTCGTGTTCTGGCTCGGTACGGTCCCGGCGATGGTGGGCGTCCTCGGCATGGCCGGTCCCTTGCTCGCACGGATTCGCACGCGCATGCCATTGATCACCGCGTTCGCGCTGATCGCTATCGGGCTTGCCACGCTCGGAATGCGCTGGCGCGACGCCGGACAAGGCCAAATCACGAAGCCGCATTGTCATTGCCAGGGAGCGAGCTCGTGACCGCCGTGGTCGCGATCGCGTGTGTGCACTGCGGCCTGCCCTCACCGGCGGGGTGTGACTACTGCTGTGCGGGCTGCGAGATCGTTCACGCCGCGATCGCCGAGCACGGCCTCGAGCGGTTCTACGGCCTGCGCGAGACCGCCACCCCCGCGCGCACGTCTTCCGCGAGTTACGCCGAGCTCGATGACCCCGCGTTTCGCCGCATCCATATCGACGACGTTGCCGGCGGTGGCTGTCACGTCGCGCTCTACCTCGAGGAGCTGCGCTGCACGGCGTGCGTGTGGCTCGTCGAGTCGACACCGCGCTGCCTCGATGGCGTCAACGAGGTCCGCGTCGATCTCGGTCGTGCGCGCGCGGACGTCTGGTGGGATCCGGCGGTGACCTCACTCGCGGCGATCGCGCATCACCTCGACCGCATCGGCCACGTGGTCCACCCGTACCGCGGTGCGGATCGCGAGCTCCATCGCAGGCGCGAAGATCGCGCACTCTTGATCAAGCTCGGCGTCGCGGGTGCCGCGATGGGCAACCTCATGTTGCTCGCGATCGCGCTCTACGCCGGGTTGTTCGGCGGCATGGCCGCGGCCGATACCTTGTTCTTCCGCTGGGCCTCGATGCTCGTCGCCGTACCCGCACTCGGATTCGCCGCGACGCCCATGTTCCGGACCGCGCTCGGCTCCTTGCGGGCAGGTCGCCTGCATCTCGATCTCCCACTCTCGATCGGTATCCTCGCAGGGCTCGCGTGGGGTACAGCGAACGTGATCCGCGGCGTCGGCGATATCTATTTCGATAGCCTCTCGATGCTGGTGTTCTTGTTGCTCGTGTCCCGCTGGGTCGTCCTGCGCCATCAACGCCGTGCGTCGAGCGCCGCGGAGATGCTGCTCGCACTGACCCCGAGCCGCGTCCGCAGGATCGATGCGAGCGGCGTGAGCGACGTGCCGCTCGAGGCGATCGCTATCGGCGATCGCCTGGTCGTCCGCGCCGGCGAGACCATCCCGATCGATGGCACCGTGGCTCTCGGCACCTCGGCGATCGATGCGGGCCTCCTCACCGGTGAATCGCGACCGGTCGAGGTCGCCCCAGGTGACCGCGTCCACGCGGGTACGGTGAACGTTGCAGGTCCGCTCGAGGTCATCGCGAGTGCGGTTGGCGAGCAGACGCGGGTGGGTGCGTTGGTCGCCAAGATCGCGGGTCTGACCACTCGTCGCGCTGCGATCGAACGGCTCGTCGACCAGATCGCCGGCCGGTTCGTCGCGGTCGTAACACTTGGCGCCGTGGCCGTGTTCGCGGTGTGGTCGACGGTGTCGCCCGCACTCGGCGCCGAGCACGCGATGGCATTACTCGTCGTGACTTGCCCGTGTGCGCTGGCCCTCGCGACGCCGCTCGCAGTCAGCGTGGCCCTCGGCCGCGCTGCTCGACGAGGCATCCTGATCAAGGGTGCCGATGCGCTCGAACGCCTGGCCACGCCTGGCACGCTCTACATCGACAAGACCGGCACGCTCACCGAAGGGCGGCTCGCGATCTCTACCTGGCTCGGCGATGTCGATGCGCGCGCGCTCGCCGCCGCGGTCGAAGCCGGTAGTGCACACCCGATCGCTCGTGCCTTCGCCCTCGATCATGCACCGGTCGCGACCGAGGTTCGCGAGCAGATCGGCCATGGCATCGAGGGCCTCGTCGAAGGACGCCGCATCCTGGTCGGCTCGCCGAGCTGGATCCGCGAGCGCTGCATCCTGCGGAGTGATGCCGAGGCGTGGATCAGCGACGTTGCCCGCCGCGGTGAGACGCCGATCGCGATCGCGATCGAGCGCACCGTCGTCGCGGTCGTCGGCCTGGCCGATCCGGTGCGCAGCGATGCGCGCAGCGCGCTCGATCAGCTCGCTCGAATGGGATGGAGGATCGAGATTCTCTCGGGTGATGATACGCGCGTCGTGACTTCTGTCGGTGCGCAGCTCGGCCTCGACCCCGCGCGCTGCTACGGCGCGATGTCGCCGGAGAAGAAGCTCGCCCGCGTCGAGGCCACGCGCGCGCGCGGGCCCGTCGTGATGGTCGGCGATGGCGTCAACGATGCGGCGGCGATCGCTGCAGCGACATGTGGGATCGCCGTCAGCGGCGCGGCCGAGATCGCGATCGAAGCTGCGGATGTCTATCTGCGCTCGCCTTCGATCGGCGCGATCGCCGCGACGGCTGCTGGCGCGACTGCAACGCTCGCGACCATCCGCCGCAGCCTGCGATTTTCGCTCGTCTACAACCTGACGACCGGCACGCTCGCCGCGCTCGGCATCATCCATCCCCTGCTCGCCGCGGTGCTCATGCCGGCAAGCTCGCTCACCGTCCTCGCGAGCTCGCTGCGCTCGCGCGCTTTCCGGAGTCCGCAATGACCGCGCTTTACATCGTGTTGCCGCTCGCGCTCCTCGTCGCTGCCGGTGCGGTCGGCGCATTCATCTGGGCCGTCCGCTCAGGCCAGCTCGATGACACCGAGACGCCACCTCGCCGGATCCTGTTTGACGACGACTGAATGGTTTGCGCTCGTGACCGAGCATCGCGCACGGAATGCGCGATCGATCCGCCTAAACCCACGTGCGCGACGGCGCGCCGCTTGCTGTAGCTCTGCTCGTGCCCCGAATCCACATCTTGCTCGTCCTCGGTGCGTGCGGCGGCTCGGCTCGGCCTGCGCGCGCACCCGCCACGTCGCGCGGACTTCGCGCTGATCAACATCTGGCGATGGCCAAGAGTGAGGACCAACGAGCCACCGAGCTCCGCTCGTGGCCCGAGACCCGAGATGGCGCGAGTGATCTGAGCGGCACCACGCTCGTGGGCTGGGGCGGGCGATGGGATACCGGTGAAGACCACCTGCGCAACGCGAGCTATCACCGCAGTGCGGCAGCGCAGCTCGACGCGGACTATCGGGAGGCCTGCGGCACCCGGCAACTGGCGGACGTCAGGGTCTCTCCACTCGTTCGCTACGGCGTCGGTGGCCAAGCAACCGCCAACGGAACGGTGATCCTCCTCGCCCCGACGGCGGGCCCGCCCGCCCGGCTACTCGAGGATCTCCGGTGTCACCGAGCGTGGATGATGCTCGAGCACACGGACATGGAGCAGTGTCCGCTCGATCTGCCGGGGTTGCGCGTAACCGCGCGCGGCGACGATGCCGGGATCGAGCTGACCTTGACGGTCGAAAACCCGAAACTTTTGCTGGAGCTCCGCGAGCGCGCCGCGCACGATCTGGAGGCAGCGAGCCATGGCCAGCACTAACTATGCGCGGATTCCCTGCGCCGAGTTGATCGAGCGTGCTGATCTCGCAGCCCGGCAAGGCGACCTCACCACGCTCGTCCGAGCGCTACGGCTGATCGCGAGCCGGGTCGGCGACCCGATCTCCGACAAGCTGCGCGTTCTCGCCCGCAGTTGCGACGACGCAACGATCGATCCGAAACACGCATGGAGTGCGCTGCGCACCGCGATCATGGATCGCATCGAGATCACGGGGACTTGATCATTGCTTCGCCGCCGCGGTCCGGGCCGATCCGTGTGGCGATGATCGCGTCGTTCCCGAACCGCGCGTTCAAGCTGTCGAGCCCGCTCGTGGAGCCATCGGTCTCGATCAGCCCGTGCGCGAGGCGCTGATCATCACGAACCTCGTAGAGGTCGTACGACATGGTTTCGCCGACGAGCTCGACGAGTAAGATTCGAGTGGGCTTGGTCATGTGGTCCTCGCTACCTTATGGCGCTCGATCGTGCCGCTGTGCATCACCTCGGAGGATAAGAAGGTTCGCTCCTCGGCCGCCATGTGTGCTTCGAGCTCCTCGACAAGATCGGGAATCCTGGACGCGACATCCTGGATCGGTCCGGTCAGGAGCTTCCACATCGCGTCGTGCTCGGA
>JAYVLQ010000013.1:0-11861 GCA_043759355.1 Kofleriaceae bacterium
CGACATCAGCCGCGCGATCGCCAGGGTGGTGAACTCGAAGTAGGTCAGGCTCAGGTCGCCGCGCGCCGCTTCGACGGCCTCGAAGTGCGCCAGCAGCTCGTCGGCCGCGACGCTCTGCCCGTTGATGCGGCAGCGCTCTTCGAAGTGAACCAGGTGCGGCTTGATGTAAAGCCCGACGCGGTAACCGGCCTGCAGCGCAACCGATTCGAGCATCGCGCAGGTCGAGCCCTTGCCGTTGGTGCCGGCCACGGTGAACACCGGCACCTTGAAGCTTAAGGCGAGACGTTCCTTGACCTGGAGCACGCGCTCCAGGGTCAGGTCCATCTCCTTCGGGTGCAGGCGCTCGCAGCGGGCGAGCCAATCGGCGAGTGTCCGGGGCTCAGGCAAATGCTCAGGCAATCGCATCGGCGCTCTGGCGCTGCAGCTTGGCGAGCAGCTTGGCCACCGAGGCGCGCAGCTCGCGCCGGTCGACGATCATGTCCATCGCGCCAGTGGTGAGCAGGAACTCGGCACGCTGGAAGCCCTCGGGCAGCTTCTCGCGCACGGTGTTCTCGATCACGCGCGGGCCGGCAAAGCCGATCAGCGCCTTCGGCTCGGCGATGACCACGTCACCCATGAAGGCGAAGCTTGCGGACACACCACCCATCGTTGGATCGGTCAACACGCTGATGTAGGGCAGCTTCGCCTTCGCCAGGCGGGTCAGCGAGGCATTGGTCTTGGCCATCTGCATCAGGCTCAGCAGCCCTTCCTGCATCCGCGCGCCACCGGTCGCGGTGAAACTGACGAATGGGGTTTTCTGTTCGATCGCCGCTTCCACGCCGCGCACGAATCGTTCGCCGACGACCGAGCCCATCGAGCCGCCCATGAACTCGAAGACGAAGAACCCGGCCTCGACCGGGATGCCGCCGATCGCGCCGGTGCCCGCGCGATACGCGTCACCGGGGCCGACCTTGCGCATGCTGCTCTTGATCTGATCGACGTACTTTTTGCCGTCGACCCGAAACCCGAGCGGGTCCGTGCTCTCGAGCTGGAGATCGTGCTCGATCCACGAGCCCTCATCGATCATCATCTCGATCCGACCCTGGGTGGGCATCCGGAAGTGATGGTTGCAGCTCGCGCAAACCCGCAGATTCGCGTCGAGATCGGCCTCGTAAAGCGTCGTATTGCAACGCTCGCACTTGGTCCAAATTCCCTTCGGGACGGACTTTTTGGGCTGCTCGGCCAGCCCCTGCGTACGTGACCACCAGGCCATGGGATGCACCTGATAGCCTATTATCCCGTGCGTTTCCAGCGGCTTTCTCTCGCAGCAGCAGCAAGAACTTGGTAGACACTCGGGCGGTAAGCGTCCCCTGTTACGTGAGGTCGCGATGTCTTCGATCCTTGTCGTCAACGAGATCAGCACCGAGCGCGAGGAGATTGTCCGCGCTCTCCAGGCTGAAGGTTTCACAGTAGTCCAGGCCGGTTCTCCGTCGGAAGCGACGCGAGAGATCTGGGGTGGCTCGTTCATCGTCGCCGTCGTCTCGTCGTTGCTCACCGGCACCACCGCGCAAGCGTTGGTCGGTCAGCTGCGACAGATGGCGCCCGAGATCGAAACGATCATCCAGGGCCGGAGCGACGAGCTCCCTGCGCTCGTGCGCAAGGTGATGGCGATTCGCGACGGCTCGGTCGCCGCCTAGGGCTACGGCCCGAAGCGATCTTTCAGCGTCAGAAATTCCAAGAACTCGAGGAGTCGTCCGACCTCGGGAACGATGAAGCCGTGTCCTTCGATGCCCGCATCTTCGGCGAGCAAGACCAGGCGTGCGGCGCGTAGCCGATCGACGACGTCGATCACCTCGTGCACTGGCAAGCCGACACGCGTGGCGATGTCCTCGACGCGCTCCGGCACGAGAATCGCGGTACCGATGTTGACCGGCGTGCCCGCGAGCAGGATCTGCTCCTCTGCCAGATGCCGTAGGCACTGCACGACACGATGGTTCGCGGTCGGCAACAGCAGCAGCTCGACCTGCTGGTTCGCACTCTCGAGCCGGAGCGCGAGCGACTTGATGATCCGCAACGCGATCTCGGGGCGAGCGCGCAGCATTGCCTCGAACGTCTTGCCCTCGATCACGAGCAAGCGCGAGTCGATCCGGACCACCGCGGTCGCACTGCGCGGCCTCGAGTTGAGGATCGCCATCTCGCCGAAGAACTCGCCGGCCGGGATGATCGCGAGCACGCGCTCGTTCTCGCCCACCATCCGGCGGATCTCGATCTCGCCCGTCGTGACGACGTACATGAAGTCGCCCGGCTGGCCCTCCTCGAACAGCACGGTACCGGCCGGAAAGTCCCTCGCAAACCTGTCCAACCCGTCGTTCACGCCCGAATCATCGCATGGTCGCGTGGCGCAGAATATGGAGCAGCGCGCGCGAGCCGACCTTGGTGCGGCCCATGCCCTCCTCCGCAGGTAGCGCGACCTCGTCGCTCGTGAGGCCGAGCTTGGTCGCGCGGACCAACATCTCCACATCCCAGCCAGCGCCGCGATCGCGCATACCGAGCGCGACGAGCGCGGGGAACTTGAGGGCGCGGACCGGGCCGACGCCAGACCAGCGATGGCGATACACGGTGTCGATCAGGCCGATCACCACGCGCTCGCCGATCGCGTGCTTGGTCGAATCGGTGCCGAGCACGAGCTCGATGCCGCGGGACTCGATCGGTGCGACAAGCGCGGGAACCAGCGCGGCCGCGGCCGGGCGATCACCCGGGATGAACACCACCAGATCCGGGACACGCGGGAGCGACGAGAAGTGTGCCTGCGCCCGCTGGCAGGCCGCACCGTAGCCACCGGTGTACTCGCGGAGCACGAGCGCGCCGGCGTCGCGCGCGATCTCGGCGGTCCGGTCGCGCGAGGCTCGATCGACGACGACGACCGAGCGCACGATCCGCGCGGGAAGAGCTCGCAAGACGGCGGCCAGCGTGGCCGCGTGATCGCGAGCCGGTACGACAACATCGATGACCAATCACCTCGAGCATACGACCTCTTTGTGTGCTTGGCGTGTGGTACACGAGCGTTCGATGGCGCTCACCTACAAGGACGCGGGGGTCGACATCGACGCCGGCAACGCCCTGGTCGATCGAATCAAGCCGCTCGCGAAATCGACGATGCGCCCCGAGGTGCTCGGCGGTATCGGTGGCTTTGCCGCACTGTGTCGGATTCCGACCGGCTACGACGAGCCGATCCTGGTCAGCGGCACCGACGGCGTTGGCACGAAGCTAAAGACCGCCTTGGCCGCGAACCGCCACGATACGATCGGCGTCGACCTCGTCGCGATGTGCATCAACGACGTGCTCGTGACCGGGGCCGAGCCGCTGTTCTTTCTCGACTACTTCGCGACCGGCGCGCTCTCGGTCGACACTGCCGCGACCGTGATCGCGGGCATCGCGGATGGCTGTCGCCAGGCGGGCTGCGCGCTCGTCGGTGGCGAGACCGCCGAGCTGCCGGGCCTGTATCACGGCAGCGACTACGACCTCGCCGGCTTCTGCGTCGGCGTCGTCGACAAGAAGAAGATTCGCCCGACCCGTGACCTCGTCGCTGGCGATGTCGTGATCGGCCTGCCCTCGGCGGGCCTGCACTCGAACGGTCACTCGCTCGCGCGCAAGGTCGTACTCGAGGAGCTGAAGCTGCCGCTCGACGCCACGCCCGCGGAGCTCGGTGGCGACTCGGTCGCCGACGCGCTCCTGCGCCCCACGATCATCTACGCCTCGGCGTTCCGCCAGCTCGCGGAAGCTGGGATCGCCTGGAAAGCGGGCGCGCACATCACCGGCGGTGGCTTGATCGAGAACCCGCCGCGGATCTTTGCCGACGACACGCTCGCGGTCGAGCTCGATCGCTCGACCTGGGACGTGCCGGCGATCTTCAAGCTGATCGCGAGTGCGGGCATCGCTGAAGCCGAGATGGATCGCACGTTCAACATGGGCCTCGGCATGCTGATCATCGTTCCGGTCGCCGAAGCGGCACGCACCGTCGAGCTGCTCGCCGGGGTGTCGGCGCGCGTGGTCGGCACGCTCGTCCCTCGCGATGGCGGCGACGCATCTCGCTTCGTCTAGCACCATGAACATCGGCGTTCTGGTTTCGGGGACGGGGACGAATCTGCAGGCGCTGCTCGACGCCGAAGCGCGCGGCGAGCTCGGCGTGGCGCGGATAGCGATCGTGATCTCGAACAACCCAGGCGCGCCTGCCCTCGCGCGCGCGACCGCTGCCGGAAAGCCCGCGCTCGCGATCGATCACCGCGGGCTCGGGCGGATGGCGTTCGAGGATCTGCTGATCGCCGGCTTGCGCGAGGTCGAGGTCGAGCTCGTCGTGCTCGCCGGGTTCATGCGCGTGCTAACGCCGCACTTTCTCGACCGGTTCGCGGGCCGGGTGATCAACACGCATCCATCGCTCCTGCCCGCGTTTCCGGGCATGGATGCAACCGGCCAGGCGATCGCGGCCGGGGCGAAGGAGAGCGGCGTTACCGTGCACGTCGTCGACGCGAGCGTCGATGGTGGACCGATGCTCGCGCAGGTCGCCGTGACGGTGGCTATCGGCGACACCGCCGAGACGCTTCACGAGCGGATCCAGCTCGCCGAGCACGTGCTGCTGCCGCGGATCGTTCGCGAAATTGCCGACGGTCGGATCGTGTTAGCTTCACCATGCCCGCCTCGTGCCGAGTAATTCCTACGACCTCGTCGTCCTCGGTGATGACCTCGCCGCTCTCGTGTGCGCCACGCTGTGCGCACGTCGCGGCATGCGCACGCTGCTCCTCGGCGACGATCGCCCTGCCCGCTACCAGCTCGGTCCTCACAAGCTGCCGATCGAGCCCGTGGTGTGGCCAACCGTCGCCGGCTCCGCCGCCGAGCGCGTGCTCAAGGAGCTGCACGGCGAGCTCGCGCTGCGTCGCAAGTTTCGCGAGCCGCGGATCGCGGCCCAGATCGTCGCGCCGGATTTCCGCGTCGACCTCGGTGGCGATCGGATCGCCGCGGAGCTCGCGCGCGAGCTCGGTGCCACCAGCGAAGCGTCGCTCGCGCGCTGGCAAAAGGGCTCCGAGGTCGCGCGCCTGTTCGATCCCTTGCTCGGCAGCGAGCACGCGTTCCCGGGCGTCGGCTTCTTCGAGCGCCGCGAAGTGGCAAAGCTCGCCGAGCACCTCGGAGCGACCGCCGCGGCCTGGTGGAAGGATGTCGAGACCGATCCGAGCGTGGCGCTATGGCGCGGGCTCGCCGCGATCGCGCTGCGCCATCCAGATGCGCCGCCCGCCGCGATCGCGCGTGCTCTCGATGCCTGGTACGCCGGACCGCCGGCGCTGCGCGGCGATGGTGATGCGATCCGCGAGCTGCTCGTCGAGAAGCTCACGACCGCCGGTGGCGAGGTTCGCTCCGGCACCGTCGCCGATGCAGCCATCTCGTGGTCGAAGATCTCGAGCATCATCCTCGCGAATGGCGACGAGATCGGGTGCGGCCAGGTCGTCGCGAGCCGCTCTCCGCAGGCGCTCGTCGATCTGCTCGGCAAGAAGGCGCCCAAGCAGCTGCCGCAGCTCGCCGCGACCATGTCGATCATTGGCTATCGCTACACGCTGAACATCGTGCTCGACGAAGCCGGGCTGCCGGAGCACATGGCGCCGACCGTCGCCGTGATCTCCAGCCTCGATAAAGCGCCGGTCGGCGATGCCGCCTTCTCCGTGCACCTCGGCGAGGCCGACGATGCCGGTCGCGTCATCGCAACGATCGCGGCGGTGCTCCCGACCGAGGGCGCGATCGAGCCCGATCGCCTGGTCGCCAAGTGCATGGCGCTGCGCACGGGCTTGTGGCGCCGGCTCGGCGACGTGATGCCGTTCTTCGAGAAGCATCTCGTCCTCGCGCACTCGCCGTTCGAAGCGACGCCGCCGCACGTGCCAGGTGGTCGCGGCAGCTACGACGTGCCGCGCAATCTGCCGCTGCCGATGATGCCGGTGTGGAAAGGTCAGCTCGCCGCGACCGCCGACACCGGTGCGCTGCCGTACATCACCGGGCTCAAGAACCTCACGCTCACCGGCGATCAGGTCTTGCCCGTGCTCGGCATCGAAGGCGCACTCGCTGCGGGATGGAGCGCGGCGAAGGTCGCCTGCGCCCTCGCCGGCAAGAAGAAAGACTATCTGCGCGACGAAGTCGTCGGCGCGGCTAGCTGAGTCGCGGTAGCTCGAGCTGATCGGCGCGCGCTTCATCGGACACGACGAGGATCATCGTGGTGTCGGTGATCGCTGCTGTGCGGACCATCGCGACCGCACCGTAGGCGCGGGCCTCGAGTACGAGCTCGCGCGGATCGACCTCTGGATCTGCCGCGAGGATCGCACCACCGACGAGCGGCAGCATCGCCTCGGCCACGAGTCCGAGCGGCTGATCGTCGGGCGCGACGACCACGCACGCGCTGAGCAGCTCGATCGGCCCCGGCGTGCCGACGATCGTGCCCGTCGCGGGGTGCAGCTGATCGAGCACGCGCTGTGCGAACGTCGCGAGGCGAACGCGCGAATCGCGGAACGTCGCGACCTGGGAGCTCGCGAGCTGGCCACGACCGAGCGCTTCGTCCCAGTTCTGCGCGAGCACGCGCGCGAGGTCGACGGGCGCGACCCCGGCTTCACCACAAAGGTGTGCACCGTAGAGGAACGCGAGCCCGGCGTGAAGCGTCGCGGCGATCGCGAGCCGCTGCGCGAGCAGCTCGATCGCGATGACGCTCGGTGGCAGCCGAGTCGTCGTGCCGGCGATCACGGAGCGGGTCCAGGTCGCGAGCTCCTCGCGCCAGTGGATCGTGGGTGGTGCCGCGGGTTCCATTGCACGAGGCGCCGCTGCCGCGAGCGACGACGTGCTCGCGCGCCATGACGTGAAGCGATCGGCGAGCGAGACCGTCGGCACGACCGACTTCATCGGCGCGCGCGGAACAGGATCGACAGACGAGGGCACGAGCTGCACAGGTGGCGCTTGTACGACCGGCTCGGGCAGCGCGTCGCCGTACAGCGTCGAGCTCCGCACGGGTGGCTCGGCGACCCCATCACCCTGCGAGATGACCGCTTCGGCCGGGATGCCTTGTCGGGGCGGCTCGGCGATACCACCTCCCTGCCATTGGGCAGGGCTGACTCGGCGGGGAGCCTCGGCGACAGGCGCGAACGATGCTGGCACCGACACCGAGACCTCGAGCTCGCGGCCATCGAGCGAGACCAGCACGACCGGTCGGCGCGCCTGCGCCGCGAGCACCGCGCTCGTCCTCGTGATGACGAGCCCTGCCGACTCCACGCGATCGATACCGTCGAGATCGATCACGCGGATCGCGCCCTTGCGATCGAGGTCCACGCCATACAGTCGTCCGGTATCGGTGCCGATGCACGCGAGCATGTCGCTGCGCGGATGGGACGCCACGTAGCCGATCGGCTCCGGTAGCTCGTGAAACTTCGGCTGGCCGCGATTGACGAGCGCGAACACGTCGACCCGCGTGGGATCCTGCTGCGTGGTCATCCACACCAGGCGATCGCTACCGCCGAGCGCCGTGATGACCCCAGGCTTCGGCAGCTTCAGGCGTCGCTTCGGCATCCGCGACTGCGGATCCCACTCCTCGATCGATCCGGGCACCGCGACGACGAACAGCGGCCCCGCAGCCCCGCCCTTCGTCGGCACCGCGCGCGCGGGAAACTGATATGGAGTGAGGTGGGTATCGCTAGCGGTCAGCACCGCGGCCCCGAGTGCACCGAGCGCGAGCGCGTGGTTGCCGACCGACGCCATCAGCCGCATCGGTGATTCGAGCCGGATCTCCGCGATCGTCCGCGGCCCGCGCGGGTCGAGCAGATGGACCGTGCTGTGCGCCGCGTAGCGCGAAAGCACGGCGAGCCGAGGTGGTGAGCCGAGCCACGCCACTTCGCTCGCACCGGCCTCTGGATCGACGCCGACCTCGGCGATCGCCGTGCAACCCGGCAGGCTCAGGATCGTGATGCGCGATGGCTCGTGGATCGCGGCCAGCGTGCCATCGCTCGCGACCACGACGCGCGGAGTCTCAGCCGGCGCGAAGCCCGCCGTCGAAAAACGCGCTACCACCCCCAAATCCTATCAGGTCCCGGTCATCGAGATCGAGCACGGCCGCTCGCTCGTCGCAGGCGTGCCTAGCGCGCGACGAGGGCGTCAGGGAGCTCCGCTGACCGACCGACTCACACATTCGCGGCCCTTTACCTGGCGTGATCCACATCATCACGCCGGATACACTCGAATGATGACGATCCGTGACGCGGCAATCGGCAACGTGCTCGCGAATCCCGACTCCGACGATGCACGTTTAGAACTCGCAGCCGTTCTGCAAAAGACCGGCGACCCGCAGGGCGAATTGATCGTGACGCAGACCGAAGCCGCCAGTGAACTCCGAGCTTACGGGCCGACCCCCGATTTCCGACGCTGACACTGCGCAGCAACGAATTGATCGCACGCTACCAAGCAACGTGGATGGCACCCGTTCGCGCACTCGCGGACAATCCGATCATCATTCGAGGACTGGTAGAGGGCGTGACTCTCGCCGCTACAAAGTTTCTTTCGATAGCGCCGCAACTCTACAAACTCGCTCCGATTCGTCAGATCATTATCGTCGACACGAACGGTGCGATTGATAAGATCGCCGAGATCGCCATGAGCCCGTACGTCAATCAACTCGTCTCGCTAAGCGGTTTCATCACTTCACCAGCATGAGGTGCGGTCGCGAGATGGGAAGCGGGTTGGGGATTTCTCCATCGGCATAGCGTGATGAATGCGTGCGCTCGTGCTCCTGCGCGAGGTGAAAGCTCCAGTAGTCGTCGGCATCGGCATCGCCATCGCTTCGATGATTACGCAAACCGGATCGTTACGAGCCTGACAGCGTCGCCGTCGTACTCGACCGGAACATCGAGTCGATGCCCCATGACGTCGACCGTTCCGCTCGTCGCGCCGTCGCGACCGATCGCCTCTTCGATATCCGTTCGCGTGCCGCGACGAGCCACCAACACGACCGTCACAGCTCCGTCACCAGCCGACGCGCCGATGCTCCCAACGTCGCTGTCGGCGTCGATCACAGCGTCCAAGACTCCGCGCACGTTGCGAACTACGGACGGACGGCGCTCGAGATACGCATGGAGCGCCGCGAGCGTGGGCAGGTGCGTGGGGGTGACTTGATTGAGCAAACCGCGAATCTCTTCGCCGAGCGTCAGCCTCCCTTGGCGCAACATCCAGATCCGCGAGGCGTCGCCGGCGAACCGCTCCGCAAGCGTATTCAAGCGTTCGCGTTCGTCGCGGAATTGTTCTTGCCCCGGAAACTTCAGGAGCTCGCGCGCGACTGTCACCGCGCGGTCGACAGCCTTCGACGCGTCCATCCACGCGGCGACGTCGAGTGTCATCGGATCGACGTGCGTCGAGGGGAGTACGCGCTCGAGCTCGGCAATGAACTGCTTCGGCGTGATGATCCGCGAAGGTTCCGTACCGCCGAGTTCGCGTCGATCGTGCTTCCGACCTAGCGGGCTGGCATCGGCAAACGGATCACCATCGGTGGTGAAGTTGACCGAGCGCGCCTTTCCACACGACGGGCACG
Organism: Kofleriaceae bacterium; assembly: GCA_043759355.1. Taxonomy (GTDB): domain Bacteria; phylum Myxococcota_A; class Polyangia; order Haliangiales; family Haliangiaceae; genus JABFXX01. Next base: position 9,575 of record JAYVLQ010000013.1, read on the forward strand.
GACCGTAGAGAACCCACGAGTTCCCTCCGCCCTGTAGGTCGAGCTTCGCTGGTCGCGTAAAACCGCAATGCGGACACGGCGCCAGTGACGCGGCGAACCGCATCTCGGCGAGCGATCGGGGAGTTAGTTGTCCTGCCATGACTCGACGTTCTGCACGTACTTCGCAAACTCGCCCATCGTCTGAAACTCCGGATGGTCGACGTAGTACGAGCGCTTGCGTTCTGCTTCATTCTGCGGACCGCGTTTGAGCATCTTCTCGAAATCGGCCAGCACGAATCTCTGCTTGCCGCTATCGAGCGCAGCTTCTTCGACGGCGTCGATGTCTACGTGGCGCAGCGAAGGTCGTGTCACCTCTGCGGCTCAGGCTCGGGCGGCGTGCCAACACTCGTCACGCCTGACCAGGCACCGGCGGTGATGGCGTTTGATCCGCCGACCATCAAACAGACCGCCTCAAAACTACACGTTCTCCATCGACGAGGATGCTCTCTAACAGCACGCATCTGCGATGACCGCGCCTCGAACAGATGCCAGTACGTTCAAAGCGCCCCGAAATCGTCGGACTCACTCACCGAAAGGTGCGCCGGTCGAGCAGCGACGTGAGCTTGATATCCTCGGCCAGCGATCCCCAGTACGTCACCGTTTCGAAGAGGCCGCTCTCGATCAAGACCGACGTCCGAAACCCGATATCCGGCTCGCGCGTGTATTCACCGCGAATCATCCCGTGCTTCGTCTCCGGAATTCTTAGCTCCGCTTCGAGGACCTCGTCAGGATCCCAGTCGATTGTTGAAGGTGTGACGAAGATCCGCGCCGCCTCATCCTCGTCGAGCTTCGTCGAGGTCCACTCCTTGCGGCTCATCAGCCAGAGGTCGCGCATTGCGGAACCCAACGACTCTTGCGCCGCTTGCCAATCGAACAGGTGGGGCAGGCCTTTGCCGAACCACCAGCTGTACAGCGAAGCCTCACCGCACGTGAGTCGTGTACAAATCGCGCGCTCCTCGACGCCGAGGAGGCGCTCGGGATCCAGCGCGAGATACGGCGGTGCGACTTGAACAGCTCGTGCTTCACATTGTGCAACGTCGAGAAATCCTCGCATCTGCCATTGCCTGGTGGCTCGAGTTGAAAGCCACGCGCGACCGGCGCGAATCATCAGCGCTAGCTCGCAAATATCGAACCACAACTCACCGTCGACGGCAGTAGGGGGGACGGCGCCAATAGCAATCCGGCGTCCGAACCAGGCGCCCTGCCCAACGATCTCATGGTCGTGCGCGCACCATGCACCATACGCCGCCGCTTCGTTCGCGAACCCCAGGCCTTCGAGGGCCGACTGCAAGCCACGAACATTTCGTTCCGGGCCCCGGAGATGAGCCGAGAAGAGCTCGCCGACGCTCATCGGCACACCAACATAAACGTCCTATCACGCAACCGGAGCGACCGTATCGAACGCGCTCCGGATGTTGGTAATCGAGGAGCGGATACCTGCGTCCGCAGATCAGTTGCTATCGTCACAGTGGGCACCACCGTCACGTTTGCTGGCATTCCAACGAAGCTAGACGCCCTGCCCGCCGCAGTAGCTGGGGCAGGTAGAGTCGTGGTCCTGCCTGATCGCGACATCCATGCAGCGCTTGGCCGATGTGATTGCTGCCTGCGGTGGTCAGGTGTTCATCGGCAAGGGAACGCTTCCGAGCGTCACTCGATCGGATCCGACTCCGTAACCTCGGTTGCTCCGATCGCTGGAAGGAGCAACGTGAACACGGTGTCGTACACTGCGTCGACCTTCAGCGGATCGGCCTCGAGTTTTAGGTCGACAGCGAAACCTTCGCTATTGATGAAGATCTTGACCATCGCTTCATCAGGCTCGAGCAGAGCACGAGCCGAGATGTAGTCGCCGAGCCGATCACTCTCGCGCTCGATCCATCGCCAGGGGCCAACCTCGCAAAACTTTTCGTGGATCTCCGGCAGCGATAGTTTGGAGTTGAACGTGTATGCCCGTGCGCGTCGCATCATTCATCTCCTGTCGGTGCGGGCTTCGTCTTCTCGATCACGTCCGCGAGACCGCCCCTGAGCGTCACGTGGAGCTGCTTTTCTCCGAGCGGCTTGCCGTCGGCACTCTCGAGTGATTTCCGGAACTCCTGCGCTTCAGGCTAATCGACCGCCATCGAGAAGTCGCCATCTTTGCCCCGTGCCATCGAGCCCTCTCTGCCAACGTAGCTGAGACACCGGCCTCCCCAAAGATCAGTGTCGAGGGCGACCGAGGAATGCACGATGATAAATCTGATGGTGAAATCGA
>JAYVLQ010000014.1:0-3307 GCA_043759355.1 Kofleriaceae bacterium
TCGAAGATCGAGAAGGTCGACAGCGTCGATCAGATCGAGCACCCGATCGTGCGCGAAGCGTTCCGCATGATGGGCATCACGGATCTCCAGCACGAGATCACGACGCTCGCCGACATTCCCGCGGGCACGGGTCTCGGCTCGTCGGGAAGCTTCACCACGGCCCTCCTCAAGGCGCTCTACAGCTTCGAGCGTCGCTTGTTACTCCCCGGTGATCTCGCCCGCCTCGCATGCGAGCTCGAGATCGACCGGCTGAAGCAACCGGTCGGCAAGCAGGATCAGTACATCGCGGCGTACGGCGGCATCACCGCATTCGAGTTCGCAAAGAACGGCGACGTCCATGCCGAGCCCGTGCCGATGTCGTCGACGACCTTGCACGAGCTCGAGGATCACCTGCTCCTGTTCTTCACCGGGTTCTCTCGCTCGGCGAGCGCGATCCTCCAGGATCAAGACACCCGCACCAAGCAAGCCGACGCCACGATGATCCAGGGCATGCACTACGTGAAGGAGCTCGGCTTTCGCAGCAAGCAAGCGCTCGAGCAAAACCAGCCGGCGTTGTTTGGCGAGATCATGCACGAGCACTGGGAGAACAAGCGCAAGCGCTCCAGCGGCATGAGCAATCCGAAGATCGACGAGTGGTACGAGCTCGGTCGCAAGGCGGGGGCGATCGGCGGCAAGCTCGTCGGCGCTGGCGGCGGTGGCTTCCTCATGTTCTACGCACCCGAACCGATGAAGGTGCGCGCCGCGATGGTCGAGGCCGGCCTCGAAGAGGTCCGGTTCCGGTTCGATTTCGACGGTACGCGCGTCGTGTTCTCGTGATGCCGACGGTTGCCATCCTCGCGGGAGGCCTGGCGACTCGGCTCGGCGATGTCACCAGGGCGATTCCGAAAGCGCTGCTCGATATCAACGGCACGCCGTTCATCGTTCATCAGCTGAAGCTGCTCCGCGACGCCGGCGTGACGCACGTCGTGATGTGCATCGCGCACCTCGCGGATCAGATCGAAGCCGTGCTCGGCGACGGCAGTGCGTTCGGCATCCAGGTCGAGTACTCGCACGACAAGCGCGGGCCGAACGGCGAGCTGCTCGGCACCGGTGGGGCGCTTCGCAACGCGCTGCCACTGCTCGGCGACGAGTTCCTCGTGATGTACGGCGACTCGTACCTCCTGTGCGACTACACGGCCATCACCGAGGCGTGGCGCGCGAGCAAACAGCTCGGCCTGATGACCGTCTACAAGAACGACGGTCAGTACGACGCCAGTAACGTCGAGATGCGCGACGGTCACATCGCTCGGTACGACAAGGCCAAGGGCGTGACCGGCCTCACGCATATCGATTGGGGGCTCGGCGCGTTCCGAGCCGAAGCCTTCACCGGCTATCCCGATGGCAAGCTCGATCTCGTGAGGATCTATCAGGATCTACTCGCCAACGGCCAGTTGTTCGGCTACGAGGTCAGCGAGCGCTTTTACGAGATCGGGTCTCTCGCCGGCCTCGAAGACACCCGTCGTTTATTGTCCAAGGAAGCACCATGACCAGCTACAGCCGCCAGCACCTCGACGAATCCAAGAAGGTCATCGACCAGATCGACGCCGACGAGATCGAGAAGATGGTCGACGTGCTCGTCGCGACGCGCGAGCGCGGTGGTCGCCTGTTCTTCCTCGGCGTCGGCGGCAGCGCCGGCAATTGCGGTCACGCGGTCAACGATTTTCGCAAGATCGCCGGCTTCGAGGCGTACGCGCCGACCGACAACGTCTCGGAGCTCACCGCGCGCACGAACGACGAAGGCTGGGCGACCGTGTTCAGCGAGTGGCTGAAGGGCTCGCGGCTCACCAAGCACGACACGCTCTTCATCTTCAGCGTCGGTGGTGGCAACCTCGAGAAGAACATCTCGCCGAACCTTGTCCTCGCGCTCGAGCTCGGCAAAGAAATCGGCTCGAGCATCGTCGGTGTCGTCGGTCGCGACGGTGGTTATACCAAGCAGGTCGCCGATGCGTGCGTCGTGATCCCGATCGTCAACGAGTCCAACATCACGCCGCACTCCGAAGCATTCCAGGGTGTCGTGTGGCACCTCCTCGTCTCGCACCCGAAGCTCAAGAAGGTGCAGACCAAGTGGGAATCGACCGCCCAGGCTCAGAAGTGAAGCGCGCCGTCTTTCTCGACCGCGACGGCGTGATCAACGCCTCGGTCGTGCGAGATGGCAAACCGTATCCGCCGGACTCCGTCGACGAGATGGAGATTTTGCCGGGTGTTGCCGAGGCCCTCACCGCGCTGCGCGCGGCCGGCTTCGAGCTCGTCGTCGTCACGAACCAGCCCGACGTGGCGCGTGGCAAGCAGACCCGCGCCGCGGTCGAGGCGATTCACGCCAGGCTCTCCGCGGAGCTGCCGCTCGACGCGATCTACGCGTGTTTCCACGACGACCCTGTCGGGGGCGAAGGGGCCTGTGACTGCCGCAAGCCCAAGCCCGGCATGCTGGTGAACGCGGCACGCGACCGCGGCATCGATCTACCGTCGAGCTTCATGGTCGGCGACCGCTGGCGAGATACCGATGCAGGCGTCGCCGCCGGGACCCGAGCGATCTTCATCGACCGTGGATATTCGGAGCGCAAACCCGAGCGATTTGCGGTAAATGTGGCCGGGCTGCCCGAGGCAGCTGCGTGGATTTTGGAGCAAAAGCAATGACCGCTGTTTCCGACCTCAAAGTGAAGATCTTCGCCGACGGTGCCGACCTCAAGGGCATGGTCGCGATGTACGCGAAGCCGTTCGTCAAGGGCTTCACCACGAACCCCACGCTGATGCAAAAGGTCGGCATCACCGACTACCGCGGCTTCGCGAAGGAGGTCCTCGCGGCGATTCCGGATCGCCCGATCTCGTTCGAGGTCTTCTCGGATGACTTCGCCGAGATGGAGAAGCAAGCGAAGGAGATCGCGAGCTGGGGCAAGAACGTCAACGTGAAGATTCCGGTCACGAACACCCAGGGCGAGCCCAGCTACAAGCTGATCCAGACGCTCGCGAAGGCCGGCGTGCCGCTCAACGTCACCGCGCTGTTCACGCTCGAGCAGGTTCGCGATGTCGTCGCGCACCTCGATCCGAAGACCCCGGCGTTCATCTCGGTGTTCGCGGGCCGCATCGCCGATACCGGCGTCGATCCGCTGCCGCTGATGGCGGCCGCCAGCGTGCTCACCCACACGCTACCGAAGGCCGAGCTGATCTGGGCCTCGCCGCGCGAGCTGCTCAACGTGTTCCACGCCGAGTCGGTCGGTTGCGACATCATCACCGTCACGAACGACGTGCTCGCGAAGCTGTCGAACGTCGG
>JAYVLQ010000015.1:0-10190 GCA_043759355.1 Kofleriaceae bacterium
AGTACGATACCGCACAGCTCGAGGTACGGGACCGAGCCGGCGAACACGCCCTTCACGTCGCTCTTCACCTCCTTGAGGATGTAATCGATGACATCCTCCATCGCCTTCGCGCCGGCTTGTAGCCGCACAGCGATCGCGGCGAGGTCCGCGGCGTAACCCTTCGAACCAGACCCCGCGAGCTTCGCCGCCGTGCGGCGGACGTGCGCGACGATCGTCTTCGCGGTCGCGCCGCCATCGCGCACGGTCTTGCGACCGATCAGGTCGTTCGCCTGGATCGCGGTCGTGCCTTCGTAGATCGGCAGGATGCGCGCATCGCGAAAGTGTTGCGCAGCGCCGGTCTCCTCGATGAAGCCCATGCCGCCGTGGACCTGGATGCCGAGCGAGGCGACCTCGACGGAGAGCTCGGTGCTCCAGCCCTTCACGATCGGCACCAGGAACTCGTAGAACGCCTGGTTCTGGTTCTTTGCCTCGGCGTCCGCAGATTTGTGGACGACGTCGTAGGCCGCCGCGGTCACGTACGCGAGAGCGCGCGAGGCCTCGACCTGCGAGCGCATCAGCATCAACATGCGGCGCACATCGGGGTGATGGATGATCGTGACCGGGCCCTTCGAGCCGGCGAGGTCACGCGACTGCACGCGATCGCGCGCGTAGTTCGCGGCCTGCTGGTACGCGCGCTCGGCGACGGCGATGCCCTGCACGCCGACCTGGAAGCGCGCGGCGTTCATCATCACGAACATGTACTCGAGGCCCCGGTTCTCTTCGCCGACGAGCTGACCGATCGCGCCGGCCTTGCCACCGACCTCGAACGTGCCATCGCCGAACACCAGCACCGCGGTCGGGCTCGCCTTGATGCCGAGCTTGTGCTCGATCGAGGCGCAGTAGACATCGTTGCGCTCGCCGAGCGAGCCGTCCTTGTTGACGAGCATCTTCGGCACGGTGAACAGCGAGATGCCCTTCACGCCCTCCGGTGCGTCCGGCACGCGCGCGAGCACCAGGTGGACGATGTTCTCGGCCATGTCGTGCTCGCCGTACGTGATGTAGATCTTCTCGCCGAACACGCGATACGTCCCGTCGCCCTCGGGCACGGCACGCGAGCGCACGAGCGCGAGGTCCGAGCCGGCTTGCGCCTCGGTGAGGTTCATCGTGCCGGTCCACTTGCCGGAGACGAAGTTCGCGAGATAGGTCTGCTTCTGCTCGTCGCTACCGGCCGTCATCAGCGCTTCGATCGCGCCGTCGGTGAGCAGTGGACACAGGGCGAACGACAGGCACGCCGCATTGAGCATCTCGATGCACGGGGTCGCGACCAGCTTGGGCAAGCCCTGGCCACCGAACTCGGTGTCGTGCTGCACGCCTTGCCAGCCCGCCGCGCCGTACTGCTTGAACGCCTCCTTGAAGCCGGGCGTGGTCGTGACCACGCCGTCTTTGAGCGTCGAGTAGTTCGTGTCGCCGATCCGGTTGAGCGGCGCGATCACGTCCTCGACGAAGCGCGCGTTCTGCGTCAGCACCTCGCGCGCCATCTCGTCGGTGGCGTCTTCGAAGCCCGGCAGCTTCGCGACCGATTCGAGGTCAGCAAGCTCGTTGATAACGAACAGCATGTCTTGGAGCGGAGCCTTGTACTTCATGCGTACCGGTACCCTCGCATGCCGCGGTACAAGGGGCCATGGCCAAGCCCGATCCGACCGCCCTGACCCAGGCCGCTGGCGCCTTTGACGAGGCACTCGCGGCCTACCAGCGCCTCGGCGAGCTGTTCCTGCGGTCGCCGCTCGAGAGCTTGAAGCACCTGGAACGTACGAACTCGACCCTGAACGAGCTCGCTGATGCCGAGACCCGGCTCCAGGTTACAGGCCAGCTGCTGATCGCCGCGATCTCGAGCTCTCGCGACAGCCAGCAGGCGCTTGCTCAGCAGATCCTGGAGCGCGCGCCTGCCCTCGCCGTTCGCAACGCGCGGCTCGGCGAATTGATGGCCGGGCTCCACGAGATCGCCAGCGAAGTGCAGAAGGTCAACACCGAGATGGCGACCGCCGGCACGCAGGAGCACATGCGGATCGCGATGGTCGCGCTCGTCGAACGCGCCACGGCGCTCACGAAATCCGCACGCGAAGCCGAATTTCCCGAGCTCGCGGAGCAAGCGCACGCGCTGTGTCAGCGGCTAATCGCGATCACGACCAAGCTCGCGGTCGTCGCCGGGAATTAACTCATGATCGGTCGCGGTGCCGTCGCACACGGGATTCGATGAATCGACCGACACCTTCGTCGCGTCAGGAAGCGTGGCGTCTCTCGTCGTGCGGTCGCTCGAGCCCGCGGCGATCACGACGAACGCGATGAGTTCGAGTCGGTCTGCGAGCGCCAGTAGACCGGTAAAACCGGACAGGACAACGCCAACTTGTGCAATGCGAGGACGTGTCAGACGGGTGTTACGTGACGGCAACGAGTGTTACAGAACTTCCGACAACCTCCCGGCTGCGTCATTTTATTGAGTAAGGTCGGCGCCATGAAGGCAATCCTTGGACTGGCGCTCTTGAGCGTCGCGAGTTGTGGACCCGGTCGCTCGACGTTTCAGCGCTATCCGAATGCGACCCCCGCATTCGATCGCGCGAAGTCGGATCCGAAAGCCGTCGAGATCGCCGACAAGGTCGCGGCGGCGGCAGGCGGCATGGACAAATGGGCGATGGTCAAACAGCTCCGCTGGAGCGAGGTTGTCTCGAACGACGGCAAGACCCAGATGGAAGGCGAAGAGGCGTGGGACCGGTGGAATGCGCGTGCGATGGGGCGGTTGCTCGGCGATCACGGTGACGTCGTCGTCAAGCGCGACATCTACGGCGAGCGGCTCGAGGCCTGGGGCGAACAAGCGGGCAAGCGCTCGGCGCTGCCGGAGAAAGACGCCGAGCAAGCCGGCAAGGTCGCGAAGGAGCGCTGGCAGTACGACACTGCCGCGCTGTGCATGCCGTTCTTGCTCGAAGAGCCGGGCTCGAAGCTCGGCTACGTCGGCGAGGCAGCAGGCGATGACGGTAAGCCGCTCGAAGTGCTGCTCCTGTCTTTCGATCCGGCCGACACCGCGCGTATGGGCACCTCGTATCAGGTCGACGTCGACCCGACGTCGTTTCAGATCGCGCGCATCGAGGTCGTCAAGCCGGGCGGCAACATCGGCTACAAGGTCTCGGGTTGGAAAGAGGTGAATGGACTGAAGTTCCCGACAGTGGAGAACAACATCGGCATGACGAGCGAAGCCATCACGTTCAAGGACATCAAGATCGGCGAGCCCGAAGACGAGCTCTACGTCACGTTCTGAACGAGTCGAGGTTCTGGTCGATGTAGAGACATGGTCATTTCGTCAACACCAGAGACGCCAGGGACGCCAGGGACCTGGGAAATCGGAGTCACCAATATCGCGCGCAACCAGGCGCGCGTTGAAGGCGAAGCCGCGGTGAAGTTGATCGAGCAGAGCTCTGCGCCGCCGGTCGGAAGCGAAGGCCAGGGCGCGCGGATCAACACGTACGGCTAGCGCCGGCGGGCTGACGAATGCCCGATCGAAAAATACAACTGATCGGATCGATCTGATCCCGTCAGCGTTTTTTCGCTCGCGTCCCGGCCGTCTCAACCTGCCATTGGCCGAGATCCGACTACCACTTGGGCTCGAGTGCGGCCCACACGGCCGCACAGCCCGCGTCTCCGTTCGGATCACCCTTCGTCGCGCGCAGGCTGGAGGAACAGGATCTTGTCGCCATGGAAGCGAGCGCGTCGTCACACGTGGTCGCGTCCGCGACAAGGATCCCGGCGGGCGTGCCCCACATGCCCCACATGCCCCACATGCCCCATATGCCCCATATGCCCCACATGCCCCATATGCCCCATTTGCCGATGACGTTGGTCTGAAAGCCAAGGTCGGTCTCCGCGGCCTCGGCCATCAACATCGTGGCCTGGTGCCGCGGCACCCTGGTCTTGTCGACGATCTCGTGGATATCGCGCCAGCCGGATCGAGGCGGTCGCTGAGCTTCTACTTCCAGAGCGCGATGCCGCCGAGTAGGCCGGCAACGTTCGACGTGATCTCGGTGTCGGTCGGCAGCTCGAGCTCGAGATGCTTCGCGTTACCCCCACCGAGATAGAGCTTGCGCGGATTCCACGTCGTCGTGACCTGCGCGATCACGCGCGAGACGCGCTTGTTCCACTTCTTCTTGCCGACGTCCTTGAGAGCGGCCTTGCCAACATAATCCTCGTACGTCTCGCCGTGCCTGAACGGATGGTGAGCGAGCTCGAGGTTCGGGACGTAGACACCGTTGTAGTAGAGCGCGCAGCCGAGGCCCGTGCCGAACGTCAGCACCATCTCGAGCCCTTGCCCCTGGATCACGCCGTAGCCCTGCACGCCGGCGTCGTTGAGCACGCGCACGGTGCGATGCAAGCGCCGGCCGAGCTCGGCCGCGAGATCGAAATCCTTCCAGCTCGGATCGAGGTTCGGGGCGGTGCGCGTGACCCCATCGACCACGACCCCCGGAAACCCGACGCTCACGCGATCATAGGCGGGCAGCGGTTGCACGAGCGCGACGAGCGCTTCGAGCACCTTGCCGGTCACGGCCGGCTTCGGCGTCGGCACGCGAACACGATCGGTCGTCGCCGTACCATCGGGCGCGAGCAGCAAGGCCTTGAGCCCGCTACCACCGATATCGATTGCGAGCGTCGTGAGATTCGAGGCCGGGGTTTGCGCAGCGGTCTCGGTAGCAGCGGAGACACCAGCGGTCGGTGTGGTTGGCATGACGCACCAATCCTAGCGCGCGACACCGCAGGCGCGTCGCGGTTGCATGCCAACTTTCCAGATCCATTCGCGTTCGAGCGCGTTGTGGTCTGGATGTCTCAACCACGTCTGTGGCTCGGTGCCGCGTGCCTGATGCTCGGCTGCGATCAGAGTGCGAAGCCCGTCGTCGAGCGGATCGTCGTCACCGAGCCTTGCGCCAAGGCCGTCGCCGAGGCCGCGGTACACGTGGCAGATCCGGTGATCAGCGTGCCGCCGCTCGCACCGCCGCCAACGAGACCGCTCGTGCCGCTGACGCCACTCCATCGCTGGTTCCAGAACCTCGGAGATCCCAAGCAGCGCGCCGTTCGCCGCGCCTGCGAGTGGCACGCGCAGAATCCGTGCAAAGGGCCGATGCTGGCGATTCCGTTCACCGACGAATACCCCGATCCGACGATTTCGATGCTCGCGAGTCTCTCCAACCCGCAGCGTGAAAGAGTCGACGCGTACTGCCGTCTGGTCAACGCCCATCGGCGCCGTTGCAGTACACCGCTCGTGATGGCGTTCGAGGACCAAGCGATCGACTTCGCCTCGAACCACGGTGTGTTTGCATTCCAAGGGTCGCCCGTCGCGAGCGATTGGCCGACCGCGGCCACGCCGTGGATCGCACTCGACCGCGACGGTGATGGCGCGATCACGAGTGGCGCCGAGCTGTTTGGCGATGGTACGCCGATCGCCGGGACCACCGCGCACGACGGGTTTGCGGCGCTCGCAACGCTCGATGCGAACGGCGATGGCGTGGTCGATGTGCGCGACCCGATGTTCGCGAAGCTGCTCCTGTGGGCCGACCGCGATGGCGATCGCAAGAGCACGCCCGCCGAGCTCCGGCCACTCTCCGACGTGGTGACCTCGATCCCGCTCGCGCACACGCTCGCGCCCGTGTGCGATGCGCGCGGCAACTGCGAAGGCGAGCGCGGCATCGCGCACCTCGGCGAGGCCCGCATCGGTGCGGTCGTCGACGTGTACCTCGCTACTTGGCCATCGGGTCGATGATCCGGCTCGCGAACATCACGTCGGATGGACGGCGGCCGCGGTGGCGAGCGCAGGAAAAAAGAGGAGACGAAGTAAATTACGCATGCCGGTAAGAACGCGAATCGCGCGTCCTTGATTTGTGAGGGTTGTCTTGACTACGCTACGATGGAGTCCGGTGCGGCGCGCTGTAGTTCTCAGGTATGCGGCGCTCCAGTTCGTCGTGCTGGTAGCGATCGCGATGGTGCTCTATCCGGGTGGCAACCACTTCGACGGGTTCGCTCCGCACTACCGGCTGACCGTGAATTTTCTCTCGGACCTCGGCGCCACGCGAGCGTGGTCGGGCACGATGAACTATGTCTCGTGCGCGCTGTTCTTCATCGCGCTCACTACGATCGGCGCAGCGTTGATCGCGTTCGCGTGGGCGTGGCGAGCGTTCGCTTTCGGACGCGCGCGCGCCGCGTGGGCCGGTCATGCGAGCGCGGGTTTCGGCACCATCAGTGGAGCTGCGTTCATCGGCATCGCGGTCACCCCGTTCAACCTCGCGCTCGCGGCCCACAACTCGTGCGTGCTCGCCGCTTTCGGCTGCCTGTTGGGCTACGTCGCATTCCTCACGATCGCGATGGCGGCGAACGGAGCGCAGCCGATCCAGAACGGGGTGAATGCCGCGTACGTCCTCGTGGTCCTCGGCTATGTCGCACTCGTCCTGTTCGGGCCGCGTCTGAACAGCGAAGGTGGGTTTCGTACGCAGGTGATCGGCCAGAAGCTGGTGGTCCTGGCGTCGATGATCCACATCACGTTCCTGACCGCACGGGTGGCGCGCGGCTGATAGGCTCCGTCTCGGCGATCATGCCGTTGCTGGTTCGTCCCGATAACACACGCATGCACGATCTCGAGATCCGAGTCCGGACGCTCGAGCTCGCCGCCCGAGCGCACGCCACCGCAGGTCCCTTCCAGATGACCCATCTCCAACCCGGCGCCGCCGCCGCCCTCGCGACGTGGCACCAGATGATCACCGCGCGCGACCTCTCGAACCTGTCCTCGATCGTCGACCCGCAGGCCTCGTTCCGATCACCCATGGCGCACACCGCCTACGAATCGGCGGCGGCCGTGATCCTCGTGCTGACCACCGCATTCTCGGTGTTCGAGAACTTCGCGTACCATCGCGAGCTGGCGACCGAGGATGGCCTCAGCGTCGTCCTCGAGTTCAGCGCCACCGTCGGTGACAAGCAGCTCAAAGGCATCGACCTCATCCGCTTCACCGAGGCTGGCAAGATCATCGAGTTCGAAGTGATGGTCCGGCCGATGAGCGGCTTGCAAGCGCTCGGCATCGAGATGGCCAAGCGCGTCGGCCATCAGATGCCCGCGTTCAAGGCGAAGTAATCAGTTCGGCGCGATGGTCGCGTCTTCGATCATCACGGCGTAGGCGTAGCCCGCACCGAAGTCTTTATTCGTCGCGATGTTGCCGCGCACGGTAACGACATCGTCTTTCGTGACGGTCGCCGCGGTCGTCACGATCAGATCGTTGGTGCCGGCAGCGCCTGTGCCGTCCTGGATGTGCAGCCAGTTCTTGCCGAGGATGCCGTTGTTGACCTTGACGACCTTGCCGCGCACGACGACCGGCTTCCCGGTGAGCGTCGCCTTGCCCGCGAAGATCGCCGCGATCGTGGTGCCGCCTTTTGCGGGTTCGATCTTGCCGACCGGCGCGTTCGGTGCGGCGATCGTGACGGCAGGTGCAGCTCCGCCGCCCGCGATCGGCGTCAGTGACGCGACGAAATAGATCTGATCGAACGTGCGCTTGAGCGTGTCGCTGCGGAACGCCGTCATCAGCGAGCCGCGCGTTTGGCCAACCTTGGCGCCGACCGCGAGCGGCGTCTCGGGTCCTGCGACCCAAGCTTGCGAGCCACCGCGCTCGAGCTTCGCGTAGGTGTAGCCGCCCGAGCTCATCGTCTCGACGACGGTGCCCGAGACATCGTTCTCGGTGATCGGGCCGGTGCCGTCACCTGGCGCGGGCGGCGCGACTGGCGCGGGCGCGACGCCTGGAGCGGTCTTCGGAGCCACCGCGACCGCCGCAGGGACCGGCATGTCACCGCCGCGTGGAGGCGGCGGTGGAGCTTCTTTGGTGCAAGCAGCGACGCCGAGAACGACCGAGACCAGCGCGAGCGAACGGATGAACATGCAGGCGTCATAGCACGCCACGAGGGCTAGGCCGATCCCGTCGTTCTGCGTGACATTTACGGACCGATGTCGGAGCTCCTCGCCAAGTTCGTCGCCGCGTTCAAGCGTGGCATCGAGGGCGAGATCAAAGCCGTGCAGAGTGCGGCGACGACCTCCGAGGTGGCGCTCGAGAACGGCGAGGACCTCGGCGCGCTGCGCTACTCGTTCGACGCGACGAACGAGAAGCTGACCGTCGGTACGGCATGTACGTTACGCACGCCGCGTGGAGAACAACGCGTGACGCTCGAGCGCGTCGATTCGGCACGCGTCACGCTCGCGGCCACACAAACGATCGATCTCGCAGCGCCGGCGACCCTGTTGCTCGCGCCGTGGTTTCTCTACGATCGCATGCTGCAAGCGCTCGATGGTCTCGGCGAGCGCCACGCGGTGGACAACGCGCTCGCGCTGTTTGGCAAGCGCCCGCCGAGGCTCGTGCCAAGCGAGCTCCGCGCCGATCACAGCGCGCTCGATCCCAGCCAGCGCGCCGCGGTCCAGCTGTGCGGCGATAGCTCGCTCGCCTTCATCTGGGGTCCGCCTGGCACCGGCAAGACCGTCACGCTGACCAACGTGATCGAAGAGCTGCTCGCACGCGGCAAGCGCATCCTGCTCGCCTCGACGACGAACGCCGCGATCGATCAGGTGCTCGCGAAGCTCGCGCAGCGGCCGTGGTTCGCAGCATCGGTCAAAGCAGGAACCACGCTGCGCCTCGGCCGGAGCGAGGCCGAGACGCACGGCGCCGAGCTCGGCGACATCGTCGTTCGGTTGCGCGGCACGTATCGCGGCTCGCTCCAGCGGTTGCGCATGCGGCTCACCGAGGTCGCGCAGATCGTGACGTACGCGCAGTCTCTGTGCGAAGAGCTCGAACGCGTGATCGCGCCACAGCAGACCCTGTTCGTCGAACCACGCCAGGCGTTGCGCGCCGGTGCACTCGCACGCGTGTTCGCTCCAGGCCACGCCGACGTGATCGCACGTGTCGAGCCGTACGCTCAGCTCCGCGTGATCGAGCTCCGCATCAAGCGGCTCGAGCGAATCCGCGTGCTCGCGAAGGCGCAGGTCGCGATTGCTGCGGCCGCGGATCGCGACCTCGGAGCGCGCTTGGTCCGCGATGCAAGCCTCGTGATGTGCACGCTCACGAATGCGTATCTCTCGCCGCTGATGACCGATCAGCGCTTCGACGTCTTGATCGCCGAGGAGGCGGGCATGGCGACCCTCCCGCCCCTGTTCTACGCGGCGTGCTTGTGCACCGAGAGCGCGATCGTTGTCGGAGATCCGCGCCAGCTCCCGCCGATCGTGCAATCAGATGACAACCTCGTGCGCCGCTCGATCGGTCGCAACATCTTCGATGTCGCGGTGCCGGATCCCGAGCACTCCGGTGTGGTCGCGATGTTGACGGTGCAGTACCGCATGCATCCCGCGATCGGCGCGCTCGTCGGCACGCTCTTCTACGGCGGCCGCCTCGTGCACGGCGCGGATCTGGCCGCGACGACCGAGATCGCCGGGCGTGCGCCGTTTCCTGGCCAGCCGATCATCGTTGTCGACACGGCGGGCCGCACGACGTGCGAGCGGTCAGAGAAGGGCAGCTCGCGAGTCAACCGCGCCTCGGCGGTGATCACGGCGGACCTCGCGCACGAGGCCGTGCGCGGCGGGTCGGCCTCGATCGCGGTGATCACGCCGTACGCCGCGCACGCCGCCGAGGTTCGCAAGCTGCTCGCGCAGCGGCGCATCTCCGAGCAGGTCGAGTGCAGCACGATCCATCGCTTCCAGGGTCGCGAGTGCGATGTCGTGATCATCGATCTCGTCGACGCCGCGCCGATGCGCCAGAGCACGCTGGTCGGCGAGACGCCGAACCTCTTGAACGTGAGCATCTCGCGTGCTCGAGGCAAGCTCGTGATCGTCGCCGACGTTGCCTACTTCACGACGGGCCTCGTCGCATCGCTGCTCGCCGCCGCAGCTCAGAGCTCGCGGATCGAGAGTCATCGTGGCCACCCTCGTGCCTCGTGAATTCACCAGGCACCGAAGACGTAGAGTGCCTACATCTGTAGGCCGTGCTCGGCCATGACCGCAGCATTCCGGGCATCTGCCCGCTTCGAAGCAGGCCGCGCATCTAGCCGCGCCACGTATTCGGCGAACTTCGGACGATTCTCTAGCTGGCCGAACTTCAACATGAAGCGCAGGGTTCCACCGAACACGACATCGGCCATCGAAAACTGCGAACCGAGCA
>JAYVLQ010000016.1:0-26041 GCA_043759355.1 Kofleriaceae bacterium
GTGAGCGGATTCTCGCGAATCACGTCGCGAACGCGCTCGAGCGCGGCTTCTCCGGTGTTTGTCAGCCGTTGCGCGGCATCGCCCATGCGCTCGCGAAACTCGTCGAGCATCGGCGCTTCTTCAGGGGATGGAGTAGATAGATCAGCCATGACGCACCGACAAGCACGCGACGTGCCGCGTCGGCGCGCGACGTGACCCGCCTGAACCCGCCCGATCCAGCGAGCCCTTCTTGGGTCTTGCATGAGAGACGCGCCCGCGCGACACATGGAGCATGAGTCGTTCCTGGGTGGCTGCGATCTTGTTTACCGTGGCCTGTGGCAACACGCCGTCGGGCGCTGTGCACACGGATGCGACGAGCACGACGCACCCGGATAGTCCGAACTCGTCGCCGATGGATGCACCGGCCCCGACGGCGAGCGACAAGATCAAACACATCGTCGTGGTGGTCAAAGAGAACCACACGTTCGACAACTACTTTGGCTCGTTCCCGGGCGCGGACGGCATCGCACAGATCACGACGAACCACGGCGTGATCACGCCACCCCATGCACCGGATCGCACGCCGCGCGACCTGTGCCACGCGCACTCGTGCGCGCTCGCGGATCTCGCGGGCGGTGCGATGAACGGCTGGGATAGCGTAGCCGGTGCGTCGCAGAACGGCGACGACCTCACCTACGCGCAGTACACCGAAGCCGATATCCCGAACTACTGGCAGTACGCGCGCCACTTCGCGCTCGCCGACCGGTTCTTCGCGAACGTCCTGGGTCCGAGCTTTCCAGGTCACACGTTCGTACTCGCGGCGCAGGCCGGCTGGGCGACGGGCAACCCGAACACCCAGATCATCCATCCCTACTGGGGTTGTGATCAGGACTCGAGCACGCTTGTCACCGTCGAAGATCCGGTCACCTGCACCGATAAGCAGGTATTCCCGTGCTTCAACATTCCGAGCGTCCCCGACATCTTGCCGCCGGGCGTCGATTGGAAGTTTTACGGTTCGAACTTCTACGTGCTGCCGGAAATCTGGTCGATGTTCGACGCGATCAATGGCGTTCGAAATGGCCCGGGTTGGTCGAACATCGTCAAGGAGACGAACTTCGAGACCGATATCGACAACGGCACGCTGCCGGCAGTGTCGTTCCTGGTCAATCAGGATCTCGATTCGGAACATCCGATCGTGGGCAGCGTGTGCAGCGGCGAGAACTGGACCGTCGGTCGGCTCAACCGCTTGATGGCAAGTGACTACTGGAAGGACACCGCGGTCCTGTTCACGATGGATGATTTCGGTGGTTGGTACGATCACGTCCCACCGCCGCGCGCGTACGGCTGCAACCCGGCGGGGCCCTACGGCCTCGGGTTTCGTCTACCGCTGATCGTGATCTCGCCGTACGCGAAGAAGGGCGTCTATCACGAGGTCGCGGAGCAGGCTTCGATCCCGCGCTTCATCGAGACCGTGTTCAAGACGCCGACGCTGTCCTCGATGGATCCCGCGGCGCAGGATGGTCAAGCGAACGACCTGACCGGCATGTTCGACTTCACGCAAGAGCCGTTGCTCCCACTGATCCTTGGCACGCGGACCTGCCACTAGAACGAATAGCCAAGCACCAGGTTCGCGGCCGGAATGATCTGATTCTTCGGCGTGTCCATCGAGACATCGCCCGAGAGATAGAGGCGCGCGACGCCGAGCTGGACCACGGCCGTGATGTTCTTCCAGCCAACCCACTTGTAGCCGGCGTAGATGCCGAGCTCGCGCTCGGTGACGTGCGACTGCGTCTGCGCGACGAACGGCAGCCCGCCCGAGCCCCACATGTACTTGATCTCGGTTCCGACGTGCAGGCCGGTCATCTCGCGCCGCCAGTAGAGGTTCGCTTCGCCGCCGAGCTCGGCGATGGTCGAGCCCAGGATGCCACCGTAGCCGGCGAGTGCTTGCACGCCGAGGTGAGGTGCCGCCGCGACCTCGATGTTCGCCTCGACGATGCCCGCG
Organism: Kofleriaceae bacterium; assembly: GCA_043759355.1. Classification (GTDB taxonomy): domain Bacteria; phylum Myxococcota_A; class Polyangia; order Haliangiales; family Haliangiaceae; genus JABFXX01. Next base: position 1,982 of record JAYVLQ010000016.1, read on the forward strand.
ATCAGGAACATCGGTTCGACGGTCATGCTGACTCTCGGATCGTCCTTGCCATCCGCGTGAGAGGTCCGGACAGCGACGGTGGTGAGGATCGAACATGCCAGGAGAACACGAGCAAGCATCCGGCCCGCATTTCCAATGATCGAGCCAGGTGAGCGGTCACGTAATTACGGTTGGTTAGGCCCGTTGCGTGAACGCGGGGATACGAACTGGACCGGTTTCTTGGCCCCGTGCCGTGGGCCTTCTACAATTTTTTCATGAACCTCATCGATGCCCGTCGCAACGCGCCGCGAATCTCGGTCGACGGCTTCTGCGGCGTGGCGAGCGACGAGCACGATCTCGAGCACGCGACGATGAGTGACCTCTCGACGATCGGCCTGCGGCTCGAACGCCCGTTCGATCCGGCCAACGCACGCTCGGTGGTCCAGCTCGAGATCGAGCTCCCCGGCCTCGATGAAGTGATCTGGACCAGCGCGATCGTCACGCGCGCGTACCTCACACCGCTCGCGAGTGGCCGCGTTGGCAAGCCGCGGTTCTGGTGTCGCGCAGGGCTGAGGCTCGGCGAGACCTCGCGGCGCGATCGGAGCCTCTTGCGCGACTACGTATTTTCGCAGCTCATGCATCGCGCGGCGCAGACGTCTCCGGATCGCCGGCTCGAAGCGCGCTGCTAGTCGAGTGTCACGACGCCTTCGACATGAAGGCTCTGCAACTTCTTCAACTTCGCCTTCGCGGCGAGCACGGTCTTCTTGTCGACCTCGAGCTTGCCGGTGTGCGCGCATCTGATCGAGAGGTGCTCGAGGTTCGCGAGTGCCTTCGCGCCAACGAGCTCCGCCATATCGGCGTTCGTGAAGTCCTGCGTGCTGATCTCGAGCGCCTGTAGTTGCAGCGTCGACTTCGCGAATACCCCGGACACCGCCGCTGCGAAGATCTTCAGCTCGCGCAACGCCGGGAGCCTGTTCGAGGACAGCAGCGCCGCGAGCGTCGCCGCCGTTGCTATCGCTGGACCGCGCGCGTAGCGCCGGCTCGCATCGAGTACGCGCAGTGCCGCGAGGTGTGGTGACGCCGCGATCGCGAGGATGCCAGCGTCACCGAAGTGCGCCTCGGAGATATCGAGCTCTTGGACCCCTGCGAATGTCGGCGAGCTGACGATCGCCACGACATCGGCATCGTCGAGCCGCTGCTGCGCGAGCACCACTCGTGCGAACGCACCGAGCGGTGCTGCCGCGATCGCCGCGATGTGCTTCTTCTTCACGCCGGTCAACACGAGGTCGGCGCGAGGCGCACGTGCCGAGATCGCGGCGGCTGCCTTCACGAACCCTTCGCCTTCGGTGGCGACGGCCCTGATCAAGCCTCGGCCACCTCGCAAGATCGTCGAGCGTGCAAACGGCTTGATCGGTGCGAGCCACGCCTTTGCGTGCTTCTTCTCGAGCTTGTCGGCGAGCTTGGTCTTCTCGGTGGTCGTGAACGCTTCGCGATCCGGGTGCGCCGCGATCGCTGCGTGGATGTACTCGCCAAACGGATTGCCTTGATCGATCAACCAGTCCGCGTAGACCTCGCGTGGCTGGTTGGCTTCGGGTGCGTCCGCGATCGCCGCGAGCAGCTTCGCTTCGGTCGTGCCGGTCTCGTGCTTCGGCGCGACCGGTGCGGCCGCTCCAAGCAGCTTGATCCAGCGCTGGGCGAACGCGCGCGCATCCTCGTTGTCGAAGCCGTTCTTCTGCGCGAGCGCCGCGCCAAGCCCTTCGATCATCCACTGTTTGTGCTCGGGATTCTTCGCGAGCACCTTCATTGCACCCTTGAGGTGCAGGCCCTGATGACCCTTGATCATGTACGCGAACAGCGCGCGAGTCGGGCGCCTCGCCAGCACGTACTCCGAGACCAGCTCTTTGCGCTTGATCTGATTCGCGTAGGCGACCTCGACCTCGGCGTCGGTGAGCCCCGTGATCCATTCCATCTGCCAGAGCCCGAGCTTGTCGAGCGCCTTTTCGAGCGCGAGCACCGCTTTGGCCGGCGTGGTCGGCACCCATCCTTGGCGCAGCTTCGCGCGGATCTCCTTGACCATCACGACGGCCTCGGCGCGATTCGCAGCCGTGAACGTCAGCTGCTTGCCATCGCGTTCGAGGACTCGTTTGATCGGCATCGGTGGGTCCAGCCTAGCTCGGCAACGAACCGCGACGCTGCCAACGCTGAAGCTCTCTGAATTCAGCTTCTTCAGCCTGGTGGCGGCGGCTTGATCGTTGCTGCTTGCCATCGCGTTCGAGAGCTCGTTGGAGCGGCATTCGCGGATGACAGAGCCCCCAGCTGGCCGCCGGTCGCAGACAAAATACGAGATATGATGCAGCGCGGTGGTCGATCGAACGCCAGATGTCACGCCGACGATGAAGCTCGGTGGCTCCACCAGCGGAGGGCGTGGCGGGCGAGCTCGGTTCCGGAGGTATGTGGCGCGTCGACGATGCCTACGATCGTGCGCTCCGGTCGCTCTGTCACCACCGACCATGATCACGAACGCCAGGACCGTCGAGGGTTTGGAAGCCTGTACGTGGCCGTAAAATCACCCCGCAAGCGCAAGCCGAAGCGTTCGAGCCAGCCGGGGCGATTCAAATTGATCGCGCTCGGGGTGGTGGCGACCGGCTTCGTGATCTGGCGGATCGATGACTCGCGCCAGCCCGGTACATGGCAGCGCGTGATCGCGACGCGCGAGGGTCAGATCGGCGATATCACCGCAACCACGATGCGGATCCGCGCCGATTCGCGGTTCGTCGCGTTGCCCGATCCGAGCGCGCTCAATCGTATGGTCGAGATTCGTTACGGCGATCGCGTGATCGTCACGAAGGTGCTCGATGTCGGGCCCTGGAACGTCGACGATCCGTACTGGCGCCACGACGAAAGGCCGGCCTCGGAGCGCGGTAAGGGCGCCTTTCGCACACCGGTGAACACGGCTGGTATCGACCTTTCGGATCCGATCTTTGCGGAGCTTGGCATGAAGGACAACGATGTCGTCGAGTGGCGGTTCGTGCACCGCGACTTCACGCTGCTCCCCCGGCTCTAGCTCTGCTAGGCTGCGGGCCTCGTGCACACGATCGTTACTCATCCTGGCGGCTCTCACAAGGACGACCTGCTCGCGGTCTGCGTCCTGGCATCGCTCCACAATTGTCCTATCGAGCGGCGCGAGCCCACGCCCGCCGAGCTCGAGGATCTGAACGTCGCGGTCGTCGATATCGGTGGCATTCACGATGCCGCGAAGAACAACTTCGATCATCACCACTTCCCGCGCGAGCATCCGCCGACCTGCGCTCTCTCGCTCGTCCTCGCGCACCTCGGGCTCTACGAAGATGCGCTGCAGTTCTGTGACTGGCTCGAGACCGCTGAATGGTTCGATTCGCGTGGCCCGAACAAGACGAGCGAGTGGCTCGGTGTGCCGCGCCGTGCGATGTCTCGCTTGAACTCGCCGATCGATACAACGCTGTTGCGCCGGTTCGCGCAGAAGTCGCGGCACGAGCCGAGCGATCCGCTCTACGCGTACATGAAGATGGTCGGCGACGACCTGCTCGAATATCTGCGCGTCGCGCGCGAGCGCTTGGACTTCATCGCCGCGCGTGTGCAGCGCTGGTCGATCCCGAATGGCGGCGCGACGATCGAAGCGCTGTACCTGCCGCGCACCGAGGCCGAGGCCGACGAGCCGAGCATGATGCTCGGCGGTTACATCCGTGCCGCGAAGCTCGAGAACGTGATCGCGGCGATCGCCTATCCCGATCGCCGCGGCGGCGGGTTCGGTATCGGTCGCTATGAAGATCATCCGCACCTCGATTTCTCCAAAATCGAGAAGGAGCCCGACGTGCACTTCGCACACAAGAGCGGGTTCATGTGCAAGACCACGGCGAGCACGCCGGAACGGCTGCAAGAGCTCATCAAGCTGGCGTGGAAATGACGCCAGCGGAACGCGTGCTCGCGCGCGTTCGTGCCGTCACGGATCCGCGCGCGATCGTCGAGGCCTACGGCTCGAGCGTGTACGCACCGGCGCACGCGAGCGACGTCGATATCTTGGTCTCCGGCGACGATCCAGATCGCATCGCCGCGGCGCTCGGTCTCACGCGGATCTACACCCAGCCGCCGCGTATGCATGGCGAGCTCGAAGGTGAAGATGTGGATATCACCGTCGTGAACGGCGAGGACGATCGCGCGGAGCGCATGCGTTCGGGCCCGCGCGATGCCGCCGCGATCGCGAAGTACTTGAGCGATCACGGCCGCGACGAAGCATTCCAGGCCGCGTGGCCGCATGTCCGCCAGTTCGTCAAAGCGCGCGCGCTTGGTCATAACGGGCTCGGTTGGTTCGGCAGCTTCGGCTGGGCCCTGTTGCTCGCGATTCCGCTCGTCACCGATGAAGAGCTGCGCGACGCGACTCCCGGGGCCGCGTTCCCGGCGTGGTTGCGCTGGCTCGCGAAGCTCGGGGTCGGCGCTCGCGTAGGATTCGATGCCACGTGCACCGCCGGCGAGGACGAAGCGTTCTTTCTAGTCGCACCCTCACCGCCGATCCGCGATGTCGCGCGGTTGAGTCGCAAGGCTGCGGCCGTGCTGTTCGGCGAAGCGCGTGCGGCGGTGACCGCGATCGGGGATGCCACGACCGACGTCGCCGCGATGGCGCTGATCGCAGACATCTCGAGCGCTCCACCCACCGGTACAACGCTCGTGATCGCGGGCAACGAAGAGCACAGCCGCGGTCGCTATGATGGGCAGGCGCGTGGCCTCTTGCGCGAGCTCGAGAACCTCTGCTTCACCCGCTCGTGGGGGCGGTTCGACACCGACGAGGACGGCAGCTGGCAGCACCGGATCACCGTGGCAGCACCGAAAACCAAAGCCGCTCGCGAAATTGCCCGTAATTGGTTGGCGCTCGCGAACATCGACGCCGAGATCGACGCCGAGATCAAGTAGCGGATCCGCGTCGTCCTTACGATCCTCGAACTCATCGATGCGACGGGGCTGCGACGGGGCTGCGACGGTCGATGATCGCGGACCAGCTCGAGCTCGCGACGACGCTGAGCTCGGAGGCGTGTGAGCGCTCGATGCCAAGCCTGGGCCCGGTGGTCTTGCCACGCGCGTCGATCAATTGCCTGAGCGCTTGGCTTCGGCTTCGGCTTCGATGCGGCGACGCTCTTCGACCGGATCGGTCACGCCCGGCACCTTCGCCGAGGTCAGCGCCTGGGGTTCAGGTTCGGCGTTCGCACGCTCGGTGTTGCCGCGTGCAACATCGTTGTTACGCGTGAATTCGATCGGGTCTTCGGGCGATTGTCCGGCCGGGTCTGGCACAGGTGTGCGCTCTGGCTCGGGGTTGGCGCGCTGAGGCGTGCGGGGTGAAGACATGGATGCACGAGCAGCACGCGACGTGCCAGCGACACCGCTAGCCTCACGCGGATCACAGCGCGCTCGAACGTGCCGCGATCGGGACCGGGCGATTGAAAGGGCAGATCAGCGCGGGCCAAGAGCTCGACGTCAAGAAGAAGTAATCAGACCGGCGCGAGGTGGCGGGGGCCGACCCAGACCGCACCGTTCGCGATCAACGTGCGTTGCTGCTCCGGATCTGCGTTGAGCGCCTCGAGCGAGTGCGTCGAGTTCATGTCCTTGAGATCGTGGACCCACACACCACGTACGCCGAGCTCGTGCCGCGCGGTCCGCGATTCGGCGAGGTCGTGAGCGGCCGTGCGATCCTTGGTGGTCTCGGGCTCGGGAAGAACGTTGATCGTCACCCGCACCATCTTCGCGACGAGCGCCGCCACGATCCGTTCGAAGTCCGCTGCGCCCATCGACAATTCCTCGTCCATCACCGGAGCGTACGCGTGATACGGCGAGTCAAGGTCGCGCATTCGGCAGGATCTGGACGATTCTCGTGTCGGCGATGGGTTCTGGAGCGAGCAACTGGAACTCCCTCTCGACGACGACGGGACCACGAGCGTGTCAGTCCACGACAGCAATAGCCCCGGTTTGAACGCCCGTGATGAGCGGTCGCGCACGCATTGCTAGCGAATTGCACCAGAAATGCCGTTTCGTCGGAGGCATGTGCCTTGCTCTACGGCGGAGCATGAAAACTTTCATGCTCGCTCTTACGTTGGCGGCAGCGCTCGGCGCTTGCAAAGCCAAGCCGGAAGACAAGCCCGCTGATAACACCGCGCAGAACCAGCGCGACAAGTCTGCGGTGCCGACCGCTGACCAGGCGGGCCAGAACAAGTCGGACGTGACCGTCGCTGCCGACGTGCGCAAGTCCTTGATGAACGACAGCGCGCTCTCGACAAATGCCCACAACTGCAAGGTCGTCGTGAACAACGGCGTCGTCACGCTCGCTGGTCCCGTGGCCAACACCGACGAGAAAGCCAAGATCGAAGCGCTCGCGACGGCGGTTGCCGGCGTGACCAAGGTCGTCAACCAGTTGGAGATTGCACCATGAACGAAACCAAAGATAAGAAGATCGCTGTCATCGGCCTGTTCAACGATCGCCCGACGCTCGAGAGAGCGATCGATGCGCTCCGCGCCGGTGGCTTCCGGAGCGATGACATCTCGGCGATGCTGCCCGACGCGTCGGCCGCCAAGGAAGTCGCTCACGAGAAGCACACCAAGGCGCCGGAGGGCGCGATGGCAGGCGCGGCTGTCGGCGGCGTTGCCGGTGGCGCGCTCGGGTTCCTGCTCGGTATCGGCGCGCTCGCCATCCCGGGGCTCGGACCCTTCATCGCAGCAGGTCCGATCGTCGCGGCGCTCGCGGGCGCGGGCGCGGGCGGAGCGGTCGGCACGCTGACCGGTTCGCTGATCGGTCTCGGCATCCCCGAGTTCGAGGCAAAGAGCTACGAAGGCTACCTGAAAAAGGGCGGCATGCTGCTGGCGGTCCACGCGGTCGACAACGAGTGGGCCAAGAAGGCCAAGGACATCCTCGATCGCAACGGTGCGCATGACGTCGCGAAGACCGGCGAAGTCGCGGCGAGGAACGCTTGAACGAGTTCGCGACTGACCTGGGGGCGATCCGGAAGCGCGCGCGATCGAAGATGTCGGAAGGCCCGATCACGGAGGCTTACAAAGCCGACGTGAAGAAGGTCTGCGACGTGCTCAACGACGCGCTCGCGACCGAGATCGTTTGCGTGCTTCGCTACAAGGCACACTACTACAACGCCAAGGGGATCCACTCCGAGGCGGTGAAGCAGGAGTTCCTCGAGCACGCGAACGAGGAGCAGGAGCACGCCGACCAGATCGCCGAGCGCATCAGCCAGCTCGGCGGCGGTCCAGACCTGAATCCGGGGACGGTACTCGAGCGCAGCCACTCCGAATACAAGGAGGGAACATCGCTCGAGGACATGATCAAGGAAGACCTCGTCGCCGAGCGCATCGCGATCGAGACCTACAGCGAGATCATCCGCTGGCTCGGGACCGATGACATCACGACGCGTCGCTTGATGGAGAAGATCCTCGCCGTCGAGGAAGAGCACGCGAACGATATGTCTGATCTGCTCGCGAAGTTCGGCTCGAAGTAGCGCGCCGCCACAGCGCTGCTAACGGGGTGCGAGCCGTGGTATTCGAAGGTGTGAGGGCGCAGCTGCTGCTGGTAGAAGATCACGAGGATGCCGCCGAGCTCCTCGTCGCCGCGCTGGACGCGCGAGGCTTTTGCGTCACCGCGGTCAACTCGAGCGCCGCAGCCGCGACGCTGCTCGAAGCGCGAGCCTTCGACATCGTGCTCACCGATCTGATGGTCGGCACGCACGACATGGTCGAGGCCTGGAGGCGCGTCGACGCGCTCCGCCAGGCCGTGCAACCGATGCCGATCGGCTTGCTCAGCGGCTACCAATTCGAGCCGGCCGAAGTGGCACGGCGCCGGCTCGCCTTCGCGCTTGTCAAGCCCTGCGCGACTAGCGACTTGCTCGAGCAGCTCTCGATCGCACTGCGCCTTCCGAGCATCACGACCGATCAAGATGCGCTCGCTCGAAGCTACCTTCGGGAGCTCGAAGGCGGTGACTACGAGGCGCTCGGCGCGCTGTGCACCGCGGACGTGATCTACAACTTGCCGCTCGCTCCTTCGCCCATGCCACACCTCGTGGTCGGTCGCGCCGCATTCTGCGAGTTCGCGCGCAACACGTTTCAGCAGTTCATGAGGCCTTCGTTCGAAGTGCTGAACGTGCGCTCACTGCCTTCGGGCGCGCTCGTGCGCTACCAGGGCTCGTGGACGGACGAGGCCGGCGTGCGCAAGACCCTGCCGGGCGCGATCATCTTGCGGTTCGCGGGCGACAAGATCCAAGAGATCGGTGTGCGTACGGATCTGTCCGAGATCTCGTAGCTCAGTGACCTTGACCTGCGCCTTCGCGGCATCGGCCTGGGCGCGTCGTTGATCGGGGACTCGCGCGCCGAGGCCTCCTCGATCTTGCTGCGCGCCGAGACCATCGAGGACTGCAGCTCCGCGATCCGCGCCTTCGCGACATCGAGGTTCGGTCCGTCCAGCGTGGCGCGTTCTGCGGTCAACGTGCAGAGCTCCAGGCTTCGGGCATACTCGGGAGGTGGCGTGCGCACATCGGCTCTGCGGTCTGATCGGCGGTGCGTGCAGCATCGCGATCACGCGGTCGCGAGGGTGTCGACCGAACATCACCTCACCCGAGACCGCGCCTGCACTGCTCGACGAGGTCCGCACCTTGATCGCCGCGATCGAGATCGGCGATCGCGATGCCGCCGTGCGGCTCGCGCAGATCGTTCGCCGCGAAGCGCTCGACGATCGTAACGTGCTCGCGGCCGTGCGCCGCGAAGACCTCGATTTCGCCGACGCGCTAGCATCGCTCGTTCGCGCGACGTGATAGGACGGCGGTGATGTCCCGCACGATCGCCGATGCGTTCGAGCTCCTGGTCCAGGCCGAGCAACTCGGGCCGCGCCTCGAGGCTGCTGCCACTGCCCTCGGCCAGCTCACCGGGCTCGACGAGGAGCAAGCGTGGCTCGCTGCTGCACGTGCGCGCCTGGTCTCGATCCAGCTCGATACGCAGGCGACCGCGAAGCTGCTCGCGCGCGCGTTGCGGTTGCCCGAGCTCGCGCCCGTGAAGGCGGAGCGCGGCAAGCTGCTCCAGATCGCGATCGCCGACGAGGTCGAGCGCCTCGAAGCCGCGATCACGTTCGTCAGCAGCGGGCGATCGCCGCTCCTCGATACGCTGTTCCTCGATCTCAAGCTGCCCGTGCTGCGCAAGTGTACCCGCAACGAGCTCGAAAAGTTCTGCATCGAGCTCGAGCGCCGCATCAACTCGTCGTACGCGAAACGCTTGCTGGCGACCGAGCGTTATCAAGCAACGGTGGTGCCGACGGTCACGGCGCTGCGCACAGCGATCGGTGTCTGGGCGAGCGTGTTCGTCGATCCGCCGATCGAGGGCCCGCCGGCAGACACGCTGCGTGAAGCCGTGCTCGCCGCGAGCAACGCGATCGACCTGCCGTTTCGTCAGGCGCGGTTGCTCGCGCAAACCGCGCTGTTGCCGGCGGCCGCGCTGTTCGATGCCGCGGGGCTGCTCACACCGCTCGGCAAGAAGCGCGGCGCCTCGGATTCGCACCCGATCCTCGAGAAGGATCCGCCGGATCCGTTGCTGCCGACCGTCGAGGAGCGCGCGGAGATCACCGAGCTCCACGCCTCGGCCTGACGGGCCGCCCTACGAACATTAGTGCTTGGTATTCATCTCGTGTTCGGCCTGGCGCGCCATGGCGCCGGCGCCGCTCGCGCGCGCCTGCTTAGCTAGCGCGCCGAGCCGTACTCGCGCGGCCCGATCGTGGCCGTACGCCCAATCGATCGTCGCGCCGACGATATCGATCTCGAGCACGATTCCCTCGTCGTTGCGGCTCTCGGAGCGCAGCTTGGCGAGTGCGGCGTGAGCCTGATCGAGCTCGTGCCGCCGCCCGAGGATCTCGGCTTTGACAATGCGAACCTCGGTGGCCAGGCTCGCATCACCGGCATTGATGACGACGCTGTCGGCGGCCTCGATCAACGATTCGGCTGCATCGAAGTGTCCGGTCTCGGCCTCTTGCTTCGCGAGTGCGAGCTTCAACCAGCCGTAGTCGTCCGGATTCGATTTACTATCGATGAGCGCGAGAGTCGCAAGCGCGAGCTTCTTGGCTTCGCCATCGCGGTTCGCGATGGCGAGCACCCCTACCCGGATCACGTTCGTGTTGACGAGGCCGACCTTGTCGCCGGCGTCGGTCTGGATCTTGTCGATCTCGTCGAAGGTCGCGAGCGCACCGTCGAAATCCCCCTGCTCCGAGAGATGCGCCGCGAGCGCCGTGAGCGCCGTCTTGAGCATCGCGGGCTCGTTTGCCTTGCGCGCCTCGGCGACCGCTTCTCTGCCCAGTGCAACCGCCTTGTCGGGCTCGCCGATGCGCTCCTGGATATTGCTGGTGTCGACGAGCACCGCGCCGATCACGCGGTGGTGACCGTGAGCACGCGCGATCGTGAGAGCCTCGTCGAACGCCTTGTTCGCGCCTTCCAGATCCAGGCTCTTCGACGCGAGCGAGCCCAAGTTCACGAGGGTCTCCTCGGTCAAGTTGATATCGCCGATCGTACGCGCGATACCGAGTGCCTCCTCGTAGCGTGCACGCGCGCTGTTGGGCTCGGAAGATTCACCGAGCACTTGCCCGAGATCGAGCAGGACCGTGGCGATCGCTGATTGATTGCCGAGGTCGCGTGCGATCCGCAGGGCATCCTCGTACATCTTGCGCGCGTTCTCGTAGTCACCTTTTTGCTCGAGCAGGGTGCCGAGGTCCAGGAGCGCCCGTGACGTCCCGTTGCGATTTCCCTCGATGCTGAACATGCGCAGCGCTTCCTCGAGCACGGTCTTGGCTTCGTCGAGCTTGCTGAGGGTGACGAGCGCCCAGCCCTTATTCAGCCGCGCGTAGGCGCCGAGCTCGCGTTCGCCGAGCTCGTCGGCCGCCTTGATGGCGCGATCGGCGGCCTGGACCTCGCGCGCGAAATCGTTCGCGCGATCCGCGATCTTGGCTTCGTATAGATCGAGGCGTGGATCCTTCGATTTCTTGCGCGCATTCTCGAGCGTCGCGAAGGCGGCGACCGGTTTGCCTTCGCTCGATTGCGCATCAGCGAGGCCGAGGGCGTAGCGCAGATCGTCGGGATACTTCGCGACGAGCGAGGTGTATGCCTCGACCGCTTTCGGCCATGCGAAGCTGTAGACCGCGGCGTGCGCCTCGAGCGAGAGCCGCTGCTCCTCGGGCAATTGGTGACCGAGCTCGAGGGCGCGGGCGGCCTCGGCCTTGGCACCACCATCGTCGCCGAGTGCGTGGTTTGCCTCCGCGAGCGCATCGTGGGCGAGTGCGCTGGTCGGTGCGAGCGCGACGGCGCGATCGAGATGGTCTTTCGCGCAGCCGTACGCATAGCGCCGCGCACAGCGGAGACCTGCGGCGTACTGCTTGGAGGCTTCGCCACCGCTCGGCAGCGAATCGCTGATCGGCTCGTCGGCCGAGTGGCTATCGCCGAGAGCCGTGCGTAGCTCGCCGACCGACCGGTTCACGACGAGTCCGAGGTCATCGATGATGCCGGTCGAGCTCGACGACGCGACGACCGCACCGGAGATTCCGTCTTGCACGATGAACGAGATCCGTAGCGTGTGATCCTTCTCGGCGACGTAGGAGCTCGTCATCACGAGTGCGGCGTTCGCACGTGTATGGATTCGCGCGAGCAAGGTAGGATCAGCAACACCCTTCGGCGAGGTGATATCGAGCAGAAGCTCGTGCATCGAGCTTTCGTCAGGTGCGACGAGCGAGCCGCCGAGCGCGAGCCCGAGCCGCGTGCGCTCGGCAATCGCGGGCGCCAGCCACGCATTCTCTTCGAGGTCCGAGATATTGCGCGGGTCGAGCACCACGATGACGCGGCGCTTCGCGACGAGGTCAGCGACGATTCGCTCGGCTGGCTTGCGCAGGAGCATGAACGCGGCACCGCCTGCGATGAGGATCGCGAGCGCTGCGGCGATCCCCGGCGTGCGCCGACGCATCCTCTTCGTCGTCGCAACGACTGGTGGCGCGAAGGCAGCGTCGCGTGCGATCGCGGCTGCGTTCGGCATCGTGCGCGTCGCATTGTTCGCGGGCTCGCTGTCTTGGTGCAGCGCGGTGACGAGCGCCGCCACGGTCTGCGGCCGAGCCTCGGCGCGCACCGCGAGTGCGCCGCGCAACACCGCGGCGATCGAGGGCGTGAGCGTGGGCGAGAGTTTGGGGTCGAGCCGGGCGTCGAGATCCGCTCCGTTGTCCCACGGCAAGTGGCCAGCGAGCATCATGTGGAGGGTGGCGGCGAGCTCGTAGACCTCGCTCGGTTCGCTCGCGGCGACGCCAAAGAATCGCTCGGGCGCCATGTAGGCGGGCGTGCCGCGAACCTGGCCTTGCTGGGTCGCGGTCGAGGCGGTCGCGTCCGGATCGCGCGCGATGCCGAAATCGAGCAGCACGAGCCGGCCTTCGTCTTCATCGAGGAAGAAGTTCTCGGGCTTGAGATCGCGATGCAGGAGGCCCGCGCGATGGAGCTCGGTCACAGCCGCGGCAGCCGAATAGAAGTGCGCGAGCGCGGTCGCGACGGGCATCGGCGCGCGTGCGATGCGCGCGGCGAGCGTCTCGCCGTGAAGCAGCGGCAACGCGAGGAACGGTCGACCATCCGGCAGCGTGCCGGCATCGAGCACGTGGATGACACCGGGATGAGAGAGCTTCCCGAGCTGATCCGCTTCGGAGAGAAATCGCCGGCGTTCGTTCTCGGTGAGCTGGATGTCCTCGCGCAGCACCTTGAGCGCGATCTCGACGCCATTGCGCCGGGCCGCGTAGACCACGGACGAGCCGCCTTCGCCCAAGACCCGAAGGATCTCGAACTCGCCGAGGCTCACCGGATCACCCACACCTCAGGATATCAGGGCCCTGAGGGGTCCGTGATACGTTAATGCGTGGCGAAGAACGCCCAGATCTTCGTGTGAGCACTCGCCCAGATCCGGTGGTCCATGCTCGGAATCGCGCAAAACGTGATGTCATGCCCGGCGGTGCAGCCCGGCGCCTTGTAACAAGGATCCACGGTGAGCGTCGGGTTGCTGGTGAGCGCAAGGGCAGTGCAGCTCGGATTCGGCGAGGTCGTGACGGCGACCGCGGGTGTCGTCGAGCACTGCGCGGCGTAGCCCCAGTGCTCCGCGACCATGCGGCCCCTAGAGTACTCGACGCCGCCTTCGGTGTCGCACTCTCCGTGGATCACCATCGTCGGCGGCGGCAGCACCGGGTGCGCCGGAAACGGCGAGCCGTCGCTCGGGCACGCGAAGTCGAAGTTGTTGTTCTCCTGATACGGCCCGCCTTGCGCGTGCGGCGGGCCGTATACGTAGGCATTGCCGTTGTCCTGTTCGATCGTGCTCGAGTGCGGCGCGATCGCCGCGAATTCGGCGACGCCGTACATGCACGCGAGCTGATTCACGAAGAATCCACCGCGGCTCATGCCGGTGAGGAAGGTCCGCGTCGTATCGATGCAGTAGCTGGTACGTAGCTGGCTGCGCACCGCGATCACGAAGGTCATGTCGGCATTCGTTGCCGCGAGCGTCGCGTCCCACGTGTGGTTCGCCCCGTCGGGATACGCGAAGATCGCCTTGCCCGCGGCATCGGGCTCGAGCTCGAGTTGCGTACGGATCGCGGCTCCGGTGCCGCCGTCGCCGTGGAACACGAATACGATCGGATACGCCTTCGCCGGATCGTAATCGGTCGGCACGAAGAACACGCCGGTGCGGCCGTCGATCGCGAGGTTCTGCAGTCCGGTCGGCGCGGAACTGGCCGAGCATCCGAGCGAGCCCGGGACGTCGGTGCCGCCACCGAGGCTGCTCGGCACGAGGCCGCTGCTGCTGCTCCCGTCCGGCAGGATCGAACCACTGTCGGCGCCACCGCTACCGCCGCCTCCGTCACTTGTCGCCTTCGAGGACGAGCCACATGCCACGAAGAAGAGCACCACGAAGACACGCCGCATCTCCGGAGGGTACCGCACCACGCCGTGCGGGAGCCGAGATCAGCTCCGGCATGGCAGCGGGGGCGCACGAAAAAGGTCTGTCTGCAGCTGTGCGATGCGCCCGCACCGTGGTGCGGCGCCGGCACGTGCCACGGGTTCCTTCCGATTATCACGCGGTTCGGTCACGAGCTCGGCGCTTGCTCTGACTCGTCAGCGGGCCGCGAGCAAGCGGACCGCGAGGCGAAGGTCCGCGACGAGCTCGGCTTCGTAGGTAGAACGTTGCGCATCGTCGACGCGCAGGATCGCCGCCGGATGATGCGTGGCGAGCACGTTCTCCGACCAGCGTGTCGCGATCACGATGCCGCGCTGGTCGCGAACCTTGAACCGCGAATTGATGATCGCTTGCGCCGCGGTCGAGCCGAGACATACGATCACGCGCGGCCGCAGCTGCTCGAGCTCGGCGCCGAGCCAGGGCTTGCACGCGCGCACGTGATCTGCGGTCGGGCGCTGATGGATGCGCTGCTTGCCGCGCGGCTCGAAGCGGAAGTGCTTGACCGCATTCGTGAGGTACACGCGCTCGCGCGCGATGCCGGCCGCGACGAGGGCCGCATCGAGGACGCTTCCAGCAGGGCCGATGAACGGGCGGCCGACCAGATCCTCTTGATCGCCGGGCTGTTCCCCGACGAGGACCAGCTCGGCATCCTCCGGGCCTTCGCCGAACACGGTCTGCGTCGCCGGTCCGCACAAGTCGCACGCGGTGCAAGTCTTGGCCTGGTCGCGCAGCATCGGGAGCGAACCGATGATCCTCGCCGGCGCGATCATCGCGCCGACCCGCGAGCTCGCCTCGGCGAGGAGGCCTGGAATCAGCTCCGCTTCCGGGAGCTGCGGCCAGAATCGCGCCGGCATGTGCTGCCGCATCAGCGCGGGATTGATCCGCGCGGGATTGAAGATCGCTGCGTAGTACGTGCGCCACATGGCTTCGTATTCATCGCTCTGCGGTTGCGTGTGGCGAGGCACGCCGGGTCCCCACGTCAGGTTCGCGCCTTCCCAGCTCACGCTTGCATCGGGCGTGAGGATCGCCCACTGCATCGAGCGAAACCGATCGCGAAAGAAGCTCGCCGCGCGCGAGAGGATGTGGTGATCGGGTGCATACCAGGCGATGTAGTTGTCATCGACAAGCCGGAACCGAACGAACGCGTGCATCTTGTGGATGTCGCGGCGCACGTGCTGGCGGCGGAGCACGAGCGTGCGGACATCGCGATCGGCGGCGTCGTCGAGGAGGTCAGGTTCGCCGTGCGTGAGCCGCCACAGCACGCGGTAGAGCAGCGCGTGGCCGCCGGCTTCGCGATGCAGGACGACATCGCGCGCGAGATCGATGAAGCGCGCGGGCACGGGGCTGCGCGGCCCGGTCGTGAGCGGCAGCGGTTCTGCGAACAACACGCCGGTCGCACCGGGTGGCGCCCACACGACCTCGCGCGGAGGTACGTCAGCGGCGAGGAGCGCGCGTGCTTCCTCGCGCCAGGATTCGAGATCCGGGCTCGCACTCGCGGATCTCACAAGGCGAGCTGGAGTTGTTGTTGCGGTTTGACCCGCGCGCGAAGATCGAGGCGATCGATCAGCAACGCATCGGGGTTGTGATCGGCGGTCACGACGAACGGCGTGGTGCGGCGCATCGGCACGCGCAACGCGGCGAGATCAACGAGCCGGACCGAACGCTGCCGCCGCATCGCGATGATCCGATCGACATTGCGCACGCCGAGCCCGGGGATGCGCAGCAGCAGCTCGCGATCCGCGTGGTTGACGTCGATCGGGAACCGCTCGCGGTGACGCAGCGCCCACGCGAGCTTCGGATCGACCTCCGGATCGAGGTTCGGTGCCTCGGGCGTGGTCAGCTCGGCGACGTCGAAGCCGTAGAACCGGATCAGCCAGTCAGCCTCGTACAAGCGATGCTCGCGGACGAGCGGTGGCGCTTCCGTGGGGAGCCGCGCGTCGGCGCGCTGCGTGGGCGAGTACGCGGTGTAGTAGACCCGCCGCAGCTGGAATGTCTTGTAGAGCGCGTTCGAGGTCGCGAGGATCTCGGCGTCGGGCGTGGCGGTCGCGCCGACGATCATCTGCGTGCTCTGACCGGCGGGCGCGAAGTGCTTCGGCCGCTCCGCGTGATGCTCGCGGATGGTCGTCATCGAGCCGTGGATGGAAGGTACCTGCTTCTCGGGCGCGAGCGCGGCGAGGTCACCGCCTGTCGGAAGCTCGATGTTGACGCTCAAGCGGTCGCACCACTTACCCGCCTCCGCGAGCAGCGGATCCGAAGCGCCCGCGACCGCCTTGAGGTGAATGTAGCCGCCGAACTTGTGCTCGATGCGCAACGTCTTGGCGACGCGGGTCACGAGCTCCATCGTGTAGTCCGGATCGCGCAGCACGCCCGACGAGAGGAACAAGCCCTCGATGTAGTTGCGCCGGTACATCGCGAGCGTCAGATCGACGACCTCGGTCGGCGTGAACGCTGCGCGCGGAATATCACTCGAACGTCGGTTGACGCAGTACTTGCAATCGAACGTGCACTTGTTCGTCAGCAGGATCTTGAGCAGCGACACGCAGCGACCATCTGGCGTGTACGAATGGCAGATCCCGTTGCCGGTCGAGTTGCCCACGCCCCCGGCCGGGGTCGAGCGCTTCGCGCCGCTCGATGCGCACGACGCGTCGTATTTTGCCGCGTCGGCTAGGATGGCGAGCTTCGCGCGAACGTCCACGGCAGGATCGTAGTGCGCTCGCCGCTCGGAAGCGATCCGAAGGTAGATCTCTCCCAGAAGTTCTCACTGGCCGAAGGCGTGCCCGGCGGTGGGTCGCTCGCGCAACTGCGGCTTGGTCCGGCCCAACGCGAGCGGATCGCACACCTTCTGGTTCTTCGCGACGTGCGGAGCGTAACCCGCGGCGGTATCCTCGCGGACGTGGATCGGATCGCGAACGAGCTCGTCGAAATCGTTCGCCGGCTCCACGCACGGAATCTTGCGGTCGGCACGGGCGGGAACTTCAGCGCCGTCGGCGATGCCGGCCTCGTGATCACGGCGAGCGGCGTCGATAAAGGTACGCTGACCATCGACGAGCTCGTCGTCGTGGACGCGAACGGCGTCGTGATCGAGGGCAACGGTAAGCCGTCGGCCGAGACCTCCATCCACCTCGGACTCGTCGCGCGTGGCGCGCGCGCGGTGCTCCACGTTCACTCGGTGTGGAACACGTTGCTGTCGAGCAACCACACCAACGAGCTCGTGATCACAGGCTTCGAGATGTTGAAGGGGCTCTCTGGAGTCACCACCCACGAGCATCACGAGCGCGTACCGGTGATCGCGAACTCGCAGGATGTGCCTCACCTCGCGCGTCAGATCGAGCGCACGATCACTCCCTCGACGCACGGCGTGCTCGTCGCCGGGCACGGCCTGACCACGTGGGGGGCGAGCCTCGCGGAAGCGTTCCGTCATGTCGAGATCTTCGAGTTCTTGTTCGAGGTCGTGGGCCGCCAACAATTCGGGAGATGACATGGCAACGCTCTATCTACGCGACACCGACACCACGCTCACCGATCCGGATGGGATCGCCGTGCACCTCACGTCGCTCGGCATCCAGTACGAGCGGTGGGCGGCCGATCGTGCGCTGCCCGA
Organism: Kofleriaceae bacterium; assembly: GCA_043759355.1. Classification (GTDB taxonomy): domain Bacteria; phylum Myxococcota_A; class Polyangia; order Haliangiales; family Haliangiaceae; genus JABFXX01. Next base: position 19,575 of record JAYVLQ010000016.1, read on the forward strand.
GAATCCCTCGGCCGACCAGGTCCTCGCCGCGTACGCCGCACCGATCGCGAAGCTCAAGGAGCAGGGCGGCTTCGTCACCGCGGATGTGATCGACATCGAGCCCGACACGCCGAACCTCGATGCGATGCTCGCCAGGTTCAAGAGCGAGCACTGGCACGATGAAGACGAGGTCCGGTTCACGCTCGCCGGTCGCGGCATCTTTCATCTGCATCTCGAGAGCGGCGTGATCGCGATCGAGGTCGTGCCGGGCGACTTGCTGCGGGTCCCGCGTGGCACGCATCACTGGTTCGATCTATGTAGCGAGCGCAGGATCCGTGCGATCCGGTTGTTCCAGCAGGTCAGTGGCTGGGCACCGCGCTACACCGAGACCGGCGTCGATGCGGGCTACGCCCCGCTGTGCCTCGGGTGATCGTCCTCGATATCGAAGGGACGACCACGCCAATCTCGTTCGTGCGAGAGGTGCTATTTCCCTACGCGCGCGCGAACCTCGCGTTCGACGACGCGGATCGGGTAGCGCTGCACGCCGAGTACGAGCGCGATAACGAGCGGCCGGCGACGTTCGATCCGAAGACCTACGTGCACTGGTTGATGGATCGAGATCGTAAATCGACCGCGCTCAAGTCGCTTCAGGGCAAGCTCTGGCGGCATGGCTACGAGCATGGCGAGCTTCGCTCGATCGTCTATGACGACGTGCCGCGCGCGCTGGCCCGCTGGCACCGAGCAGGCACGCCGATCGCCATCTACTCGTCGGGCTCGATCGAGGCGCAGCAGTTGCTGTTTCACCACTCGAATCACGGCGACTTGACACCCTACCTCTCGTACTACTTCGACTCCACGACGGGACCGAAGCGCGAGCCGGCGAGCTATCGCGCGATCGGCAGCGGCATGTTTATCTCGGATGTCGTCGAGGAGCTCGTGGCAGCGCGCGATGCCGGGTTCGCGTGCGTGCTCTCGCTTCGCCCGGGCAACGCGCCCGTGGCCGCCCACGGATTTCAGGTGGTGCGTAGCTTCGACGAGCTGTGAGTCTCTAGGTCTTTGCGAGCGTCAGGACCATCTCGACCGTGAGCTCCGAGGCGACCTGCTGCTCGGCGTCCTTCGTCGGATCGGTGCCGACGCCGAAGTCGAGGCGCGTGAAATTCTGCGTCGCCTTGATCTTGACCGAGTTGTCCTTGGTCTCGAGGACGTCGAACGTGACCGGATAGGTCTTCGACATGCCGTGTGCGCTGACCTTGGCATCGGCGGTGTACGTGGCGCCCGATTTGAGCTTCACGTGATCGATGTCGATCGTCGCGGTCGCGAACTTGCCGATATCGAGGTACGCGGGCGACTTGACGTGGCCATCGCGCTTGTCCGAATCGGTGTGGAAGCTCGACAGATCGAGCTCGATCGTCGCCTTGCCGCCCTCGACCTTTTTCGGATCGAAGTCAGCCTTCACGACCTTGAACGTCTCGAAGTTGATGTGCACGGGATCGATCGGCTTGGCGACCTTGTGCCTGGCTAGCACGGTGATGTGGTCGGCGTTCGGATCCGGAGCCGGAGCCGGAGCCGGAGCCGGAGCCACCGAGCCCGCCGAGCCCGCCGAGCCCGCCAGCGCGACGGCCGAACCTGCAGCAGAGCCGGCCGCAGGCTTATCTTCCGGCTTCTTGCAACCCACGATGGCGAACGCGAGGACGACCCAGATCGATAGCTTCTTCATTGGATTCTCCGGAGTACGAGTGACACGTGGATAGGAAAACGATCGCCGTCGAAGTCGTGCGCATCCGCTGCGAGCGCGGTCTCGGCGATCACGAGCGAAAAATCAGCCTGCACGACCAGCACGTCACCGGCGACGCCGAGGCGTTGGAGCGCGGCCGCATCGGGCTGCTGGATCACGCCGGTGATCTCGATCGCGTGCGCCTTGTTCATCAATTGAGCGGAGCCCGCTGCACGAAAGGCGACCTCGGTCGGGCTGGTCTGGCGTACGGCGAGCACCTGGGAGATCGCGACCGCGATCCGCGGAAACTGATCTGCGACGAGATACTTCTCGCGCGCGTGCTTGCTGCGCTCGCCGACACCCGTATCGACCGATGCCGTCGCCACGCTGATCTCGGCATGCACGGGCTTTGCGAGATCGTGCGGGTCGCCGTGCCACGTGCCGGTGACATCGCCAAACCTCGCATCGAACGCTTCGCCGCCCGCCGAGAGGTGCGCGGTGACAGCGGTGCCCGCGTGGGTCACGACCGCGTAGTCGCCCGCGGGTGCCACGAGTGCGCCCTCGATCCCGCCTTCGAGCTTGACCGCCGCGCTCGGCGGTAGCATGTCCTTGCCGCCGATCGGCCCCGCGCCACTCGCGAACGCGACGATCGGAACCGCGAGCGAGAACACGCCGACCGCAGCCGCACCGATCGCGATGATCTTGCGTCGCACGAACACCAAGACCAGCGCGAGGCCGATCGCGGTCGCGAGCAGCACCGCGCAGATCTCGAGACCGAGCCAGACCGGGTGCTGGTTGCTGATCCGCCAGCCGAGATCCGGATCGGGCACGTAGAACCGCTTCGCGCGTGCCGTGTAGATGTTGTGCGAGCCCTGCAGCGCCCAGCGCGCGAGCGACGCGAGGAGCGCAGCCACGACGAGCACGACCGGTAGGAAGCGTTTGACCACGGCAGTAGGGTTACTACAGGCGTAGTTGATTCAGCACAACGAGCGAACCGGCAACTCACTGTTGGCGAAAGCGCAACGATCAGGTCACGACCTCCATTCTCAGGCCTCGCTCGTCGCACTCACCGGCGAGGACACGCGCGGTTCCCTCGACGATCCGGCGGGCGGTCCAACACAGGATCGCCGCATCGAAAAGGTCATCGAGCGCGGCACCGCGGACCGGTGGAGGCACGAGGTCAAGGCTGCCGAGCAGCCGCTTGCGGGCACGCTGCCCGGGTCGCGTCTTCTTGTTCGCCAGCATGCGCAGGGTGCCTCCGGCGCGGGCGACCTCGGCGAACGCGAGCTCGGGATGCGCCTCGCGAACGCGGCGCTGCAGCGTCGGCGTCATCACCGCATCGATCTCGCGCAACTTTGGCAGCAGGTTGAAGGCCTGGATCGAGATCGCGGGTGCTCCTGGTGCCGTCGCGCGATTCGCAGCGCAGGTCGCGGCGTAGTCACCTGCATCGAGCGCCGCGCGCGCCGGTGGCGAGAAGATCGTGGAGGCGCGACCGGGCAGCAGCCTGCGCGCGAGCACATCCGCGGCGCGGCCCGGTACGCGCGGCAAGCCGATCGGCATGTCGATCGCTATCACGCGCGGCTTCTCGGGGAGCGCGAGGACCTCGGCGAACGTCGCGACGACGCGCGATCGCAGCTCGTCACCGGCGAGCACGACGCACCACCCGTTGCGGCAGCCATCGACGCCAGCGACCCACACCGTCAGCACATACTACGCTGGGGTCGCAAATGGCGGTATTCGTCTACAAAGGAGAGCTCGACGATCTACGGGATCGAGAGCTGTCTCGGTGCCCGCGAGAAGATGGCGAAGGTGTCGAGGCACGGCACCAAGCTTGCTGAGGCGACGTCGTACCGACAACGTTCCGGGTGGTTGCGCCACTCGACGTTGCGGATCGCAACATGCGTTACCTCGTTGTCATAGCTCTTGTTTCCGGTTGCCACAGCGGCGCAGCCACCACCCCCAACCCTGAGCCCGATGCAGTTGTCGGTACCATCGTCGATGGAAGCGCGAGCTGCCCTCCCGGCCTCGCCGGCGCGGCGTGCGTGATAGCGCTCTACGATCAGGGCTACGGTCAGGGCTGCGATGCGCTGCCGGAGCTGCGCAACGAGCTCGATGCGCGCGCCGGCCTCGGACCACTCTGGGCGAATGGTCGGGCGCTGTTTCGGACACCAACGGCCACCGCGATCGCGGGTGACTGGAACGGCTGGTCGCAGACCGCGATGGCGAGCACCGCGGTCTGTAACAGTGACCTGTTCGCCGTCGTCGGTGCGGTTCCGACCGGTCGCCATGCGTACAAGCTGTTCGACGGCACAACGTGGTCGCTCGATGCGACGAATCCCGCGTACGCGTATGACGATTTCGCCGGTAACGCGGACGGTCGCAACAGCGTGATCGATACGCCCGATAGCGGGCTCGGCCACATCATCCAGCTGCCGCACGCGTGCTCGGCCGTGCTCGGCAATTGCCGCGACGTCACCGCGTATCTGCCGGCTGGCTACGATCTTCCGGAGAATGCGGCGCGCACCTATCCAGTGATGTTCATGCACGATGGCCAGAACATCTGGGACGACCACGATTGCTGCTTTGGCCACACAGGCTGGGAGATGAACGTGCTCCTCGACGGCGAGATCGCCGCGGGTAAGGTCCAACCGATCATCGTAATCGGTGCGGCGAGCACCGCGGCGCGCAACAACGAGTACGCGCTCGATCAACCGACCGTGCTCAAGTTCAGCGATTTCCAGGTCAACGAGCTCCAGCCCGCCGCCCTCGCGCACGTGCGCCACGACGGTCAGAAGCTCGCACTTGCCGGCAGCTCTCTCGGCGGTCTCGTCTCGATGGACATCGCGCTGCGCCACCCGGACGTCTACAACAAGGTCGCCTCGATCTCGGGCGCGTTCTGGCCGCGCATGGATACGCACACCGCCTTGCGCGACGAAATCTCGAGCCTCGGCAAACAGCCGCTCTCCGTCTATCTCGATAGCGGTGGCGATCCGAGCGACGACAGCGACGGCGCGGCCGACACGCTCGAAGTTCGCGGCGACCTCGTGGCGCTTGGCTGGCAGCTCGCCACGTCGCCGAGCTGCGCCTCTGGCCCCGATGCGCTGTGCTACAGCATCGCGCCTGGCGCGACCCACGACGAGCTCGCGTGGAGAGCGCGCGCGTGGCGGTTCGTCGAGTTCTTGTTCCCGGCTAGCTGAAATCTTCGGCACGCGAGCGCGCCGCTGCACTGCGCGCGTCGAAGTAATCGCCGTGGCGGTCGAGCTTACCGAGCTTCGCAAAAGCCGTTGTTGCAGGCGGGCTGTCGTGTGACGAAATGAGTTACTTCCTGTAACAGACTTGAGTCGAAAATGCTGCGCCGCGTTAAATCTGCTGTCGAACCTCCAAGAGCTGGGCCTGCCGGTCGGCAAGGTTCGCCGGCAGTCAGAAATTTTGGACACGTCGAGGGCTTCAAGTCCGATCAAATGGACAGCCCGCTAGTGATTGACCGACTTGCAGCCGGCCTCTCGCGTGCACCGATTCGACGCGATGTCAGACACCGCCTATGCGTACAGCTCGACGGGTAGTGATGGGCGGTGCGACGGCGAGCTGGCCTGTTTCCTCGCAAAAATCGGCAACGTGACTGACGGTTCGACGATCTTCTTGGATCTCGACGCCGGTCGCATGTACGTCACCCCCGAGTACCTCGGGCGCTGGGCAGGCGCGCTGCGCACGGCCGGCTTCGTTCCGGGGCTGCGCGGGGCGAGTGTCTCGCTGCAGTACGTGGTCGCACTCGGTGTGCACCTCGAGGAGTGGGCGCTCGAGCTACGCATCGCGCGTTGACCGGCCTCGCGCCGTGTTGTGTGGAGCGCGAGCCCATCGCTATACTGGCTGGAGTGGCTGACGCTGGCGTCGAGCGCGACCTGTACCGTGCGCTCCTCGAGGCTCGTCATGCCGCCGAGCCGGCGATTGCACTCAAAACAATCCTCGAGCTCGTGGTCGCGGCCACCGATGCCGAGCGTGGCTATCTAGAGCTGTTCGGTTCGCTCGAAACTCCCGTGCCACAGTGGACGATCACGCACGGTTGTTCGAGCGAACAGGAGCTCGAGATCCAGGCCGTCACTTCGCGCGGCATCATCGCGGCCGCACGCGCGGCCGGCACCGCCTTGCACACGCCGTATGCCGCGCTCGACGAGCGCTTCTCGTCGCTCAAGAGTGTTCGCGATCAGCGCCTCGAAGCAGTGCTGTGCATCCCGATCGGCGGCATCGGTCGCGGTGTGCTCTATCTCGAAGGTCGTCGCGGCGCGGGTCCATTTTGCGATGCCGCGGTCACGCTCGCGGAGACCGTCGCGCGCCACATCTGGCCGAGTGTCGAGCACGCAGCGCGTACGGATTCGCGGCGTTGGGATCCGACCGCGCCATTTCGCAAGCGGTTGCGGCTCGTCGACGGCGTGATCGGTCGCAGCACGGCGCTCGCACGCGTGTTCGAACAGGTCGAGCCGTACGCGCCGCTCGACGTGACCGTGCTCTTGACCGGTCCTTCGGGCACCGGCAAGACCCAGATGGCGCGCGCGATCCACGACAACAGCCCACGTCGCAACGGGCCGTTCGTCGAGCTCAACTGCGCCGCGATTCCGGAAGGTCTGATCGAGAGCGAGCTGTTCGGCACGATGCCGAGCGCCTTCCCGGGTGCGCGCAAGACCGCCGGCAAGGTCGAAGCGGCCGAGGGCGGTACCCTGTTCCTCGACGAGATCGTGGAGATTCCGTACGCCGCGCAAGGCAAGCTGCTGCAGCTGCT
>JAYVLQ010000017.1:0-26168 GCA_043759355.1 Kofleriaceae bacterium
GGTTGTGGCTGGCGCTGATGACAATACCGGCGTCGGCGCGCATGCTGAGCGTGAGCTGGGCGACCGCGGGCGTCGGGATCGGGCCGCAGAGGATGACGCGCGCGCCGCGCGAGCAGATGCCCGCCGCGATCGCCTGCTCGATCATGTAGCCGGAGAGCCGCGTGTCCTTGCCGATGAGGATCCGCGGGACGTGCGCCTTCGTACCGGTGCGCTTCTCGGTCCGCTGCGCGACGTGCGCGACGGCCTTGCCGAGGCTCATCGCCACCTCCGGCGTCATCGGCCACTCGTTCGCGGTCCCGCGGATGCCATCCGTGCCGAACAGCTCGCGCTTCTTCTTCACGACCGCGCTCGCGGCCGCCGTCTCGATCGTGTCGTTGCTCTTCGACGCCATTCTCTCAATCTCGGAAGTTGTTGAACGTGAGCTCGATGTCCATCTCCAGCGTGCGAACGAGGGCCATCGCCTTCTGGAGGTCATCCTTGTTCTTGCCGGTGATGCGGACCTGCGCGTCCTGGATTGCGGCGGTGACCTTCAGCTTGGCGTCCTTGATCGCGAAGACGATCGTGCGCGCGGGCTCGCTCTCGATGCCCTCCTTGACCTTGCACAGGATGCGCGCGCCGCCCTTGCTCGTCTTCGTCGGGGCCTGAATGTCGAGGAACTTGAGGCTCACCTTGCGCTTGACGAGCTTCTCCTGGAGCACGACGAGCGCGGCCTTCGCGCGGTCGTTCGCGGACGACGTGATCACGAGTCCGTCCTCGGTCTTCTCGAGCTCGGTCCCCGTGTCGCGGAAGTCGAACCGTGTGGCGACCTCCTTCTGCGCCTGCATGAGGGCGTTCTCGACCTCGTGCCAGGGGACCTTCGAGACGATGTCGAAGCTCGGCATGCGCGCACGATACACCACCCGGCCGCTGCCGTGCTAAAGGCGGGGAGAAGGTAAAGACGATGAGCGATTGGCCGGACAAGAAGCCAGGTGGGCTCGACGCGAGCGAGAAGACCAGCTTCGCGAAGGGCGTCTTCCGCAAGTGCGCAGGCTGCGGCGAGACCATGGCGGCGGAGGCACTCGAGAAGAACTTCGAGGTGTGCCCGATGTGCGGCCAGCATCATCGCCTCTCCGTCCCGCGCTGGCGCGAGCTCCTCCTCGACGACGGCAAGCTCGAGGAGTGGGACAGCCACCTCGTACCCACCGATCCGCTCCTCTTCACGGATGGCAAGCCGTATCCGGATCGCGTCGCGGCCTACCAGAAGTCCTCCAAAGCGAAGGAGGCGATCGAGATCGGTCGCGCTCGCATCGGCGGCATTCCGATGGCGTACGGCGCCTTCGTCTTCGGCTTCATGGGCGGCTCGATGGGCTCGGTCGTCGGCGAAAAGATCACGCGCCAGCTCGAGCGCGCCGTCGCCCACAAACGCCCCGCGATCCTGTTCTCGGCCTCCGGAGGCGCGCGCATGCAGGAAGGCGTGCTCTCGCTGATGCAGATGGCGAAGACCTCAGCCGCTCGCTCGCGGTTGCGCGAGGCGCGCGTGCCGTACATCGCGGTGCTCTTGCACCCGACCACCGGCGGGGTCGCGGCCTCGGTCGCGATGCTCGGAGATCTGACCATCGCGGAACCCGAGGCCCTGATCGGCTTTGCCGGTCCGCGCGTGATCGAGCAAACGATCCGCCAGCAGCTGCCGCCCGGGTTCCAGCGCTCCGAGTTCCTGCTCGAGCACGGCATGGTCGACATGGTCGTCCATCGCAAGGATCTCAAGCGCACGCTCGAGCGCTCGCTGCGCTGGTTCCAGCGCGGTCCCGATGCGAATCGTCGGACCGGCACCGTCGGCGACGTCGAGCTCGAGATCCCGCACACCGACTGACCAGATGGAGTATCGCGAGGTACTCGACCGCCTGGTCTCGGCGCGCCGGTTCGGCGTGAAGCTCGGGCTCGAACGCATGGCAGAGCTGCTCGCGCGGCTCGGCAATCCCGAGCGCCGGATGGGCGTCGTGATCCACGTCGGCGGTACGAACGGCAAAGGCTCGGTCGTCGCGATGATCGCGGCGATGGTGCGATCACGAGGCACGCGCGTCGCGACCTACACTTCGCCGCATCTCTCGAGCCTGCGCGAGCGCGTGCAGCTCGATGGCGCGATGGTTTCGGAGCCTCAGATCGTGGCGGCCTACGAGCAGGTCGCCGCAGCGGGTGGTGACCTGCTCACGTTCTTCGAACAGATCACCGCGATGGCATTCGTGATCATCGGCGCCGCGAACGTCGACGTGACGGTGCTCGAGGTCGGCCTCGGTGGCCGGCTCGATGCGACGAACGTCGTGCATGCGCCGGTCGCTGTGATCACGAACATCGCGATGGATCACGAGGCGATCCTCGGCGACACGATCGAGAAGATCGCCGCGGAGAAGGCCGGCATCTTCAAACCGAACCAGCAGATCATCGTCGGCCAACCGGTGCTTCTGCGCTTTGCTCCAACGGCCTGGCTCGTCGAAGAGCTCGGGCCGGTCTCCGCGCTCGTAGGACATCACCAGCAGCGCAATGCGGCGCTCGCGATCGCGGCAGTTCGAGCGATCGGCCTCGAGGTCGATTTAGCCGCGCTTTCACGCGTCGTTCATCCCGGTCGGTTCGAACGCTTCGAGGACCTGATCCTCGACGGGGCCCACAATCCGCACGGTGCGCGTGCGCTCGCGGCGACATTGCAAAGCCTGGGCCTCCAGCCCGTGCTCGTCACCGCGATCAGCGCCGACAAGGATGTCCACGCGATCATCGGCGAGCTTGCAGGGCAGGTGACCGCGATCGTCGCGACCCGCTATCTGCAGGATCGATCGCTGGAACCCCGGGCGCTTGCCGCGATCTGCGCCACGCCGCATCACGCGCCCGAGCTTCGCAGCGCGGTCACGCTCGCGCGGACCCTCGGTTCGCCGATCCTGATCGCCGGATCGCTGTTTCTCGTCGGTGAAGCGCGCGTCGCCTATCTCGGCGCGCCCGCGGATCCGATCGCGACTAGCGATCCTCCGGCGAAGCCCACCTGAGATCGAGCCGGGTCTGGGGGTCGCCATCCCACGAGCGCTGGCGAAACTTCGCGTCGACATCGGTGCCGCCGGCTTGGTCGATCAGCCCCGCGAAGAAGCCCATCATCTGGAAACACGCCGCTTCTTCGGCGACACGACCCATGTGAAAGCGCGGCACGATCTGCGCGGCACCGGGGTGAAGGAGCGGCACGTCGAGCGCATCGAAATCGAAGAACGTCTGACGCAGCACGCGAAAGCGATTGATCGACTCGACCGGATCACCCTGGGCGAGCAACATCGGATACGACGCCACGAGCTGTACTGCGGAGCGACGCCCCCACCGCTCGACGCTCGCGAGCTCGCTCTTACCGACATACTTCAATATCGCGTTGCCGACGCGCTCGAACGTCGCCATCGGATACCAGGCCGCCGGATCGATCGTGTCCTCGAAGAAGTAATGGAGGTCGCCCGGGTCAAGGACGCTGTGCCACTCGACTGCCTTGCTCGCTCGCACCATGCGCACGTAGTCGAGGAAGAGCATTCCCTTGACCTGGTTCGGCACGGAGCAAAGCATAGCGATCCCGTGTGTCCAGTCACACTTACTTCGAAGTCGTCTGGGGTAGCGTACGGTTAGCGGAGTCGAAATTTGCGTCCGTGGTCCAGCGTTTGTACGATCCCTTCATGCGCCTCGTACTGCTGACTGTGCTGCTGACCGGGCCGGTTGCCATCGCGGCGCCCCGCACCAAGAAAGCACCCACGCCTTCTCCAAGTGCGCCGACGGCGCGACCGACCACGGCCGATTCGCCCGAGGATCCGGCCGCGATCGCGGTGTCATCGAACGGACCCCACGGCGAGGGCGAGTACGGTGGTGTAAAGCCGGGCGTGTTGCCGCGCGCGGACAATGGCAAGAAGCCGAAGCGGCGGCCCTCGAAGGGCACGCTGTCGTGGATCGGCTTCGAGGCTAAGTCGGGCGGCGCAGAGGTCTTTCTCCAGTCCGTTGCGGCGTTCGAGGTCGGTCAGCACGTAGACGGTTCGACGCTGGTGATCGAACTCGCGGGGCTCGACAAGCTCGGTCAGAACACGTGGCGCGATGTCGATACGCGCTTCTTCGAGCAACCACTCGCTCGCATCACGGCCAAGCGCGTCGGCGCGGCGCGCGGCACGCACCCGCACCCGACCGAGGTCGAGGTCCACATCACGTTCAAGAACCCGAAGGACGCGCAGCAAGGTCAGCTGCGTGCGGCGACCGAGGCCGACGGGATGTACTACCAGTACCTCTCGTTCGCCGGAACCGGCACGACCGCGGTGCCAAAGACTCCCGATCCCGAGAAGTAGCTACTTGGCGGACGCGAGCGCGTCGGCTAGCGTCATCCTGTCTTGCTCGCCGGTAAATGCATCGGTCGCGTGACCATCGCGGCCGAGCACGAGTGTGTACGGCACCGACTTGATCTTGAATTCCTTGCGCAGGCTGCCGTCGTCGAGCAGCACCGGACCAGGGAACTTGGTCTGCTCGACTACGCGCTCGACCGCCTGCGCGTCGCCGCTGACGAAGATCGCGACGATGTTCGATTCTTGGTCTCGAGCGGCACCCATCGCATAAGGGATCGCGGTGAGACAGTGAACGCACGTCGTCGACACGAACAGCAGCAACGTCGGCTTACCGGTCAAGCTCTGGATGTCGAGCTGATCCCCCGCGATCGACGGGATGGTCAGGGTCGACAGCACGTCGCCTTTCGGGACCGTGGGGCTCCGGCGGCACGCGCCGCTCCCGACGGAGATCGCGAGCAGGAAGCCCACCCGTAGCCGAACGGACCTGAGCAATGGCATACCCGCCTGTTAGCATGACCGAGATGGATCGAGGGCCGGACTACAGAGACGAGCTATTCGCACTGACCCGCCAGTTGCGCTCGCAGCTCGCGCGTCATGTAGCGGCGGGCTCGTGGGCCGCGCCCGGGCAGGCCACCTCACGTTCCGCGATCCTGCCGTTCGATCTGGATGTTGGCGCGCCGGCCGAGGGTCGCACGTCACTGTCGCAGATCCGCGACGAGCTCGGCGAGTGCACCCGCTGCAAGCTCTCCACGACCCGCAAGTCGATCGTATTCGGCGTCGGTGATCCGAATGCATCACTGATGTTCGTTGGTGAAGCGCCGGGCGAACAAGAGGACAAGCGCGGCGAGCCCTTCGTCGGCCCTGCCGGCGAGCTTCTCGACAAGATGATCGAGGCGATGGGCTGGTCGCGGCAATCGGTCTACATCGCGAACACCACGAAGTGTCGGCCGCCGGGCAATCGCAACCCCGAGCCCGACGAGCTCGAGCAGTGCATGCCGTTTCTCCAGGCACAGATCGCATCGATCGCGCCGCGCATCATCGTCGCGCTCGGCCGGCCCGCGTCGAATCAGCTGCTCGGTCGCGATGTGCCGATCAGTGCGCTCCGTAACAAGTTTCACGATGTCAACGGGATCAGAGTGATGCCGACGTTCCATCCCGCGTACTTGTTGCGCGAGCCGGATCGAAAGCGAGATGCGTGGGCGGATCTCAAGCTGGTGATGCAAGAGTTGGCGCGATTGGGAATCGCGCCTCCCGGCACGCCCCGTGGCTGAGTTAGGGTTCCTCGAGCAAGAGCTCGCCGTCGAGCTGCCCGCGCACATGCGAGCGTTCGCACGCGCGCACGCCGAAGGCCGTACGCCACCACCCGCGCCGCTGATCGCGCGGTTGTCGTCGAGTCTCGATGTCGTGCTCGCCGCGCTGCCGCACGAGCGGCTCGCCGATCGTGCGGTCGCGCTACTGCGCTTGCTCGTCCCGCTCGCGATCGAGAACGATCCGGCCGTCACCGCGGTGCGCGCCCAGCCACCGACGTGGGATGGGCTATCGGCGCTCACCGAGGCGCGTAACTTGATGAGCCGCGAGCGGTTCGGGATGGATGCGATCGCGCTGATCCATCGGCTGCACGGCACACCCGATCCGGTCGTCGAGATCGATGCTCCGGGACCGATGATCGCGGGATGGCTGGATCGCGGTCACGCGATCGACGCGGTCGCGATCGACGACGTCTGGCATGCGATCGCGACGCGCTTCGGGCTGGCAGGTTCGGTGCGCATCGATCGCAGCGCGACCGCCTCGCCGCGGACGTTCGTGATCGAGCCGCTGCGCGAGGTCATCGTCGTGGTCCCGCAGGTGATCGATTCGGCGCTCGCGCGCTACACGGTGTTGCACGAGCTCGGGCACGCTGCGATCGCACTCGTCCAACCGCCCGGAATTCCGCGTGTGCTCGACGAAGCGTGCGCCTCGTACATCGCCCGGCTTGGCGAGCCACCGTCGTGGTTGCCGTCGCGCTGGGTCTGCGAGCTCGCAGTCGAGGCGAGGTTGCGACGGTTTGCCTTGGCCGCGATGCTCGACGAGGTGGAGCGCTCGTTGCCCGAGCTACCGCAGTTGCCCGGGCGAATTCCACCGCTCGCGCTGTGGACCGATCCGGGCGCGCAGGCCTCGTATGTCGCCGCCGAAGCGATCGCAGAGCGGCTGCGCAAGGAGCTCGGCGCGAACCCGCAGCCAGGCCAGTTTGCCCGAGCGCTCGCCGCGGAGCGCGATCGGATCGACGGTCGGTCGGTGTTCTGACGCCGCGTTTTGCGTCAAGATGCACCTGTGCAGTTCGTCAAGCTCGTCGGCGGCGTGGGCATCTGCATCTGGGGTGCCTTGGGGCTTGCCAGCTGCGGCGTGCGCGCATCCGATCCGATCGATGTCGCGGCACTCGTCGCGCGGCGCGGCGCCGTCGATGCGCGGCGAGACCTCGAGATCCGGATCCTCGCCGAGCCGCGCGACGTCCAGGCCCGGCTCGCGGCCGCCACGCTCGATGGCGACCTCCACCGCGACGGCGATGCGATCGATGACTACGAAGCCATCGAAAAGCTCGGCGGTCCACTCGGCACGCGCTGGCACCATGCCGATCAGGTTCGGTTCGCGGCGCTGCTCGCACGGCGAGGGGAAGCGCGCGTCGCGCGCGGTTCGGGCCACGGGCTCTACGACCTCGAGCGCGCGATGCGGCTCGGCGCGACGGTCTCCGCCGCGAGCCTCGCGCGCGCGAAAGAGGTCGCCGCGATCGCGAAGTTGCGCCACGTCGATGCCGAGGTCCGTGCGAGCGGGCGGGACATGCTGGTCGCGCTCGATGGGAGCTCCGCATCGACCGGTGCCGAGGCGAAGGCCTCCGCTGCGCAGCACGCGTCCTTCGGCGTGTGGCTGTGGGCGCGTGGCGCGCGGCGCGAAGCGTACGAGCAGCTCGCGCGGTGGCACGACAGCGGCGCGCACGACGCCGTCTACGATCCTGCGTACGTGAACGCGCTCGCGTGGTGGTCGCCAGATGCGGCCGTCACCGCGCTGAAGCGTCCCGCGGGTGTGATTCTGGCGGTCGAGGCAGCGCCGCTCGCGACCGGCGACGATCCTCGGGCCGCCGCGGCCGCGCACTACGCGCACGCGCGGCTCGAAGCGCTCGTCGGGGCAGGTCTCTACGGAGCAGGTCTTTACGGAGCAGGTCTCTACGGAGCAGGTGGGGCGATGGCACCGGCGGCCGAGCTGCCGAGCGAAGCGAACCTCCTCGTCGTCGCGCGCGCGTATCGTCGGGACGCGGTGGTCGCGGAGCGGCTCGCGCGCGAGCTCGTTGGCCGCACGATCGATCGCGCGATCGGCCAGGCCGCGATCGGGGCGCTGTTCGATGCGCTCGGGGATCCCGGCCGGGCGCGCACGGCGTGGCTGGGCGCGAGCGAAGACAGCGATGATGCCGCGGTCGTCCTGGGCTACGCGTGCGCCGCTGCGCGCGCCGGTGATGGCGATGCGGCACTCGTGGCCGGTGCGACCGCGGCCGCGGCATCGGGAGATCCGGCAGTGACGTGGATCGCGATCGGCCACGCACTCATGCGCGGCAATCGCACGATCGACGCGATCACTGCGATGCGCAGCGCACTCGACCTCGCCGGAGCCAATGCGCTCGCCGAGACCTTGGATCTCGCGATCGAAGCGAGCCGGCGCACCGGTCGCGACGCGCAAGCCGACGGATTAGCCGTGCAGCGCTCGCAACTCCAGCCGCCACCTACCGGGCACGAGGCGGCCGGGCACGAGGCGGAACGTGTGGAGCTCGCGATCCACGGTCCGAATGCGTCGGTGCTCGCGGCTGCATGGGTCGCGACGCGCAGCGATCCTGACGACCTCGCGTTGCGCGCGGCGCTGGTGACCGCACTCGAGCGCGGCGATGTGCGGCGTCAGACGATCCTCGATGAGCTCGCGGCGTTCGCCGGCGATCGCGATCCCGAGCGCGCACTGACCGCCGTGCTCGGGTTGCCGTAGCTGGCGATTTCGCACGCGCTCACTTCGCGATCTTGTTCGCGAGCGGTCCCTCGATCCATTGCGCGAGCTGGTGCTGGAGCTTCTTCGCATTGGCTGCATCCGCGATATTCTTGCGCTCGTCGGCATCACTCGAGAGGTCATAGATCTCGACGCGGGATTCGCTGAGCTTGTTGAACACGTGCGATTTCGCATCGGCCGTGATCATCGACTTCGCTTCGTGCTTCCACTCGTTCGCCTCGAGCATCTCGGCGAACGCCGGCAGGGGCGGCAGGGTTCCGCCTGCGAGTGCCGGCGTGAGCGAGCGCCCCATCCAGCTCTTGCCCGGCGCCACGCCAAACAGTGCAGCGATCGTCGGTGCCATGTCGACGAGCTCGACCACGTCATCGCGCATCGAGGGCCTGGTGCCCGGGATCCTGAACATCAGCGGGATATGGAGCAGCTCGTTGTAGAGCGACATGCCGTGGAAGTAGCCGGCCTCGCCGGTGTGAACGCCGAAGGCTTCGCCGTGATCCGACATCAAGACGATCGTGGTGGTCTTGTCGAGCCCGTTCCTTTCGAGTGCGACGAGCAGGTCGCCGATCTGTGTGTCTTCGAACGCGACCTCGTAGTCGTACTTCTGGATCAGCGCGCCATCGCCATGTTCGGTGATCGGCGGCATGCCCGGGTGCTCCATGTACGTCGAGTGCGGCTCGAACAAATGCACGATCATCGCAAACTTCTGCTTGCTCGCCGCAAGCTCGTCGAGCTTGGCGACGGTCTTCTTGATGATCCGCGGCCCCGCCGAATCGTGGTTCGAATCCGGGATCGTCTTGGCGCCGGAGTTATCCCAGAGATCCGCGCCCTGGATGACGTTGGTGCGCATCAGCTTGCCGCCAATGTTCTTCACGTCGCCGCAGGTAGCCGGATACGTTTCATGATCGCAAAAATAGAAGTGGCTCGACTCGCCGATCGTGGTGAACCCGGCAGGCTTTAGGACCTCGAATAGCGTCTCGGCTTCGTCGTCGATCGTCGCGTAGTCCCTCTTCGGATCATCGACCTTGATCTGCGACGGGTAGCGCGACGTCAGGAACGAAGGCACCGAGCGCGGCGTGTTCGGCGCTTGCGAGTATGCGTGGGTGAACACGACGGACTGTTTCGCGAGCTCGTCGATCTTCGGCGTCAGCGACTTGCCGTCGCGCTTGTACCCAGACACGCCGAGGTGGTCGAAGCGGAGCGTATCGACGAACACGACGATGACGTTCTGGCCGCCGGAGAGCGAAGGTAGCGAGGGCACTGCCGCAACTGGCGGGGTGCCCGACGGCAATGCGTTTGCCTTTTGCAGATGCGCATCGCCATCCATGCAATTTTCGTCGATGCCGTTGTCCGGAATGTCGATCGCGTGCGGATTGATGTTCTCGTTGTGATCATCGCAATCGGGGCCTCCGAAGAAGGCCGAGTAGCCATCGTGATCGGCATCGGAGAACTTCCGCATCGCGTTGATCATGCGCTTGCCGATGTACGAGTGCTCGTACACCGCATCGACGGTGGCTTCGCTCGGTTTACCTCGCAGGCCGACCGCCGGAAGCGCGAGGGCGACCACGAGGCCAACGAGCACCAGGGCCCCGCGCATCGGGATGCGCTCGCGCACCGCAGCGGCGGGGCCGTAGAACACGATCGCGAGCACGAGTGCGATCACGGGCAAGAGCACCGCGGCGGCGATGCCGAGATCGAGGGCACGGTAATCGAGGCGGTGCGTGACGATCCAGTAGCCCGCGGCCACCAGGGCGACGACCGCCGCCAGGACGAGGACGACCACGCGCGGGATCGAACCGATCGCCGGCACGACCGCGCTGAGCTGGCGGGTCACTCGAAAAATCGGCAGCGCGGCGAGCGCGAGCACCGGTACGAGCCCGAGGACGACCACGCCGAGCAACAAGCCGCCGACGCCTTTGCGCTGGACATCTCCGACGAGCATGACCGAGGCCTTCGCGACCACGAGGGCGAGCACGCCGCCGACCACAACCGCCGCGATCAGGATCGCCGACACGGCGACATCGAGATCGCGGTCATCACGCAAGCGCGCGAACAAGCCGCGCACCCAGCCGGTGCCCCACGTCGCGTTGCCCGCAGCGAGCACGAGCCCGGTGCCGATCGCCATCGGCAGCGCGAGCAGGGCCCACAAGCCAAACAGCGCGGTGCCGCCCCCGTGGGCATGCGCTCGATCGACGATCGCCAGGATGGCTCCCGCGACGAGGAACAAGCCAAGACCGGTCGCGAGCCCGGAGCGATAGGGAGGGGGATTCGCGTCGGACATCCCGACCGTCGTTACCACGCCGGACGCGCGAACGCGACGGCAGGGATCGTGGCGGAACGGCGCTAGCTACGCTGCACTTCGACGAGGAGGCCCTCGACAAAGCGCGGATCGATCTCGGTATCGCGGACCTCGCCGAGGATGCGCTCTAGATCATCGAGCCAGCCATCCACGAGCTTCGCGAGGATCACGCCGGAGGCGGCGAGTTGCGCGGCGCCGAGGCGGGTCGCGATCGCGGAATGCCCGAGCTGGCGGGCCGCCGGGGTGAGAGTGCCGCCGGAGAAGCATGCGCGCAGCCTGCCGAGATCCGCTTGCGAGAGCGCCGAGCTCGTGAGCTCGCCACCCGCGATCGCGCGTGCGACCGCCGTGCGCAGATGATCGTCGAGATCCGGACGCGGCTCGGGCGCGTGCCCCATCGCGAGCACGTCGACGCCGAAGCCTTCGACAAGCGCGATCCGGATCGTGAGCCCGGTGAGCAGCTCGCCGGCGCGACGCAGATCACTCTGCGCCTCGAACGGACGCATGCCGGGCATCGGCGGTGCATCCGCGGCGTTCGCGAACAGCGGGCGCGGTGAGCACAGCGCGGCGACCAGTTCCTTCGCGGGCGAACCTGCGGTTAGCGAACGGGGGGCGAGTGCGGTCGCGAGCTTCGCGAGGCGCAGCGTCACGGTGTAGCCGACCCGGAACAAGCGCGTGAGCGCGACCGATTGCAGCGCCTGCGTCGCCTTCGCAAGATCTCCGCGCGCGATCGTCTCGAGCCCGAGCGACAGTGTCGCGGTCGCGTACAGCGCACCACGCCGCACGACCTCGGTCTGCCCAGGCTTCGCGCGGCCCGCCGCGAGCACCTTGTTGACGAGCACCATCACGGCCGTTTCGAGCCGCTCGGCCTCGGTCGTGTCGGTGATCGCGGCGATCGCGCGCGCGAGGAAGCTGCGGCCGAGGACCTCTTCGGCTACCACCACTGGCAACCGCGTGACGTCGTCGCTGCCGACCAGCTGTTCTTGCGAGGCTTCGCCGATCGCGACCTGCTCCGGGAGAAGAGGGCGGAACAGCTCGAGCGCTTCGTAAAAATCGACGTATCCGAGGTCCGCGAGCCGGCCCGAACGCCAGCGGTAGCTCTGCTCCTGCAGGTCAGCCTCGGGCTCGCTGCGCGCCGCCATGATCGTGTGGCGGGCGAGGTCCGCATCCCCACGATACAGATCCTCGACGAGGTGTTGGATCATGCGCGACGTATCGTCGTCACCGTTGAGCTGCAGCATGAAGAAGCCGTCCGGCGTTGTCATGATCGGCTCGTCGTTATCGTCCGCGGGACCCTCGTTCTGGGTCGTATCCCAGATCACGGTCTGCTTCTGGAGCACGAGCGCGCGAAACTCGGCGTCGAGCTCCGCCCACACTTCGGTGACCTTCTCGAAACCTGTCTCCATCAGCGACGCGAGCCACGGCTTCATCGCCGCGAGCTGGGGTTCGTCGCGATTCCAGACATCGAGATCGAAGCAACCCCGAAATTGTTCGGGCGTCGCGTACTCGAGCAGCGGCTGCGCATCCTCGAACCCGACCTCGTGAACGAGCTCGAAGATCTCGTTGGGCGCGAGTGCCGCGATCGCGCCAGCGGCATCGTCCAACGCCAGCAGCGCGTCGATGCGCTTGTAGCCGCGTGGCTGGGCGAGCTGAGAGCGGAGGCGGCCGAGCGGTCCGCCCGGTGGTTCGTCACGAGATGGCATATAAAGCGGGGAGGCCATGGGTACCACGGGGCAGCGTGATGCTGTAGGCACGCTGCGCGCAGCGGTCAATGCCGCGATCGGGGAGGTCGGCCCGGGGCTGTATGGCATCGCGTGTTCGGGTGGCGTCGATTCGATGGCACTCGCCGACGCCGCGATCGCGGTCGCGGGTCCCGCGAACATCGTCGTGGTCACGATCGACCACGGGCTGCAACCCACGAGCGCGTTCGTCGCCGAGGGCGTCGCGACCTGGGCGAAGGAGCAGGGCGCCATGACCGTCGTCCGACGCGTGGTGGTCGATGGGCGTGCCTCGGTCGAGGCGGCGGCGCGGACCGCGCGCTACGCCGCGTTCGAGGCCGTGGTCGAGGAGCTCGGGCTCGCCGCGGTGTTGCTCGCTCATACCCATCGTGATCAGGCCGAGACCGTGTTGATGCGGATCGTCCGTGGCACCGGGCCGGCGGGACTGACCGGCATGGCGGTGCGCAGAGGCGCGTTCATGCGCCCGCTGCTCGATCTCACGCGCGCCGAAACCGAGGCATACGTCCTCGCGCGCCACCTGCCGATCTGGGACGATCCGATGAACCGCGACCAGGCGATCACCCGAGTACGGGTTCGCGAACAACTGCTGCCCCAGGTCCGCACCGAGAACCCGGCGATCGACGACGCGCTCGTTCGCCTCGCTTCGACCACTCGCGAGTGGCTCGACGTGATCGACACCTATGCCGCGCCGTTCGGTTTGTTTCCGATCGTGTGCACGGCCCTCGCGAAGGAGCCGCCAGCCGTGCGCAAGCGCGCGGTGGCACTGGCTCTCGAGAGAGCTGGCATCGGCTACGACGCCGCCCATCTGGAGGCGATCGACCGGATCGTCCTTTTGCCCGATCACGGGGAGGTAGCGATCGACCTCCCGGGCGCGCGAATCGTGCGGAGCTATGCGCGGCTCGACCTCGGTCGAGAACCCGAGCCGCACCGAGAAGCGTTCACGCCTCCGTCGGGTCCGTACGTGATCCGGCGCTATACCGCGGGCGATCGGATGCGACCCGCAAGGCTGAAGGGTCGCTCGCGTAAGCTGTCCGACCTCTATATCGACCTCAAGGTCCCGCGCGAAAACCGGGCCGGCGCTCACGTCATGGTGCGCACGACCGATCACGCGATCGTCTGGGCGGAGCATGTCGGAATTGCACACGGAGAGTCGCCGGATCTCGTGCCGTACCCGGCTGAATAGGCGGGAGTTTTTGACAACATTCGCCTTTGCAAGTGACGATCAAAGGCCCATGCTGTGCACCAGATAGCTCCCCTGTAGCGTCGAAACGGATCACCGTGCGCCAATCCCACAAGACCATCCTGATCTGGGCCGTCCTGATTCTCATGTTCGTGAGCATTTACTCGATGTTCACCGACGGCGGCAGCAAGGAACACGACCTCCCTGGTGGAGCAACCGCGTTCCGGGCTGACCTTCAGAACAAGGACAAGGCCGCAAACATCCAAGACATTCGCATCGTGCCGCGGGGGCACGACGATGCGACGTACATCATCACTTACAAGACCAAGACCGACAAAGACATCGTCAATGCCGAGTTCCCCGGCAAGCTCACCGATCAGATCGCCGAAGCGGGCATCTCGTATCAAGTGAAGTCGAAGGACGAGTCGAGCATCTGGCCGCAGGTGCTCGTCTGGTGGCTGCCGATGCTGCTCCTGGTCGGCATCTTCTTTTTGTTCATGCGGCAGCTCCAATCCGGCGGCGGCAAGGCGATGAGCTTCGGCAAATCGAAGGCGAAGCTACTCAGCGATCATCAGAACCGCGTGACATTCAAAGACGTCGCCGGCATCGAAGAAGCGAAGGACGAAGTCGAGGAGATCATCGCATTCCTCAAGGACCCGAAGAAGTTCACGCGGCTAGGAGGCCGTCTTCCAAAGGGGGTCTTGATGATGGGCCCTCCGGGGACCGGCAAGACGTTGCTCGCTCGCGCAATCGCGGGTGAAGCCGGCGTGCCATTCTTCTCGATCAGCGGTTCGGACTTCGTCGAGATGTTCGTAGGCGTCGGCGCGAGCCGCGTGCGCGATCTGTTCGAGCAAGGCAAGAAGAACGCTCCCTGCATCATATTTATCGACGAGATCGATGCGGTCGGCCGTCATCGTGGCGCAGGCCTCGGCGGCGGTCACGACGAGCGCGAGCAGACTCTCAACCAGCTCCTCGTCGAGATGGACGGCTTCGAATCAAATGACGGCGTGATCATCATCGCCGCCACGAACCGCCCCGACGTTCTCGATCCGGCGCTGCTGCGCCCGGGTCGCTTCGATCGCCGTATCGTCGTGCCGCGCCCGGATCTCCGGGGCCGCGTCGGTATCCTCGCCGTGCACACTCGTAAAGTGCCGCTCTCGTCGGGCGTCGACCTCGAAGTGATCGCCCGCGGTACGCCGGGATTCTCGGGCGCGGACCTCGAGTTCTTGGTCAACGAGGCCGCGCTGATTGCAGCTCGCAAAGATAAAGACAAGGTCGAGGCCGACGACTTCGAAGAAGCGAAGGACAAGGTCCTCATGGGCGCCGAGCGTCGCTCGATGTTCATCTCCGACAAGGAAAAGCGGACCACGGCGATCCACGAGGCCGGCCACGCGCTGATAACCCGGTTCGTCGGCGTCGAAGCTGACCCGGTACACAAGGTCACCATCATCCCGCGTGGCCGCGCGCTGGGCCTGACCCAGCAGCTGCCGCCCGAGGACCGCCTGAACATGACGCGCGAGTTTGCGCAGAACCAGATCGCGATCCTCATGGGCGGCCGCGTCGCCGAGGAGATCGTCTTCGGTCAGAAAACCACGGGCGCCGGGAACGACATCGAGCGCGCCACCGAGCTTGCTCGATCGATGGTCACCGAGTGGGGTATGAGCGACGAGTTTGGCCCGCTGAACTTCTCGGGTGGCAAGCACGAGGTGTTTCTCGGGCGTGACTTCAACCAGGGTCAGACCCTGAGCGAAGACACTGCGCGTCGTATCGACGCCGAGATCCGCAACATCGTGTTCAAACAGCACGAGCGTGCGGTAGGTATTCTTACCGAGCACCGCAAGGAGCTCGAGGCAATCGGCGAAGCGCTGCTCGAGCACGAGACAATCGACGGCAGCGACATCGATACGATCCTCCGTGGCGGCACGATCGCTCGCATGCCTGCCCTCCAGAAGCGCAAGGCCGATGCAGCCGCGAAGGACGCGGCGGACGAAGAGAGCCGGGCGAAGCGCCCATCGATCCTGCCTCCGATCAGCAAAAAAGATCCGACGCCCGAACCGGCGTGAGCTTCTCGATCCGGCATCGCTTCGGCGGTCAGGACGACGAGCTAGCGTACGGGCCGAGCATGTAACGGTGAATGGGCCGGTACTCGTGATGGGCGTGGTGAATGTCACGCCCGATTCGTTCTCGGACGGCGGTCGGTTCTTCGGGACGAACGCCGCGGTCGCGCACGGGCTGCAGCTCCTGCGGGATGGCGCCGATGTGCTCGACGTCGGCGGTGAGGCAACGAACCCGAAGGTCGTGCCCGTCAGCGCCGAGATCGAGCTCGCGCGGATTCTCCCCGTGATCGAACAGCTCGTCGCAGCCGGCGCGAATGTCTCCGTCGATACGACGAAAGCAGCGGTCGCGCGCGCGGCCGTCGCCGCGGGTGCGCGGTGGATTAACGACGTCTCGGGCGGTCTGTTCGATCCGGACATGGTCGGGGCTATTCCGGTCGGTACGACCTACATCTGCGGCCATCTCCGCGGCCGCTCGCTCGCCGAGGTGTTCTCATCGGAGAATGCGGCAGTGACCTGGCAAGAGGTCGCGAAAGAGCTCGGCGACAGGCTCGCTGATTTGCCATCGCACGTTCGAGCGACTGCATGGCTCGACCCTGGCCTCGGTTTCGGTAAGGGCGCAGACCCGACGACGAATCTCGAGCTACTTCGCCACGCCGGTGACCTCGAAGCAGCGGTCGGCCGGCCGGTGATGGTCGGTCCAAGTCGGAAACGCTTTCTTCGACGCTGGCGTGGCGTGCCGCACACGAGCGCCCCGAGCGCCCCGAGCGACATGACCGAGGCCGCGCTCGATCAGGCGACCGTCGAAGCATGTTTCGAAGCCATCTCCGCCGGCGCGAAGATGGTGCGGGTCCACAACGTTGCCTTGCTGAACACGGCACTGACCGCGTACAACAAGAGCTAGAGCGCACGCTTCGTCTGGGTTCTAAGTGCCTTGTTGGTATGGCCGCGTCGATCCAACGCTTCCTCGACGGTCTGACCGTCGCATCCGTCGCCACCACGGTGGTCGACGTGGCGCTGGTCTATTACCTGATCTATCGCCTGTTGCTCACGATCCGCGGCACGCGCGCGGCTCAGATGATCGTCGGCATCGTGCTGATCGGCGCGGCGTTCTTCGTCGCCCAACGGATCGAGCTCACGACCGTGTCGTGGTTGCTCGATAACTTCATCAGCTACTTCATCATTCTCATCATCGTCGTGTTCCAGCAGGACATCCGGCGTGCGCTCGGCCGGATCGGCTCGGGGGTCTTGCCGTTCGGACGGCGCCAGGAAGCGACCCACACGGTGGATGAAGTCGTCGCCGCATGTGCGCAGCTCGCCCGCGCACGGATGGGTGCGATCGTCGTGTTCGAGCGTGACGCGGCGCTCGAGGAGTTCGTCGATGACGCCACGCGGATCGACGCCGCGCTGTCGCGTCAGCTGCTGGTCTCGCTGTTCGTGCCAGCCAAAGACAACGAGCTCCACGACGGCGCCGTCGTGATCAACAAGAACCATCGCATCGAGCTCGCGCGCGCGTTGTTACCTCTGTCTCGCGCGACCGACCTCGGCCCCGAGTTCGGGACGCGTCACCGCGCTGCGCTCGGCATCACCGAGGATACCGATGCGGTCGTGGTGGTCGTGTCCGAAGAGCGCGGCGAAATTTCTCTTTGCTTCAAGGGATCGATCGCGCGCGACCTCGAGCCCGTGATGTTGCGCCGCGCGCTCGTCGGTTTGTTCGCGGGCGGTCGTGCCGAGACCATGGCAGAGGAAGCTGCGGCGGCCGCCGAGGTCGGTAAAGCGATCGCGAGCCTGGGAGGCAGCGAGAGCAGCTCGGTTCCGGCGGCGACATCGATCGCGACCGCGGTATCCGGACAGATGGAGGTTCCGTAGTGCGCAACCGGAGTGAAACGTTAGGTTCGCTCGGCCGCGCACCAGCACGCACCTCGCGCGCGCCGATCAACACGCCGCAGGCGCCGCTCGGCGAGCCCCAGCACGCTCGCGGTTCGCTTCGTCGGTGGTTGCGTGGCGCGTTCCTGGACAACATCGGGCTCAAGTTCCTCTCGCTCGTGCTCGCGGCGACCGTGTTCCTGCTGGTCAACACCGACAAAGATCGCGAGATCACGGCGCGCGTCGGCGTGTCGTACGCGATGCCGGATGACAAGGTGCTGGTCTCGGAGCGGCTCGACGAGATCCGCGTCACGATCAAGGGCCCGTGGCAGCGCTTGCGCAAGTTCGACGAGCGCGAGGTCGAGCGCATCAACATCGATCTGCGCCGCGCACCCTCGGGCGACGTGGTGATCACACCCGACATGATCCATCTGCCCTCGGGACTCAATGTCACCTCGATCAGCCCGCGCACCGTGCACGTCGCGTTCGACAAGCGGATCGAGAAGGTCGTCGAGGTCAGCCCGCAAGTGGTCGGCCGGCCCGAGCACGGCTTCGTCGTGAGCGAGGTCAAACCCGTGCCGGCCACCGTGAGGGTCCGTGGCGCCGAGAGCACGTTGAGTGCGCTCTCCTCGATCCACACGCGCGAAATCTCGTTCGACGGTCGTGCCGAAACCTTCGTCGCCGAGACCGAGGCGGTGCCGCCCGATGGCGTCGAGATCGAAGGCAGCCCGACCGTGGTTGTCCACATCACGGTCGATGAAGAGCTCGTCACCCGCAAGCTGCCTGGTCTCACGGTCAGCGTGAAGGGCGACGGTGTCGATCCGGCGAGGTGGCGGGCAACACCGGCGCAGGTCGACGTCATGCTGACCGGAACGCTGCTCTCGGTCGAAAAGGCCAAGGCGGCGATCGTTCCGGTCGCGAAGATCGTACCCGGGGGTGATGGCAGGCCGCGCGAGGTCGATCTCTCGATGGAGGGACTGCCGCCTGGTATCGGCGTGAAGGTCTCCCCCGAACGCGTCAAGGTGACGCCGGCGAAACCCGGACCGGCCCAGCCGCCACCGTAGTGTGATACGTCATCGCTCGATGACACGCACCTTGTTCGGCACCGACGGAATGCGCGGCGTCGCGAACGTCGAGCCGATGACCGGCGAGACCGTGATGCGCCTCGGCATGGCGATCGCCGCGCGCCTCAAGCAGCCCGGCCGCCACACTCGCATCGCGATCGGAAAAGACACCCGGCTCTCGGGCTACATGTTCGAATCGGCGCTCGCCGCAGGCATCGTCTCGATGGGTGCCGATGTCTGGCTCACCGGTCCGCTGCCCACTCCGGGCATCGCGTTCATCACGTCGTCGATGCGGTGCGATGCCGGCGTCGTGATCTCCGCGTCACACAACCCGTTCGCCGACAACGGCATCAAGGTGTTTGCGCGCGACGGCTACAAACTCCCCGATGCGATCGAGGCCGAGATCGAAGCGCTGATGCGCTCGCCCGACCTTGTCGCGCAGCGCGCCGCTCCCGGCGACGTCGGCTACAACCGGCGGCTCGAAGATGCGCGAGGTCGCTACGTCGTGTTCTGCAAGTCGACGTTTCCCACGACTGCTACGCTGGACGGGCTTCGGATCGTCGTCGATGGTGCGCACGGTGCCGCGTACCGCGTGGCTCCCGCTGTGTTCGAGGAGCTCGGTGCCAAAGTCATCGCGATCCACACGAACCCGAACGGTAAGAACATCAATAACCGCGCCGGTGCGCTGTATCCCGAGGCGATGTGCGAGGCCGTGCGCCTGCACGACGCACACCTCGGTGTCGCGCTCGATGGCGATGGCGATCGCTGTGTGCTGTGCGACGAGCATGGCAACGTGATCGATGGCGATGCGTTGATGGCGCTGTGCGCGACCCGCATGATCACCGCGGGCACGCTCGCGAAGAACACCCTGGTAGCGACCGTGATGTCAAACATCGGCCTCGAGCGCGCGATCCAGGCGACCGGCGGCACCGTCGTGCGCACGCAGGTCGGCGATCGCTACGTCGTCGAAGAGATGCGCCGCGAAGGTTACAACTTCGGCGGCGAACAATCTGGTCACCTCGTGTTCCTGGATCACGCCACGACGGGCGACGGCATCGTCGCGGCGCTCCGCGTGCTCGCGATCATGCAGGCGGAGCAGAAGCCGCTCTCGGAGCTCGCGAAGGTCATGACCCGTATGCCGCAGGTCCTGGTCAACCTCCAGGTCGAGCGCAAGGTCCCGCTCGATCAGCTGCCGGCCGTCATGAAGGCGATCAGCGATGTCGAGCAGAAGCTCGCCGGAGATGGGCGCGTGCTCGTGCGCTACAGCGGCACGGAGAGCAAGGCGCGCGTCATGATCGAAGGCAGCGACGAGACCCTGATCAAAACGTGGGCCGACGAGATCGCGGCCGTACTCGCGACCTCGACCAAGGCGTAGTCATGATTCCCGTCGTCACCGCGAGCGAGATGCGTGCCCTCGACAAGGCGACGATCGAAGACGTCGGTATTCCGGCGCTGACGTTGATGGAGACTGCCGGCCGCGCGGTGGCCGAGGTCGCCCGCGAGATGGCGAACGGCGGCAGCATCGCGGTGGTTTGCGGACCGGGCAACAACGGAGGCGACGGCTTCGTCGTCGCGCGGGTGTTGCGAGCGCATCACCTCGAAGCGGTCGTCTACCTCGCCGTATCGCGCGCCAAGATCACGGGCGATGCGGCGGCGCACCTCGCGATCCTCGAGCGAGCAGGCGGCGTGGTGCGGATGATCGATACAGCAACTGACCTCACGGAGCTCGCGTGTGAAATCACGAGTGCAGCGGTCACGGTCGACGCACTGTTCGGCGTCGGGCTCGCTCGAGCGATCGAGGGCCACAACGCGGACGTCGTGGCGGTGATCAATCGCAGCGCGCAGCGGCTTGCACTCGACATTCCGTCGGGGCTTCAGGCGGACACGGGTCAAGTGCTGGGCGTTGCGGTCAAAGCCGATCGTACGGTGACGATGGCGGCGCACAAGGTCGCGCTCGTGACCTCACCGGGCTTCGCGTACTGCGGACAGGTCTCCGCGTGCGATATCGGCGTGCCGCCGGGCTTGCTCGCAACCCAGGGCGTGCGGGCAGGGCTCGTCGAAGAGCGCGATGTCTCGGGCTGGCTGCCGCGGATCACGCCGCTCGATCACAAGGGGACGCGCGGGCACGTCTTGGTCATCGGTGGCTCGCCGGGGATGCGCGGCGCGGGCCGGCTGTCGGCGATGGCGGCGTTGCGGGCTGGCGCAGGACTTGTCACGCTCGCCGCCGAAGGCGAGCTCACGGCCCACGATTCGATCATGACACGCACGATCACGGACTCGATCGTAAAGCTGCTCGAAGGCAAAGCGGCGGTCGTGATCGGGCCCGGGCTCGGCACGAGCGAGAGCGCGGCGCGCTGGGTTGGCGACGTGCTCGCGGTCGGCGTACCAGCAGTGCTCGATGCCGATGCATTGAACCTGATCGCGGGCGTGACCGGAGTGCTCGCGAAGGCGCACGGACCTGTCGTGATCACGCCGCATCCCGGTGAGGCCGCGCGCTTGCTCGGCAGCACTACGAAGGACATCGAAGCAGATCGATTGGCGGCGGCGCGCGCGTTGGCAACGCAGACTCGCGCGGTCGTCGTGCTAAAGGGCGCACGCACGATCGTGTGCGACGGCACGCTCGCGGATGACTACTGCTCGATCAACTCGAGCGGTGGACCCGCGCTCGGCACGGCGGGCTCCGGCGACGTGCTCGCCGGCGTCATCGGCGCGCTCTTGGCGCAGGGGCTATCCGCGAGTGATGCTGCCCGCGCCGGCGTGTACGTGCACGGCCGCGCCGGCGATACGCTCTCTATCCTACATGGCGAGCGCGGCGTGATCTCGTCCGATCTTCCCGTGGGAGTTGCGGGAATACTGGCGAAGATCCCGCGTCTGGGTTGAGACACACGCCGTGTCCCCGCACCCGCGATCGACCTGAAAGCGTTAGATTACAATCACTTGATCGTGGCACGTAGGCTGCTTAACAGGCTGGCATGTCGCGCACTTCGGCCAAGCAACGCATCCCCGCCGCATCTCGCATCGTTCGCCAGCAGGTGACCGCACCGCGGTCGGTTCGGGCTGAAGGCTCGAGCAAGGCGGTTATGAAGGCCGACCCGCACGCGGCCTTCACGCTCGCATGCGTGCCACACCAAGCCGAG
The DNA here is from genome assembly GCA_043759355.1 of Kofleriaceae bacterium. Taxonomy (GTDB): domain Bacteria; phylum Myxococcota_A; class Polyangia; order Haliangiales; family Haliangiaceae; genus JABFXX01. The sequence goes on from JAYVLQ010000017.1 coordinate 21,670, forward strand.
CTCTATGGCGTCGCGATGCGGATCTGCCGCGACCCCGACATGGCAAAGGACCTCGTGCAGGAGACGCTGATGCGCGCGATGTGCGCATGGACGAGCTTCGAGCCGGGCTCGAACCTCCGCGCATGGTTGTTCCGTATCCTCACAAACTCGTTCATCAATGGCTATCGCAAGCGCCGCCGTCATCAGAAGGTCGCGAAGGAGCGCCCGGGCGATGCGCTGATCGCACTCTACGGTCGCGATCAAGATCGCACCGACGACCTCGAAGAGGCACTCGTCGAAGACGAGCTCTCAGATGAGGTGCAAGCCGCGCTCGGTCAGCTCGGTGCCGACTACCGCGACGTGGTCGAGCGCGCCGATCTCAAGGGCGAGAAGTACAAGGACATCGCCGATGCGCTGCACGTGCCAATCGGTACCGTGATGTCGCGCCTGTTCCGCGCTCGTCGAGTGCTCGAGACCGAGCTCGCTGGCTTCGCATCGCGCGACTACGGCATCAGGCGTGCTGCCTGATTCGGAGCGGGGCCAAGAACACGGGTTCTGGACGTGCTGTGTTCTGTGCTTTTGGTGATTCGCGACGATTCGATCCCGATCAGTTGCGCTTATCTGACCGGCACTGGAGCTAGTACTCGGACTCGCGGCTTGCAGACCACACGTTGCCGGGACCGATGTTCGGCGGCATGTGCTCGCTCGTGAGCTCGCCCCGCGCGTCGGTGTAGCTCGCCCACACGACACCGTCGTCGCCGTGCACGAAGAATGGCTCTTGGCGAACGCGCGCATCGCCGGCGCCGACATCGACGACGTAGAGGTTGCGCCACTCGCTTCGTACGACCGGTGCGGGCGCTTTTGCGAGATCCGCCTGGATGCGAGCCTTCTGCTCCGGGTCGGGTTCGGCTTTGGCTGCGGTCTCGAGGGCTGTGGTAACCGCCGGCTTCTGCGCGCTCGCCGCGAGCCGAGCAAGGCCATCAGCTGCGGCCGCGCGAACGTGTGGGCTCGGATCGTCGAGGAGCTGGATCAGCGTCTTCGCGGCCTCGTCGTCGCCGGTCAGGCTCGAAAGCGCAAGCGCGACATTGATCCGCACGAGCCGCGATTTGTGAAACGCGAGCTTCACGAGGTTCGCGCGCTGGCTCGCGCGCTGTTCGCGTGGCACGGCCCACAGTGTCCGTGCGAGCGCGGCACTGCCATCGATCGCGGCGGCCCAGCTGCCCTTGCTCGCGAGGAATGTGAACCGCTCGAATAGCTTCGCAGGATCGATCTTCGCGGGTGTGGTGGCCGCGATCTCGCCGAGCGACCACGCCGCATCGCCGACGAGACGATCGTCGTGGATTCCGAGCACGTCGAGCAGAGTGGCGACCGAGCCAGTATCGTGGAGCTCGCCGAGCGCCCATGCAGCGGCGCGCCTGCGATCGGCAGCCGCCTCGACGACCAGCGAGCGCAAGAACGGCGCGTCGCTGATATCGCCCGCAGCCGCTAAACCCGCGATCGCGGCGACCGCGACCTTCACGTTCGCAGCCTGCGCGAGCATGCGCAGGGTCTGGCGCCCGTTCGCATCGGGATGGCCGCGCAGCGTGCCGCCGAGCGCGCGCACGACTTCGTGACGCGAGGGCCCGCGGTCGGTCTCGGCGAGGGTGATCAGCGCCGCGACCGCAGTCGGGTCCGACGTGCGGGCGAGCGCCGCGGCGGCCGAGAGATGGAGCTCGGTCGGGCCTTCGCGCAACACGTCGACCAGCAGCTTCGATGCGGCGGGCGAGGGGTGGGTCGCACCGATCTCGCCGATCGCGTCGATCGATGCGAGTCGCAAGCGCGTCGGATTGCCGGGACCTGCAAGGCCGGCCAGCTTCGGCGCCGCGACCGCGACCTGCAGCGTGCCGAGGTACTCGGCCGCAAGGATGCGAACTTCGAGATCATTGTCGTCGAGGCGCTCGATCAGCACGTCGCCGGCACGCGCATCGCTGCCGAGTAACGGGCGCAGCGCTTCCATCGCCGCGATCCGGATCGCCGCATCCTTGTTCGAAACCGCGCCGAGCACGGGCACGAGCGCAGCCGGATCGTGTGTGGCGCCGAGCGCCTTCAGTACGAGCGGCATCGCCACGCGTCCGCGCTCGAGCTCCGCGGTCAGCGCCGCGGTCGCTCGGGCATCACCATTGTCGGCGAGCAGGATCACAGCCGAGGTCGGATCGCCCTTGATGCGCCCTCCAAGGTGCGCGACCAGCGCCGGTACTGCCGCCTTGCCAGCAACGCGCAGTGCTTCCTTGGCCTGGTTGCGGCTCTGGGCGAACGCGAGACTTTCGACGAGCACGCGCATCGCGTCTTCACCGGGCTTGCCTGCGCCAGGCGACGCCGCGATCTGGCCGAGCGCGTACGCGACCTTGCCGTGGAACGTATCCATCACGCCCGCGCCGAGCTGTTCGGTCAGCGCATCGATCGCCTCGACCGCGCCGAGCTGACCGAGCGACCCGACCGCACCCGTGCGGACGTTCTCGTCGGTATCGCTCATCAAACGGATCAGCGCGGGCACCGCGGAGCGCTCGCCGAGCCTGCCGACCGCTCGCACCGCGGCCTTGACGACATCGCGCGATGTATCGTTGAACCGCGAGACGAGTGGAATCACCGCTCGCTTGTCGCCGAGCTGTTCGAGCTGTTCGACCGTCTCTCGCCGGACATCGGACTTGTCATCCTCGAGGCGCGGGATCAACGCCGCCACGACCGCGGAGTTGCCGCGCATCCCGATCTTGCCGAGTGCCTTCACGGCGCGTTGGCGGACCGGCGGATCCGCGTCGCCGAGCGTTCGGGTCAGCGCCTGGGTCGCCTGCGGGCCCCCGATCTCGCCGAGCGCCTCCGCCGCGATCGCGCGCACGCGCGCATCGGAATCCGCGAGCCACGCGATCATCGCGGGCACGGCCGCGACGGATGCACCGAGCCCCAGCGCCTTCGCCGCTTCACTGCGCACCGCGAGATCTTTGTCGGCAAGCGCCTTCAACAGGAACGGTTGGCTCAGACGGATGTCGTCCATCGCGAGCAGCCGAACCGCATCGACGCGCTTCCTGTCGTCGGAAGACGAGAGGTCGGCGGCGTCGACCTCGACCTGGCCTTCCCAGTTGAACTTGTCGGCGTGGGCGGTGCTGCCGAGCAGCAGAAGTCCAAGGGCGACGCGCAACCGGATCATCGCGATGAGTATGTCACGGGGCTGGCGGACGCGCCGCTGGTTCAACGGCCTGCACCGTGCCTGCGCGAGGGAGCGCGAGCTGATCGAGTGCCCAGCTGACCTTGGTGCGAAGCCGATCTGGGAGGTCGAGCTCGAGCATCGCCTGATACTCGGCCTTCGTCGCTTCGACCTCGCGCGAGCAATCGTGTCCCGGTGCATCGAAACAATGCCCGGCGAGCTTCCAGCGCAGCGCCGCGATCGCGAGCCGAGGTCGCCAATCGGACTTTGCGAGGGCGACCGCGTGCTCGAACGCTATGATCGCACCGGGCGAGTCGCCTTCGTGCTCGCGGACCACGCCGAGGTCGTGCCACGGGGCGGGGTCGCTCGGATAGGCGGTGACCGAGGCCTCAAGCTGCGCGATCGCGGCCTTGTATTCACCCCACGTCGCGAGCGTCTCGCCATAGCGACCGCGCGCGTAGCCTGCGGACTCGGGGTCCTTGGCATCCCTGGCACCGGCGACCGCGCGCTCGTACTTCGTGCGCGCGACGTCGTGCCGGCGCGCCTTCTCGGCGGTCTCGGCGTCGCGGACTTCGGCGCGCACGTCCGGCCTCGGCTCGGCTGGATGCTGTGAGCTCGCGCAGCTCGCGAGCAAGCACGCGACCACGGTCCATTCACCAGGCCTCATGCGGTCGGCGGCTTCTTCTTCGCAATGCCGATCGGAATCGCACCGGTGCGTCGTGCGGACGGCGCGATCTCGATCGCGGCCTCGATGTCCTCTTCGCGAATCTCGGAGGTCGGGTAGGGCCCGCGGCGGGTGAACTCGAGCTCTTCCGACGAGCGCCGAGCGCTCGGGCTACGCTGCAGCTTCTCGATCTCTTCGATGGATTGCTGGCGCGTTGCATCGGGCGCCACGTCGCTGCTCGCCTGGAGCTCCCCGCGGGTTGGAGGTCGAGCGGGCGTATCCTGGCTGAACTCGTCGCGGCTCGCGTCGATCCGGGCAGCGAGCCCGCGCGCCCAGGTGGTCTGGCCTTCGCTCGGTGCGTGCTCGAGGCGTTTATCAGGGCGCGACGACGGCGGCGGTGGCGTGATGAGGTCGCCGAGATCGATCGCCGGATCGGACATCGAGGGCGCCGGCAAGGGAAGCTGGAGCGCGGGGCGCGTGTCGTCGTCGTCGCCGTCGGCGGCGTCGGCGGCGGTGGCGGTGGCGGAATCAGGCTCCGCGGTACCGCGAGATGCGCGCGGCATCGCCGGATGCGTGACCGAGCTGTTGGCTTCGTTGGCTTCGTTGGCTTCGTTGGCTTCGTTGGCTTCGTTGGCTTCGTTGGCTTCGTTGGCTTCGTTGGCTTCGTTGGCTTCGTTG
>JAYVLQ010000018.1:0-19871 GCA_043759355.1 Kofleriaceae bacterium
GCGCGAGTGTGCTCGTTGCATGTCCCGAGTTGCTGCGTGCCGAATGCCGGACGCCGCAGCAGCTGCATTTGGTGAGTGCGATGGCGCGGTTCGTTGAGATGTCGCAATCGGTCGTACAGTAGCGACCATGGCTCGAAGATCAGGCGACCAGCTGGCCGAAGGCCTGTACGAAGATCTGCTGACCGACGCGCTTTCCGGTCAGCTGTTGCGATCGCCGTTCGAGAAGCTAATTGCGCCGCTCGCGGATGTCGACGCGCATGTCGTTTTGGCGAGACATCTGCGCGGCGAGATCGAGCGCGCGGTGCAGAGTCTGCCAGGCGAGGAGAGGGCGAAGAGGGCGCGTGAGCTCGGGGCGTCGTTGCTCGAGCATCTGGCGAGCTTGGTCGATGTTGACACCGCGGCGCTGATTCGATCGCAGTCCCCGACGGAGCCGTTGCAGCGGTTGTTGGCGCTGCATCGAGGTGCGGTGCCGGAGCGGCCGAGCACGCCGCTGTCGATGTCGACGCTGCTGACGCGCAATCGTGCGGAACCAGCGCTCGGGCATGAGTTGACGCGCGAGATAGCGACGGCGGATCGGATCGACGCGATCATCGCGTTCGTGACGGTCGGTGGGGTGCGAGCGATCAGTGATTCGCTCCAGCACTTCTCGAGGCGTGAGGGATCGCGATTCAGGCTGCTCACGACGACATTTACCGGGACGACCGAGGTCGCTGCGATCGAAACTCTCGCGCGACTGCCGCGCTCGGACATTCGGATCTCGTACGACACGCGGCGGACGCGCCTTCACGCGAAGGCGTGGTTGTTTCATCGCGATTCGGGTTTGAGCACCGCGTATGTGGGCTCGGCCAACCTGACCTCGACGGCGCTCGGCTCGGGGCAGGAGTGGATGGTGAAGATCGCGGCGGCCGACCTGCCGCATGTGATCGAGAAGTTCAGCGGTACGTTCAATACGCTCTGGGAAGACCCCGAGTTCGAGCGCTACTCGCCGGACGTTGTCGGGCACAAGCAGAAGTTGGCGGCGGCATTGATGCCTGAGACCGCGGCGAACAGCACGTCGGAGACCTTCATGGTCGCGCTGCGTGCGCTGCCATTTCAGGAGGAGATCCTCGATAAGCTCGCGGTAGAGCGCGAGGTCCACGGTCGTCGACGCAATCTGGTCATCGCGGCGACCGGTACGGGCAAGACCGTAATCGCGGCGTTGGATTACGCGCGACAGTTCGCGAAGAGCGGTGTCGCTCCGCGGTTGTTGTTCCTCGCGCATCGTCGTGAGTTGCTGGAGCAGGCGAGGCGGACGTTCCGGTTCGCGCTGCAAGATGCGTCGTTCGGCGAGTTGCTCGTCGATGGTGATACGCCGAAGCGGTGGGACCACGTGTTCGCGAGCGTCCAGAGCGTTGGCGATGTGATCGAGCGCTTCGGGACGGAGTACTTCCGGCACGTCGTGGTCGACGAGTGCCATCACATGCCCGCGAAGTCGTATCAGGATGTGGTTCCTCGACTGCGGCCGGATCTCTTGGTGGGACTCACGGCGACGCCCGAGCGAAGCGACCATCAGTCGCTGCTCCCTGACTTCGATGGGCATGTCGCCGCGGAGTTGCGGCTGTGGCACGCGCTGGATGACCAGTTGCTCGTGCCGTTCGAGTACTACGGCATCAGCGATGGTGTGGACCTGCGCAAAATCCGGTGGAGTCGCACCGGCTACGACGTGGGCGTTCTCGGTGATCTCTACACCGGTCACACCGCCCGTGCCGATCTGATTCTCGCGCAGCTCGCGCGCCGCGTCGGCAATCTCAAGTCGCTGCGAGCGATCGGATTCTGCGTTAGCATCGCGCACGCCGAATTCATGGCGAATCACTTCACGGCGGCGGGAGTGCCAGCGCGTGCGGTATATGGAAATAGCGTCGATCGCGAGGAGGCGCCGGCGCTGCTGCGCGGTCGGACGGTGAACGTACTGTTCACGTGCGATCTGTACAATGAGGGCGTCGATTTGCCGTACGTGGACACGTTGCTGTTGCTGCGTCCGACGCAGAGCGCCACGTTGTTTCTGCAACAGCTCGGTCGCGGGCTTCGCCACTCGCCGGGGAAGGCGACGTGCCTGGTGCTCGACTTCATTGGCCAACATCGCGACGAATTCCGGTTCGATGCGACGATCTCCGCGATCACGGGCATTCCGCGGGCGGCGCTGAGGAAGGCGGTTGACGACGGATTTCCATACCTCCCCAGTGGTTGCTCGTTCCAGCTCGACGCCGTCGCACGCGAAGAGATCCTTCAGTCGTTGCGCTCGACGCTTGCCGGTGCGAAGCGGTTGATGGGCGAGATTCGCGAACTGACTGCGGCGAATGGAAAGCCCACGTTGTCGGCGTTCCTCGAGCAGACTGGCAGGGACCTCGAGGATGTCTACGACGCCGGCGGGTGGTCGACGCTGCAGCGCAATGCGGGTGTAACGGTGCTGCAGCCCGATGAGAACGAGCAAGAGGTCGATGATTTGAGTCGTCGGCTCGGTCGCCTGCAGCATGTTGACGAGCCGGAGCGGCTGCGCACGTATCGGGATGTGCTTGCGGGTAAGCCGGCACCGCTCACGCAGCGACAGCGCTCGCAGGTGATGATGCTCGAGTCGCAGCTCAATCACCGTGGTGTGCTGCGTGCGGCCGAAGAGAGCGTCGCGTACATCACCGCGCGGCCGACGATCGTGCGTGAGCTCGAGGAGCTGCGCGAGGTCCTCGAGAACCGCGTCACGATCGCTGCACAGGTATATCCAGTTTCCGAATGGGCGCTCGCCTTACATCGTCACTACTCTCGGCGCGAGATCACCGCTGGTGTCGGCTATGTGGAAGCAGGCGACAAGAGCCTTAACCTTCAGACCGGCATCCTTCAGCTCAAGGAGGAGAAGCGCGAGTTGCTCTTCGTCACGCTCGACAAATCAGGCAAAGGCTTCTCGCCAAGCACCCGGTACCGCGACTACGCGATCAGTCCCGAGCTCTTTCATTGGGAGACCCAGGGCAGTGCGTCTGCGGAAAGCAAAGCGGGCCGTCGGTACCTGGGCAGCCGAACCAACGGTTGGACATTCTATCTGTTCGTCCGGACCGATCCCGAGGCGGCATTCGGCTTCCTCGGTCCCATCACGTACAAAAGCCATGAGGGCGAGAGTCCAATCGCGATCACATGGCGCATGCAGTACCCGCTGACCGCCTCGCTGTTCGAGCGTTACGCAACTCTTCGTCCTGGCTAACCCAGACGAGCCCAGTATCGCTTTCGGTTTATCCAGATAGGGCGTTCGAGAGAGGTATGGGGAGGAGTTCGCGAGGGGGGCGCGATCGGAGCAGCGACGTAACATCGACTTCAGGTAGGTCTGACGTGTCGTGAGTCCACGATCGACGTGCATCACGAGCCCAGGCACTCCTTCCGGAGCGCCTCGAAGCACCGTCCCCATCGCGGCGGCATTAGCCGAGGCGCTCGCGCTCTCGTGGCGCCGAGCCTCTACCTACCGGCTGCCGCCGACAAATTGGTGGGGGCGCCGAACACGATGTCGCGGTTTCGGCGATCACGATGTCGCGGGTTCGACGATCACGATACCGCGGGTTCGGTGATCACGATGCCGCGAATTACGCACGCACACGCCGGAAGCAGTAGCGGCGACACATCCAACCCGTCTACGGGAGTGGATCAAGCGCAGCTCGTGCGAAAGCTTGGCGAATGCGGCATGAGTGCCGTCTATCTCGCCGAGCACGCTGCTCGGTCGCAATGCGGCGATCAGGGTCTTACGATGAACGAGCTCGTCGCGGCGATCAGCGGCGTGCTGCCGCATACGACGTTACCCGATGCGAACACCAAGCGTGGCCCTGTGCGGCGCGAACGCCTGCGCTCGACATGATCCAGATCTAGGTGCTCGTCGGCCGCGCCAGCTCCAGCACGTCACTCTCCGACATCTGCTCCGTCTGCATCATCGACCGATCGCTCCGCACCTCGATCGCCTTCGAATTCGCCAGCACGAAGAAGTGCCCGGTCGGCTGGTTCGCGAGCCGCGGCCCGACATTCGGATACGCGCCGATCAAGTTCCTCATCTTCTCGATCGCGCGCGTCTGCGCGACCTTTCCCACCAGCCACGTCGCGATGTTGTCGCGCGCCTTGTAGTCGAAGTCGCCCGGATTCTGCGTCGCCAGCAGCACGCCCAGGCCGCCGGACCGCGCGCGGCGCAAGAGATCGAACATCGGTTCCTTGGTCGCCGGCGCGCCGATCGCGGGCACGTACGCGTCCGCCTCGTCGAAGAACGCGACGCCTTGCAGCGTCTTACTCGGCCGCTTGCGCGCCAGCCGTGACAGCTCGATCAACAGCCGCGAGACCCAGAACTGGAGCATCGGCACGTCCGAGAGCGCGGCGGTGTTGATGATCGAGAGCTTCGGCTTGCCACCGACCGGCAAGAGGCTCGCGACATCGAGCATCGGACCTTCGCCCGTCAGCAGCGCGCCGCGCTGGATGCGCAGCGCTTGGAGGTTCTCCGAGAGCGTCGCGAAGTGGCGTTGCAGCGAGCCGACCTTCTGCAAGAGCTCCGGGTCCGGGCGGTCGATCGTGTCGAGCAAGACATCGAGCGTGACATCGCGCTCCTCGGTGTGGAGGCCGATCGCGACCTGCAGGACCGAGAGCTTGGCCTTGTCATTCGAGCTGGTGCCGTAGCCCATCATCGCGCCGAGCCCGTTCGCGGCGAACTGCGCGACCACCGAGCGCTCTTGCGCGCTGGTATCGACCAGCGATGGGATCAACGGCAGCCGCAGCGGACGCCCCGCACTGTTGCCTGGCGTGTAGAGCTCGATGTCGATCTGCGCACGCAGCGCCATCCGCCGCTCGGCGTCGGGCGCCGATCGATCACGCCACCACGCCTCGCTCGCGTACCTGGCGAGGTCGCCCTTGCGATCGAGTAGTAGCGCAGAGACCCCTCGCTCGAGGAGCTGCTCGATCACGTTCAGGGCCGCGGTGGTCTTGCCGCTGCCCGTGCCGCCGATGAACGTGACGTGCGACTTCACCTGCTCGAGGCTGAGGAACTGTGGCTCGGCGCGCAGCGAGGTCGAGACGCCGATGCGCAGCTGCGGAGCTGCGACGATCGCGATCGGTGTGGTGTTCCGCTTCGGCGCGACGAGTTGCGGCGACGGCGTGGGCACCGGCACCGGCACCACCTGCTCGACCTCCAAGATATCGCGGATGAACGAGACGCTATGCAGCGGCCGCGTCTGCTCGCGCCACTGCGTGAACCCGGGCGCACCCGCCGCGACCAGCTGCTCGAACGCGAGCACCGAGCGCAGATCCGTTTCGCTCAGGACGACCGTGCGGCCGCCCGCCTTGATGAGCTCGCCGACCTGCGTCGCGACGACGGTCTTCGGCTTGAACTGAAAATCGGAATTGCGGAGGGCGAACGGCTTCGTGCCGGTCTCGGCCACCGCCTTGAGCGCCGCGAACTGCTTGCCGAGGTGCCCGCCTTGCGCGCTCTTGTTGCACAGCGCGATCATCCGCTTGCCGAGCGCGGGGCCTTCGATCAAGAGCTCGAGCTTGCCGGATTTGGCGTGGAGCTCGATGCGGCTGTCGCTTGCGGCGAGCTTGATCGCGCGCTCGACCAGGGCGAACACGCCCTCGTCGGTCTCGGGCAAGGCGAGCTGCTTGGTGCGCGCATCGTTCCAGGCGCGATCGAAGCCGGGTGCCTCGATCGTCGCGGTCCGCGCGGTCTCGGGCATCGCGACGATCTCGCCCGCGGCGATGCAGGCCGCGTGGAACTCGCGGAACTTCGCGAGGCAATCGCGGGCTCGAAACTTACTGACCGCTTCGAGCTGCGCCGCGGTGAAGGGATAGATCGGATCGTCCTCGCGCCATGGCACGTCGAGCTCGGAGTACAGGTGCTCGAGGCGCGCCTCGAGCATCTGCTCGACTTCATCGATCTGGCGCTGGCTCGTGAGCCGCAGGATCCCCGGATCGCTCTCGAGGCGATCGACGAGCGACTTCGAGAGCTTCGGCCGGACGACCGTGTAGACGTCGTCGAGACACGAGATCACGACGACCGCCGAGGGCACCGCGTCCGCGATCGCGCGCAGGCTATCGAACGCCTGCTGCAGGCGCGTGACGGTCTGGCCATCGGGGATGGTCTCCTCGATCTGATCGACCATGATCACGAGCGCGGCGGTCTGGAGCTCGAACTGGATATGCGCGAGGTGCCTGATCGTGCGCAGCGGATCTTCGGGTTGATCGCGCGACGCGAGCCCGCCGAGCAGCTTGCGATCGTGTGCGTTGAGCGATTCGCAGCGCAGATATTTGACGACGCGCCGCTGCAGCGCGGGGTCGCGCCGCTGGAGCAAGAGCAGCGCGTGCAGCATGTCGGACTCGAGGTTCTCGAGGCCCTCGGTGCGCAGCACGCGATCGACCATCGTACCGACGACGGTGACCAGCTCGTCCTCGCCGAGCTCCGTGTTGCGCAGCCGCTCGACCTCCTCGCGCGGGACCTGGACGCGATGATCGATCAGGCCATCGGAGAGGTACATCAGCGCGGATTCGGAGAGCGCGGGTGCATCGTACGGGCGCTCCATCGAATCGATCAGGCTGCGCAGGACGTAGCGCGAGTAGTCGCCGACCTCCGAGGTCATCTGCAGATAGCCGACATAACCGAACCGGCTCTCGTGAACCTGCGTGCGGAGCGCGCGCAAGAGGTGGGTCTTACCGGCACCGGACTCGCCGAGGATCAGGAGCGTGCGGCCGTGACCGTGCTGGTAGTTATCGGGCGTCGCCGCGCGTTCGACCTGGCGATGAAACGACTCGCGCGCCTCCGCGTGGATCGATTTGATATCGTATGGATCGCGCTCGTGAAACTGGGAGCCATGCGCGACGGACGCGAAGACCTCTGGACCATCCGGGCGACAGAAGGCGAGGGCGCGTGGATCGAGGCCCATGACGGTCTGGCGCTCGAACATCGCTCGCAGCTTGCGGCGGGCGTCGCGTTCGATCTCGGTCTCGCGACCCGCGAACACGTGGTCCATCACGCGCGCGAGCATGCGCTCGTGATCGCGGAGCGGAGAGGAGTTGCGCGTGTGCTTGTCGACGTGACGCACGAGCTCGAGCCCACTCCACGGGCGCGGTGACTTGAACCCGTACGGGCCGGCATCCTGACGATGGAAGCGCAGGAACGCACCGACCTCGATGGTCGTCGCGAACTGCGCGTAGATCGGCAACGCGGCGGCGAAGCGCGGGGCCGCGAGGGTGACGAGATCGGTGACGAGCTCGAGCTCGATCGCTTCGATCGCGCCGTCCGCTTCGATGGCTTGATGCGCGACACGTAGGCAATCGTCGAGCAGCGCGAGCTGGGTGAGGACGTTGAGCGCGACGTGCTTCTCGATACCGAGCTGGAGCATGGCGAACGCTTCGGACCGGACGGCTTCGCGCAGGCTGCGATCGATCGTCTGGGTCTCCCGGCCGAGCCAAGATGTGAGCTCGGTATGATCGAGACTGGTGATCGCCGTCATGAGTCGGTTGCTCGAAGCATGAAATGGAAGCTCGCTCCGCCGTCGCGGATCTCCGAGGCCGCGACGAGCTCCGGATCCATCGCCGCGACGAGATCCGCGCGCGCGAGTTCGAGCGCGCCTGCGCGCTGGGCCGCGACCAGCCGGGTCTTGAAGTCGACGAGCGAGAGGCTCGCCCAGTGGCGATCGCGCCGGAGCTCGTCCCACAGGCTCGAGATGAAGACCTTGCGATCGCCGAACACGCCGCGCGTGGTCGAGGCCGCGATCCGCTTCAGGTCGGCCGTGAAGTCGTGCGCAGCGTGAAGTGGCACTTCCTGGATCCAGCGCCGCACGAGCCCGTCGCGGATCGCACGGAGCTCTGTCCCGGTCTCGAGCTCGCGCGCGACGAACAACCGGAGCTGGCGATCGGCGGCGCCCGTACTCGATGCGAGCTCGCGCTGCAGGAACAGCGCGCGCACCTCCGGGGGGCAGCGCTTCGCACGGCCCGGTAGGCCGAGCGTCTTCCACGCGAAGGCATCACACACCGCCGACAGCGATGGTGGCGCGCCGGTCTCCCAGATACCCATGATTCGCGCGGCCGCGGCAGCGGTCCAGGCATCGCGGCCGCCGAGCTTCGCGAGCACGGTGATATCGGTCGCGGCCACACCGAGGGCGAGGGCAGGGAGCAGGTGATCGACCATGCGTTGCCAGGGCGGCGCCTTCTTCACGCCCAGCCGCCGCAGGAGCTCCTCGAGCGCGTCGAGCTTCGCGATGCCGTCGCGGATGCTCGCCAGGGTATCGCGCCAGGTCGCTTCCGAGATCGACGTGGGTGCAAAGCGATGGAGCTCCGCGGCGACAAGATCGATGTCTCGCACTTTCGGGCTGGTCGCATCTCGCGCGAGCAGCAGGAGCTCGAGGCGATCGTGTTTCACGGTTTTCCCAGCCTGAATGCGAGCGCCTGGATCACCAGGTTGATCCCGGGGCGCGGATCCGCCATGACGTCCTCGGCCAGCACGCGCACGACGATCAATCCCTGTTGCTGCATCAGCAGATCCTTGCGGCGATCCCGCCGATAGTTCTCTGGATCGGTGAAGTGGTGGAAGCCATCGATCTCGATCGCGATGCGATCGCCGCGCGACAGGAGGTCGACCTCGCAGGCCTTCGAACCGAAGCGAACGGACAGGCTCTCGTTGAGCTGGAACCGGCCGGCGGTCGCTGGCGTTGCCTCCAGTGCTTCGAAGAATGCGAGCTCGGCGGCGCTGCGCGCATCGAGATGTGCGAACGACGTGCTTGGGGTCGCGACGACCACGCCTTCCGTCACCATCGCAGCGAGCCGGTCGCTACGACCCGCTCGCCATGCCTCGATCGCGTGCCTGCTCGCGTGAACCGCGACGGTGTCGGAGGGGGCGTTGCTCGCGAGCGCACAGGCGTCACGGATCGAGCGTTCGACATCTGCGCTGTTAAAGAAGGCGACCTTCGCATCCGTGATCGCGAGCCACGATCGATAGAGCGCGAGGAGCTGATCGTCGCCCGCCAGCACCGTGACTCGAGGGGTGCCATGCAAGCGGACCCACTGGTCGCGTGCGAAGCGCCGCAATAGTTTCTCTACCTCCACGCCGGCGTCGAGCGTAACCCAGCTGCAGGGGTGCGAGAGTTGTGCGCCGAAACCGATCCGGATACTGCTCGGTTAGTCTCTCGGGGGAGATCTCATCTCGAGGGTCCGGAGCGCCGTCTCGATGACCGCTGCGTGCGAATACAGACCGCACCTCGCTTGCATCTGGCGATCAGCCCTTGCGAGCGCGGGAGCGCGCTATCTGGCGCCGCGCGGGCCGTCGTTGGCGCCGAGCGTGGAATCCAATCTTTGACCGCGACTACGGCTTCGCTGGCGGCGTCGGGGCCGGCTTCCTAGCATCGGGTTTCGGCGCGTCCGCCTTCGGCGCATTGGGTTTCGGCGCATCGGTCTTCGGAGCCCCTGCGTCATCCTTCGCCCAGGTGCCCTTGGCAGTCGTGCATTGGGCATGCGTCTTCTTCATGTCCATCGTGCCATCGGCGAGCTTGCAGTGGTGATTCTGCGCGAGCGGCGCCTTCTTGGTGGCGAGCGCCTTGTCGGCGAACGCGAGCGAACCCGAGAATACAGCGATCAAGAAACTAGAAACGACGAGCTTTGACATGAGTCTCCTGGCCGACCGGCCGCGACATGGACGCGTAAACCAGCTGTTGATTCACACGTCGAGCCCACAACACTGGATTTGATCGGCCACATGTCACTCGCGGCAAGTTGACCCATCCGGATGTCTCGCGCGGCCTGCGCGCCGCGCAAGCCTTCATCGATGGGGATAGCGCTGGATCAGCTACTGGATCACAGGAACCATCGAGTTGACGCCTGCACCACCGAACGAGATGCCCGTATTCGCCGCATCTGTAAATGTGGCGAACAGCGTACCCGCACCCGTGTGCGGGTCGATCGTGACGACTCGTCCGGTACCGTCGTGGGTGAAGCCGAACACCTTGCCTACAGCGAAGGCGACACCGAACAGCTTCGGAAAACCAGTTGGCCCGATCCGGGTAACTACGCCGGTGGCTACATCGATCTTTACGAGCAGGTTGTTAGCCTGCGTCCCGGTGTTTGCGGCGTCAGACATGAGGTACGCAGTACCGAAGACGGTTCCATCGCCGACGGCTGCAAAGTCCCCTGTCAAGGCGATGCCGCTCGACATCGTGATCGGTGCCGAGACCACCGGCGGCGTCTGCGTGGTGTCGATCCGACAGAGCTTACCCTTGTAGTCGCCAGTCCACAGCATCCCATCCGGTGTCGTCGTCAGCGCGACGGCTTTTGTTCCGCACGCCGATAGTGATCCGAGCTTCGTGACGTGCCCGTCCGCGGGACTGGCGGTGTACAGATTCGTCTCCGACATCACGTAGATCGTATTGTCAGGCGCGACCGCTAGATCGGTGATCGTTTCGGCATTCGGCGCGTTGAACGCGCCGACGGTGATCAGGCTCTTCGATTGCACGTCGACAACGTAGAGCTCCTTGTCCGAATGCGCGTAGATGGAATAGCAGTTGCTCACCTCGCCACACGGGTCATTCGATCCGCCGCTGCCACCGTCGGACCCGTGCACGGGTGAAACCGCCGCATCGGGCAGAGCTGCGACATCGTCGCGCGCCCCTGGTCCACACGCAGCAATGAGCACACACGCAAAGCTAGCTCGATAGAGCGACATCATCGGTGCGCTGTAGCAAGCGCGGACGCACACCGTAAGAGCTGTCCGGTTAACAATCGAAAGCGATTTCGACATCGTCCAGCCATATCGTCCAGCCATACCGTCTCATGAGTCAGCTCATCGTTCGTCCGACGTCCCGCGTTCCAGGACGTCGATCGCCGAGTCATAACGCACCGACAAATCCCAGGACTTCGGGGGACGTTCGCCTGTTCTCATCGTGCATGAGTCTCGAGACCCGGGACAACGTCCACGTGGTGCTGTTCGATCACGTCGGAAGTGGCGCACCGGATCTGTCGGCTAGAACTTCACGAAGTACGACTCGCTGCAGGGCTACGCGAACGACGTCAACGAGCTTGTCGCCGCGTATGCCACAGGCCGGGCCATCTTGGTCGGCCACTTGGTGAGCGCGATGATCGGAATGCTCGCGAACCTCGCGGCGCCCGAGCTGTATCCCGCCCAGATCATGATCGGGCCGTCACCCTGCTACATCAACGATGCGGACTACGTCGGTGGGTTCACCCGCACCGATAACGAAGGGCTGCTGAGCACGCTCGAGGGCAACTATCTCGGCTGGTCGAGCTCCATGGCGCCGGCGATCAAATGCCGTCGCGTGAGGACAGCCGGACGCGCTGATCACCGTGACCTCTTCACTCAACGACGCGACCTGCACGTTCTCGGTGCACAACGTCGGCAAGCCGATTCGTGCCGACGTCGGTGCGCATCGCTATCCGCCTCGGGGCGAGGTAGGCGGTTCGCTCCAGATCCGCAGCGAGGGGTGAGGCGAACACGAAGCTGACGGCTGCTCGACCTCGGCGTCCAGTTGTTCGCCGGCCAGTGTTCGGAGCGCGCCTGCTCGCGGGAGGCACGGGCTGACGAGGCCCCATTTCGTGACAGCTCGGCAGCGTCATAAGGCTTCCACGTAACTAATCACATCGAGATCTATCCAATCATCGTGAATCAAACGAACTCGCCTCGGCGCTCACGCGTATTGTTCGGCGCAGCAGCGATGCTGTCGTTGGTCGCGTCTATCACGCTGTGGTTCTCGGGTTACAAGGAGCAGGGTCTGTACGTCGGCTTGTGGGTGCCCTCCATCCTTTCGCTGGGGACATTCCTTTTCGCGGGTCGTCCGGTGAACTGATGGTCGACTGGCCAATCTTTGTCATCGGGATCGTCGCCGTGGCACTGGTCGTTGCTGCGGTTCAGGCGATCTCACGAGAGGACGCGGCGGCACGAAAGTCCCGGCGCGTCGACTAAAGACCTCCAGAAGCGGCCTGGTTTCATGGACAGCCCGGAAAAATCGCCGCGGGCGGGTTGTCGCGGGTCCCCGCCGATGCGCAGTTCCGGTGTCAGACCCGAACGAGCGTCTTCGCTCGTACCCCGTCCTACCTGAGTTTCGACGATAGCCGATTTCTACAGCGCGCCACGTCGAGGGCGGTACGGTGCCCGTATGAGGCTTGCAGCTCGACATGCGCGTCACGAAGACGTGGTGCTCGCGGTTTCGGCGACCGGGTCAGACAATGCGGTTCTCGAGGGTCGCGCGCAGGCGGAGAGCGTCGGTTCGAGCTTTGTTGTCTGCCATGTGACGGAGAGCGACCAGCCGAGCGCTGTCGCGGCGACCACCTCCGAGATCGTGATGCGGCACGGCAAGCTCGCTGCCGTGGCGACCGAGGAAGCGACCAAGCGGAACGTTCGGATGATCGTGGTCGACGCGAGCGACACACATCACATGGGTGCGACGGCGGCCGAGCTCGTTGTCCGTCACGCAAGCTGCTCCGTGCTCGTTACTCGGCCCGCGTACGGTTTGCGAGTCGTCGTGGCGACCGACCTGTCACTTCCCTCGCTGCCTGCGATCGCAGCTGGCATCCGGGAAGCACGACGACGAAACGTCGCGATCACGGTGGTTCATTGCGTCGAGGACCAGGCGGCGATAGAGGTAGCAACGTCGGCAATTGCTGGGATCCTCGTCGAGCACGCGTGCGAGGCCGAGATCGCCGTGCTGCAGGGACCGCCGCTCGAATCGATCTTGCGATCACTCGACGGCGTCGGCGCCGATCTGCTCGTGCTCGCAGACCATGGCCATCGCGGTCTGGTAGCGACACTCCTCGGGAGTACAACGGAGGCCCTGGTGCGCGCCGCACCGTGCTCGGTTCTCGTCGTCCGCTCGTAGGTCGACGGTACGGTCGCGTTCGGCGCGGATTGACGCGAAGTGTCAGCCGCGGTTCCTGGGGCAGCGCCGTGGGAAAGCCGGGTTGGGTGGGTTGGGTCAAGACCGCGTGTGGTACTGATTTCAATGCGAATCCTGTGCTTGATGGTGTGTGTCGTGGTGGCGAGTTGCGGTCATGACCGGGATGCGCCGAAGCCGGGTAGCGCGGCTCCCCATGCGCGCGGCGTCGACCTCGCGTACACGCCGCCGCGTGCGCCTGGCGCGACCGGCTCTGCGAACCTGACATTTCAGCCGACCGTCCACATGGTCGAGCAGAAGGATGGCGCCGCCGCGCTCGTCGGGGAGAGTCATGATGGCCATGGCCTCGTGTTCGATGTCTCGAACGCCCAGATCACGTCGCTGAAAGCAGGCGATGTGCTCGTCATCAAGGGCCTGATCGCCCGCAAGGTGCTCGCGATCGAGCGCAGCGGTGATCAGATGATCGTGCTCACAGATTCGGTGACGCTCGCCGACGTGATCAAAGAGGGCGACCTTCACCTCGCAGCGCCGATCAAGTTCGGCACGATCGTCGCTGCGGCAGAGCACACGCGCTCGTGGACCGACGTGTTCGAGTCGAGCGCGTATGCCGATACCAAGGCCGCGGGAGGCGCGTCACGTGATGCCTTGGGGAATCTCGTGAAGGGTGCACGAGACTTTGTCGTCGGCGGTTGGAAGATCTCCGGGTGGAACGCGACCCCTGTCGGCGACAGCGTGAAGCTCGACCTCGACATGGTCAAGGACGCCGGAGATGGCTTCAAAGCGGTGATCGGCGCGCACGGCCACCTCAACAACTTCAATCTCAAGGATGACTTGCACGCGATCACTGGTGGCACGACGATGGCGATGTCGATCGAGAATCTCTCGCTCGACTTAACCTTCACGTGGGAAGTAGCGAAGAATACGCCGGGCCCCTATACCGTCGAAGATCGGATCAAGCTGCCCGCACCGATCAGTATTCCGCTCGCTCAGTACCTCGGCGGACTGCCCGTATTCCTCGAGATCAGCGAAGCGTTGCTCATCCATCCCGCGCTCACCGGTGGCGGAGAACTTGCGAAAGGCTCGTACAAGTTGACCTACAACGGCGGCGTCGCAATGACGAGCGAGAATGGTGAGATGAATGCGACAAGCACTGGGGAAGGCTCGGTCGAGATCGTCGAGGACTCGGGCCTTTCCGCGGTCGCACCCGTCGGTATGGTGATCGCGGTCGCCGCACCCCGGCTCGAGCTCCAGCTCGGACTCAAGAAAATCTTCGCGGTCAGCGATGAGGTCATCGCAACCGTCGCGAAGATCGATCAGCAGATCGATAAGCTGGCGAAGTCGCATCTGTCAGCCGAAGCGTACGCCGCACTCGTGAAGTCGCCGCTCGGCACTGCCGTGCTCTCCAACGCGATCAAATCGAATGCCGACGTGTTCGCGCAGCTGATCGTTACGACCGGAGCGACCCGTACCGGTGCGAGCGCGATCGTCGCGTGCTCGCACATTCTCACTGACCTCACCGCGCAGGTCGGGATGAACGGCAGCTTGTTCGGCGCCACTGCCGACGTGAAGACGAAGGACGTGTGGACCCACAGCTGGGTTCGCATCGATCCGCCAGGTGCGAAGCTGTGCACCGACATGAATTGAGCGTGACCTCGAGAGGTCGATACGTGCCAGGCGAGCTATTCGTCCGGCGGGCGGACCGTCACCAGAAAGATTCGGCCGCCGCCGGCGAGGGCCTGGAGCGCTTTGTTCGCGCTGGTGTAACGATCGACCGGCCAGATCTGGCCCGGCGCTACTGGGGTGCCGGCGATCCGAGCGTCGCGCTCGAAGAGAGCCTTGCTGACGATGGCGAGGATGTCGGGCACCGAGGCGCCGAGTCTAACGTAAGTGCTGGCGCCCCCGGGAGTACTTGCGAATCCCGTAACCAGAGGTAGGGTCGTTCGTATCAGCTGCATGAACAATCTGCTCGCAAGTCTCCTCGTACTGGCCGCGTGCGGCTCGCTCGACGCCAGCCCGAACGCGACCAACCATGCCTCCAAGCCGTTCACCCCGAGCGGCAAGCAAGAGGTTGCCCTCCTTGCCGGTGGCTGTTTCTGGGGCATGGAAAACGTGATGCGGGGTGCGCCGGGGATCCTGTCGATCGAAGTCGGTTACGCGGGCGGCAAGAGCACCAAGGTCGAGTACGAAGACGTCGCATCGGGGACCACGGGCCACGCCGAATCGGTGCGGATCGTGTACGACCCGACTCAGATCTCGTATTCGGACCTGCTCACGCACTGGTACTTCCGCGGCCACGATCCGACGCAGCTGGATCACCAGAACAACGACCGCGGCACCCAGTACCGCTCGGAGATCTTCACGACCACGTCCGACCAGGCCAAGGTCGCGCTCGAGGTGAGGTCGAAGATCGACAAGACCGGCAAGTGGGGGCACCCGATCGTCACCAAGGTCGAACCGGCTTCGACCTGGGTCAAGGCCGAGGACTACCACCAGGACTATTTGATCAAGCATCCGAACGGCTACAACGATCACTTCATGCGCTCGTTCGATTTCTAGGCACTTCCCGCGTATGGTGCGCGCGAAGTGTCAGCGGTCTGCACGGTCCAGGATGTAACGAAGCACTACGGCGACCGGCGCGTCTTGCGTGGCGCCTCACTCGCGATTCAAGAGCGCGATCGCATCGGCATGATCGGCGCGAATGGCGCCGGCAAATCGACGCTCGTGAAGATGATGGTGCATGCCGCGAGCGGTGGCACCGATCCGACGCTCACCCCGGATGACGGCTCGATCATCTGGCAGAAGGGCTTGGTGCTCGAATACGTGGCGCAAGAGCCCGTGCTGCCGGTCGAGGAGTCGATCGAGACCGCGCTCGCGCGCGACGGTGTGCAGGACCACGAGATCGCGATCGTATCGCAGGCGCTGCTGCTGCCGCCGCCCGATCGGATCATCGGTAGCCTGTCGTTTGGCGAGGGCCGCCGCGTCGCGCTCGCGCGCGCCCTGCTAGGCAAGCCCGACATGCTCGTACTCGACGAACCGACCAATCATCTCGATGCGCGCACGATCGAGTGGCTCGAGAATCGGATGGCCGGGTTTGCCGGCTCGCTGCTCGTGATCACCCACGATCGCTACTTCCTCGATCGCGTCGCCACGCGGATCGTCGAAGTCGATCGCGGCAAGGCCTACAGCTACGACGGCGACTACGAGACGTTCCTGTTGATCCAGGCCGAGCGCCTCCACTCCGAAGGCGAGGCGGAGTACCAGCGCAGCTCGTTCGTTCGCCGCGAGATCGAGTGGATCCGCAAGAAGCCGAAAGCGCGCACCACGAAGGCCAAGGCGCGCATCGATCGCTACGATCTCGCGGTCGCTGCGGCGCCTGCCACGGACGAGAAGAAAGGCGCGACGCTCAAGCTCCGCCTGCCGACCGGGCCGCGGCTCGGCTCGACGATCGTCGATCTCACGAAGGCCGCGCGCTCGCTCGGCGGCAAGACCTTGTTCAGCGACCTCACGCTGACCATGAAGCCCGGCGATCGGATCGGCATCGTCGGGCCGAACGGTGCCGGCAAGACCACGCTCATCCGCACGATCCTCGGCATCGATCCGCCGGATAGCGGCAAGGTCGTCGTCGGTTCGAACACGCGGCCGGCCTACTTCGAGCAAGGTCGCAGTGAGCTCCGCGACGAGCTCACCGTGCTCGAAGAAGTCGGCGATGGTTACGATTTCGTCGAGCTGCCCGGCGAGAAGATCCACGTCCGTGGCTTCTTGCGGATGATGGCGTTCCCCGACGAGCTCGGCGACACCAAGATCGGCCAGCTCTCCGGTGGTGAGCGCAACCGCGTCCAGCTCGCTCGGCTCTTGCGCCGCGGTGGCAACTTGCTCGTCCTCGACGAACCGACGAACGATCTCGATCTGCCGACGCTCGGCGCGCTCGAGGACGGCTTGATCGAGTTCCCGGGGTGCGCGCTGATCGTCTCGCACGACCGCTGGTTCCTCGACCGCGTCGCTACCGGCATCCTCGCCTTCGAGGGCGACGGCAACGTCACGTTCTACGAGGGCAGCTACTCGTTCTACTCGGAGCGCCGGCCCAAGGCCGTGGTGCCCACGTACACCGGAAAGTCCGCCGATCAGAAGACCGAGCGCTCGAAGCGGCCGACCGCCGCGCGCAAGCAGACCTTCAAGGAGAAGGCCGAGCTCGCCACGATGGAGGAGACGATCACGGCCGCCGAAACGGAGGTCGCCGGGTTCGAAGCCACACTCCAGGATCCAGCGATCTTCAAGGATCGCGCGGCCGAGGTGCCGGCGCTGGTCATCAAGCTCGACGGCGCGCGTGACGAAGTGAACCGATTGTATGCGCGCTGGGCGGAGCTCGCCGCAATTCCGGTGGGCTGAGTCACGAGAACCGTACTGATTGACTCGCACGCGTTATCCGATGGATACAGGCTGCGTGCGAGGGTTCGGCAGGCTCGACCGGCGGCGGAAGGTCAAACAAGGGCGGCGGGTGTTCGACGAGCGGAACGCGAGGCTTCGGCGCTGCGGGTCTCGTGATCGGTCTCGCGCGGCTCCGCCGCCGCCGCTAACTACTTCTTCGCGCAGGCGGCCGTCACCGCCTCGAGGTCACTCTCGAGCGTCGCGAACGAGTGCTCGTCCTTCGCGTTATCAGCCACCGCGCTGTCGAGTTGCTTGTAGAGCGCCTCGGCCTGCGCGAGCTGCCGCTTGATTCGTTCCACGCCCGCCGCGCTCGTCTGGCCTGGCGCCGCGACGAGGCCCTGGTAACGAGTCTTCAACTCGGCGTCGCGCTGCTGCAGATCGAAGAGCTTCTTGCCTCGCGCGGTCTTGGCGGTTGCATCCTCTGCGAGCAGCGCGCGCAGCTTGTCCTTCGCGGTCTTGGCCTCGGAGGACTCGATGCCGGTCGCGACCGCTTCGAGCCGGTCGGGAAGCGCTTTCTCGAAGGCGTCGACATGTGGCGCATCGGCGACGAGCAGGTCGCCAAAGTCGGCCGCCGCGGCACCATTCGCGGAGTCGCCGCTCGCGATCAGATCGGCCTCGGCGTTGCCCGTCAGTGCGAGCGGAATGCGCGCGATCGGAGGCGGCGGCGACTTGACGGTGACCTTCGTTGCTTTCGCGACGCGTGCGTCGGTGGCGATCTTCGCGCGCGCGATCGAGCACGGCGTCTTCCGGCCACAGCCCGAAAGAGCGAGCGCGAGCGCGACTAAAGTACCCGGTAGCGGTGTTGCCTTCACACCGCGGAGCTTCGCCTATTCGGCGGCGCTTGGCTCGATATGAAGGTTCTTGTCCTTGGTATCGGGGCGCAGGATCGCTTCGGCGAAGTGCGGCGCGTCGGTCGGCGAGATTTCGACGCGGGTCTCTTTTGCGAGGATCTCGATCCGGCCGATCGAGCGCTTCGTCACGTCGCCGCGACGGCACAAGAACGGGATCAACCACTTCGGATCGGCGTTCTTTGAACGACCGACGTTGACCGTGAACCACACGCCGTCGGGACGCGAGGACTGCTGGGTGCGCGCCTGACGCTCCGAGTGCTGCGGAGCTTCGCTCTCGCTCGGCGCAGCCTCGACCGGATCGCGCGGACGCGGCACGGTGGCCTGACCCTTCGGGCGCGGCGTCGTCGCCGGGCGCGGCGCGACATCGCGCGTCGTGCCGAAGCTGGTGCGCGGACCACTCTCGTCGCGCAGCGTCGGGCGCAGCGTCGGGCGCAGCGTCGGGGACAGCGTGGGTTGCAGCGTGGGGCGCGGCGCGGGGCGCAGCGGTGCACGCTCGTCGCTCTGCGGTGCACTCTCGTCGCGCTGGGGGGCACGCTCGTCGCGCTGCGGTCCGCGATCCCGGTGGTCGCGCGGCGGACCACGGTCCGGACTGCGGTCCGGCCCTCGGTCATCGCGGGTCGGCATGCGCTGTTGGAACGCGCGCGGCAATGCTCCGCGCGGTGGACCGTTCTCCTCGCGACGCGGCCGCATCGACGGCGGCGGTGTGATCACCTCGGGAGCCGGACGCGCATCGCGGCGGATGCGCACGAGCGCCGCCGCCAGATCTTCGGCAGGCACGTCGACGAGCAACTGCCTCGCGATCTCGCGGTCCTCGTCGCCTACCGTGTCCGCGACAAGCGCCTTGATCTCGGCGCCGAGCTGCTCGCGATCCTTTGCCGCGATCTGCTCGGCCGAAGGCGGCAGCTGCCACGTCGCATTGATGTGCGCGGTGTAGAGCATGCGCTCGACGTAGCGACGCGCCGGATCCGGCACGACCAGGATCGCGAGACCATGCTTGCCTGCGCGCCCCGTGCGCCCGCTGCGGTGGACCATGACTTGCGCGTTCTGCGGCAAGTCGGCGTGGATCACGAGCCCGAGGTCTGGGAGATCCAGGCCACGTGCCGCGACATCGGTCGCGACACACACGCGCGCGCGACGATCGCGGAGCGATTGTAGCGCGGTGTTGCGCTCGCGCTGGCTGAGCTCGCCCGAGAGCGCCACGGCCGAGAAGCCGCGCTCCGAGAGGTTCGAGGCAAGGTGCGAGACCCCATCGCGCGTCGCGCAGAAGACGAGCGCGCCGGGCGGATCGTAGTAGCGGAGGAGGTTCACGACGACGAGGTCGCGCTCGCGCGGCATGCTCGGCACCGCGTGATACTCGATGTCACGATGGACATCGTTCGGCGAGGTCGTCTCGATCCGCAGCGCGTCCTTCTGGTAGCGCTTTGCCATCACGGCGATCGGCTTCGGAATCGTCGCCGAGAACATCAGCGTGCGGCGATCCGCAGGCGCGGCATCGAGCATGCGCTCGAGGTCCTCGCGGAAGCCCATGTCGAGCATCTCGTCGGCTTCGTCGAGCACGACATATTGAAGCGCCGAGAGGTCGAGCGCGCCGCGTTCGAGATGGTCGCGAAGTCGCCCCGGCGTGCCGACGACGATATGCGTTCCACGCGACAGGGCACGCCGCTCCTCGCTGGCGTTCATTCCGCCGACGCAGGTCGTGATCCGGCCCCCTGCGGGCTTGTAG
>JAYVLQ010000019.1:0-4430 GCA_043759355.1 Kofleriaceae bacterium
GACCGGGGTCTCGGGTCAGGCGAATTACTGCGCGAGCAAGGCGGGCCTGCTCGGGCTCTCGGCCACGCTCGCGAAGGAGTACGGCAGCAAGGGCATCACTACGAACGTCATCTCGCCTGGCTTCTTCGAGACCGACATGACGCGCGCAGGCATGTCGGCCGCGAATCGCGGGTTCTGGCTGCAATACTGCCCGCTCGGTCGCCTCGGCGAGCTGCCCGAGATCGCCGAGCTTGTCGCTTTCCTCGTCGGTCCCGGCGGCCTCGGATGGGCGCGGCGCATCCCGGCACGCTCGTGCTGCCGATGGCCGCGCTGCTCGTGGCGCACGGGCGCGATATCCGCTGCACGTCGATGACGCTGCCCTATCACGTCGGCAACGGCTGGTTCGGCGGGATGTCGCCGCTCGTCGCGACCGCGATGGTCGCCGCGCCCGGCGATCTCTATCGCGGGCTCTGGTGCCCGATGGTGGTCGCCGCGTTCACCTTGGTGCTCGGCGCCCTGTTCCTGCGCGAAACCAAGCCGGGCTTCGATATCCACGCCTGAGCCGCGTTACTGTCCAGGCGATGTCTCGATGGATTCTAGTCCTGGGGAGCTTGGTCGTGGGCGCGCTGTTCGCGGGGGGTGCCTCCGCTGATCCGTGCAGTGATGCGACCGCTTGTTGCAACGCCGCGATGGACGCGATGGGCCAGCCTCGCTCCGCGTGCGCGAGCGTCGCGAACGCGGGCGCGGCGCAGTGCACACAGCTCCAGGCGAGCTTCGCACAAGCGATCGCCGCGATACACAAGCCGGTCCCGCAGGTCTGCCTCGCCGCTCGCAGCGGCGGCGGAGGCGACGGGGCCGGCAGCGCCGGTGCAGGCAGTGGCGGGGCAGGCTCGGGCGCAGGGAGTGCGGCACCTCCAGGCGCCGGCCCTCGCGATCAACCGCCGCATCCGCTGCCGGCCGAGACCGACAAGCCGGCTGCAAGCCCCGACAACAAGATCAGCTGCATCATCGAGCGCCTGACCGGCAAGCGCGTGGTGCTGACCGGCACGGTCGAGAACCTCCAGGTCAAGTGCTCGGGCATCGTCGACGACAGCGGCGTGCTCGAGCCGGTACCGAAGCGCTCGGCCTCGGGTGGCGCGGTGAAGATCAAGTGGACGGCCGCGACCACCGTCGGGAAGCTCAGCGTGATCCTTCTCGATAGAGCGACCTACGAAGCGCCCGACAAGGTCACGGGCTCGGCCAACGAGAACGTGATCCGCGCGCGCGTCACGGTCGACGGCCCCGGCAAGCTCCACGAGTCCGTCGATGCGGTGCGCACGATGCACGCGGTCAACAGGAAGCTCGAGCTCACCGTGACCGGCCACGTCCAGACCCACTGCGGGGCGAAGGGCGGCGGCACGGTGACCGTGGAGTTCGAGGTCGAATGTCAGCAGAAGCTCGAGCTCGAGATCGGGACCGACTTCACGGTCTCGAGCGCCAAGCCGCGCAGCTGCACCAGCTCGTCGTGGAAGGCGATGCGGATGTGCGCGCCGGGCGGCACCCCGTTGGTACCGCAGGCGAAGTGGTCGATCGCGTCCGCGATCGGCAAGGTCGATCCGGACTCGGCCGTGATGGAGCTCCACATCGAGGGGGACCGCGTCGGCTGGCCGGATATCCAGTGGCCGAAGAAGGTCGACCGTGCGCATACGAACTCGTTGTTCCCGAGGCCTCTCAGCATCGGCCCCGATGACAACGTGATGCGCGTCTTCGGTTCGATGACCGATAATGCGATCATGGGCAATCAGACGACGTTCGAGCTCGAGGCTCGTTAGTCACCGCCAGAGCGCGATGCCGCCGAGCAGGCCCGGTCCTCACCGTGCCGCGACACCTGGAGACTCGTGCCGTCTCGGGCGTTCGAGGCACGCTCGTTCCTCCAGAGCTTGAAGCTCGCTGGCACGACCTACTGCCCTCGAGCCGGTCCGTTCCGAGCCGGAGCCCGCCTACTGATTACACGTGTATTCTTTTTGCCCGTCGTAGACGTAGACGGCGGCGCAACCCGCGTTTTGCCACAAGGGCGTCGTCTTGAGCGTCAGCGTCACCTGCGTGACCGTCGTCGTCATCGGGAACCACTTCTGGCAATACGTCAGCACCGCGATGGTCGAGCCCGACGAACAATCGGGATCCCAGGCCCACGCGCCGCCGAACGGCCGGTGGATGTTGACCTTGCCGGCCCAGTAGCTGATGCGGCCGAGCTCGGCGACCGCCGGCGCGTCGGTGGGCCCATCCACGCCGACCAGGCTGGCATCGATCACGAGCGACGCGCCATCGCGGTGGTTGTCCTCGGCTCGAGATGCATCGACATCCGTACGGTCAGTCGAGAACCCGAGCCGACCGCAGCCGGCCGCGATCCCCAGGACGAAGAGCCCGTAGCCGAACGACCGCACATCGCGCACGCCTCACCGTACCTGATCCGTCCCGCGAGCGCCGGCCAGATTTCGGCCCTGGACCCTCCCGTGTGAGGAGGGGTGAGGACCTCGGCGTCCTCGACCCACCCGCGCAACTGCGCAACGTCAGGTCTTCGCGATCGTCAGCACCATCTCGATCGTGAGCTCGGACGCGACCTGCTGCTCGCCATCTTTCGCCGGATCTTGAACAGCGCAGGCTTGGTCTCGTTCGAGCCGTCCCTCGACAGCGCGATCCGCATCAACTCGCTCGGCGCGAAGAACGTGCTCGATCTCGCGCGCAAGCTCGGCGCGAAGCTTGTCTCGACCTGCTACGTCGCGGGTCCGCGCGAAGGCCGATCTCGGGCGACGACGTGTGGGAAGACGAGTCCGTGATCGGCTACTTCCCGCGCAGCTCGGCGATCTCGCGCGATTGGGGTGGTGACAACGAATTATGGGATCGCGATTTTGATCCAGCCGCGGAGATCGCGGATTGCCTCAAGCGCATCGAGCATGCGCGTGAGAAATCGAACGACCGCCAGCACATCTCAGAATTTTCGGAGCGTGGCGCCGAGACGCTCAAGACGCAACGTCGCGATCCGGACGATGAAGACGATCTCGAGATCGCCGTCGCACGCGAGCGCAAGATCTGGTTCAACGACGTGCTCACCAAGCAGTGCATGGAGCGCGCCCGCCAGTGGGGCTGGACCAACACGTACACGTACACCAAGAGCCTCGGCGAACAGATCATCCTGTCAGACTCGTCGGTGCCTCGACGATCGTCCGGCCGGCTCCCCTGCCTTGAGCAACTCACCGCAGCCACGACCCCGACCCGACGGCAACCATGACGACCACCCTGGCGACCATCAGACTCTATCGATCGCTGACAGCGAGCTCGTGCGGACGATCGGTTGCACCATCGCGCAGGCGTGGAGTGATCGTCCCCGGCCCGACGCGCCCCAGCATGCGCAGATCACGGCTGGGAGCGAGCACGACGCGCGGCACGTCGCTTGCCTATGCCTGCAGCATGACGATCTTCAAGCTTCGAGATGTATCCGCGGGTGTGCTCGTGGCCGCGCTCGGTGCGGGCTGCGCGACGGATCCCTCGATCACCGAGGAGAACACCAGCATGACCGAGTCCGCGCTCTCGAACTCCGAGCAGAGCGCGTTCAACTTCTTCGTGAGCAAGGGCCTGACCAAGGTGCAGGCCGCCGGCGTGATCGGCAACCTGGTGCAGGAATCGAGCGTCGATCCCGGTGCCGTCGAGTACGGTGGCGGACCAGGACGCGGCATCGCACAGTGGTCGGTCGGAGGTCGCTGGGATTCGAGCTACCACGACAACGTCACGTGGTACGCGAATGCCCACGCGGAGTCGCGGTGGGCGCTGAGCACGCAGCTCAACTTCATCTGGTACGAGCTCTCGAACTACGGCTACGGGCTGGCATCGCTGCGCGCGGCGTCGACGGTGACGCAGGCGACGGTCGCGTTCCAGGATCGTTTCGAGATCTGCGGCACCTGCGATTCGACGCGCCGGATCCAGTACGCCCAGCAAGCGCTCGCGGCATACGGGGGTGCGGGCGGCGGTGACAATGGCCCGGGTTGCTACTCGCACACGCTCGGTGCCGAGATGCCGGACAACGCGTGCGTGCAGAGCAGGTCCGACGGGCTGTGGTACCAGTGCGCCGATGGTGCGTGGGTCGATCGCTGGACCGATCCGGACGCGTGCAATGGTGTCCACCCGCTGTGATCCGTGCATCGGGACAGCACCGCGCGACCTACTACCAACTGAGTAGGTTGCTTGCCTACGTCTACGTGATCGGCGGCTACGCGCCCGCTTACACCGACCCGTTCACGGGCCTGCCGGTCGCGGCGGGACCCACGGATCTCGTCGAAGGCCACCAGCAATAACGAGCGGCACGTTCGTCACCTTGCCCCGCGACCGAGGATGCTCACCTCGTGCGCGTTTACTCACCACGTCAAGCAACTTTCAACCGACATCGTCATTGCGATAACATGGTGCCATGATGTCGA
>JAYVLQ010000020.1:0-154834 GCA_043759355.1 Kofleriaceae bacterium
CGATGGAGCTCGAGCTGCCTCGCGAGCAGCGCGAGCTGAAAATCGTCGTCGGAGAGGCTGGTATCTTCGTCCTTGACCCACGCCGCCTTCGCGCGTGCGAGCTCGTCGGCGGGGATGGGCTTGGTCGCGAGGTTCGTGAACTCCTCGAGTAGCGATGCGCGGGCCTTCGCGAGGTTCTGGGGCGCGACGATGACGAAGCCATCGAAGCCACCGGCGTCGTCGGCATCGCCCGCGTGCGCGTTCGTGCCCACGCCGTAAGACAAGCCTTCGGTCTCGCGCAATCGGTTCCACAGCCGCGAGCCGGTGTAGCCGCCAAGCAGGTGGGCGGCGATCAGCCAGGCCGCGTAGTCGGCGTCGGTGTCCTTCATCTGGATGTCGAAGGCGATGCCGAGCGTGGTCTGCTCCTTGTCCTCGACCTCGATCGACGAGCGTTGCCCGGTCAGGCCGAACGGTTTGCGATCGAGCCGGGTGTACGGGCGCTTGGTCTGCCACGGCTTGACCAGCTTGCCGACCTGCGCGCGCACGGCGCCGGCATCGAAGTCACCGACCACCGCGAGCTCGCCGTGACCTGCACCGACGAAGTCCTTGTAGAATTGCTTCACGGCGCCGAGCTGGAGCTTCTTGAGATCGGCGATGCGCTCCGCCGCGCTCTCGGTGTAGCGCGGATCGGACTTCGGCCACTGCGTGGTGAGATGCGCGAGCTCGGTGCGCACCACGGCGTCGGGACTCTCGAGCTCCGCCTCGGAGGTCGCGAGGTCCTCTTGGCGGACGGCCTCGAACTCCTTCGCCGGAAAGCTCGGCGAGGTCAGGATCTCGGCGGCGAGATCGACGACGGCCGGGAGGTTCCCGCGAACGGTCTCGATCTCGAGCTGGAGCCCGGTCGCGTTGGTCTGCAGCGTGATGTGAGCCTTTAGCTGCGCCTCGAGATCGCGCAGCGCCTGCTCGGACTTCTTTGTCGTGCCGCGCAGCATGATCTCGCCGAGTATGCGACCGGTCGTGCTCTGGCGTTGCAGCGCCTTCTCGTCGCCCCAGTGGAGGTTCAGCGCGAGGTGGACCTTCGCACCGCGAGTCTGTTTTACGAGGAACGCGGCCTCGATGCCGTCGGGGAGCGAAGCGCGCACGGTGCGAGCCTCGAGGTTGTCGAACGTCGCCGCGAACTGTTCGCCTTGCGCGCGTGGTTGACCTGCTTTGACACTCCTGACGAGCTCGGCGATCGGCGGCGTGGCCGTGAGCGGCGCGCGGTCGACGTCGCCCACGACCGGCAGGAACGTGCCAACCGTCCGATTCGACCGCTTGAAGTAGAGCTTCGCCACGCGCTGGACATCCTCGAGCGTGACGCTCTTTGCTTGATCGCGCAGCGCGAACAGCGAGCGCCAATCGCCGAGCGCGATGTACTCCGAGAGCAGCGTCGCGATCAGTTGGCTGTTGTTGAACGCGAGCTCGAGCTCGTTGAGCGTGGCGATGCGCCAGCGCTCGAGCGCCTTCGGATCGAGCTTCGAGATCGCGAGGGTCTCGACTTCGCTCTCGATCAACTGCTCGACCCGCGTGACATTCGCGGGGTCGCGCACCTGCGCGCTGAGCGTGACGAGGTTCGGATCGTGGAGCGGCTCGGCCCGCACGGCGAGCGAGGCAGCGAGCCCCGTCGCGACGAGCTTGCCGTACAGCAAGCCCGAGGGCTGCCGACCGAGCAGATCCGCCGCCGCCGCGATTGCGGAGAAATCCGCCGAGCTACCCGCGACGCCGTGATACGCGACCTCGACGATGCTGACCTCGCCCTTGCGGCGCAGCGTCACGCTGCGTTCGCCATCTTGTGCGGGCTCGACCGTGTACGAAGCGGCGAGCTCGCGGGTCGGCTTCGCGATCGGGCCGAAGGCTCTTTCGATCGCGGCGATCGCAGGTGCCTCGTCGAACGTGCCCGCGACGATCAGCGTCGCATCATCGGGTTCGTAGAACTTCTCGTAGAACGCGCGCAGGGCAGGCGCGGGGACCTTCTCGATGTCCGAGCGCGAGCCGATGGTCGATTTGCCGTAGTTGTGCCAGAGAAACGCGGTCGAGCTGACGCGCTCGTCGAGCACCGATGCGGGATCGTTCTCGCCGCCCTCGAGCTCGTTGCGCACGACCGAGAACTCGCTCGCGAGGTCCTCGGCCGAGACCTCGGCGTGGACCATGCGATCCGCTTCGAGATCGAGCGTCCACTCGAGGTTGTCCTGGCTCGCCGGCAGCGTCTCGTAGTAGTTCGTGCGGTCGTAGCTGGTCGAGCCGTTCGCCTGGCCACCACGCTCTTCGAGCAGCTTGAGCACGTTGCGATGTTTCGGCGAGCCCTTGAACATCATGTGCTCGAGCAGGTGCGCCATTCCAGTCTCGCCGTACCCCTCGAGCCGCGAGCCGACCCGATAGGTGACGTTCACCGTGATGGTCGACTGCGACGGATCAGGAACCAGAAGGACCTGGAGCCCGTTCGTGAGCTGATACTCCGTGATCCCCTCGACGGTCCGCACCTTGCTCGCCCTCGCGATCGGTGCGGTCGCCGGCGGCGGCGCAACGGTTGCGCGAACGGGAGGACGGGCACTACCGCAAGCCGCCAACCAGATCATCGCCGCAGCCAGCTTCATGATCCCCGATACCACACCCGGAACAATGGGTTGCAGGGGTACCACTTTGACTCTTTGATCAGGGTCGATTCCCACATGATGACCCGCTACTCTCGTGATCATCGCTGCTGCACCCGAACCTGCCATGCCTCGCCTCGGTAACGAACCGATGGGCGCGGTCCACGTTCCGCACACGGTCGTCGTGTCGAACGTCGGCATCCTCACGTGGAGTGATGAAGAGCTGGTCATCGAGCCCGAGCCCGCCGAAGTCGGTCGCGCGGTCTGCGTCGTCTCGGGTGGTCGGCTCGCGTTCCGCCGCGTGCTCGAAGTTCGCGGTCACGAGCTCCGCCTGCGCGCGGATATCGCGCCGTTCGACGAGCGGTGGGACCAGCCAATCGTTGGCTGCGTGAGGCCTCGCGTGATCGATCGCGTCGCTGCGATCGCGCCCGAGGCGTGGACACGCGCGAACTGGGAAGCCGCGCTGGTCTATGCGCGCATGCTCGCGGCACGCAGCCGGCTCGCGCGCCGCCGGCGTGTGGCGTTTACCAGTCGCGTACTCGAGCACGGCGAATGGGATCGGGTCAGAAGCTTTTGGCGCGAGGCGTGTGGGCGCGAGCTGCACGCGAAGGCCGATGCGCATCAGTTCGTGATCGGGTTATTCGATGGCAAGCGCCTGATCGGCGCGAACATCCATCTGGTGTTCGGCGATCAGAGCTACTCGGCATTCACGCTCGTCGACCGCGGCTACCGCGGCACCGGTGGTGGTATCTGGATGATCGAGCACAGTCTGCGCGTCGCGCGGGAGCGCGAGCTCGCGAGCATGTACGTGCACATCAACGTTCGGAACCTGCCTTCGATCCGCGCGTATCAACGCGCCGGGTTCGTGAAGAAGGACTGGTGGGAAGATTCGACCGATCCGCTCGCGTCCGCGGAGCGCCAGTGGTTCGTCCTCGAGAAGGATTTATAGGCCAGCAGGCGCGAAGGCCTGTAGCCACTCGAACAAGCTCGGTTCCGAGCTTTTCCATTTCCGCCTGGCGTGGGCCTGACGAGCCATGGGAAGAGACGATAGTCCGTGGGACCCCGCAAGCCGAAAGTTGCGACGCGCTCCAACGTGCTCGATAAGCAGGACATGGCGAAGAAGCGCAGCACCAAGACGTTCTCGAAGACGGCGACCGTTGCCCCGCTGATGCTCGTCCGGCCAGAGCGTAAAGAGGTTGCAAACCGCGACATCGCAGCGCGCGCCCACGAGCTGTTCGTGGCTCGCGGTGGGCAGCCGGGTCGCGCGATGGAAGACTGGCTAGCTGCCGAGGTCGAGCTCACCAACTAGCGTCGAAGCGAGAGCGCGAATGTGGGGCTGAGGCCGGTCTACTGATCGAGCGCGATCAGACCACACGCGAGCATCTTGCCCGGCTTGCCCTTCTTGTCGTCGGTGAGCACGAGCGCATGCCCGACGACGGCGCCATCGCCACTGAGCTTGACCGCGACGTCACTTAGATCGATGTTGCTCGAAGTCTTCGTCGCGGGGAACGTGATCTCACTCGCGCCTGTCGCCTTGACCGCGCTGCCCGGTCTCGCGCAGTCCGCACCCTCGTGCACGACCAGGTGATACGAGCCGGGCTTCAAGCCCTCGAACCAGCCAACCGAATGCACCGCGACCGTACCGCCTTCGGGCTGCGAGAACGTCACCGTCGCAGCCTTGAACTTCTGTCCCTTGCTCGGCGTGAGCTCGGCTTTGGCCTTCGTCACTTTGGGCTCGGGCGCCGGCGTCGGCGCCGGTGCTGCGGCAGGCTCCGGCGCGGGCGCGGGCTCGGCAGCGGCGACCGGCGCGGGCGCGGGCGCGGGCTCGGGTGCCGGAGCCGGCACGGGCTTCTTGCCGCCGCACGCGGCAGTGACAATCGAGGCGAAGAGAAGGAAGTGCTTCATACACGGTCACCCTATCGAACCCGACCCGCTCGCGAAGCATCCGCGGCGTCGTTCCACTGACGATAACTGTCACGGATGGTCGCCCACCGCTCGAACGCGTCGAGCGTAATGCTCGCCGCGCCTTTCAGATCCCGGCCGCGCGGCGGCTCAATGCCGCGTATTCGAGTCGGCGTCACACGGGGCGCACGGGGCGCACGGGCGCACTGCGTGCGTCGGGAAGGTCACCGGTTCAAAGCGCGAGGTCTCGAGCGCATCGCTAAAACTCGAAGTCGATACCGGCAAACCACGTGGTTGCGCCGACATCGAGCTTCTGAGACCTACCGAAGCCATCGACCCAACCCGCGTTGACTTCACCGAAGAAGCCCGCGTGCTCGAGTCCGCTCTCGTGCATCGAGCGGGCGGCGTTCGCATCGATGCGCTCTGCACGGATCGCGATGCCAACCGCGCCGACAAGGCCGTCCGTCGCGCCGCGCGCTTTGTTGCCCGAGTCCTTGGGGGCGCTCGAGAAGCTGCCGTCGGGTGCGGTGGCCCACCATACGTAGTAGCCGAAGCCGCCACGCACGTACGGAATGATCGGGATGCCATAGTCGTCGTCGAGGTACGAGAACCGATAGACCGCGGTGAGCTGGAACGGGAGCATGCGGAACGAGGTCTCGTCGCCGGGCGAGCGCTCGCGATCGACGGCCATCGGGTCGGAGCCGAGCGTGTACGCGTGCGCGGTTTTGCCCATGTATCCGACCGAGAGGCCGACACCGAGCTGGCCAAAGCCGGTCCACAGAAAGCGGTCGACGGCGAGCGTCGGCATCAGCTCGTAGCCGCCGAACATCGCCTGGTAGGGACCCTGACCGCCGCTGTTGCGAACCGCGGTCTGCGAATCGATCGCGGGCGTGTACGGGCCGAGACCGAGGCTGACATGCCACATGACATCGACGTCGCCGGGGATGTGCGGCGCATCCGTATCGGTGCCCGTGGTTTGATCTTCCCAGTACGGCGACTGCGCGCGTGCGTGCCCGGACGACAACAACACGAGCGCGAGCGTCGCAGCGGCCGCGGTCTGCGAGCCGAGCCGCGACTTCATCATGCGGCGCCGGACGTAAATGATGGCGAACACCAGCACGAGGCCGGGCAGCGTGAGCAGGTGCCACAACAGCGCGAGCGCGACCACCGGCACGAGGATGATGCCGCTGAGGATTCGCAGCGTGAGGTGACCTTGGACGTACTGACCGAGAGGCGCGAGCGTCGCGTAGTACGCGCGGCTGAGCCATCGGCCGTATGCACTGTCGGCGAGCGTGTTGTCGCGGAACGCGCGCAGCGTCTGGGTGAGCGGGTTGTTATCACCGTACGTGTCGGCGATCAGACAGAAGCCGCCCTGGATGTCGTCGCCTTTGTCGTGGAGGTCTTCCCAGAAATCGGTGACCGGCTGCGGAGTCAGCGTCTTGTCGAACACGGTGCCGGTCGCATTGCCGGACCGATCGATCGTGAGCACGACGACGTTGTATGCAACGCCGTTCGCGAGCCCGTCGATCCGCATCGACGTCGCAGTCTGGCTCTGGACCTCGCCGCAGATGTAGCTCGGATCGAGCTGGCGAAGCGCGGCTGGAATCGTCACGATCGGCGTGCCGCCGTCGTCCACCGCAGCATCGACCGCCGCGTCCGCGCTGCCGTCGCTCCCACTGCCGGTGCTCGCCACGGTGATCACGCTCGTCGTGAGCGCGACGTCGGCGCCATCGATCGTCGCGCCACACAGGTTGCGCGCGGTGAAGTAGCGCGGATCGTTCGACCTGCTCGCGAGCGCCGGCGTACCATCCGACGCTTTGGCGCAGAGGGCCTGGTACGCGTAGATGTCGGTCTGGTTGCTGGCGGGCGCGGTCCACGCGATCGCGATCGCGTTCTCGGCGCCGTTCGCCCTGAAGTTGGTCGGCAGTGGCGGCGGCAGCGAATCGGTCGCGATCGATTGCGCGAGAAAGAAGTCGGGCGTGCCGGCGCCCAAGGTATCGGCGATCGCCCACTCGTTCGCCGAGAGAATGCGCTGCATGCACGAGGGCGCGACACCCGTGGCGAGCGGCTCGGGGTTCATGAGCTCCCAGATCGGCACGTCCGGCGCGACACCGACGGTGCCGATCGCGGCGATATCGGTCACGCCAGCACTGCTGATCTGGTGACAGTTCATCGGCCGCATCACCGTGTCGTCGCACCCGGTTCCGGTCCAGATCTGGAGCGGCTGGTGAATCGTCGACGACGCGCTGCTCAGCAGGATCAAGTACGAGAACACGTTCTCGTAGTAAGGCGATTTCTGCGCGACCCCTGGAATCGAGCATTGGCAGTGCGCGTAGTTCAAGTACTGATAGACCGAGTCCGGGTCGTGGACGGGCTGGGTGTTCGCCTTGACGTTGCTCTCGTGCAGGTAGAGGTGGTTGAACGAGAGGGTCGTCTGATCCGATAGCTTGCCCGTCGCCGTACCGTCGGTATTGGCAGACGCAACGCTGATCGTGCAGAAGAGGCCCAGCAGGCCGGAGAGTAGCGTTCGCATCGGCGCGTGGTTCATTTGCAAAGGCGAGGCCGCGACAGGAGCGCGAACGACGACGCCTCGTCGATAACACGGGCGGATCAGCGACTCAACTTCGCCGGGCGGGCGGTCACCAGATGCCACTTTGGCAACCGGGGGGCCTCGAGCACGTCACCTAGGCGCAGCGGCCAGTGCGTTTCGGATCGCCGCCGCGAGCTCGTCGGCGCGGCGCTCGGCGGCCGGGTTGGAGTTGCCACCCCATTCGGCGGCGTAATACAGGTCCGTGAGCTCGATCAGGGGTGGACCGAGATCGTTCTTGACCCTCGCCGCGAGCTCCCGCGGCGTGACACCGGGCGCGCGCGAGATGCCGTGCTTCGCGAGAACCCGGAGGGTCGCGTGATAGGTCCGAGCGATCGCCGAGCGCTCGCGAACCGAGCGCCGGCTGGTGGTCATCTCGGTCCCGCGTCGCCGCTTGCGTAGCGACAGGCCGACCATGACCGCGATCACACCCGCTAGCACCGGCCAGTATTTTACCGCATGAACGATCGCATCGCGGACGTGCACCGCACCGGCTTTGATCGCCGAGCCGATGTCCTTGAACAAGCCGAGCTGCGCGACGAGGTCGTACTCGATCACCCATTTGGCCCACTGGAACTTGAGGGTGTCCATGAACCGCCCCATGCGCGCGCGCCAACCCGTACCGCCGCGACCGAGTGGATCGTCGCGATCGGGGGGGGTTGGATCGAACGTGATCCAGCCTTGGCCCGGGAAGTAGACCTCGTCCCACGAATGCGCATCGCCGGCGCGCACCGCGACGTAGCCTTGGTACTCGTTCCACTCGCCGCCATAGAAGCCGTTGACCTGGCGGGTCGGGATGTTCGCGATGCGCGCGAGGATCGCGAACGCGGAGGCGTAATACTCGCAGTGACCACGCTTGCGATCGAACAGGAAGAAATCGAGCGGCTCTTGCTTGCCCGGATCCTCGAGCTCGAGCGTGTAGCTCGTGTTCTCGTCGAGCCAGCGCTGGATCGCCATCGCCTTGTCGTAATCGTTCGTGAGCTTCGAGGTTATCGTCGCGGCGAGCGCGCGCGTGCGTTGCGTGATCTCCGGCGGTACTTGCAGGTACGTCGCGATCCAGCGTGTCACCGATGGCGGCATGATGTGCGCGGCGCGTAGCTGGAGCACCGGAGGCGGGTCGATCTGCGACCACACCGTGTAGTGCACGGTGCTCGAGTGCTGGAGCCTGAGCTCTTCGTTGAACATTTTTTTCTGGGGCAGCCTGCGCATCACCTGCGACGTCTCGAACACGCGCGGGTTCGACGCCCCGAACATCACGTCCGAATCGAGCGGCTCGAGCCAGACCTCTTGTTTGATCGCGGTCTCCTCGATCCGGTCTGCGTTGTTCGGCGTCGCGTGAATCCACGAGATCGTGTGGCGCTCGGTCCCGGGGCGCGGATAATCGACCGTCTCGATCGTCGGCTGAGATTCCGGCGCGACACTCCACTCGCCCTTGGCGTAGATATCGAGCGCGATCCCGCGCCAGTGCATCGCCGGCGCGGTGCGGCTGCCGACCTTCGGATCGAGCTCGACGCGCATCACGATCGTCTCGTCGGATTTCAGCACGCCGTGACCACCGAGCTTCACGTGTTCGGAGAACCCGGTCAGCGTGAGCCCGCCGCGGTTCTTGAGGAAGAAGCCGAAGCCGACGCGGGGCAGGGTGAGGAACGCCGCCGCCGAGGCGAGGAACACCGCCATCGAGAGCAGTCCGGTGCCGGCGAAAAATCGGCCGCCGACGATTCGCTTCGAGTCGAGGATGCGCCGGACCTCGACCCGCTCGGACGCGCGATCGGCGGCGTGCTTGACGAGCAGGTTGTCCTCCATCTCGCGGCGCAGATGGAACAGCGTCATCGCCCAGGTCGTGGCGATCACGAACCCGAGGAAGCAGATGCCATACGTGAGATCCGCGTTGAGCACCGAGCCCGCGACGAGCATCAGAAACGCGAGCAGATAGATCTGCTGCCAGTCACGCGCGGCGCGCCGGTTGAACGCCTTGGTGATCGTGAGCCAGACCAGGAACTGTGCGCCGACGCCGAGAAAATCTCCGGTCACGAACGCGGTGAGGATCGAGTAGACGAGCGCGAAGATCGAGCCGACGGTCCACACCCACGACCACTTCTCGTAGCGGATCAGCGGCGGTTCCCAGAACCACGAGGCACCGAGCGCGACGAACCCACCGATCGCGATCGGTGGCGCGATGCCTCCACCCGAGGCCATCGCGAGGTACGCACACGCGACCATCAAGTAGGTCGCAGCCTTGTGAGCGACCGCGAACCTCACGCTTCCATCACCGTGTGCGCACTCGGGCGACCGTTCGCTTTCACGCCCTTCGGCGTGACCAACACGCTCTCCACCTTCTTCGGCAGCGGCGCGAACGCGACGTCGTCGGCGACGTACGGCAGCGTCGCCAGCACCTTGCCGATCCGCGCTTCGTGCTGGCGCCCGAGTCCTCCCGTGACGTGCGTGCCCCGTGCGACGAGCTCGACGGTCCACCCGACCTCGAGGTACGCCGCCGCCAGGCTCGCCGCGATACTGATCGCTCGCTCGACCGCGGAGACTTGCTCCTCGAACGCGGGCGTCATCGCGCCGAACCCGTTCGACCACGGACCCACCGGCGCGGACTCGTCGGTCGCATTCGCCGCGACCGCTTCGCGGACCTCGCGCGGCAAGGCATTATCGACGGCAATCACCAGCCGGCGCGCGAGCTCGTCCTCGTACTCGCGCACGAGCAGACGACCGCTGCGGGCCGACGATTTCCAGTGCACGTCGCGCCGGTCATCCCCTGCACGATGTTCGCGCAAGCCGAAGAACTCGCCACGGCGACCGAGCCGCTCTGCCGTCGCATCCCCGCGCGTCGCGCTGCGCGGTGGCGGGCGTGGCACCGTGACGCG
The DNA here is from genome assembly GCA_043759355.1 of Kofleriaceae bacterium. GTDB lineage: Bacteria > Myxococcota_A > Polyangia > Haliangiales > Haliangiaceae > JABFXX01. The sequence goes on from JAYVLQ010000020.1 coordinate 9,969, forward strand.
CGCGGGGTAAACCAAGAGGTCGAGCGGCGCTTCGACATCGCGCGACTTGCGAAACAACGCGAACGGGAACTTCGTCGCCAAGCGATAGCCGGTCAGCGTGTACAGGCCGCGCCGCACGAACGTGTGACGGTACGAGGTCCGCTGTGATTTCGCCTCGGGGATCTTCAGAAAGTAGCAGCGCTTGTCGATCGGCGTGGTGCCTTGCAGATCCTCGACCTCGATCGAGTACGACGCGCGCTTGAGCTTGTCGTTCTTGATCACGACCTCCATCAAGAACGGTTCTGCCGCGAAGATCTTTGGCGGTGGTCGGCGCTCGACGACGAGCTTCTTCAACGTCGCCTCCGAGAGCACGCCGGAAGCGATGATGAATGACAGCATCCAGCCAAGCAGCAGGTACAGGAGATTGTTGCCGGTGTTGATCGCGGCAAAGCCAACGCCAACCGACAGGAACACCAGGATCCGGCCCTCGCGCGTGAACGACAACCGGCGCGGCGGACGCCACTTCAAGTCGGGACCGGAACGCGCCCGATCATCTCCGCGATCACCCGTTCACCATCGCTCCGCGCTCGGCCGAGCGAATCGTGCGAGGCGGTGAGCACGAGGCGATGCGCGAGGCACGGCACGGCGAGGCTCTTGAGGTCATCCGGGATCACGAAATCGCGGCCCGCAGCGAGTGCGCTCGCTTGTGCAGCGCGGTACCAGGCGAGCACGCCACGCGTCGAGACGCCGACGCCGATCGCGGGGTGGCGACGACTCTCTTCGACGATCTGCATCGCATAGTCCAGGAGGGCATCGTCGACGCGGATCGCTTCGACGCCCTCTTGCAGCGAGCGGATCGCGGCGAGATCGACCGCGGCTTGTAATGTGCCGACCGGGTCACTGCCGGTGCGCTCGCGCAGCAACGCTCGCTCGACGCTCTTGTGCGGATAGCCGATCGAGATCCGGAGCAGGAACCGATCCATCTGCGACTCGGGGAGCGGATACGTGCCGTAATGCTCGGCCGGGTTCTGCGTCGCCATCACCATGAACGGACGCGGCAGCTCGTAGGTCGCGTCGTCGATCGAGACCGAGCCTTCGCTCATCGCCTCGAGTAATGCGGACTGGGTGCGCGGCGTGGTCCGGTTGATCTCGTCGGCGAGCACGACGTTCGCGAAGATCGGGCCCTTTTTGAGCTCGAAGGTCTTGCCACTCTGGTCGTAGACCGAGACCCCGACGATGTCGGACGGCAGGAGGTCACTCGTGAACTGGACGCGGCGAAATGTACCGCCGAGCGCCGCCGCGAGGGCGCGTGCGAGCGTGGTCTTGCCAACACCCGGGATGTCTTCGATCAGGAGATGGCCGCGCGCGAGCAGCGTGATCACCGCGGAGCGAATCGCCTCCGGCTTGCCACGGATGACGGTCGCGATCGCGTCTTCGAGTCGGCGCACCGCGCCGATATCCGTCGACGAAAGCGGAGCAGGAGCCACCAACGTGCGTGCAGTATAGCCCGAAAATGAAAGCGGGGACCGGAGGGTCCCCGTTGGAGGCGAAGGCAGAGCCGAAACCCTCGGCTCTGGACGCCAGGCTAGCGGCGGTTCATCGACATCAAGAACTGGAGCACGTACCAGAACAGCGTCGCGATGGTCGAGAACAGCATCAGCGACGCGGCCACGTAGGCGGTCGGCGGGAAGTAGTTCATCACGAGGCTCGTCTGATAAAGGATGTAGCCACCCATCAGGAGGATGCCGATGCCACTGAACACGATGCCCATGTGGAAGCCGAAGATCATCGACGCCAGGGCGACACCGATGAACGCGAACGACGCGATCGTCAGCGCGCTGCGCATGAACGAGAAGTCTTTTTTCGTCACGAATACCGTGGCGGTCAACCCGATGAAGATGGCGAGCGTGATGACGACCGCTTCGCCCATGATCACGCCGGCCTGACCGGTCAAGTCGGCGTGGTTGCCGAACTTGTACATCAGTACCCAGATCAGGGGCTGGAGCAGGATCGACTGTGCGACCACGGCGACCGCCAAGCCGACGAACTGCAAGCCGCGCGAGGTCTCGGACATCGCGAGCTTCTGCGCGACGTAGCCAACGGCCATGAAGAGACCCAGGACGAGCAGCCAGCTCCACTGGCCGTGGAAGGCCCACGCGGAGAACCGCAAGCTCAGCTCGGGTGCGAACTTGATGATGCCGGCCGTGCAGCCGGCAAAACCAGCCAGCGCCACGGTGAGCAGCGTGTACGTCTTACGCAGGAATGCGACGCGGTCGCTGACCCCGAGAGTCGCGACGGCGCCCGCAATCGGACGGGCAGATGCTGAGAGGGCCATGCGGGCTTCTTAGCACGGTATCTAGCGGGTTGCTTTGAGCTTCTTGATCTCTGCGATCAGCTCGGGAACCGCCTTTTCCCACTCCTGCACGATGCCGTAGTCGGCAACCTGGAAGATCGGCTCGTCCTTGTTCTTGTTAATAGCGACGATCGTCTTGGAACCCTTCATGCCTGCGAGGTGCTGGATGGCACCCGAGATCGCGACGGCGAAGTAGAGGTTCGGAGCAACGATCTTGCCGGTCTGTCCGACCTGCCAATCGGCGGGGACCATGCCGGCGTCTGTCGCCGCGCGCGATGCGCCCATCGCGGCGCCGAGCAGGTCCGCGAGCTCCTCGAGGACCTTGAAGTTGTCACCGTTCTTCATGCCGCGGCCGCCCGCGACGACGACCTTCGCGTCGCCCAGATCGGGGCGATCCGACTTCTGGGCGTCGAGCTTGACGAACTCGGCACCCTTGGCGTCGATCGCGCCTGCGACCGCGGTCGCGACCGCGCCTGCGCTGCCGAGCTCGGCGGCCGGTTCGAACTCCGATTGGCGTGGGGTCACGCAGATGATCGAGCTCGAGATCTCGACGGTCGAATACGCGTTACCGGCGAGGATCGGGCGAATGAACTGGTTCTTCGCGGCAAGCTTCGAGATGTCCGATGCCATGCCGGCGTCGAGCAACGCAGCGGCGCGCGGCATCAGGTCCTTACCGACCGACGTCGCGGTCGCGGTCACGACCGTCGCGCCCGTGGCCTTGGCCTGCGCCGCGAGGATCGGTGCGTAGGTCTCGGCGAGGTAGTGCTCGAGCTTCGCATCATCGACGACGACGACCTTCGGCGCGAACTTCGCCGCCGACGCCGACGCGGCTTGGGCGCCGTGGCCGACGAGGAGGATCACGACTTCGCCACCGTGTGCCTCGGCGGCGGTACGCGCGAACGTCAGGTTCGACAGCGCGCTGGTGCGGAGTGCACCGTCTTGGAATTCACAAAATGCGAGAACGTTGCCCATTAGATCACCTTCGCTTCTTCGGCGAGCTTCTTCACGAGCGTGGGGATGTCCGCGACGATCTGACCGCCCGCGCGCGGCGGGGGCAGCGTCACGCTGATTTCTTTGATGACCGGCTGCGGTTCGACGCCGTAGTCGGCGAGCTTCGCGGTGACCATCGGCTTCTTCTTCGCCGCCATGATGCCCTTGAGCGACGGGAGTCGAGCGCCTTCACCGCCGTACGCGAACGTCGCCGAGGTGACGCCGTTCTGCACCGAGTGCGAGCTGATGATGCGGAGATCGACCGTGAGGATCGCCGGGACCGGGACCGATTTGGTCTCGACGCCACCGTCGACTTCGCGATGAACGATGAAACGCCCGTCCTTGAGCTCGATCGCTGCCGCAAACGTCGCCTGCGGCCAACCGAGCTTGCCGGCCAGCATCTGGCCGACCTGGTTCGCATCGCCATCGACGGCTTGCTTGCCGAGGATCACCGCGTCCGGCTTCTCGGCGGCGACGATGCCAGCGAGGATCTTCACGACGGCGAGCGAGTCGAGCTCGTCGTCCTTCGCGACGACATGGATCGCGCGGTCCGCGCCCATCGCGAGCGTGGTCCGCAGCTCCTTCGCGGCGTCCTCCGGGCCGATCGTCACGACGACGATCTCGCTGCCGGCAATGCGGGTGTTCGAATCGCCGTTCTCGAGCAGGCGAAGCGCCGTCTCGACCGCGTACTCGTCGAACGTGTTGACGATCCAAGACGCGCCAGTCGGATCGATGTGGCCGTCCTTGATCTTCGCTTTTTGCGTCGGGTCGGGGACGCGCTTTACGGGTACCAAGATCTTCATGCGAGCTCCTTCGATGCTTTTCTAACGAGACCAGTTTCGACCATGTGGATGATCCAGTCGGCGGCGCGGACGATATCGAACTTCTTTGGCCGCGTTCCAGGCGCACCGCCGTTGATCGACGGTGTGCGAGCCAGCACCCACGCGAGTGCCAGCTCGTCGAGTAAGCCGAAGATCATGCGCGCCGCGATGTGCGGCGGAATCGAGTCGTCGAAATCGCCGGCCTCTTGAGCGGCCCCCAGGATGCCGCCCAGCGTGCGCAGGAAGTCGACGAACGCGGGGTTGTCGTACTCCTTCATGAACTTGTTGCTCGACCTCGACTCGATGGTCAGGACCTCGGTCGCGGTCGGGTGGTCGGCGAGGATCTGCATGTGCGTCCGGATGAAGGCGCGGAGAGCGTCGCGAGGCGTTTTACCCGCGATCGCGGCCTTGAGCCCGTCGTTGAGCTGCGACATCCGGCGCTCGAACAAGGAGATCAGCAGGTCATCCTTGTTCTTGAAGTAGAGATAGATCGTTCCGTCGGCGACGCCCGCTTCTTTGGCGACGTCGGAGACCTTCGCAGCGAAGAAGCCGTGGCGCGCAAAGATGAGCTCAGCGGCGTCGAGGATCCGGGCTCGCTTCGGAGCCTCGTGATCTCGAGCGTTCTTGTCGGCCACTGAATGAACCGTCATTCATTCGCTTGATACCGCCCGTGACGCGCTCCGTCAAGGACCGTCGCCGCTTGCCGAACAGCGGTTGAAACGCTCGTCGGTGTGCCGTACAACCCTCGGGTGTCAAAGGCGTATTGGCTACTGATCTGCGCTTCTCTCTTGTCGCTGGCGGCTTGCGAGAAAAAGTCCCCCAAGACCGATCCGGGGGCAATCACTCCAGCCGATCACGGCTCGTCGGGAAGCACGGCCGTGGATACCGGTCCGGTCGATAGCACGCCGCTCGATGGCGTCTCGACCGAGAAGCTCGGAGAAGACAAGAAGGGCTTGTTCTTCAAGCTCGTCGGCTCGCTGTCCTCGCCGTGCGGCAAGGCCGAGTCGCTGCGCAAGGCGTACGCGGATACCTCGTGCAAGCGCTCGCCGTTCGCGGCGCGCTACGTGCTCGCGCTGATCGAGGACGATGCGACCGAGCCGCAGGTTCGCGAGGAGTACGACAAGAAGTACAAGCCAAACCCCGCCGAGGTGAAGTTCGATGTCACGAAGGCGCCGCACGATGGCCCCGACGACGCGCCGGCGAAGCTGTACGAGTTCTTCGACTACGGCTGCCCGCACTGCAAGGTGTTCAAGTCGATGCTCGAGGAGGTCGTGAAGGAAGAAGCCGGTAAGGCGGTCGAGTACTTCATGATGTTCCCGCTCGACAAGCACGAGCAGAGCAAGAGCGCAGCGCAGGCTGCGCTGGCCGCGAACGCGCAAGGCAAGTTCAAGGCGATGCACGACATGCTATTTGACAAGACTCCCGATCACGACAAGGAGCACGTCACCACGTACGCCAAGTCGATCGGCCTCGACATGACCAAGTTCGAGAACGATTACGCGGCCGCGCTCCCGCAGGTGATCAGCGACTACGCCCAGGGTGAGAAGGCCGGGGTGGACTCCACTCCTACCCTGTACTTCAACAACCGTAAGTACGAAGGCCCCATGCACCCCAAGTACATCAAGATGTGGATCGAAGAAGAGCTCGCGGTGAATCGCTGAGCCTCCGGGCGCGTCATACTCCGTACATGCGCGCCGCTGCTGTTGCCGTAGCCCTCCTGATTTCCGGTTCCGCCTTCGCAGACGAGCTCAAGGTCGGCGATCGCCTGGCCGAGCTCGACACCGCTGTCGACGCGGGTGGCAAGGCCTTCCGCGTGAAGTCGACGAAGGGCTGGAAGGTGCTCACGTTCGGCGCGTCGTGGTGCAAGCCGTGCGCGAAGGAGCTGCCGGCGTGGGATGGCATCGCGCCGGACTACAAGGGCAAGGTCGACTTCGTCGCCGTCGATCTCGATAGCGAGAAGGACGCGGGCAAGGGCTTTCACAAGAGGCTCAAGCTCCACAACATGAAGCTCGTGTACCTCTCGCCAGACTCCGCGGTCGCCGCGAAGTACGGCTCGGATCACATGCCCACCACGGTGCTCGCGGATCCGGACGGCATCATCCGCTACATCCGCGGTGGCTTCGAGAAGGGTGATGTCGACGGCGAAGTGAAGAAGATGAAGGAGCAGATCGCAAAGCTCGTCAAGTAGCCACAGCGGCGGCGCGAGCCACCTGGCTCAGAGCCCGGCTTGCAGCTTGAGTGCTTCGGCTTGATCGTGCGCGCGCAGCGCTTCGACGATGTCGTCGATCTGGCCGTCCATGATGGCCGGCAGGTTGTGCTTCGTGAGGCCGATGCGATGATCGGTGACGCGATCCTGCGGGAAGTTGTAGGTCCGGATCTTCTCCGAACGGTCGCCGGAGCCGACCTGCGATTTGCGGTTCGCGGCTTCGGCCGCGGCCTGCTTCTCGCGCTCGCTCTCGAGGATGCGCGAGCGTAGGACCTTCATCGCCTTCGCGCGGTTCTTGATCTGCGAGCGCTCGTCCTGACACGCGACGATCGTGCCGGTCGGCAAGTGCGTGATGCGCACCGCGGAATCGGTCGTGTTGACGTGCTGACCGCCGGCGCCACTCGATCGGTACGTATCGATCTTGAGGTCTTTCTCGTCGATCTTGACGTCGACTTCCTCGGCTTCGGGCAACACCGCGACGGTCGCCGCGCTCGTGTGGATGCGACCTTGCGCTTCGGTCGCGGGCACGCGCTGGACGCGATGGACGCCGGACTCGAACTTCAACTTCGAGAACACGTCCTTGCCCTCGATCAGCGCGATCACTTCTTTCATGCCGCCCGAGCTGCCCTCGTTCATCGACATGACTTCGACCTTCCAACCCTGACGCTCGGCGTAGCGCACGAACATCCGATAGAGGTCGCCCGCGAACAGCGCGGCTTCATCGCCGCCGGTACCGCCGCGAATCTCGAGGATGGCGTTGCGACCATCGTTCGGATCCTTCGGGAGCAGCAGGATCTTGATCTCGTGCTCGAGCCCTTCGCGTCGCGACTCGAGCTCTTTTTGCTCGTCGCGCGCGAGCTCGCGCAGCTCGGAGTCAGTCTCGCCCGCGACCATCTGCGTGGCGGACGCGAGGTCCACCATCATCTTGGCGTAGTTCGCCCACGCTGCGACCAGCGGTTCGAGCTCCGCGTGCTCGCGCGAGAACTTCAAAAAGTCCGCGCGCTTGTTGATGACCTCAGGTGTGCCGAGTTGATGGCTCAACTCGTCGTGACGACGCGTGAGCGTCGCCATCTTCTCCCTGAAATTTGGCGTGTCGAACAAGAGACCGAGAGAGGCTTACGCCTTGGGCGTGGGCGTCTTCGCCGCAGCGGCCGCGTACTTCTTGTTGAAGCGGTCGATCCGGCCAGCGGTATCCATCAGCTTCTGCTTGCCCGTGAAGAACGGGTGGCAGTTCGAGCAGATGTCGATACCGAAATCTCCGCGCGTGGAGAAGGTGTCGTGGACCGCGCCGCAAGCACAGCTGATGTGGGCGGGGCGGTAGTGCGGGTGGCCTGCGGTGTCTTTCATAGCGGCGGGTAGATGTAAGGCTTTACAGAGTCCGACGCAAGTGGATCTGCCCAGCCTACTAGGGTCGGTAACATCAGGTTATCAAGACGCTTTTGCACGCCCACCCAGCCGGGCAGGCGCTTTATCCGGGTACAGCGGCACGATTTCGTGGCCGATCCGGAGGTCTCGGACCCCGCAATACTTTGCGGCGAGGTCGAGATTGAGGAAGACCTTGTTCTGATCGAACAACCCGAAGCTGGTCGAAACGATGATCTGCTCGTCGCCGATCTTCTCGAACCCTTCAGGGATCACGTCGTGGCCGTAGATGCTCATCGTGCAGTTGAGCGCGCGCAGGAACCGCTTGGCTTCGAACTCGGTCGCCGACCGCGCCCACAGCACCTTGCCGACGATCGGCGTATCGAGGAGATCGAGCGGGCTCGAGAACCCGTCACCGGAGAGGTCTGCGCTTTCGAGGTCCGCGATCGACTCGATGACCGCGGCGGGTGCGCCGTGCGTGAACGCAGCGCCGCACTTCGACACGGCGGCGAGGGCGAACGTGTGGATGATGCCGCGCATCCGCGCCGTCGAGGTGGGTCCGAGGATGTGCTCGAGCAGCGCGACCTCATCGGCCGCGAACTTCGCGGTGTGCGGCCCGCCGACATGACCGTGCTCGTGATTGCCAAGCAAAGCGTGGACGCGACCGGGGTACTGCGCGGCCAGCTGGGAGTACGCGATCATCACTTCGCCGCTCGCATCGCGATAGTACTCGCCGAGGAAGTCCGGCCAATCTTCAGGCTCGATGTGCGGCCCGTGGATGAGATCGCCGGTAAAGATCAGATGGACGTCGCCGCCGTATTCGATCAACGCCTGCTCGAAGACCTCGACCATGCGCAGGTAGTCGCGCATGCAGCCTTGAAGATCCGTGCAAACGAGCAGGCGGCCTTTGTCGGGGAGCCTGATCACTCGTGCCATCGGGACAACCAACGCTAGCAGGCCGCGCTCGCCCTCGATAGGTCCCGAGGAGGGATCGTAATCGGGTGCGAGAAAGGCCCACCTCAGTGAGTATCGATAGCGATCGAGGCACCGACAAAATCGGTCAGCGGCACGACCGGACCCACGCTGTACAGCGTCCCTTCGAATGTCGTGTACAGGTTGCAGCTGCCCGGTGAACCCGCATACACGGCACCGGTGCGAATCGCACCGACCTCGTGGATCTCGGTCGAGTAACTGCACGTGCCTGGCTCGGGTGCGATCGATTTGCGAGCGTACTTCGGCGGCACGGGTGCCATGCAACCCGAAGGACCTCGATAGACCTCGACGACATCGAGCGGTGTGGTGCAGCCGGCGTTCGCGAAGAACGTGCTGACGTAACCACCGTCGGCGATGCAGCGAATCGATCCGTCGGGCAACGTGGACGGATAACACTCCGTCGCCATCTGAGAATCGTAGAGCGAGTACGGATCGCGGTAACGCAGCCCTTCTGGGGTCGTGAAGTGGGCCTGCTGGACGCGATGCGTGGTGCTGGTGTCGACCGCGCGCGTGAGCGACGGGATATCGACCTGCGAACCCATCGTGTAATAGTTGAAGCCCGAGGACGGCGTGATCGCGATGCAACTCGTGCCGGTCGCCTCGTACAGCGGCGACGAGCCAACCGCATTGAGCGTGTAGTACGGCGCATCTTCGTACGGGCACCGCGTGAACGATTCGGGATACGCGTAGCTCGGCTGCTCGCACGTGGCCTGCACGCCGAGCTCGCGCTGCGTGCAGGCCGCATCGTGCGAGTAGTACGCGAAGCCCGAATCGGTGGGAACGCACCGCGCGGTGGTCGAGGTCGAGGTGCTGTAGTTTGTATTGCAATCGGTCGCGAGCGTGTTGTCGTGAAGCGTCCACGGAAACCGCATCCCGTCGGAGCTCTCGTAGTAACGCTGGCCGACACGACCGCTGCCTTCGGGCACCGACAGCGAGAGCCGGACGAGCTGGCTCGTCGCCACTTCGGAGCCGAGCGCGTAGATCGCGTCGAACGCCTGCGGCGCGCCGTTCGCCGAGCACGCCCCGTTCGACAGCTTGGTGTACGTGGTGGCGGGTGCGATCTTCACACCGCGCAGATACAGATGCGCGGGCACCGACGTGCAGCCCGAGTCGGCGTACTCGAGATGGTACCTGCTCGGATCCTGCGGGCAGGTCGAGTCGACGTAATAGTCGAGCGCCTTCGCCGTGCACGTCGCGTCGGTGTAGACGAGCGAGCCGCCAGTCTGAGGGACGCAGTAGACGTTGCCGTCCGGCCACGCGCCATAGTACGGGCTGCACAGCTCCTTGTTCTGGGCGTCATACATCCCGCTTAATTGCTTGGTGCCGTCGGTGAACTGGTACCAGGTCAGCTTCAACCGCGAGCCGGACTTCGCGCCATCGTTCGGATCGGCCGCCGAGCCATCGATCGGCGAGCTCGTCGCATCGCCGATTTCGGCGACGTTCGGACTGCACGCAGCGATCGTTCCGACCACGCCCACCAGGACCCAGCCTCGTCCCATCGGTGAAGAATACGCCACGCCACGCGAAGGCGGGTGGTCAATCGTCGAGGCCGAGCAGCTCGCGTGCTTCGGGGTCAGGCGGCCGGCAGACCACGCGGTCGACGGTCGCCATCTTCGCGTGGATCACATCGCACACCGGCGTGAACGAGGCCTTCACGAACGCCCGGATCGAAGCTTCGTTGTGCGCTTCGATCAGCGCCCAGCTGCGATAGGCGTCGGTCGCGCGCAGATCCTTCGTGATGTGCTCGAGCATCGCGGGCGCGACGGCGCGACCACGCGCGCCTGGCGCCACGAACACCGAGTGGATGTACGCGTCATACTTCATCATCCGCAGCGTGCGTTGGAGCTCCGGTACTTCGACGGGGCCTCGCGCGGTCCACGCGACGCCGGCGGGCCGGGTGACGAGCTTCGCGAGGACCATGTGATCACCGCGGCGCCAGAACTTTCGAGCGGTGAGCTCGTCGAGCGCGACCTGCTCTAGCAGATCCGCACGCGCGTGATCTTCGAGCTTGTCGTAGTCCGCTTCGGTCATCTCCGCGAGCTCGAGGCCGGGCGCGAGCTCGATGCCGCGGGTCCATAATTGGCCGCGATAGAGGCCGTAGCGATCGTACTGCGCGACGCTCGCCGCAGCGCTGCGGATCTTTGTCCACGCGGCGCGCGCTTGCGCCGCCGCGACCGACGGCGTCTCGCGAGCACGCCGCGCGCGCCGCGCGACCTGCGAGTACGTGCGACCCACCGAGGCCGCCGCGGAGTTGCCCCATACGCGCACCGCGAGGGCCGGTTGCTTCGAGCTCGGCATGGTGGAGAGTGGGTACTCGCCTGCGCCGGTCACGACGTCGAGGGCGACGCAGCCGCGCGCCTTTGCGGCGAGCGCTTCGGCGTGGATCAGGCGCTGCGGCGAACCATTGGCCGCGACCTGCGGATCGACCGCCATCGCGAGGATCACCGCGCGATCACCATCGTCGACGACGAGCGCCGCGACGACCGCTTCGCCCGTCGCATCGTCGAGACGCGCGAGCCGAACGCGGCCCTGTTTCGCGAGCGCGAGCGCGACTTCCTCGAGCAGCGTGCTCGCATCGGCATCGGCGAGCGGCGAGGGTTCGTCGCGCTCGGCCCACTCGAGGCGCGAGAGCCGACGCATGACGTTCATGCCCTTGCGCAGATCGCCGAGATCCTCGCCGAACGTGGTGACCAGGCCGCCCGCATCGGTGACGTCGCCAGGCGCGGACGAGAGCCCGATCCGGCTCGCACCACCCGCTGACGGCGAGCTCTCGACGGTGAAGCCGGCGGGCGCCAGGCGTTGAACGAGGTGGGCACGCACGCGCGACGGATCCGCGAGCGGCTCGAGATCGATGAGGTCCCAGTTCGGCGCATCTTCGATCAACGTGCGGGCGATCGCCTGACCGGCGCGATCTTCCCACCCGATACGCGCGAGCAGATCGAGCGACGGTGGACGTGGTCCGGCATCGCCCATCATGCGGAGCTCGCGGCTATCGAGCAGCGCGACCTTGACCGTCCGACGATAGAGCGGGGCGAGGCAGACCATCTCGCCGGCCTTGATGCCCGTCGCATCGGGCTCGGTGGCGCGGCCGACGAGCACGTGGAGCTCGCCATGCAGCGTGTTGTGATAGGCGAGCCACCATGGGATCAACCAATCGGGGCCGCGGAATAGTACGCCGGGGCCATCGGCCGCAAGCGCACGCCATTCACTCTCCAGCGCACGGAGTGCGGCGAGCTCCCGCACTACCGTTACATCGATCGCCATTCGCTTCGGAACGGTATCACGGTGGTGCGGAGCGAGCGCGTTGCCAACCGCAACGTCGTTCGTTCCAGGTGTTGCGCTACGCGTCGCGAGCGCCGCCGAAACGGGTTGCACGAGGGGGTGCAGTGCACGTCGAATGCCGGGGACTCAGCTCCTGCGGAACACGCGGGCGTAGAACCCGTCGGTGCCGTGGCGATCGGGGGTGACCGAGAGCGCGTCGGGATCCGAGGGCTGACCACCCAGCGACGCTGCGCGCTCGGCTCCGAACCGGTCGGCGAGCGGGACAGCTACGAGATCTTTGTGCATCGCGAGGATCTGAGTGACGACCTCGGCGTTCTCGATCGCGAGCACCGAGCACGTTGCGTAGACGAGCGTGCCGCCCGGGGCGAGTAACCTCTTCGCATCCGTGACGATCTGGAGCTGACGTGCCGCAAAGCCGGGGAGCTCGGTCGCGCGCATCCGCCAGCGCGCCTCGGGGTTGCGACGTAGTGCACCGGTGCCCGTGCATGGCGCGTCCACGAACACGAGATCGGCCTGCTGGTTCATCGCATCGAGCTCGCGATCATCGACCCGCAAGGCGCGCGCGTTCGAGACCTTGGCGCGGCGAGCGCGGCGACGCAGCTCCTCGAGCTTCTTGTCATCGATATCGGTCGCGACGATCCGGCCGCGATTCGCGAGCCGCGCGGCGATCGCGAGGGTCTTGCCGCCGGCGCCGGCGCAGTAGTCGACAACGAGAGGGCGCGCCGAAGCAGGGGTCGCGAGCTCGGCGAGCAGCTGGCTGCCTTCATCTTGGGCTTCGAAGGCACCGGCCGTGAACGCTTCGGTTCCGAACAAGTTCGTGCGGCTGTCGATGATCACCGCGGTATCGCTCCACGTGCCAGCGTGGGCCTCGAGCTGCTCTTGCTTCAACGCGCCGATCAGCGCGTCGCGATCACCGACCAGCGTGTTCGCGCGAACGGTCATCGGGGCGCGTTGGTTCATCGCGCGCGCCAAGGGTTCGGCGCGCGCGCCCCAATCGGCCACGAATCGCTCCGCGAGCCAATCAGGAAGCGACGACGCGAGCGCGATCCGCTTCACGAGCTTGCGCTCGCCCGCGATCATGTCGTCGACGCCGATCACCCGCGTCCAATCGAGATCGGGCGCGACCTTCGCCGCGCGCGCCGGAGGCAGCTGGCCCTCGAGGACGAGCAGGGCGAGCAGGCGCTCGAGATCCTTCGGGGCGCGCTTGGTCTTGGTCGCGCGTTCGAGACCGAGATCGATCCGGCGCAAGTTGCGCACGATCCCGTAGAGCGTCTCGCTGATGAACCGGCGCTCGTGCGAGCCGATCCATTTTTCCTTGCGGAAGGTGACCGCGAGTCGGTCTGTGACAAATCCCCAGTCCATGCGCGTGCGCTGCCACAGCTCCATCACGGTGGCGCGTAATTTCCCGCCTTCGGCAACCGCATCAGCGAGCTTGGGGTCGACGGTTTCGGGAGCGTTCGTCAAGGAGGGCCTTATACTCCAACGCACTGCGCAATCGACCGAAATAGTAGGGAAATTGGTTGCTCGGTCGCAGCGAGCGGCGGTACGCCTAACGCCTCATATGAGCACCGCACAAACGCCGGTAGCACCGGTGGCGCAGAAGAACGCAGAAGTCGCTCTGAAAGATCGCGGCAACCTTTTCGAGATCGCTACCAAGCAGATCGAGAAGGCGATGAAGCTGATCAACATGGAGCCGGATATCGCCCAGATCATCGGCCAACCGAAGAACGAGTTGATCGTGAACTTCCCGGTTCGCCGCGATAACGGCCGGATCGAGATGTTCAAGGGCTACCGGGTCCAGCACAACAACATCCTCGGCCCCTACAAGGGCGGCATGCGCTACCACCACGAGGCCAACCTCGACGAGATGAAGGCGCTCGCATCCTGGATGACCTACAAGAGCGCGCTCCACGAGATTCCGTTCGGTGGTGGTAAGGGCGGCATCAAGTTCGATCCACGCCAGTACTCCAAGACCGAGCTCGAGCGGATCACGCGCCGCTTCACCGCGGCGCTCGGCACCAACATCGGCCCGGACCACGACATCCCGGCGCCCGACGTGAACACCAACAGCCAGACGATGGTCTGGATGATGGACACGTACATGAACATCGCTGGCGCCTCCGATCGCAATACCGTCCGCGGTGTCGTCACCGGCAAGAGCGTCGCGGCGGGTGGCTCGCATGGCCGCGCGGAAGCGACCGGTCAGGGCGTCGTCCATTGCATCACCGAGTGGGCGAAGGACAAGGGCTTCAACCTCGATGGTTGCCACGTCATCATCCAGGGCTTCGGCAACGTCGGCAGCTACGCGGCGCGCCTGCTCTCGCAGAAGGGTGCGGTCATCCTCGGCGTCGGCGACGTCGGCGGTTACATCGCGAACTCCGAAGGAATCAACCCGCACAAGCTCGGCGAGCACGTCCACAAGTCCGGCTCGGTCGCCGGCTACAAGGGCGCCTCCAAGATCACGCGTGAAGAGTTCTTCTCGCTCGACGCGCACATCTTCGTGCCCGCCGCGCTCGAGCTCGAAGTCGGTGTCGCCGAAGCCAAGGCGCTCAAGGTCAAGATGGTGGTCGAGGGCGCGAACGGCCCGACCTATCCGGAGGCCGAAGAGATCCTGCTCGAGAAGGGCATCGACGTCATCCCCGATATTCTTTGTAACTCGGGCGGCGTGATCGTCAGCTACTACGAGTGGCTCCAGAACAAGCGCGCCGAGCAGTGGGAGATGGCCGATGTCCTCGGTCGTCTCGAGCGCCGCATGAAGCAGACGTATCAAAACGTCCGCCAGTACGCGCTCGCGCAGAAGACCGATTGGCGTACCGCGAGCTACGCGATCGGCCTCGAGCGGTTGCAGCACGTCTACAAAGAGCGCGGCATCTTCCCCTGATCGACGCGTTTCACGACGGCGCGGTATCGACGATGAACAGGTACTCGTAGGTCGCTGTCGCGTCGATCGTCGTCATCTCGACGTGACCTGCTGGCACGGTCTCGCCGCTGACGTAGCCGCTCGTGAGGTGGATTGTCGTGTTCGTATCGACGAACGCGCAGCCGTTGAGGTTGGTGGGCGTGCTCAGATCTTCGATCACGGGGTAGGCGTGACCGGTGATGTCGCTCGTCGACCAGGAGCCGATCGCGCTCATCGTCATGTTCGTCGAAGCGGTCGTGTGGATCGATCCCATCGAGCGAAAAAAGGCGCAGCCGTACTGGTTGCCGCTCGTCGTCGCGATCCGGATGCCGACCGCCGGCGGGTTGCCGTTCAGCGTGCCTGCAACGAGCGAGGTCGCGACGTACGCGCGGTTCACGACGATCGGTACCTGCAGATACGAAGTCACGTGGCCCGAGCCGCCTTGCACGGCTTCGCCGGATTGCACCGACCACGCGCCGACGCTGAGCCAGCTGTTGATCTCGAGCGGGTTGTCAAACGAGCTCCAGTACACGCGTTTGTCGATCAGGCCGGGGCGCGGATCGCAGTCATCGCCCACGCCATCACCGTCGGTATCGGGATTCTGTGGGTTCGCGATGTGGGGGCAGAGATCGAGATCGTCGGGAATGCCGTCGTGATCGTAATCGGCAGCGCTGCTCGCATCGCCGGATCCGGATCCGGATCCGCGACCATCGAGCTGTGTCGTGTCGTGAACGATCGCGCTGTCGGTCGTCGCTACGGAAGGCGCGAAGCTGCAACCGGCGACCGCGAAGGCGAGCGCTAGTCGCATTGGCCGGCTTGGCACGTACACACCCCTTTGCACTCGTTGATGATCGTGCCGGTCGCGTAGAACTCTTTGAGCTGACGGCGCGTCGCGGCCTGCGTGCGCGTGAGGTCGTGCATGCTCGGCTCGACTTTCGGCGCAGGCAAATTCGTCGCCGGCGGAGCCGCGGCGCCGCCATCCATGATCAAGATCCCGCTCGCGCCCGCGGCGAGCGGACTCTGCGCAACCTCGAGCCCCCACGGCGTGACCGGCGTCGGGCCGATGACCGGAATGTTCATCGAGCGCGCCTGCCAGTAGCTGCCGAGGTTCGGGACCTGCTCGTCGGACAGCGCGACTTGCATGAGGATCTGCTTGGCGATCGGCGAGGTCGGCGATCCTGCGAGCACGGTGGAGACGATGCCCGAGCCTTCGACCTTGTCCCACCGCATCTGGAACAGGTTCATCACCATCGTGTCGTCGAGTGAATCGGGATACGCGCCCGAGAGGATCGTGCGGTACTGCGGCCAATCGGCGGAGCGATCGAGGAGCAGCGAGTAGTTCGCGCCACCGACACCGAGTGCGGCGCGCTGCATCGTCGGCTCGTACGCCATGATCGAGGTGCCAAAGATCGCGCCCTGCGAGAGCCCGTAGTAGTAGACCTTCGTCGGATCGACGAGGCTGTGGTTCGCCATCGCCGTGTCGACGAACAAAGAGCTCGCGAACGTGGTCCGCATCGCCCGCACGAGCGTGACATTGTTGACGATGCCCTGCTCGAGCACTTCCATCACGCCATCGGCGTGCGTCGCATCGTTGAGCGCCGTCGCGACCGCGCTGAAGTCGGGCGTCGACATGCCGCGCATGTCGGTCGCGACCATCACGAGGCAATCCTCGGCGGCGGTCTGGCGCTGGACGCCGTAGCTGACTTCCTCCGCCGTGCCCATCAGGCCGTGGCCGTAGAGCACCATGCCGACCGGCGCGAGCGCGGTGTACGCGCACGCGGGGACGGTCGCGGTGTACGGGATTTGATAGAAGCCCTGCAGCGCGGGCAGGTCCTGATCGTCGCGCGCGATCACGGTGCCAACGGTGTTGTTGCCGCCATTCGTGAGGAACAGCGGCGCGTCGAGGTAACCGGTGATCTTGCGCTTGATCTGCGAGCCGTCGTCGATCGGCGCATCGGTGGTGATCGTGAAATGGATCGGATGCGCATCGAGCGCGGCGACCGCACGATCGCGCGCGGCGATCATGTCGCGATGGATGAAGTCGTCGGACGCGACGGTGAAGTCCCACGCGACGACGAGATCCACGGATTCGAACCCGGCGGTCTCGAGCGCGTCGAGCACGTCCTTCATCCGCGGGCGATACATCTCGAGCAGCGAATGATCGGTGTGCTTGCCATTCAACATCGCCGCGAAGCCGGGCGGAATTGGCAACTCACCACCATCACGCGCCTTGACCTTGGTCGTGATCGCGACCGCATAGCGGTGGCCACCGATCAAGCGTTGCGAAGGCCGGATGAACAGCGCCTGCGAATCGGGCGTCGAGTCCGCCTGCATATCGATCTCGGCGAAGTGCGCGACGCGCGTGCCGGTCGTCATGTCGAGGATCACGGTCGGGCTCTCGGGCATCAACGACGATGTCATGTCGCTCGCCTGCGGCAGCCCGTCGACCGAGACGCCACCGGGGAACGCCATCACCATCGGCGCCGAGGGCGAGAACCCATCCGCCTTGTTCCAGCCAGCCGGAGCGACGGCGTCGCCGTCGAAGTTGGTCGGCAGCGTATGGTCCGGGATCGCGAGCTTGCGCGAGGTCGAGGTGGTCGAGTCGTCGACTTCGAACACGGCTGACGGCCACGGCGTCATGCAGTTGCTGATGCCGAGCGGGTTGCACTGCGCCTCGATCGGCAGCGCGGTATCGCCGCTGCACGCAGCGACCATCATCCCCGCAGCCAGACCCAGTGCGACGGTGAGTCCCCTCATCGTTTCGACCCTACATCGAATCGCCGGCGCGGAGGATTCTTTACGCTATATTCACGCGGTGCGTTGTGCCCTTGCGGTCGTCGTCGCTGTCGCGTCATGCGGAGGCCATCCACCGGACGTCACGAATGGAAACGGGGGGCCGTCCGCGCCAACGAGCGCACCGAATGGTTCCGCAAGTGGCGCGGTCATCAAGCCGACCGGCACGGGCTCCGGATCACGAGTCGCGATCGCGGCACCCGATGTCGGCTGCTTGACCGCGACGTGCGCGTTCCATCAAGCAACCTCGACGTACTTCACGTGCCTCGCGGGCGGCGCGGGTATCTGCTTTCACTTCGGTGCGGCGTGCACGCCGCCCGAGAGCTGCATGATCGATCTCGCCGACCGCACGTACAAGCAGTGTGCTGCGCCGGTCGAGGGCATGTGCACCCAGTGGGGCGCAGGATGTGCGCCGAAGAACGCGTGCATGTTCTCGTTCGACGACGGCCTCTATCACCACTGCGATGCGGTGACCGGCGGCACGTGCGCGAAGTACGGCGCGCTGTGCGCTCCCTAGTGCCAATGCCGGTCTGCAGAGGAGTTGTTCGCTCGTTCCCAGACCGACCGCAAAGCCACGAAGAACACGGGGCGTCTTACGTTCGTGGCGTTGGTGGCGTTGGTGGCGCTGGTGGTTTTGGTGGCCTTCGGGTTCGTATCTAGTGACTGGACGTGTGGAGGTCGAGCTGCATCAGCATGCTTGTCTTGTCGCTGCCGGTCGTCATGTCCATGTGGAGCTCGGCCGTGAGCGCGCCGTTGATCGCGAGCTTGCCTAGATCGAACGAGCCATTGCCGGTCGCCGTGCCGGTGATCGCCTTGCAGTCGACCTCGACATTGTCCTGCTTCACGACCTGATCATCACCGTGCACCGTCGAGGTCACGGTGTAGTTGATGGCATCGTGGGCGATGCCCGTCAGATCGATCGTGGTGACGCTCGTGAGCGCGAGCGGGCTCGCGGGCCCGAGGCCGCGCGACGTTCGCCATTTCGCGCCGACACCGACCGGCACGCTCGGTAGCGGCATCACGAGCTTCGGCATCGCTTGCACGAGCTGCTCGACCTCGGCCTTCGCGGAGTCCGAGAGCTGCTTGTCGATGCTGGCTTTGACGTCATCGATCGAGCCGTCGGGCCGGAGCATCGACGTGATCGCGAGGCCCTTGATCGCGGCGGCCTCCGAGGTGACGTGCGGGACGCCCGGCTGATCCGGTGCACCACGAGCGGTCATCGCCGTGATCGTCGAGCTCAGCATCATCGCGCCATTCGGCAGGACGTCCTCGACGGCTACCTCGAGCGTGAACGACAGCGATGGTGACGAGCTCTTCATCTCGCCCGCAGCGAGCTTCTCTTCGAGCTCGAGCTCCACGGTTGCCCTGGTCCCCTTCGCGAGGTGGTAGCGAAGCAGCTGTTGCGGGGGCACACCGGCGGTCACCACGACGAGATCGGTCTTGGCCGGGGGCGCGGGCGGATCGGGTTGTTTGCAGGCGACGAGCATCGCCGAGCCGAGTACCAGAACGCTTCTCACGGCAGGAGCATAGTAAATCCGAGCCCTTCGAGGCCACTAATCGAGACCTTGACGGAACCGGTTTTGAAATGCATTATCAAAGTCGAAACATGATCGTTTGCATGTGTTACCCGGCTTCGAACCGCGACATCGACGCGGTCATCGATGAAGGTGCGCGCAGTGTCGAGGAGATCGGCACGCGCTGCCGCGCCGGGACCGGCTGCGGCATGTGCCACGACGAGCTGCGCGAGCGCCTCGAGGCCCGCGGCTGCGGTGAGAACGCGGCCACCCGTGATTGTACGAGCACGCTCGTGTCGATAAGGTCGCGGTGAGCGGCGCGTTCGCTCGGTCAGGACGAAGACGACATGAAGGGTAACGAAGAGGTTCTGAACCTCTTGAATCAGCTCCTGACCAACGAGCTGACCGCGATCAACCAGTACTTCATCCACGCTAAGATGTGCCGCAACTGGGGCTATCTCCGCCTGGCGAAGAAGGTGCGCGACGAGTCGATCGACGAGATGAAGCACGCCGAGCTCGTCATGGATCGGATCCTCTTTCTCGACGGCGTCCCGAACATGCAGCGCTATCACAAGCTGCACGTCGGCGAGACCGTCAAGGAACAGCTCGAGCTCGACCTTCAGCTCGAGTACGCCGCGATAGCGTTCCTCAACCAAGGCATCGAGGCCTGCCGCAAGGCCGGCGATAACGCGACCGAAGACCTGATGACCAAGATCTTGGTCTCCGAGGAAGAGCACACGGATTGGCTGGAGACCCAGCTCGAGCTCGTGCGGCAGGTCGGCGAACAGAACTACCTCTCGCAGCAGATCAAAGACGAGTAGTCGCAAGCGGGCGCTCGCGCTGTCATCGTGGCAACCGCGTCGCGCGAGCCGCGGCTAACCCCGCGAGACCTCTCGGCCCTCGCTGGCCGCTACATTGCAAAATGTAGCGTGATGATGCTGTTCCGTTCCCTCACGGTCGGGCTCCTCGGAGCATGTTTGGTGCTGATCCTCCTGCGGCCCGACGCCGTGCCCCGCGTCGAGCACGAGCGGGAGCTCGTGGCCACCAGGGCCGACCTGCCGACGATCATCGATGTCGCACCCGGCATCTCGACCTCGCAGATCGCGCAGCTCGTTCGGCTCGCGCCAAATGAACGTGTCACGGCGGTCGATGATCAACCGGTGACCGGCAACCTCGATGCAGGCGCCGTGATCGCGCCGCCGACGGGACGAGCGTTTATCGACCTAACGATCAGCCGGCTCGGCCGGCTAACGATCGGCCGGACCGATAGCAGAACGCAGCGTCGCGTGCTCGTGCTGGTTCACTGATCGGCTTCGAGGTGATGCTCGTCGTGGCAGAACTTGAGCAGCCGCGCGCGCTGCGCCGGAGCGTGAAGCTCGGTGATCGCACGAAGATCGGTGCGCGCCTCGTCGTCGCCATTTCCCCCGCACATCGCCATGCCGTGATAGGCCCTCGCCTTCGCGGCCTGCGTGGTGCTGACGTTGAACGCGAGGATCCGATTCGTGAGATGGATGAGCTTTTTCCACTCGCGCGCCGTGAACAGTGCCTGAGCTTCGATCAGCAATGGATCGACGTCCGGATCGCCTTTGTCGTCTGCCTTCGTCTTCGTCAGGGTTGCGAGCTTCACGGCGTTTTCGGTCGGCAGTTTTGGCTTCTTGTCGACCACGGCAACGACGGCAGCGACGGCATCGACGGCAGCGACGGCAGCGACGGCAGCGACGGCATCGACCGCAACAAACGTCGCGTCGGCCACGACTGGCGATTGCACGAGTGGCTGCTCCGCGATCACGGTCGGCGTCGGCATCTCGTGACCGCCGTGCATCGCGAAAAACACCACCGCCGCACCGGCCGCAACCGCACCGATGACGGCGAGCAGCAGCAGCCCACGCCTGCGTGGCGGCGCCGTGGTCGCGGCGTTCGGCGAAGCCACCACCGTGCTCGCGTGCTCGAGTTGCGAAGGCGCAGTCGGAGTGTCAATCCGGGAGCTCACGGTCACGGCGGACTTGCCCACGGCGGCCGCAGTCGGCGCGGTCCCGGCCGTCGGCGAATCGCCGTGCTCGCCCGAGCCCACGGTCTGCGCGAAGGCATCTCGCGAGCTCGGAGATCCGGAGGCCGCACGGCTGTAACGCGGTTTGCGGGTTGAGCTCAACGGCGAACCAGTGAGCGCCTCGACCAGATCGTTCACGTTCTGAAATCGATCTTCGGGCTTCTTCTCGAGCGCCTTCATGATCACCGAGACGATCGGATCGGGCACGTCGGGCGCCGTTTCGGCGAGCGGCTTGGGCGGTTCGTAGACGACCTTGTGGACGACCTCGGGAATGCTCGAACCAGCGAAGGCAGGCGTTCCCGAAACCATCTCGTAAAGGATCTCGCCGAGCGCGAAGATATCGGTGCGCGCATCGACGATCGAGTGCTGCCCGTTCGCTTGCTCCGGCGACATGTATTGCGGCGTACCGAGCAGCATCGCTTCTTGCGTCTTCACGGCCTGGGTCGAGCCGTCGATGACCTTCGAGATCCCGAAATCGAGGACCTTCGCAATCTCGACCGCGCGACCATCGGCTTCGGTCGGCACGAGGAAGATGTTCGCGGGCTTGAGGTCGCGATGGACGACACCCGCGCGATGCGCCGCCGACAGTGCGGACCCGACCTGCCGCATGATCGAAAACACGGACTCGAGATCGAGTGCGCCACCAACAGCGATGCGCTGCGCTAACGATTCGCCCTGGAGAAACTCGTAAACGATGTACGGCGTGCCGTCTTCGAGCTCGTCGTAATCGATGACGGCAACGATGTTCGGATGGTTGAGCTTCGACGCGATGTCGGCTTCGGTCTTGAAACGCTTGAGGACATCACCGCTCTCCACGTCGACGTGGAGCATCTTGATCGCGACCTTTTTACCCTCGAGCCGGTTGTGCTTCGCGAGAAAGACCGCACCCATGCCGCCACGGCCGATGATGCCTTCGATGATGTAGGTGCCGTCGATGACGGTCCCGACATCAACGACAGCCCTGGCCGGTGAATCTGCCATCCGACTCGAGCGTATAATGCATCCACGATGGGTGCACGCGACGGGATTGCTCTGGTGTTGGGTCTGTGTGGAATTGCGTCAGGCGAGCCAACGCCCAAAGAGGTCGACGTCAAAGCGTTTCGCGACCTGCTGTTCGTGCTCCAGGACGCGCAAGGCGGGACCTTGATCGTCGAGCCGGTCATCAAGACCTACAAGGATGCCGACCAGTCGGACAAGCAGCGCGAGATTGCCGGTCGGGTCTTTTATGGGCCCAGCGAGAAGGCGGTCTACGCGCAGATCGAGCTCGGGAGCCGGACCGACGAAGAGAACGGGGGGTGGTCGATCTCGAGCTGGGCGCCCAAGTCGGACGGTTTGACGCCGGCCTCGGTCACGCGGCGCGCGGACGGCAGCTTTGTCATGTACTGCGCGAAGGCAGACCCCCCTGACGTTCCTCTCAAGCGAGTTCCCGACGATCGTGCGAAGCCGATCATCGCGAAGGCAAAGTTCTTCTCGAGTCGTATCATCCACGTCGGGCATCTCTTTGCTCGCGACGACGCGGGCATCTACTACTACGTGGACCACATCAGGAACGAGTATGGCGGCCATGGTGAGCGTCTGTTCGTCGGCAAGAAGGGGGCGATGAAGGAGCTTCCTCTCACCGACACGGTGGTCGACAGCGGTGGCGAGGTGTACTCGACCAAGACCGGCGATGTTCGGTTCGTCTTCGATCGCAACGAGCCCGACAAGAACCGCGCGTCGTTCGTCAAAGACGAGAAAAAGACCGAGCTACGCATCCTCGACACCGACATCAACGCGCGGTTGATCTATCGCGAGCTCGGAGTCTACGGGCCTCTCGGGACACTGTGCGAGGCGTACTGATCGCCGCGCTCTGATTACTTGGCCAACAACATCACCATCGAGATCACGTCGTCCTCGGCGATCGACGCGGTCGCGAGCGCATCGGGCCCAGCGGCCGAGAATTTCACGGTCGAGAGAGTCGCTTTGAACTGCCCGGAAGCCCCGGCGCTGGCGAGCTTTTTTTGCCCATCGGCGACGAGCGCGGTCGCGGTCTTGTCGCTGTCGGTCACGAGGTGCGCGTTGACGTCGATCTTCTTGTTCGCGACCGTCGCGCTGACGTAGAACGACTTCATCGAGCCGCCGAGGTCCGGCAGCGGTGCGGATTTGTTGCCGACGAGCCAGACGCTCGCGTTCTTGTTGACCGTCGCAAGGGCGGTCTTGAGCACGGCGCTGTTGTCGACGCCGCCCGCGAGCAGCTTCGTGCTCAGGTCCTTGTCGTCGGGTGACGTCGAGACCGCGAGCGTGTCGCCCGAGATCCAATCGACGTAGATCGCTTTCTCGCCCATCGCCGAGCCCGCGTACTTGGTGAACTTGCCCTCGGTCGTGATCGCGATGTCTTTGCGATCGGCCTTCGCCATCTTCTGCGCGCATGCATCGAGCGACTTGTGGGTCACGCCTTTGAGCGCGATCACGATCGTACCGACGCCCGTGTCGTCGACTCCGACCGCGGCCGAATCGATCGACCCGAGCATGTCGATGTTGCACGTCTTCTGGATCGCCTCGACGCCGGCCTTGAGCTGACCGGCTTGCGACATCGCCAGCGGCAGGAACTGCTGGTAGAGGCCGCTCGAACGCAGGCTCGATGCGGTGATCCCACCGACGATCGTGGCGCTCGAAGGAATCACGACCTTGCCGGCAGTCCACGCCTTGGAATCCGCGAAGGCGGAAGACGAGGCAAGGAGGGCAAAGACTCCGACTAGCTGCACTGGCTTCATCCCCGAAGCATGCCACGTCGCGGCCAAGGTTCGAGTAACCTCCTACGAATGAAGCTGCCAGGTCTTGTCGCACTCGTCACGGGTGGAGCCTCCGGTCTCGGGGCGGCCACGGTTCGTCGCTTGAGCGCCGGTGGCGCGAAGTGTTTGATCGTCGATCGCGACGACAAGGGCGCCGAGCTCGCCACGGAGGTCGGCGGTGCCTTCGCGAAGGCCGACGTCACCAATGCGGCCGAGGTCGAAGCCGCGGTCGAACAGGCCGGGACCCTGGGACCGCTGCGCGTCGTCGTGCAGTGTGCGGGCGTAGGCTGGGCGGCGCGTACGCTCGACAAGACCGGCAAACCGCATGACCTCGAGCTGTTCCAGAAGATCATCGCGATCAATCTGGTCGGTCACTTCAACGTCCTGCGCATCGCCGCTTCGGCGATCTCGAAGACGCAAGCCCTCGAGCATGGCGAGCGCGGCGTGATCATCATGACCGCCTCGGTCGCCGCGTACGATGGTCAGATCGGTCAGATCGCGTACGCCGCGTCGAAGGCCGGCGTCGTCGGGATGACGCTGCCCGCAGCGCGCGATCTCGCGCCGGCTGGCATTCGCGTCGTCACGATCGCGCCCGGCATCTTCGATACGCCGATGCTCGGCTCGCTCAAGGAAGAAGTGCGCGCGGCGCTGTCGAAGGACGTCGTGTTCCCGAAGCGCCTCGGCGATCCCTCCGACTACGCTGCGTTCGTCGCGTCGATCGTCGACAACGGGTATCTCAACGGTGAGACGATCCGGCTCGACGGCGCGCTGCGCATGCCCCCAAAGTAATGAAGTAAGTGAGTGGCCGGACCAGAAAAATTTGGCACGTACCTCGTGTACGAGCTGCTCGGCAAGGGCGGCATGGCGAGCGTACATCGCGCGGAATCGCAATCGGCCGGCGGCTTTCGCAAGCGCGTCGCGCTCAAGCGGTTGCTCCCGCACCTGCTCGACGAGCCCGAGGTCGTCGAGTCGTTCGCACGCGAGACCAAGCTCGCCGCGCACCTCCGACACGCGAACATCGCGCAGACCTACGACCTGGGGATTCGCGACGGTACGTACTTCATCGCGATGGAGCTCGTCCCGGGGCCGACCCTGCGCCAGATCGTGCGCCAGTGCGAGGACGCGGCGGGTGCTATTCCGATCCCGAACACGATCGAGATCCTGATCCAGCTGTGCGAAGCGCTCGATTACGCGCACAACCTCGCGGACGAGCAGGGCGTGCCGCTCGGCATCGTCCACCGCGATGTCTCGCCGGCGAACATCATCGTGTCCGGATCGGGCACGGTGAAGCTGATCGATTTTGGTCTCGCGAAGGTGACGTCGAGTCGCGGCACCAAGGCTGGCATCTTGAAGGGCAAGCTCGGCTACATGGCGCCGGAGTACACGCTCGGCCAGCTCGATCACCGCGCCGATCTGTTCGCAGTGGGCGTGATCGCGCACGAGCTGCTCACCGGCAAGCGGCTGTTCGATCACCACAGCGACTACGAGATCATCAACATGCTGCGCGAGATGCCGATCCAACCGCCGTCGCGGTGGAATTCGTCGGTGCAGCACGCGCTCGACGACATCGTGATGACCGCGCTCAGCCGCGATCCGGGGCTACGCTGGCAGAGTGCAGCCGCGCTGCGTGCGGCGCTGATCAACAATGCGCAAGAGCTCGGTCTGCGACCGAGTCGGGAGAAGCTCGCGCAGTGGACCGAGTGGGCGTTCACCCAGCAGCCGCGCCGGGATGTCAGCGGTCTCTCGCAAGTGATCCAGATGCTCGGCGATCCGAGCGATCAGCGGCCGATCACGATCGAACCCGACATGATGCTGACCCCGACGCCCGAGCCGGTGCGCGTGAAGCCGCCCACTGTGCCCGAAGCAAAAAAAGATCGCACGCCACCGACGGTGATCCGCGTCTCGCCAGCCAGGCCGGCTGTACAAGATCGGGCATCGCCGATGGTCGAGAGCTCGGCCCTGCCGGCGACCGCGGCGCCGCTACCGGCAATGGACGGTGGCCGGGCACGTGGCGGCCGAGCAGGTGATGGCCGGCTCTGGCCGTGGCTGTTGCTCGTCGTCGTGATCGCGGCGGGTATCGGTGCCGGCGCCTGGTACTTACTTCTTCGGAAGTAGCTCGGGCGGGATCGTGTTCGGCACCTCGGGCACTGCGCCCTGGTACAGCCAGGTGTACGTGAAGAAGCTGCCGAGCACGCGCTTGGTGTAGTTGCGCGCCTGATCGTCGACGATGCCCTCGACGAACTCGTCGGCATCCCACGTGCCGCGCGCGCGCAGCATCTTGGCCACGCCGGCCGGGCCCGCGTTGTACGAGGGCGGCACGAGCAGCACGAAGTTGTTCCACTTCTTGAACAGCCCGCCGAGGAAGTGCGAGCCGACCGTGACGTTGTTCTCCGGATCGCGGAGGTATTCGCGGTTCGGGGTCACGCCGGCAGGGGCGTTGTCCTTCGCGGTCGAAGGAATCATCTGCGTGAGGCCGATCGCGTTCGCGTAGCTTTCGTCGAGCGGATCGAAGCCACTCTCCTCGCGTACGATCCCGATCTGCATCGCGATCGGTACGCTGTTGATCTTCGCGTACTTCGTGAGCAGCGGCCAGTACGCCTTCGGATACGCGATCAACCACTTCGCACGATTCGCGCCGGTCGGCCACGCACGACGATAGTCGAGCGCGTGCCAGCGCGTTGGCCAGATCGAGGTCGCGAACCGACCCGCGCGATCGTAGAGGAATGCCATCGCCCACAGCTTCTCGAGCTTGTCGGGATCTTCGACGCGCTTGCGATCGTTCGGCGTGTGCAAGCCGATCTTCTTGAGCTCCTTCTCGGCCGGCTCACCGAGCCCGATCCGCAACAGCTCCATCGCGCGCTGAAAGCCCGGCGACGACCACTCGGGACGGGGCTTGAACGTGAACGCAGGCGCCTTCGGATCGAAGCCGGGTGGATCCGTTTTGATCTCGACGAGCATCTGCTGGTACTGCTGCGGCGCGTTCTCCTTCAACCGATTGAGCGCGAGCAGCGCGTAGTACGCGGCGGGATAGCTCCGCACCGTGAGCTGCCACTGCGCGATCGCCTTGGGCAGGTCTTTCTTCGCGGCCCAAGCCCGGCCGAGCCAGTACTGCGCTTCACCTTCGCCGAACCAGTTGTCGTCGTGCGGAACCAGCCGGATCTGTTCGTTCCACCACTTGATCGCATCGTCGTAGCGCTGCTCGCGCCACGCGCGGAAGCCGAGCCGCCACATTGCCTCGGCCGTGTTGTCGCCATCGGGATACGTTGCCGGCATAGCCGAGAGCACCTGATCGACCATCAGGCCGTTCTTGAGCGACTGCCACTCCTCGGCTTCGCGCAGTGTCGCGTCGTCGGCGTAGCTGTGCTTCGGGTCGATCGTCTGAGCCTTCTTGTAATGATCGATCGCGGTCGTGTGATCGCCGATGAACGAGTACGAGCGCGCGGCCTGGTAGTTGCTCTTGATCTCGAGGTCGGTGTTTTTCGCCGCCACGCACGCGGCGGCGGCGGCATCGAACAGCGGCGCAGCGCCCTTACGATCGCGCGCCTTGAACCGGCTCTGCGCTTGGTTGTACGCGGCCGTGCACTTGTCGGCCGCCGAGATTTTCGGATCCGCGAGCGCAGCCGTGAAGGCTGCCTCGGACTCCGGGTTGCGCATGTTGTCGAACAGCACCATGCCTTGCGTGACGTGCTCGGCGCCGTTCAACGGATCCGGCGTCGCGTTCAACGCCTTGAGCGCGGCTTCGGCCTTCGGCGTCCACGACGACAGCGGATCGTCGATCGTGATCTGGCGATACAAAGCGATCGCCTTGTGCGGATCCTGCTTCGCGTTCGTCACGGCATCGGCGAGATCGAAGCGCGCCTCCGAGCGGAACGGGCCGTTCGGATGGTGCGAAAGATAGTCGGTGTAGTAGGTGACGACCGCGGGCCAATCATTCTTGCCGCGCAAGAGGTCGCCCATCAGGAGCTCGGCATCGGCGCCGACGATGGAGTCCTTGCCAATGCTCGACGCGATGTCGTGAGCCGCCGGGTCGTGGGCCAGCCATAGCGAGCGCGCGAGGTGATAGCCGATGTAGTCCGAGAGCTTGGGCAGCGCTTTGTATGCGACCGCGAGGTGGCTGACCGCACTCGTGTTGTCGTTCAATTCCGCATCACACAGCCCGAGTAGGAGCTCGAGCCTCGGAACGCGGGGATTGTTGACATCGTTGATGGCACCGCGCGCGGCGGTGAACGCGGTCTTCGCGGTCGCATAGTCTTTCGCGGTGAATGCGGCGCTACCGGCCAGTTCGTCGGGCGTGGTCCAGTACGAGACCGCCTGGGCCTCGGACAGCACGCCAGGGCCGGTCGGCGCGACCGTGTCGCCTTTGCCGTCGGCCAGACTACGGTCGATCGGGGTCTCGCCCGTCGTTGGATTCGTGACGTGGCGGTGCGAGTCGTCACCCGAGCAGGCCCCGAGGTGGCAGACCGCCAGTAACAAGAACCATGGACGCATGCTCAGACCCTAGCAACGCAGATTGCCCGGGCCAAATTCTCGTCCTGCAGACAAGCCTCGCCTGCGGTTACGCGGATCAGCGCCGACACGCGTCCGACCGTATCGACTCGCCTCTATGCGATCACGCGCGACGCACGCAGTTACGACCCTCACCCTTGGCACGGTAAAGGGCTTTGTCGGCCGCTTCGACAAGCTGATCCGACAGCTTGACCGGCGACGACGGGAATCCGGCCACGCCGATCGACACGGTCGCCTGGAGCGGGCCCGCGCTCGACATCGCGGAGGTCTGCTCGACCAGCTTGCGGAGCCGCTCGGCCATCTGGAACGCGGGCTCGATCCCGATCGCGCGCAGGATGATCGCGAACTCTTCACCACCGAACCGTGCGACGACATCTTCGTTACGCACCGCGCGGCCGAGCACCTGCGCGAGGTTCGCGAGCACGGCATCACCCGCGAGGTGGCCGTGAGTGTCGTTGATCTTCTTGAAGTGATCGATATCGAGGAGCAGCAGCGACAGCGAGGTCTCGTGCCGGACCGCGAACTTGAGCTCGCTATCGAGGCGATCCATCAAGTAGCGCTTGTTGAACAGCTTGGTCAAACCGTCGCGCAGTGCCGACGAGAGCAGACTCTCGTGGAACGATTCGTCGAGCGCATCCTGGAAGCCGAACCGCAGCACGGTGCCGCGACCGACCTGGATCTTGTCGCCATCGCGCAGCTCCATCGGCTGCTTGATCCGTTCACCATTGAGGAAGGTGCCATTGCGGCTCTCCATGTCCTCGATCCACGCGCTGTTGGTCTCGCTGCGGATCCGTGCGTGGTTGCGCGAGATGCCATCGTCATCGAGCCGGAGCTCGGCGAGCGGCGAGCGGCCGATGTTGAGGTGGCCCTTGCTGACCTTGAACAGCTGGCCCGAAAGCGTGCCGGTCAGGATCGTGAGGCAGGCGCGACGGGCGGAGACGGAGCCAGTTCGCTGGAGCTCCGCGATATCGGTAGCACCAGTCTCCTCGTCCCACTCGTCAGTCACTCTTATTCGTACCTCAAGCGCGGGCGAGGATCCACGCCGCAATCGCATCGAGATGCCGGCCACGTGGACCTAGCGGGGCTATCTCGGCGCGGGCCTGCGTGCACAGCGTCCGCATCCGTTCGGCCGCCGCGGACGCGTGCTCGAGTAGCTCGGCGTCGTCGCGATCATCGGCGTGCTGGAACGCGATCCCGATCGCCATCCCGTAGCGGCCGAGGGCTGCGACGGTCGCGGCAGGTGCACCCGCGGAGATCGCACCGAGCTCGCCCGCCGCCGCGAACAACGCGCCGGTCTTGGCGGCGTGCATGTACTCGATCTCGTCGAGCGTGCGCGCAGGAACGAGCTCGAGCGCCGTGTCGGTCACCCGGGTCGAGTCGGTCAGTGGCGATGACGTTCGAGTGGTGCGCTGCTCGATGTCGATCAGCTCGACCTCGTCGGCAGGCTGGCTGATGCTGCCCGCGCGCGCGTACGCGAGATCGATCGCCTGGCCGGCGAGGAGCTCGGCACTACCGGAGCGTTGCGCGAGCACGCGCACCGCGGGCGCGCAATTCGGGCCGAGCTCGGCGAGCGTGCCGAACGCGGCCGTGAGCAGTCCATCACCGGCAAGGATAGCGATCGCCTCGCCGAACGCGATGTGGACGGTGGGACGACCACGCCGCATGTCGTCGTCGTCCATCGCCGGCAGATCATCGTGGACGAGCGTGTACGCGTGCAGCATCTCGAGCGCGCACGCCGCGGGCAGAGCGGCTTCTCGCGCGCCACCGCAAGCTTCGGCCGCGGCGAGCACGATCGCGGGGCGCAGCCGCTTACCGGGACCGGTCGCCGCGTAGTGCATCGCCTCGACAAGGCGACCTGGATCTTCGGCGGGTGGCGCGAGCCGACGCGCGAGGTCGTGATCGACGAGCGCGCGCATCTCGTCGAGAAAGGCGGCAAGCTCTTTCGGCGCGCTGGATGGAGCGAGCGTCGCCATCAGGAGCTCGTTTCGTCGAACGGTACCGCTTCGACACCGCCCGAGGCGCTGACCAAGATCTCGACGCGCTTCTCGGCCGACGCGAGCTGAGCTTGCCCGGTCCGCGCGAGCTTGACGCCTTCTTCGTAGACCGCGAGCGATTGTTCCAAGGTGAGCTCGCCCGATTCGAGTTTTGTCACGACCTCGCGCAAGCGCGACATGATCGCATCAAATCCAAGCTCGGGATCAGCCACGGGCCGGAGAGTAGCTTCGCATAACTGAAAAGTCATCCCTCCGAGATCGCTTGACGTCAAAGGCAGTTGCGGAGAAGCTGAAACCCATGGGGGAGCGCTCGGACTTCAGACCGAACGATACGGACGAGCTGAAAAATCGCTGGCGATCCTACATCACCGATAACCGGCTCAACACCACCGCCCAGCGCGAAGCGATCGTAGAGCAGTTCCTGCGGACCCGCGATCACATCTCGATCGACGAGCTGCTCTCGAAGGTTCGCAAGCGCCACCCGAAGGTCGGCTACGCCACCGTCTACCGCACGCTCAAGCTGCTCGTCGAGAGCGGGCTCGCGATCGAGCGCCAGTTCGGCGATGGCCAGGCGCGCTACGAGGTCGTCGGCGATCATCACGATCACCTGATCTGTATCAAGTGCGGCCTCATCCTCGAGTTCGAGGACGACGAGATCGAGCGGCTACAGGAGCGCATCGCGGCGAAGCTGGGTGGCTTCACCGTGCTCCGTCATCGCCACGAGCTCTATGGTACGTGCCCCAAGTATTCGGGCGATCCCAACGGGGCGTGCCCGAACGAGCAGCGGGCCAAGAAGTAGATTCCGCTTTCGTCGATCGGCGGCCTCGCGCATAGTCCCACCGGATGCGCCGCCTCGTACTTACTGCCTTGATCACCGTCGCGACGGCCTGTCGTGGTGGTGATGCCGCCGCACCCGATTCGGCGTTGATCGAGCCGGACGGTGTCGACGGCGCTGGATGCACGCCGCGCACGGCGCGGACCGTGCCGCTCGAAGCGTTCGTCGGACCGATCGGGCTCCAGGATCGCGTGAACACGGCGATCGATCGCGCGCAGTCGAGCCTCGATCTCCAGATGTACCTGTTCACGGTAAAGGACATCGCGAACCACATCGTCACGGCGCGCAAGCGTGGTGTGACCGTGCGGGTGATCCTCGATCCCGATGAAGCAGCCAATGCCTCGATCACCGGCATCTTCAACACCGGCGGCGTCCAGTGGTTGAACGCCTCCCCGATCTACGCGTACTCGCATGCGAAGTATCTGATCGTCGATCGCACTAGCGCACTCGTGATGTCGATGAACTTCAACGCCGATGCGATGGACAAGGAGCGCAACTACGGCTTTGTCGATCGCGATCCGGAAGACATCACCGATATTCAGGCGATCTTCGATCAGGATTGGCAGCTCGCGCAGGGCAAGACCCCGCCCGCAGCAAACCTCGATTGCACGCGGATGATCGTATCGCCGGTCAACTCGAACCAGAGGATCTATGACTTCATCAACAGCGCGAACATCACGCTCGATGTCGAGGTGTTCTACATCACGGACGCGACCATCCGGAACGCGGTCGGTACGGCGCACGAACGCGGCGTGACGGTGCGCGTGATCATCGGAAGCGATGGCACGAGCGATACGTCGAGCGGTGCCGGCGTCGCGACCTTCATGCAACAGCGCAACATCCCGGTCCGCTACGCGGTCGATCAATTCTATCTCCACGCGAAGCTGCTGATCGCCGATGGCGTCGCGTTCGTCGGAAGTGAGAACATGTCCTCGACGTCGCTGTCGCAGAACCGCGAAGTCGGTGGACTCGTGCTCGAGCCCGATCAGGTCTCGATCATCCAGACCCAGTTCGATGCGGACTGGGCGATCACGACACCTGCCTACTGAGACGTTCGACGGAACCGAACGCGCCTACTCGGCCTTGATGCGATCGATCTCGGCGTTCTCCGAGAGCGGCAGCAGATGGATCAAGCAGCGGCCAGGCTCGCTCGGCAGGAACGCACCGACCCACAGAAACGAATTCTTCCAGTACTCGCGCGTCGACTTGCTCTCGATCGGCGGGCCGAACCGCTCGCGCAGCCAACGCTCGGCTTCATCCTCGGAGCAGCCGCGGACCTTGAGCTGGAGCTCGATCAGCGGTGCGGTCGTTTTCGGATCGTACGGCGGCATCGCATTGAAGTACGCGTCGACCTCGGCGACTCGTTTGCCGACCCTGATCGGCGGCAGCCCGAAGCACCAGATCGCCTTGCGACCATCGCGCAGCTCGGTCGGCTGGCAATTGCCATCGTGAATTCCCGCGATGGTGGTGTGACCGAAGCGGTAGTTGCCGAGCCCGTTTGGCTCGACCTTGGCGCCGTCACAGGCCGCGAGCGTCTCGAGAGCCACGACGATCCGCAGCCACTTCACGATCGGAATCCTTGCAACACGATCTCGACTGTCACGACGTCCTCGACCTTGAACAACAAGAACTTCGGCGCGGTGAGCCCCAACAGCTTGATGTCGAGGTCGAAGCTCGCGGATGCAGTGAAGCGATCGGCATCGAGGGACCCCTTGCCTGAGAGCGTGAGCGGAACCGTCGTGCCGCGCCAGCGCAACTGACCCTCGGCCTGGGCGGCAAAGCTGGCTCCATCGTTCACCACCTGGGACACGCGCTCGAGCTCGAACGTTGCGGTTGGGTGGTCGTCGATCGCGAAGTCTTTGCGAAGCTTCCGATTCTTCAACCAATCACCGGCATCGAACGCCGTCATGTCGACCGAGAATGTCGCCTTCGCAGCTTCGATCCCACCCGGCGCGCTCGGATCTGCCTCGACCTCGCCCGTGATCTTGTTCCACACGGTGGTGGTGTCGTGGATGCTCGACCGCGCCTTGACGGTCAGCTTTCCGGTGACGCGGAACACTAAGCCGCCAGGCACTGCAAGAGCAGCGTCGTGACGTTGTCGGTACCGCCGTTGCGGTTCGCCGCATCGACGAGCTCGGCGACGGCACGTTCGAGGCTCTTCGCACCCGAGGCAATCTCGGCGATCGCAGGATCCGTGACCATGCCCGAGAGGCCGTCGGAGCACAGGATGTAGACATCGCCGCTCTTGATCTGGTGCGAACGAATATCGACCTGGACGGTCTCGCGCATGCCGAGCGCGCGCGTGATGACATTCTTGTGGGGGAAGTTGCGCTCTTCCTCCTCGGTCATGTCCGGCTTTGCTTCTTTGTAATCTTCGAGCAGCGAGTGGTCGCGCGTGAGCTGCGAGATCGCATTGTCGCGCACGCGGTAAACCCGCGAATCGCCGACGTGACCGACGTAGATCTTGTCGCCGGAGACGAGCGTCGAGACGATCGTCGTACCCATGCCCTTGTAACGAAGGTCGCGATTCGAGGTCTCGAAGATGCGGAGGTTTGCGAGCTTGATGCCGCAGACCAGCCGGTTCTCGATATACGAGAGCGAGCGGTCCATCTTGTACGGCCACGTCGCGTCTTCGTCCTCGCGCGTGCGTTGATAGAACTCGCCGATCGTCTCGGCCGCCATCTTCGAAGCGACTTCGCCGGACGCGTGACCACCCATGCCGTCCGCGACAAGGAATAGCTGTTCGTCCTCGATCAACGAGAAGTAATCCTCGTTGTGCGTCCGCTTCATGCCGACGTCTGTTTTAGCCGCGTACCGAATCTTCATAGGAAGAACTGAGAGCCCCGTATTCCGCCGAAATCATAGGAGGGGCAACGGTGCTGCGTCAACCGAACCGCCCTACTTCTCGGCCTGAAGGAGATAGAGTGTGCGGGCCATGAAAGCCGAGATCTTGACGATTGGCGACGAGCTGTGCCGCGGCGAGATCGTGAACACGAACGCATCCTCGCTCGCACAACGCCTGTGGGACCTCGATATCACGACACGCTGGATGACCAGTTGCTGCGATGACGCCGACGATATCACCTCGGCGCTGCGCCAGGCGGTCGAGCGTGCCGACGTCGTGATTTGTTCCGGAGGGCTGGGACCCACCGAAGACGATCTGACGGTCGACGTGGTCTCGGCGCTCGCCGGTGTGGCCCCGGTGGTCGACGAGACCGCCCGGGCGCAGATGGAGTCGTTTTTTACCCGCATGCCGGCGCGTTCGGACAATGCCGGCCTCGCCGCGATCCAGCTCCGCCAGGTCCGGGTCCCGACCGGAGCCCGCGTGCTCGGCAACCCGGCCGGACTGGCGCCGTGTTTCGAACAACCCATCTACAAACAACAAGGCTCGCCGATTCCTGTGTTCTGCCTGCCCGGGTTCCCGCGCGAGATCAGTGGGATCTGGGAAGCTGCTCTACGAGGGCGGCTCGCCGAGCTCCGCGAAGCGGCCGGTGAGGTCGAGCGGATCGCGCGTCGAATCTACCGCGGGTTCGGGCGGGGCGAGTCGCAGATCTCGCAACTTTGTCGGGGCATCGTCGACGGGGTTCCCGGCGCGACGATCCACTATCAAGTGAAGTTTCCCGAGACGCTCGTGAAGCTCGTCGTACGCGATCCCGATCAAGCCGCGGCCGATGCGCGGCTCGCGACGATGGATGCGGAGATCCGCGAGCGCCTCGCAGGGGTGGTTTATGGAACCGGCGACGACAACCTCGTCGCGGTCGTGACCCGGCAGCTGATCGCGACCAAGCGCACCGTCGCGACCGCGGAGTCGTGTACTGGCGGCATGATCGGGGAGCTGCTGACGTCTCTGCCGGGGAGCTCGGCCGCATTCGTCGGCGGCGCGATCACCTATTCGAACAAAGAAAAGATGCGGCAGCTCGGCGTCGCGAAGGCGACCCTCGAGACGCACGGCGCGGTCAGCGAAGAGACCGTGCGCGAGATGGCGAGCGGCGCGCGCGGACGGTTCGGGACCGAGCTCGCGGTCGCGGTGAGCGGCATTGCCGGCCCCGACGGAGGTACGCCCGAGAAGCCGGTGGGCACCGTGTGGTTAGCGATCGCCACGCGCGACGCCGTCAAGACGAAGAAGCTGGCGTGGCCGGGCACGCGCGAGCAGATCCGCCAGCTATCGGCGTGGTGGGCCTTGAGCTTGATCCTCGAAGAGGTGAAGTCGTGAGTGAAGAAGGAACGCGCTTGTTCGTCGGTGTTCGGGTCTCGGTTCAGACCGCCAATGCGCTCGCGCAGTGTGCCGAGCAGCTCGCGCGCCGCGCGAAGGACGTCAACCTCGACATCAGGTGGGTCTCTCCGACCAACTATCACTTGACCCTGAAGTTTCTCGGCTGGGTCCAGCCCGAGATCATCCACGCCGTCGAAGACCGGATCTCTGCCGCGCTCGTCGGCTTCCAGCCCTTCAAGTTCCGGACGGCTCGGCTCGGGGGGGTTCCTTCGCTGGATTCGGCCGACGTGGTGTGGGCCGGGATCGAAGATCGGGGCGAGACCGCAGAGCTTGCCACCCGGATCGAGGCGGCCTGCGTGACGCTCGGGTTCGCAGCCGAGAGTCGCGGCTTTAAAGCTCACGTCACGGTAGGTCGTGCACGAGAAACTCGACCGCTGAAAGACGTCGTGTTACCCATGTCGGAACAAATGTTCAGTGACACCCGGGTGGACGGCGTAATTCTGTTTGAAAGCGAAACGAAATCAGCGGGTTCGGCATATAAGGAAATCTCTAAAATCGCCTTCAAAACAGCTGATCCGACCCTGGTGCAGACCAAAAAAAGTCAGACCGAAGCCTTAGACATGGCGCTCGAAACTGACGACGGATGGCCACGCGAACGGGCCAAATAAGGAGCGCTCAAAGCGCTCCGGGAGACAAATCGGATGAAGGAATCTAACGACAAAGCATCGCCCACGGCCCGCGTCGAAAACGCCTCCTCGCAGGCGCGCGACAAGGCCATCGACCTCGCCCTCGCTGCCATCGACAAGCAGTTCGGCAAGGGCGCCATCATGAAGCTCGGCAAGGATCCGATCGACCGCGAGATCAGCGTGGTTCCGACCGGCTCGCTTGGCCTCGATATCGCGCTCGGTATCGGCGGCCTGCCGCGCGGCCGGATCGTCGAGATCTATGGACCGGAGTCGTCCGGTAAGACGACGTTGACGCTGCACATCGTCGCCGAGGCGCAAAAGCGCGGTGGCGTGTGCGCGTTCATCGACGCGGAGCACGCACTCGATGTGAACTACGCGAAGAAGCTCGGCGTGAAGACCGAAGAGCTCCTCGTCAGCCAGCCAGATTTTGGCGAGCAGGCGCTCGAGATCGCCGATATGCTCGTGCGCTCGAATGCCGTCGACGTCATCGTCATCGACTCCGTCGCGGCACTCACGCCAAAGGCCGAGCTCGAGGGCGAGATGGGTGATACCCACGTCGGTCTCCAGGCTCGCCTGATGAGCCAGGCCCTTCGCAAGCTGACCGCCGCGATCTCGAAGTCGCGAACGATGGTCATCTTCATCAACCAGATCCGTATGAAGATCGGCGTGATGTTCGGTTCGCCGGAGACCACCACGGGCGGCAATGCCCTCAAGTTCTACTCGTCGGTGCGCCTCGATATTCGTCGGGTCGGCGCCCTCAAGAAGGACGAGGACGTGATCGGCAATCGCACGCGGGTCAAAGTCGTGAAGAACAAGATGGCGCCGCCGTTCAAGGAGGTCGAGTTCGACATCCTTTACGGCCAGGGTATCTCGCGTGAGGGCGACCTCGTAGACCTCGCTTCGGAAGCGAACATTGTCGACAAGAGCGGCGCCTGGTTCTCGTACAACGGCGAACGGATCGGCCAGGGTCGCGAGAACGCGAAGCAGTTCTTGATCGATCACCCCGAGACCTATAATTCGATCGAAGCGAAGGTCCTGGCGCATCACAGCATTCGCCGGATCGGCGTTGATGTGGCGCCCGAGCACACTGTCGTCCCCGTTGTCGCGTCGGTGAGTAAGCCAGATGACGCTATTAAAGCGGCGACTTCCGCTCCAGCGGCACGGACTGCGACACCAGCGCCCAATGGCAATGGAAAACGCCCCAATGCGTGAGCAATGCTCACGTGTAATTGAGAGTCAAATTAACTGACGTACGGATTCCGGACACGGGATCTGGTTGTGACAAGGCTGGCATCCTGCCGGCCTTTGTCATTTGAGTAGCTTGCGTTCGACACACAAGTGGGCGATCACTCCGCTGCCGAAAGCAACTGTTGGGAGGCTCGTTTAATGTTCGTCTATCTTCCACTTCGTTGGAAATGGGTCGGTGTGGTCGCGACGTCTGCGCTCGCGCTCACCGCATGCACCCGTCCTGATGAGTACAGCGATCTGCGGCCTGATGGTCCGCCAGAGGTACTCACCGTCTCCGTCAATGCGCTCGACACGCGCCCCGCTTTCTTCGGGGTCGGACAAGCGCTCGAACAGGCCACCTACTGCAAAACAATCGGACCAAACGATCAGGGCATCGGAGATCCGAAGCGCCCTGGTGAGGTGAACCTGGTCGACATCACGCAGCTCGTGTACTGCCCGGCCGACCTGACCATGGGCGTCCCCGAGATCACGAGTGCGATGCCCGAGGCGTGGTACGTCCGCATCGAGTTCGACGAGCTCCTCGATCCCGCGATCGAAGACCTCGTTGCCGATGTCGACCCCACGGGAGTTCCGACCGGCACCTACACGGGCACGTTGGCGAAAACCCAGCCGGTGACCCTCAAGTGCGAGAGCTCGACGGGCTCGGGCCTCGTCGATGTCCCGTACGACGGCTACTACTCGCCGTCTGGCAACCTGATCTCCTACCCCCTCGGACCCAGCCTCGTGATCATTCCGACCGATGCTTCGACCATCGCGACGAACTCCGAGTGCTTCGTGTCCTTGAAGGACAAGATCCACGACAAGGACGGCAACGAGGTCCCCGCTGATCAGCGCGGCACCGCGGCCATCCCATACAGGTTCAAGACCGCACCGATCCAGATCACGGCGATCTCGCCGAAGGACTCGGCAACGAACTCGCTCGCTCCGGCCGCTGCCGGCGTCGATCTGACGTTCAACGCCTCGATCAGTGCGACCGACTTCACCGCGACCTCGCTGAACTTCACGCCCACCGTTGCGAACGTCGGCGCGTCGGAATCGGCTCCGAACGAGTACTTCATTTATGGCGACTTCCCCGCCGCGGCTGGTCCGTTCACGTTCACGATCCCGCAGGGCACCGTGTTTCATGACCAGTGTGGTCACGCGACGACGTTCGGCGCTGCAACGGCCGCCAACCAGACGCTGACCCGGTTCAGCACGAAGGCGATCGCGCTCACGGGGCTCGCCCCTGCTGCCGAGCCCGGCACCAAGGTCGCGCTCACGTTCAACCAGTACATGAACGACGCGACACTCGCGGCGACCGAGTACACGATCACCCCGGCGCTCGCGAATGCGCGCGTCGAGGTTTCGGGCCTCGACCAGACCAAGTTGCTGATCGCCGGTGACTACGCGCTCGGTACGACGTACACGTTCACGCTCCCGACGAGCGCGACGATCGATGATTGTCCGGGCGCCGAGGGGTACTTCGCCGGTGACCCCACCGTGTGTGTGAAGAGCGCGACCTTCAGCTCGCCGTCGGAGCAGACCGTGACATTCACGACCGCGAGCGCGATCGCGCTCAAGTCGGTCACGCCCGCCGACAATGCGACCGTGACAAGCGGTCGGATCTCGCTGACGTTCAACCAGGAAATGGATCCGGCGACGTTCGATGCGTCGGACTACACGATCACCCCCCCCGTCACGCTGACTGCGCGGAACGCGGGTGTCTTCGCGTACGCCAACGGCGCTGCCGGGAGCTACGAGACCTTGCAGCTCAGTGCCGCTGCTGGCTCCTTCGTGAATGGTACGACGTACACGTTCACGTTGAAGGGCACCGCATCGCTCGCGGACAAGCTCGGCAATGTCTACAGCCCTGGCACGGACAAGGTGATTCACTTCACCTACACGGTCCCCGCCGCCACCCCCCCCCACGTTTGTCTCTAGGAAGGGATAACCATGAAGAAGCTATCTACGTTCATGGCAGTTGCCCTCGCCTTCGGGGGGACCTCGCTCATCAAGTCTGAAGTCGCCTTCGCTCAAGCGACGACGGTTGGCCAACTCCGCGGTGTCGTTCGCGACACTGGCGCGAAAGAGCCTGCAGTCGGAGCGACGGTTGTCGCGACGTCGCCCGCCCTTCAAGGCGAGCAGGTCGTCATCACCGACGAGACCGGTCAGTACTTCGTCACGTCGTTGCCCCCTGGCATGTACACGCTGACGGTCTACTACAACGACGCCACCTACTCGCGCGGCAACGTGCTCGTGCAGGTCGGTAAAGAGGTCGTCATCAACATCTCGGTCAACTCGGTCACGAACGCCGGCAGGCCCAAGGGCGAAGTCATCGAGATCAAGGGCAGCGCCCCGATCGTCGATCAAGGATCGACGAAGACCGGGCTGACGCTGACGTCGGACTATACGAACAACGTGCCGACGGGCCGTACGTTCGGCGCCACGATGGGCGCGGCGGCCGGTTCGCAGGGCGACCAGTACGGCATCTCGTTCGGCGGCGCTACGTCGGTCGAGAACACGTACGTTGTCGAAGGCATCAACACGACGGATACGGCCTACGGCCAGCTGTCGTCGAACTTGCCGAACGAGTTTATCAACGAGACCGAGGTCATCACCGGCGGTTACAACGCCGAGTACGGCCGCGCGACCGGCGGTATTGTCAACGTGGTTACCAAGTCGGGCTCGAACGAGTTCCACGGCTCGGTGTTCGGCACATTCTCGCCGAGCTCGTTCACCGCCCAAGCCAAGACGGTGCAAACCGAGGGTGGGTCGGTCGACAACCAGCTCAACGCCGGCAACATCTGGGATATCGGCGCCGAAGTCGGCGGTCCGATCATCAAGGACAAGCTGTGGTTCCACGTCGGCTTCGATCCGTCGGTGGTGAACTCGACGAACACTCGGCTCGTCCAGAGCCAGGTCGATGCCAACCAGGACGGCGTCGCAGATATCGATCCGGCGACCGGCTTGACGAAGCACGAGCTCGTGTCGAAGTCGCAGGTCGATGGCTCGGCCAAAACGTACTACTACACCGCCAAGATCAACGGTGCGATCGATCAAAACAACCAGTTCCAGATCAGCGCGTTCGGTAACCCGCGCACGAACCATCGTCCGTACACGGGCTCCGGGAGCCAGAACACCACGTCGGCTCTCACCGACGACTCGCTGAACCAAGACTCGGGTGCCCAGGACGTGTCGGCGAAGTGGACCTCGAAGCTCAACGGCGGCAAGACCGAGTTAGACGCGGTGGTCGGTTATCACCACGCGTACGCGAACACCACGTCGGCGACGGACGCCGGCAACAAGTCGTTCGTCTACTACCGCTACGAACGCTCGCTCCAGGACTTCGCCGATATCGAAGGCCCGGGTATCAGCGCGAAGTGCACCGACGGTGGTGCAGGCGATCTCTATCCGTTGATCCGGAACTGTCCGGTCACGAACTACCAGGAGTCGGGTCTGGGGCTGCTCGAGAATCGCAGCAACGACCGTCTGACGGGCGCGCTGTCGATCACCCAGCGCCTCAAGCTCGCGGGCTATCACGTGTTCAAGGGCGGCATCGATTACGAGGGCTCGACCTACGACACGACCCAGAACTACTCGGGCGGCATCGGTTCGTTCTACCGCGCGCGCTCCGGCACGTGGCGGTTCCAGAACTTCTACAACATCGAACGCAACCTGACGGCAGCCGAGGTCGCAAACCCGAGCTCGGTCACGCTCGCGAACGATGAAACGCTGTGCTCGAGCGGTCGCGCTCTCTGCAAGCAGAGCCCGACCCTCGCGCGTTCCGCGAGCGACGGCAGCCTCGGCGCGTTTATCCAGGACTCGTGGCAGATCGCTCCGAACTTCACGCTGAACGCGGGTATCCGGTTCGAGCACCAGACCGCTGGCATCCCGAAGGAAGTCCAAGGCACGGTTACGCCCCAAAACGAGACGGTCGGCAGCACCGGCTTCACGCTCAACAACTGGGCGCCGCGCATCGGCTTCGTGTGGGATCCGAGCCAGGAGGGTAAGGCGAAGATCTTTGCTCACTGGGGCCGCTTCTACGAGAACATTCCGATGGATCTCAACATCCGTTCGCTCGGCGGTGAGATCGATAACATCGCGAACCTCAATGCGAAGCACCTCGTCAACGGTCAGGCGGGCTACAACCCGAGCTGCGCCGTCGACCACGCGATGGGCACCGACGTCGGTTCGACGCTCAAGAACTGCACGGACTTCGCGCAGGCCTCGATCTTCGGCAGCGGCGTCGAGTACGTGACCCCGGGCATCCAGGGTCAGTACTCGCAGGAAGCGATCTTCGGCGCGGAGTACGAAGTGCTCCCCGACACGAAGGTCGGCGTGACCTACACGCACCGCACGCTCCCGGTCGTCGTCGAAGACATCTTCCTCGCGAACGGTGACTACGGCATCACGAACCCCTCGGAGAACTTCGACGCCGAAGCCGACAAGCTGTCGGCGAAGGCGAAGACCGAGCAGATGTCGACCGATGCAAACGTTGTCGCGCAGGGCAACCTCGATGCGTCGCGCGCCGCCGGTATGTACCGCATCAAGCAGTACGACGCGCCGTCGCGTAACTACGACTCGCTCGCGTTCAACATTACCCAGCGCCCGACGAAGAACTCGCTGATCCTCGCGTCGTACACGTACTCGAAGGAGCAGGGTAACTTCCCCGGTCTGTTCTCGACGGAGACCGGCCAGCTCGATCCGAACATCACGTCCCAGTTCGATCTTCCGGCGCTCCTCGCGAACCGGTACGGTGCGCTCGGTCTAGATCGCCCGCACAACGTCAAGATCGACGGCTTTTACCGCTTCGATCTGAAGCAGGCAGGTCTCATCACGATCGGCACCAGTCTCCGTGCGCAGTCGGGCATCGCCCACAACGTGCTCGGCGCGGATATCGTGTACGGACCCGGCGAGTCGTACCTCCTGCAGCGTGGCTCGGCGCCGCGTTCGCCGACGACGGGCCAGGCGGACTTCCACCTGAGCTACGGTCGCCGCCTCGACAAGACGAAGACTCTCGAAGTGTTCGGCGATGTGTTCAACATCAGCGACGCGCAGCAGGAATCGGCGACGGACGAGAACTACACGACCGACTCGGCAAACCCGATCGTCGGTGGTGACATGAACGACCTCAAGCACGTGAAGGCCATCAGCGCCGACACGTCGACCGAGACCGCGCACACGCCGGTCTTGAACCCGAACTTCGGCCACACGACGTCCTACCAACAGGCGCCGCGTAGCTTCCGGTTCGGCGTCCGCCTGACGTTCTAAGCAGACCGATCCTTTGGATCAAAAAGGCCCCGTGATTACGGGGCCTTTTCGTATTTCGGGCGTCAGACCGAAATGGCGGATCCAGCCGTTCGAGGGAGGATGGATATCCGCTTTGACGATCACTCGTCGTTTCATCGAGCCGCTTTCGGCATGACCGCCGGCGGGGGCGCGCTCGGGGGCGCGCTCGGGGGTGCGCTGCACGGCGTGATGCCGACGTCGCCGGTGGCGCCGCTGCTCGGGGGACTATTCGGCATCGCGATCGGTGCGGCGCTCGGTTACGGCAAGCCGTTCCTGCGCCTCGGCGCGGCTGCGCTCGCGAGCGTACCGTTGCTGTTCATGACGACCAGCTCGCCTGCACTTGCGCTAAGCGCGGGCATCATGTCGCTCGGGGCGCTCGGGCTGACGCTCGGTGGACGCGGCCTGCGCGGAGTTGTCATCACGCTGCTCGGCGCGGCAGTCACCTTGCTCGCGATGTGGACCGCGCTGCGCTTCGAGCACGCGCGGGCGACGGCGATGTGGTCGCCGTGGGTCACCGCGGGTGCGTCGAGTGCGGCGATGGGCATCGTCGGTGTGATCGCGTTACTGCCGCGTCACCTCTCGCTCGAGATCGATCCGGTGAAACGCGCGATCGCGCGCTTGCCGGCGACGCTCGATAGCGAGGTTCGTGGCCTGTGTATGCGCACGGTCGCGATCTGGAACGAGATCAAGACCAAGCTCGCCGCGACCGATCCGAGCGCGGGCCTCGTGCGCGAAGCGGTCGTCAAGACCCTCGAGGTCGCGGCGACCAGCGCGGAGAGCCAGCCAAACACCAGCGAGGAGGACCTCGTTCGCCGGATGGAAGGTCTCGATCGCCGGATCTCGTCGGCTACCGATGACGAGGTCAAGACCCAGTACACCTCGGCGCGCGCCGCGCTCTCGGATCAGCTGACGTATCGCGGCCGGATCCGCCAGCACCACGAGCGCCTCGTCGCGCGGCTTCACAATCACCTCGCGGCGCTCGAGAAGTTCCAG
Organism: Kofleriaceae bacterium; assembly: GCA_043759355.1. GTDB lineage: Bacteria > Myxococcota_A > Polyangia > Haliangiales > Haliangiaceae > JABFXX01. The sequence goes on from JAYVLQ010000020.1 coordinate 53,722, forward strand.
CTCGCCGTCGGCGTGAACTCGAGCCTGCGCGCGTTGGAGCTGGGGCCGCAACTCCAGGATCTTTCGTGGGATGTTGCGGAAGGGGAGGCGCTCGATGCTGAAGTGGGCGAAGGGTAGCCAACGCTGATACGCTTCGCGCCATGCGCGCGTTTACTCGATTGGTGCTGGCCCTCGGGCTGGCGGTCTCGGCTCCTGCGTTCGCGGATAAAGATGCCGACGCCTCGTACAAGGAGGGGCTCGCCTACAAAGCCGAGAACAAGCCCGATCAGGCCATCAAGGCGATGGAACAGGCCGTCGCTACGAATCCCAAGCACGGCATGGCGTGGGCATCGCTCGGCGCGATGTACCGGCAGAAGAAAGATCTGCCCAAGACGATCGATGCCTACGAGCACGCGACCGCGCTCATCACCAAGGACCCCGTGCTGTGGACGAACCTCGGCACGGCGTACGCGAAAGCGGAGAAGTGGGATCAGGCGCTCGCAGCCTTGCAGACCGCATGCAAGTTGAATCCGAAGGATGCGGAGATTCGTGCGTGGCTCGGTACGGTCCAGCGCAAGAAGTACGACTACCCGAACGCGATCCTCAACCTCGAGATGGCCGTCAAGCTCAAGCCCGACAACGCCGATTGGCAGCACAACCTCGGCGTCGCGTATCGATTCGCGAAGCGCGATGACGATGCGATCAAGGCGCTGTCGGCCGCAGTCGCACTGAACGACAACGACGCTCAATACCATTTTGACCTCGCGGTCGCTTATCGCCGCAAGCAGGACATCGACAAGGCGATTCTCCAGTACGAGCGCGCGACCGAGCTCGATCCCGCGAACGCCGACGGCTGGTTCGACCTCGGCTACATGTACAAGGAGAACCACGACAACGACAAATCGGCCGATGCGTTCTCGCACTACCTGAAGCTCAAGAAGGGCGACTCGTCAGCGACCGATGGCGTGAAGCGCGTTACCGACGAGTGCGCGGCGATGGGCAATGCGAACTGCGGCGCCGATAGCAAGAAGCCGCCCACGAAGAGTCCGCCGAAGAAGAAGTAGCGCTGCGTGGTACGCTGTCCGCATGAGGATCAGCTGGCTCTCCCCCGAGGAGATCGCTGCGGCTCGCGCGGCACTCACTGCGGACGGGGCGATATACGAGAGCCACTTCACCCCGGCGTTCGTGGCGCCGGCCGCACCGAGCGAGCCCCAGCTGCTCGATTGGTCCGGGATCACCGAGCATGTCGCACGGGCCGAGCGGGTCTCGGAGGTCGTGCGCGAGCACGGGTTGGTCGCGGCGCGCGAGCGCTTCGGCGGCTCGGGCAACGCGATCGAAACCGCGACTATCGCAGCCGCGGCGCACGAAGGCGCGGCGCTCGGGCGCGAAGAAGTGATCGGCGTACTGCGCTGTCCGATCGACAACTACCTGTTCTACGCCCCGTTCCTCGAGCTCCTGGTCTCGCTGTCGCCGGGCGCGCCCGAGACCACGATCAAGATCTACGAAGAATTCACCGACGCGTACACCGCGTCGCTCGCGACGATGCCGCACGGCGCACCTCGGATCGGTGCGATGCGCGACGGCCTCGCGGACATGTACGTCAGCGCGGGGTTGCTCGATCGCGCCGAGGCGATGTTCGAGCGCCGCCATGAAGAAGATCATGGCGATGTCGCGGTCGCGCTCTCGGCAAGCCGCGCGTTCCTCGCCGCGGGCAGCGTGAGCCGCGCGCTCAAGTGGCTCGGGATTGGCGCAGTCCGCGCGCACGAGCTCGGCAAGAGAGACCTCGCCGAGAAGCTGCAGCAGAAGCAAGACTCGCTGCGCAAGCGCCTGAGCTGAACGTCAGATCAGGCTGGTATGACCCAGCCATGGCCAAGATCAGGGCGGTGAAGGCGCCGAAGAGCGTCCACGTGTGCCAGCAGTGCGGCCACGAAGAGACCAAGTGGCTCGGTCGCTGTCCGGCTTGCCAGGAATGGAACTCGCTCGTCGAGCAGTTCGCCGAGGTCGCGATGCCGCGGCCGAGCTCGAGCGGCGTCGCTGTGGGCGAAGGGCCTCAGTCGATCACCGGCGTCGTCGAGATCAATGGCACGCGCCTCGTCGCGGGCATCGGCGAGCTCGATCGCGTGCTCGGTGGAGGCCTCGTCGCCGGCTCCGCGGTGCTGCTCGGCGGTGATCCGGGCGTCGGCAAATCTACCCTGCTGATCCAGGCGCTCGCCGGGCTGTGCGCCTCGGGCACCGTGCTCTATGCGACCGGCGAAGAATCCGTCGCGCAGACCGCGATGCGCGCGCGTCGGGTCGGCGCGGCGCGCGATGCGATCTCGATCGTTGCCGAGACCGATGTCGAGAAGATCCTCGCTCACGCGATCGCGGCGCGGCCGGCCGTGCTCGCGGTCGATTCGATCCAGACCGTGTATACGCCAGCGCTCGATTCGATCCCGGGCTCGCTCGCGCAAGTGCGCGAGTGCGCGAGCCGGCTCGTCCAGTTCGCGAAGACCACCGGCACCCCGGTCGTGATCGTGGGTCACGTGACGAAAGATGGTGGGCTCGCGGGCCCCAAGACCCTCGAGCACCTCGTCGATGCGGTGCTCCAGCTCGAAGGCGATGGCGGGCCGTACCGGATCCTGCGCGCGCACAAGAATCGGTTCGGTTCGACGCAAGAGATCGGTGTGTTCGAGATGGTCGGCGCCGGGATGGCCGAGGTCGCGAATCCATCGGCCCATCTACTCGCGGAGCGAGCGATCGGTGCACCCGGCTCGGTCGTTGTCGCGTCCGCGGATGGCACGCGGCCACTCCTCGTGGAGATCCAGGCGCTCGTCGCACCTGCCGTTGCCACGTTCGGCCGGCGCACCGCGGCGGGTGTCGATAGCAATCGCGTCGCCTTGCTCCTCGCCGTACTCGCGCAGCGCGCCGGGTGTGACGTGCTCGATCGCGACGTGTTCGTCAACGTCGCCGGCGGCATCCGGCTCGCCGAGCCGGCGATCGATCTGGGCATCGCGTGCGCGATCGCGTCGTCGGCCCGCGGGCGCGCGATCGATGCGCGCACCGTGATGTTCGGCGAGGTCGGGCTCGCCGGTGAGATCCGTGCGGTCACGCTGTGCGAGCAGCGCCTCGCCGAAGCCGCGCGGCTCGGCTTCGAGCGCGCGATCTTGCCGGCGCAGAATGCCAAGCGCATCAGCGATCGTTCGGGGCTCGAGCTGATTGCCGTCGATCGCCTGCAGACCGCGATCGGCTACCTCTAAGTCATCTTTGGGGCGTGCGGGTCACGGTGAACGTGATCGCGTACGTCGGCGTCCCGACGAGCCCGAGCTCGACCTCGGGCACGGTGTCGATCGCGGTCTCCTGATCGTCGTGCATGACCTGGAGATAGATGAGGATAGCCTCCTGGTCGCCACATAGCTCGCGTGCCGGAGCCGAGCGGACTGTCGTCCGAGCTGATCGAGCACGGCTGCGCGACGGCGGCCGTCGGCGCGACGGTCGGCCACATGCCGGGCCAGCCGAGGAGGGTTGTTCTCGGGCTTCCCGGTCCCGGTCGGGTTCGTGTTGCCGACCGGATTGCCGACCGGTTAGGTAGTTAGATCCCCGCGGGGAACACCGGCCGAGTGCCCTCGAGCCGGCCGCGAAGTGCTGGACCGAGGCCGCGAGGTTCGAGCCGCGAGCCGCGAGCCGCGAGCCGCGAGGACAGCGACGTACCGGCGCCCAATTCGAAGCCGAGCAAGCTCATCGGCTGCTACGAATACTCGTACGATTCGGCTGCGGTCGAGAATCCCGCGAGATCGATTCACGCGAAGCCGAGCGCGGGAGCCGTATAGTGATCGGTCGGCAAGAGATCGCGGCTGTAGCCGCCGAGGTCGCGCGCCATCGCATCGCTTCGCATCGCGATCGTATCGCATCGGCGAACGGCTCTCCGCTGATCAAGCCGGACGCGCGCATCAGAATGTGATCTCGACGTGCTCGATCAAAGGATCGCCGCAATCCGCGAGTGGCGTGCACGGGCTGATCGAGCGTGAACGTGCCGTGCGGCACGACCGCATCGCCGGCATCGAGCACGCACTGTTCGTGATCGATCATCCGCGTCGCCCTCACGCTCCAGCCGGTCGTGGTCTGCGACGTCGCGGTGTCGCCCGTGACGGGTATCGCCACCACGAGCCCGGCGGTCAGCGTCGGGGCCGGCAGCCTCAGCGCGAACGTGCTGGTGGCATCGAGCGTGGCGCAGGCAGCGGGCATGGTCGCGGTCGCACTCGTCGCGTTGCTCGGCGCGGAGCGGTGTCGTCGATCGTGGCTGCTCGATGGTCTCCGCATGCGCAGGCGAGCATGCAGAGGAGGATCTTTAGAGCGACCTCAGGTACTCGACGAGCGCGTCCTCGTCCGCCGGCGACAACATCGTGACGTCACCCATCACGCCACGGGTTATCTCGAGGGCATCGTGGAGTGTCGCCGCGCGACCGTCGTGAAAGTACGGCGGTGACGAGGCGATGCCGTCGAGCGATGGCGTGTCGAACATGCAGGCCGCGCGTGCGTGACCGGCGAGATCTTGGTGCGCGCGATCGTTTGGGTTGCACGTCCCGACATCGTGCAGCGTGATCGTGCCGCCGAGATCGAGGCTGGGATTACCCGCGCCCGAATCGGTGAACCGCGGACCGCTGTGGCAGGTCGCGCAGCCGACATCGGCGCGCGCGAACAGCTCGGCGCCGCGTGCGACCTTGGTCGCATCGGTCGCGGGCGGCACCGGTAGCGGAAGCACGTGATCAACATACGCCTGGAGCGCCGCGAGCAAGGTGGCCTGCGCGGTCGGACCGAAGCTGCCGCCTTGTTCGGTGTTCACGGTGTGCCAGTAGTCCGCGACCTGCGTGCGATCAGCGGTGCGGAACAGAAAGCCCGTGCCGAGCATGCCGCCCGCGTTCGACGGGGTATCGCGTGGTCCTTGCGAGAACAGCCACGTCACCTGATCGCTGCGGCCTTCCATGTGGCAGGTCGCGCACGCGATCCAGTGGTTCTTCGTGATCGGGTACTCGTCGCTGTTCGCCGAATAAAATAGATGCTGACCGAGCCGCATCTGCGCGGGCATCGGATCCGAGGTCATGCGCGCGATCGGCGCCCCATCGACCACGAGGCTGATCCCATTCCCGTTGCGCGCGAGCTTCACAACGGCGACATCTCGGGTGTTGCGTTCGTCGAGGTACGCGACGCTGTCATCCGGCGCGAACGCGATGCCCTCGGGCATATGACCCGGCAGGGGTCTCGCAAGCGCCGCCTCGACACCGGCACTCGAGACCGCGAGGAGATCTTCACTGTTGGTATCGACGACCAGCGCGAACGCGCCATCGCGGGTGAACTCGATCGCGTGCGGGCCCGAGACCACGTCCCCGATCGAGCCATCGATGCCGTGCACATCTTGCGCGTCGGTCGACAGCGTCGTGCTGAACGCGCCACCGGACACGATCGAGATCGCAGGGAACGCGGTGCGCTCGAAATCGAGCGCGGGTTGCGCGGTGTCGGTGCCGAGCAGCTCGTGGACGAGCCACATGTCGTGCGTGCCAGGGCGCGCCGCGAGATCGTAGAACCCGCGCGGTTGGCCGTGTGCGAGCCGCGCGTCGCTCCGCGGTGCGACGACCGGCACCGTCCATTGCGCGGTGATCGCGAGTGTCGTCGGATCGAGGACCGTGGCACCAGGGCCGTAGAACAGCGACGCGACGAGCGAGCCCTCCGGTGACCAGGCCAGGCCCCACGGCGTGCTCGCGAGCTGTGTGCGGGCGAGCGGCGCGAGGGTGTGCGCATCGAGCTTCACGATCACTGCATCCTGCGTGCACGCGATGTAGATCGCATCGCTCGCCGCGACGACGCCGATCGGCTCGCTGCAGATCACCGATGCGGTCACCGCCATGGTGATCACATCGATCGCGTAGACCTTGCCATCCCGCTCGCCAGTGACGAACAGCGTGGCGCCATCCGGCGACAGGGCGAGCGCACGCGGCATCACGTCCGGCGTGAACGAGCCATCTCCAGCGACGATGGGCGCGACGAGACCGAGATGGATCTCGGTCTCGAGCGATCGAGTCGCCGTATCGATCACGGAGACCGAATCGGCATCGGCGTTGACGACATAGACCGTCTCGCCGTTCGCGCTGATAGCGATCGACGAGCTGTGGCCGGTCGGCACCACCGCCGCGGGTGCGTCGCCCGTGACCACGGCATCGGGCGTGCTCGCAGGATCATGGCCGCACGCGCCGATGCTGATCGATCCGATCAAAAACGACAGCGCGCGCAGCCTCGGCACGCCGTCGTTTTATCAGAACGTCAAAACAAGCCGAGACTGAATCGTGTGTGCCGTGCCGGCATCACCGATATTGCTCTGACCGAGCGTGTCCCTGCCGTAGCCCAGACCCGGGCCACCGAGGCTGGTGCTGTCGGGGTGGCTGAGCGCGCTGAACGCGAACAGCACGCCGTACGAGATACCGGCGAAGATGTGGTTGCCGTTGTACCCGATGTCACCGTCGAACTCGGTGCCGTATACGGTCCCATTGCCGGGCGTCGAGACCGGCTTCAAGGCGAAGGAGGTCACGTTCGAGAACTTCAGCATGATCGACTTGGTGATGTCGTACTGGAGGAACGGCTTTGCGTACGCGGCATTCGTGACCGCGCCGTAGAGCTCGTGCCACAGGATCAAGTCGACCTGGTAATCGCGGTTGAACATGAACTGCGTCAGCGTGCAGCCATGGTTCGCCGTGCAGACCGACGGGTCGCCCAGGAGGTTGGCGTACGCGACGTTCGTCTTGCCCTGGACCGTGTTGTCCCACTGATCTCCGGTGGCAAAGCCGCCTTCGACACCCAAGCGGAGCTTGCCTTCGAGGCCCTTGAACGTGTAGCGGCCGACGCCGCCGAACTTGCGGATCGCCGAGGAGCCCGTGATGCCCTGATCGGTAAGCGTTGCGAGCGTGCCGAACTGGCCCGCGAACTCGCCCTCGAGGGTGTGTGGGCCGGTCGCGAGCTTGCCCCAGAGGTCGGGGCTGTAGGTCTTGAGGCCGCGCGGCACGAAGGCCGCCGGGTCGAACGCGCCACCGAACTTGAAGTTCGTGAGGTCGTAGTCCCATGTCTGGGTCTTGTATTCGAAGTACGCGCCGTAGTTCGCGACGGTCTCGCCACGGTCGACCGCATCCTTGAACTTCTGCGGCTCGTCCATCTTCGAGATCACGCCGACCCAGCTGTTCATGTCGTCGTTGTTGTCGAGGTTGAAGGCGTGGCCTTCATGACCCGTGTTGACGTCGGTCTGGCTCGAGATCAGGCGCGAGATATCCCAGTCCGAAGCGATCATCGCGCGGAGGCCCGTGCCAGGAATCTCGGCCGAGAAGCTCACGCGATCGACGGTGTCGCCGTAATCGGCGTTGTAGTTGTACTCGCCGCTGATCGGATCCTTGCCGCCGCCGTTGTAGAGCATGCCCATACCCCAGTGGTTGGGCTGACGACCGGCCTTGATGACACCGAGCGGAACGCCGACCTCGGCCCACGCGCGCTTGACGGTGAGCGCCGAGCTCGTATTGTTCACGCCCGCGATCGACGGGGCTTGCGTGTTGCCGAACGCGCCGACCGGCGGGCGATTCGTCGTCGAGTACACACCCGAGAGGTTCTCGCCGTACGGCGTCGAGCCGAGCACCAGGTTGTCGTAGACGTCGGCCTGCATGTGGACCGAGGTATCTTCGTCGATGTTGAACACGGGCTCGAGCCGGAGCCGCATGTTCGTGCTCGACAAGGTGTCATCGCACGGATGGTTCAACGACGTCGAGTTACACGCGAGCGCGCGCGGGAACGGCGCACCACCGACGGAATCTTCGTCGAGGAAGCCGAGGTTGAAGTTCTTGAACCAATCGGTTCGCATCCGGTAGTAGCCACCGAGCTCGAACAGCTGGAACCGCTTGCGGCGACCTTTCGGTGCCGGCAGGTTGGGTGCGGTCGGGAGAAGCGCGGGCGTCTTGGGGGCCGCTTCGGCCACGCCCTCCTTCTTCTCTTCACCCGAGGGTGTCATGCCGCCTTGAGGGCCTCCGCCCATCGGCATGCCGCCTCCCATCTGGGCCGACGCGACGTCGCCGATGACGCCGAGGAACACGATGCTCGCGAGGAAGGTCTTTACTAAGTAACGCATGGATATGGCAAGGTTTTTGGGAGCATCGCGAACTTGCGGCGGACTATAGGCATCCGGTTGGAACGGGGTCAATCGCGGGCATCCTTAATTGGCGGGTCCGCGATCTGACCGTTATGGTGCTCGAAATGCCGCCTGCTAAAGACCGTGGCCCACTGCCTCGCGTTGCCTGGCCTGTGCTGATCTCTGCGGCGATTTCATGTGTACCCACCCTGAAGGTCCCCCCAGGGCCTGGTGGCGAGCCGAATGGCAACGTGAACCGAATGCATGCGGGCAATCCCCGGATCACGGGAAATGGTCGTCAGGTGCTGATCGGTGAGATGTGCCCGCAAGGCGCCGGCGGTCGACCGGCCGTCGCGCCGATCGCGCTGCGTTCGGTGACGTGGACCGATAACCCGGCCGACATGACCGCGGCGGTCGAGCGTGGAAGTGTTCCTCGGTTCGTGGTGCTCGGCGTCGATGGCAAGCTCGCGGGGGTGTTCGACACGATGGGCATCGTCGATGTCGGCTTGCCGCAAGCGGTGGCCGCGGGTGCGTACGCCGGCGCCTCGCCGTGCACGTTCGCCTCGGCGGTGGTCGCGCAGTCCAGGCCGGGCGACATCTCGATGCGCTCCGAGGATCTGAAGTGCGGGCAAGCGACGAACAGCTGCGGCATCGCGATCGGTGATGTCGTGCACCCCGATGATCCCCCCGCGACGCCGTCATACGTCACCGGCGGGGCCTGCATCTCCGGCGATCAACTGGCGGTCGATATCGACGGCGATGGTCGGATCGAATCGTTCGCGCTCGCCGGCGTGCTCGACGGGTCGCGCTCACCGGCCACGGAGTGGACCTCGTCGCCGACCTCGACCGCCGCATGCGAGCCGAAGTACGAGGTCTATGGTGTGAAGCTCGACGCCGAGGCCGATCCGGGCAAGCCGGTCGATCCGAAATCGCGGGTCACGATGGACGTGCTCGGCGTCGTCGATGTCGATGGTGATGGGCGGCGCGAGCTCGTGCTCGCCCTGCAGTTCGCGACCGTGCGAACCATCCTCGTGTACACCGCGACTGCACAAGCGCAGCGGCTCGAGCTCGCCGGCGAAGCGACATCGTTTCCGCGCTGAATCAACTGCTGCTACTGTCGCGGCGTGAGCGATGACGTCGGTCAGCTGCTGTGGGTCGGCTTTCAAGGAACCACGGTACCGAGCGAGCTCGCCAAGCAGCTCTCGGCGGGAACCTACGGCGCCTCGATCCTGTTCAAGCGCAACCTCGCGATCTCGACCATCGGAGGCAGAGGCGGCGGCGGAGGCGCGGTCACCCAAGAAATCTGTGATCTCGATGCGCTGGTCGCGCTGAATCGCGGCCTGCATCTCACCGCACCCGACGGGACGCCGGCCTTGATCGCGATCGATCAAGAAGGTGGCCTGGTCCAGCGCGTGCGCGCACCCGCCACGATGTGGCCGCCGATGATGGCGCACGACGGGCTCGCCGCGCCGCTCGATACCGAGACCGCCGAACAAATCGGCCGGGCGATCGGCGACGAGCTCCGCGCGCTCGGGCTCGATATCGATTTCGCACCGATCCTCGACGTCCACACCAACCCCGCGAATCCGATCATCGGCGACCGCGCCTTCGGGCACGACGCCACCACGGTCACGCGTCGCGCGCTCGCATTCGCGCGCGGTCTCGATGCCGCCGGCATCCTCGCGTGTGGCAAGCACTTCCCCGGGCACGGCGATACCGATACCGATTCGCACCTCGCCTTGCCGCGCATCGATCACGAGTGGGCGCGGCTCGAAGCGATCGAGCTCGCGCCGTTCAAGGCGGCCGCGGTTGTCAACCTCCCGATGATCATGACGGCGCACGTCGTGTTCGCGGCGCTCGATGCGCAGCGGCCGGCGACGCTGTCCGAGCAAGTGATCACGGGCCTCCTCCGCAAGCGGCTCGGCTATCGCGGCGTGATCGTCTCGGACGATCTCGACATGAAGGCGATCGCCGCTCACATGGGCGTCGACGACGCGGCGGTCGGTGCGATCCGCGCGGGCTGCGACGTCATCCTCCTGTGCTGCAACGAGGACAATCAGCGCCTCGCCGTCGAGGGGCTGACCAAGACAGCGGAAAAAGACTCCGAGCTTCGCCGCCGGATCGGCGAGAGCGTAGCGCGCGTGCGCGCGATGAAGCTCGCGCACGCGGCGAATCAGGCGAAGCGTCCCGCGCCGTCGCGCGACGTGGTGGGTAGCTTCGATCACCGGCGGCTCGCCGATCGTCTCGCCGGTCGCGCGTAACACGCCAGCCGGCTCAGCTCGTACGCCGGCAAGCAGGCTATGTGATCGTGATCGCCAAAGAGGCTGGATCGCGTCGAAGCGGGCTTGGCGGTGGTGCCTCCCGCCCGCGTGGCGGCGAGCCGTGAGATCCCACGCAGCACGATTGTTCAGGTCGCCAGCGTTGCTGCGGGGCCGACCATAGCTCGCGACGGGTCATGTCTGGTTCGGCCCTGATGCCAACGTTCTTCCATGCGACGTCGACGCTGGGCGCCGGCGTTGTCGAAACGGTGGTTCAGCATGTTCGAAATGCCGGGCCCCGAAGCTCACGGTCGTCGATCGCTGAGCGGTTCACGACCGGATCGCTCACGCCTACCGCGCGGACGATCACGCGAGCCAGCTTCGTGACCGTCCGGCACCGCGCGCGTGACTGCACGGATCGGCGTTAGCGCTGGACGAGGATGCCTTCAGCGAGCAGGAGCAAGAGAACGATCGCGGCGAGCGCGTGCCAGAGCTCCACACGCCGCGTGTTGTCGGCGGGCGCCGACGCACCACCGGTTCCGGAGGCGGGTAGCGCCGATGCGGATGCGGCCGTGAGATCGCTGCCACGCGGGTCGAGGTTGATCGCGAACGCGAGCTCGTCGCGCTCGTGCGTCGCGCCGGTTTGATCCGTGCCGATCACGCGGTAGATGCCCGGCTTCTCGGTGCGGCCGTAGCGCACCGAGCTGCGGTTCATGATCCGATCGCCTTCGAAGACGGCGCCGAGGTTGTCGGGGCCGCGGACCTCGAGCTTCCGCAGATCGCCGGTCGGCAACGCGACCGAGGCGCCGACGAGGTGATCGGATTCGGTGCCGAGGGCGTGCTTGCGCGCGAGGTGGCGAACGGCGCCCTGGATCAGCGGCAGAAAGCCAGGATGGATCGGCAGGTCGTTCCAATCGCGATCGAGCGTCGAGGTGAAGAGGAGCGTGCGGCCCGAGCCGATCGAGGCCTCGACGAGTGCGGCGGCGCCGTTCGTGAAGCGCGCGAGGACCTTGCGATCGGAGGTGGCGGTGGTCGGGCCGAGCAGCGAGATCTTGTAGAACTTGGCGTCGGCGAGCTCGGGCGCATCCTTGGAGAACGGCGCGAAGATCGGGTGATCGGCCTCCCACTTCACGAGGTGAAGTGCGCGGCTGTCTTTATCCTCGGGGGAGGCACCCCACGTGGTGTCGATCGGATCGCGGAGGCTCTGCGGCATCAGTGCGAGCATGGTCTTGTCGTAGGCGGTGGGATCGACGCGATCGCCGGGCGCGATGAGGATGCTGCCCCCGGCACGCACCCACTCGGCGAGGACCGCGACGCGCTCGGGCGGGAGGGCGGCGACGTTCGCGAGCACGACGACATCGAAGTCGTCGAGGTTGATCGTGGCCGGCTTGCCCGCGATCTTCGTGATGCCGGCGAGCTCCTCGGAGGTGATCGACCGGACCGAGGTGCCGGAGTCTTCGCGATCGCCGGGACGGAGGGCGGCTTCGAGATAGAACAGCTCGTCGTCGTGGCGGACGGTGCGCGGATCGCCATCGACGAGCAGCACGCGGACTTCATCGCGCAGCGTGGCGCGGACGAAGCGGCGGTCGTCGGTCGGCAACGCATCGGGCGTGCCGAGCGAGACCGAGGCATCGCTCGCGCGACTGCCAGCGGGGAGGGCGGCGAGGAAGCGCTTGGTCTTCTTCTCGTGTGGCCCGAGCTCGAGCTGGCCGCGCGCGACGACGTGATCGGCGATCGTGAGCGAGAGCTCGACCTTCTGCGCGGTGTCGCTGAAGTTGCCAACCTCGGCGTCGAAGCCCACGCCGCGCGTGCCGGTGCCTGGATCCGAATCGACCTTGAGGTTCGTGATCGCGAGGTTCGGCATCGCGCTCGGGCGCACATCGAGCGCGACGAGGGTGGGGCCGTCTTTTCCCCACGCTGCCTCGTCGGCCTGGATGCCCGATTTTGCGACGAGCGAGATCAAGAACACCGTCTTTCTCTCGTGGCTCGAGGCCGAGAGCAGGTGGGCGGCGCGGGTCAGCGCGCGGGTGGTATCGGCGGGGCGTGCGCTCGGTTCGAGCGCGAGCAGTTGATCGCGAAGGCGCAGGTGATCGCGCGTCAGCTCGGTCGGTTGCTCGGCACCCTCGGAGGCACGCACGATCGCGATCTCGGCTTCGGGACCGAGCTGGGTGAGGATGCGGCGCGCTTCATCGCTCGCTCGCTTGATCCACGGCTTGCCCTCGACCAGGTAGCCGGCGGCAAACGAGTCATCGATCACGAGCACCGCGGCTTGCGGGCCGCGGGTGACTTGCGGGCCCTTGCGCTCGCACGAGGTGAACGGCTTCGCGAGCGCGACAGCGATCGCGAGGCAGGCGAGGGCACGGACGAGTAACACCATGCGCTCGCGAAGCTGGAGCCGCCGCGCGGTCTTGCGCTTCGTCGCCATCAAGAACTCGAGCGCCGCGAACGGCACGATCTTGGCGCGCCGCCGGCCGATCAGATGGATCGCGATCGGAACGCCGATCGCTAACGCACCGATCAGCATGAACGGCGCGATGAAGCCCACTAGCCGGTCCTCCCAGCATCCCGACGGGCGCCGGGCAGTAACCGCGCGCGCGAGACGAGCAGCTCGAGCAGCGTCTCTTCGAGCGGACGATCGGTCGAGACCTCGTGATAATCGACGCCGGCGTTCGCGAGCGTGCCGTGGCACTTCGCGACGAACGCATCCATGCGTGCGAGGTAGTCCTTGCGGATCGCGAGCGGGTTCGCGAGCAGCTTCGCGCCGGATTCGAGCGCCTGGAACTCGGTGAGGCCTTCGTACGGGAACGTCCGCTCGTGCGGGTCCAGGACATGGAGGACCGAGACATCGTGGTGTTGCGCGCGCAGGTTCCCGAGCGCACGGATGGTCTCGTCGTCGGGATCGAACAGATCGCTCGCGAGGATGATCAGCGAGCGGCGGCGGCGCGAGAGCTCGGCGATCCGGCCGAGTGCTTCGGCCGGAGACTCGTCGCCGGTGCCGCCCTTCTGCATCAGCTGATCGAGCACGCCGAGGAGATCGTGGAGATGCGAGCTGCGCGCGCGCGGCGGCACCATCGTCTCGATGCCGCGATCGCCGCACGCGACGAGGCCGACCTTGTCTTGCTGCTGGATCACGAGATACGCGAGTGCGGCGAGCGCGAGCCCGGCGTACTCGAGCTTCGCGAGGCCACCGCCGGCAAACTTCATCGACGCGGAGGCATCGAGGACGAGGTAGACCGTGAGCTGCGATTCCTGCTCGAACTGTTTGACGTAGTAGCGATCGAGCTTCGCGTACGCCTTCCAGTCGACGTGCCGGAGCTCGTCTCCGATCGAGTATTCCTTGTGCTCGGCAAACTCGACGGAGCTGCCACGCACGCTCGCGCGGTGCAGTCCAGACAGGGCGCCCTCGACGATCACGCGCGCCTTGATCGGCAAGCTACCGAGTCGTTGGAGCTGCGCGGGATCGAGCTTCACGTGCACTCAGGGAGCGACAACGGTCAGCAGCCGGTCGACCAGATCGCCGGCGCGCAGCCCCTCGGCCTCGGCGCGGTAGTTGAGGATCAAGCGGTGCTGGAGGGTTGGCCGTGCGAGAGCCGAGACGTCTTCGGTGGACGCCGCGAACCGGCCACCGAGGATCGCGCGTGCCTTCGCGGCGAGGATCAAGAACTGCGAGGCGCGCGGGCCCGCGCCCCACGACACCGCTTCTTTGATGAACTGCGGCGCGTTCGGCGTGGTCGGGCGCGTCGCACGGGCGAGCGCGACCGCGTACTTCACGACGTGATCGGCAACGGGCACGCGACGCACGAGCTCCTGGAGCTCGAGGATCCGTTGCGGCGAGAGCACGCGCTCGAGCACCGGGCGGTGATCGCTGGTCTGCTGGCGCACGATCTCCTCTTCCTCGCTCTCGCTGGGATAGTCGACGTCGATCTGGAACATGAAGCGATCGAGCTGCGCTTCGGGCAACGGGTACGTGCCTTCTTGCTCGATCGGGTTCTGGGTCGCGAACACAAGGAACGGCAGTGGAAGATCGTGGGTGGTGCCGCCGGCGGTGACGCGGAACTCCTGCATCGATTGCAGGAGCGCGGCCTGGGTCTTCGGCGGCGTGCGGTTGATCTCGTCGGCGAGCACGAGGTTCGCGAACACCGGGCCCTTGAGGAACCGGAACGCGCGGCGACCGGTCGTGTGATCCTCTTCGAGGACCTCGGTGCCCGTGATATCGGCCGGCATGAGGTCCGGCGTGAACTGGATGCGCTGGAACGACAGGTTCAGCGTCTCGGCCAGCGTCGAGATCAATAGCGTTTTCGCGAGCCCAGGCACGCCGACGAACAGCGTGTGACCTCGCGCGAACAACGCGACGAGCAGCTGGTCGACCACCTTGCGCTGGCCGATGATTCGCTTCTCGACCTGTTTGACGATCTGCGCGTGCGCTTCGACAAGCTCTTTGACCGCGTCCAGATCGGACTTCCTCACCGGCGCATCCGGCGCGGCGGCAACATCCGGGGCGCCAGCTTCGGACACCACCGGATTCACCTCCGTGGGCTGCTCGATGCGCAGTGGAGTGATCGGCGTGAGGTTTTCGGTGGACGATTTCATCGCGAGGCTAGTTCTTCAACAGGTCACACGCGGCTCGCTCGCGAGCACTCCGTGCATCCTTCATCTTGGCATACGCTTCGGCAAGACCGCAGCGAGTTTGCGGATCGAACGGACTCACGCGCAACGCTTGTTCATACGCGATGATCGCCTCGGCCCAGTCTTGTTTCGCGGACCGGGCCATGCCGAGCGTCACGGACGCCACCGCATCGTCGGCATCCGCGGCCGCCAGAGGGGTAGCCAGCTCGATCGCACGGTCGTAGCGGCCGAGCTCGACCAGCGTCCGGGCCAGCTTGCCTGCGACAAAGGGCTCCGGCGTCCCGCCGCCGGCGGCCAAGGCCTTGTCGTATTCGACCGCCGCGGCCTCGAGCGCACCGCGCGCCCGCAGCATGCCGCCGAGCCTGGCGTGCTTGCGGGCACGGGCCGAGACCTGCTCGATCCCGACGTTCTCTGAATCCGCGCCACCTTTACCGAACTTGATCGGTCGGCCCGCGCGCGCCTTGCCGTCGCCGACCTTGAGGTGCGCGTGCCACTCCTTCTCGACCTGAGGCCACGGCAGGTTCATCGCCTCGGTCACCGCTCGCTTCGCGCTCTTGCCGTCTTTTTGCAGCGCGAGCATGTCGCGCAGGCCCTTGTAGCCGACCTTGGTCTGGATCCAGCCGATCAGCGTGTAGACCTCGGCATAGGCGAGGGCGGCGGCCTCCTGGCTGGGTAGCTTGGCCATCGACGGATGCATCTCGTCGAACGTGATCAGGCGGCCCTTGCGGAGGCCGGCGGTCAGCAGGGCTTGTTCGGTCGCGGTCAGCACCACCTCGGGTGGCCGCCGCCAGCGCGTCTGCTCGAACCGTGCGAGCCCTTCTTGCATCCACACCGGCACGGTGTCGTGCGAGATCCGCGACACGATCAGGTGCGTGTACTCGTGCGCGAGCGTGTCCATCCACGGATAGCCGAACAGCGTCGCGCGCGGCGACACCACCATGAGCTTGTTGTACTTCGAGAGGGCGATCGTGCCAGTCGTCTCGATCTCGGTCTCCGAGAGCGGGGACATCTGCGCGAGGTCCTTCGGCGCACCGAGGATCTCGACCCGGATCGGATCGGCCGGCTGGAGCCCGAGGTCTTCGCCGGTGGTCTGCCACGCGGCATCGAGGATGTCGCCGGCGAGCTCCGCGATCGCGGCATCCTTGCCAGGCGCATAGCGGATCAAAAAGTGACCTTTCGGCGACCTGGTCTCGACAAAGCTCTCGGTGACGGCGAGCGTGGTGGCCGCGAGCTTCTTGGTCTGACCGGCCATGCCGTCGGCCGCATCGTCGGCGACCTTGTCGAGGCCCTTGACGGCGGCGGCGTAATCGCCGGTCTGGAACGCGAGCTCGGCGGCGAGCCACTTGACGTCCGGGTTGTCGCCCGCGCGTTTCTCGAGGTCCTGCAGAACGCCCCGCGCTTCATCGAGCCGCGATGATTGCAGGAGGCGCGCAGCCTTGATCACGTCGCCGGTGACGGTGCGATCGTGGCGCGCACTCGCCGCACTCGCGATCAACAACGCTGCAACGACGAGCCTCGCGCTCATTTGATGAGGTCCTCGTAGTAGCGCTTGATCTGGTCATCGTAGCCCTCGGGCGCCTTTGCTCCGCGCTTCTTCGCCGCCTCGAGGATGTCCTCGCGATAGCGCTCTGGCGCGCGATACTCGTCGGCGCCCGGGATCCGGATCGGCTCGTCACCGACGGCGTTCTGTTGTGCTTGCCGCGCAGCGGAGCGTGCCCGATCGCGCGCCTTCGCGAGATCGTCCGCGGCCGAGCGCGTGGCCGCGCGCGCCCCCGAGGGATCCTTGCCCTTCATCCGGTCGTCGGCCTTGCCCATGTGATCGAGCGCGGAGCCGAGCTTCTTGCCGAGCTCGCCGGCCGTATCGCCGGGCAACTCACCGGCGAGTTGCTTCGTGCGATCGCCGAGTCGCTTCGCGCGCTGCTGGTTCATTGCCTGGCGGCGACGCAACCGCTCGAGCGACTTCTGATCGTCGCCGCTCATGATCTGATCGGGCCGCGGCGACAGGGCCGAGAGCTCGTCGATCAGGTCCTTCGCGACCGGCTGGGTCTTCTCGACACCATCGAGCGCATCGGCAGTCGCATCGGCCCACTTCGATTTCGGATCGTCATTGATCGCGGATTCGAGCTCGCCGGCGATCGTCTCGAGGCTGGTCTTGGCCTGGCGCGCCATGCCGAGCGCCTCCGCGAGGTCGCCATCTCCGACCATGTGCTCGACATCCCCGAGCCGGCGCTGGACGATATCAAGCTCCTCCTTCGCGAACGGCGTGAGCCCCGATTCATTGATCGCGTCGATCCGCTTCTTCAACTTCTCGACGAGCGAGGCGACCTTCTTGCTCGCTTCGCGGCGGTGATCGCGTGCGACTTCATCAGCCTTCTGCGCGTACGACTCGAACAGCCTGTTCGATTCGGCAGCGATGTCGTCCTGATCCTTGGCGACATCCGCGAGCTCGTTCATCACCTCGTCGAGCTTCTTCTGCTCGTCGCTGAACTTGTCACCACGCAGCTGCGCGAGCGAGCCCTCGAGCGATGCCGAGGCGCGCTGGTGCTGGAGCTGGCAGGTCTCGAGCTTTGCTTGCGCCGCCGCGGTCTTGCCCGCGTGGACGAGCGCCGCGACCTCGGCCATGCAGCTCGAGCCCTGTTGCGCCTGGACCGCATCGCGGCTGACGTACTGGTCCATCACATCCTCGGGCATGCCCTGCTGATGCTTCTGGAGCTCGGCGTACGTGCGATCGAGCGCGCGCATCTCGCGATCGATCTCTGCGAGCAAGCGCGGATCCTTTGTCCGCGCGTACTGCGCGAGGAGGTCCGCGAGCCGTTTCTGGTGCGCCGCGATCTCGTCGGTGAGATCGAGCAGGCCCTCGACCCGCTCGCGATCCAACCAATCGGCGAGGCTGATCGTGTCGTCCTCGAGCTCGCCGATGATCTTTGGATCGATCACGCCAAACGTGCCGGACTTCGCCTTGGTCGCGCCCTTGGGCACGAACTTCGCTTCGATCAGCTGCTCGGAGCTCGCGAGCTTGTCGAGCCGCTCGCTCATCGCCGCGAGCGATTTGCGCATCAGATCCGACGCATGCGGATCTTTCTCGAACGCCGCACCGACCGAGCGCAGCTCGCCGATCGCGTCGCGCATCTGATGCTCGAGCTCTTCGCGCATCGCGATGTCGTCGCCCGGACCGACCAGACGCGCGCCGAGGTTCTTCAACACCTTCTCGGCGACCGCTTGCTGGCGGTTCAGGGTCTCTTCGTGGCGCTCGCGCGGCGAGATCACGCGGAGGTGAAGCTCGCGCGACTTGCCGAGGTTCGGGCCACCGACGGAGTCGTTGTCTTTCGCTTCGACCCAGTAGCGAACTTCGCCACCGGATTGGACCTGGACCTCGGCGATGTCCCAGGTCAGCTTGCCTTGCGCGCGCGAGGTTTCGGCGGCTCCGGTCACCTGGATGGCGATCGGCTTGCGTCCGCGATCCTTGCCGGCTTCCCATACGAGCTCGGCCGAGGTGATCGCGAAATCGTCCTCTATCACGTACGCGAGCTCGACCGATTTCAAGTTCGAGACATCGAGCGGATCGCCAGGTGCCATCAGCTGCACGGTCGGCGCTTGATCGACTTCGGCTTCGATCGCTCGCGGCGTCGCTTCGATCGAGCGGGTGCCGCTCGGATCGGTGACCGCGAAGCGGTAGCGCGCGGAATGATCGATGGTGAACGCGGCGGTGATCGTGTCGCCTTCGATCTTCGCGGGGATCGGTTTCGGCGTACCTGCGGTCCCCGCGAGCGGCTCGATCACGAGCTCGGCCGCGGTGGCGGGGACGAGCAACTTCGCTTGGAACGCGACCGCCGTTCCGGGCAAACCTCGCAGATCGCCCGACGACGATGGCAGCTCGACGACCTTGCGCTTGGCATACGCGGGTGCGGTCAGCGTGACGGAGAGATCGCCGACGAGCGGCACGGTCGAGAGCTCCGCACCATCGAACGGCGCGGGATGTGCGGCGACCAACGATCGCCAACCCAGCGCGACGAAGTGCGGCACGATCAACACGAGGGCGAGGTTCGCCGCGAGGGCGCCGAGCATCCACGCGCGAGCGCGCACGATCTCGTGGGTCGGTAGCAGGGCGACCGGCTCGAGCTTGTCGAGCTGCGCGGCGGTCGACGCGACCAGCGCACCGACCAGATCTTTCGATGGCGCACCGACGCGATCGGGCGAGCTCGCGAGCTCGACCGAGGACAGCAGATCCGATGCGACCGGTGCGTGGCGTCGGCCGACCCAGCGCGCGAGCTCGCGATCGTGCGCGTAGGAACGTCGCGGCGCGATCCAGCCGATCACGGTCGCGGCGATCGCGACGAGGATCGCGAGCAAGCCACCGACGCCGAGGACCGCCATCGCGAGCGGGCGATTTGTCGACGCGGCGTGACCGATCAAGGGCAATACCAGCGTGAGGCCAGCGAGTGCCGCGATCGCGGTGAACGAGGCGCGCTTCGCCTCGTGGCGATAGACAAGGCCTCGCATGCGGTCCAAAAAGCCGGCGATCTGAGCCAGCCGGCCTTTGCGCTCGGCTAGCGCTGTCGATGTAAGCACCTCCGCCACGTGTCGCTCGATTATGACCTCACCGGGATGCCGGGCCTATGGCGGTGATATAACTCCTCGCCAAGTGAGCGTGAATAAGGGAGGGCAGCCCTCGTCCACTGGACGTGAAGCGCTCGACGATCGGGACCTGGTACTCGCCGCGCAACGCGGCGACCGCGAGGCGTTCCGCACCCTGTTCGAACGCTACCACCGCCGTGCCTATGCCCTGGCTGTTGGCGTCGTGCGGAATCAGGAAGACGCCCTCGACGTCGTTCAGGACGCTTTCATTAAAGCTCACAAGTACTTAGACAAATTCGAAGGCAACTCAAGTTTCTACACCTGGCTGTACCGAATCGTCATGAACCTCGCCATCGACCACCTGCGCAAGCATCGTCGGGTGAGTCCCGTCGAGCTCGACGAGACTCATCTCGCCCAGGCTGCGGACGAAGGGCTCCTCCCCAGGGTGCTCGGCGGCAACCCGGGCCGGGCCTTGATGGACAAGGAGATCCGCGCCCGGATCGATGCGGCTCTCGCCCTGCTCTCGGAAAATCACCGGTCCGTGCTCGTGATGCGCGAGCTCGAGGGCTTGTCGTATGACGAGATGGCCAAGGCGATGAGCTGCTCGAAGGGCACGATCATGTCGCGGTTGTTTCACGCGCGAAAGAATATGCAGCGTCAGCTGGTCGATCTCGTCGACGGTGTAGTGCTTCCTGCAGAGGCCGAGTCGGATGACGCCGCGGCGTCGGGGAGCCGGTCGTGAAGACAGATCGCGATCTGGAGTTGATGGAGCATGCCGACGGCGAAGCAGCGACGGAGCTCGACTCCGACGGCCAGGGCAAGGTCGATGCCTTGCACGAGCTCGGCGAGCTCGTGCGAGGCCGGCTCGAGCTCGCTGCCGATGATATGCCCGAGGCAACGTTCGCCTCGATGTGGCGCGAGATCGACAAGCAGATCGACATCGCAAAGCCGACGCCCGTGGTCGCGCCGGCGGCCTCCGATGCCGGCTTTCTCACCCGGCTCGGTCGGTTCCTCGAGCGCTATCGCAGCCAGATCATCACCGGGGCCGTGTCGGCAGGTGCGGTCGCGGCACTCGCGTTGATCCTGCGTAGTGGTGGTGCGGATCCGGGCACCCCCGGCGACAGCCACGGTCCGATCAAGGTCCAGACGGTCTCACATCGCCCCGCGGAGATCGAAGAGCTCGACACGCCGGATGGCACCAGTTCCGTCTTCAATGTCGATGACGAAGATGGGAGCACGACCGTGATCTGGGTGACTCCAGAGGATACTGTGGAGGGCATATGAGGTTTGCGAGCATCGCGATCATCTTCGCGATTATTGCTGCGAGCTCGATCGTCCGCGCGGATCCGGAGGTCAAAGCGGACTGCGAGTACCTCGAGATTTCCGCGACCACGGGCAACGCACCCGCGGTCGATCCAGAGCTCAAGGCCCTCGACAAGAAGCTCAAGAAGCCGCCGTTCTCGTCGTGGAACACGTTCCACAAGCTGTCCGGTGGCCCGATCTCGCTCGCGAAGCAGAAGCCGAATGCGCTCAAGCTCGCGCAGGGTGGAGCCTCGCTGTTGCTGCGCGATCGAACCGACAAGAAGCTCGAGCTCACCGTCACGATCGATGGTGCGGACGGCAAGCGCGTGCTCGATAACAAGCAGTCGCTCGCCGTGGGTGACTGGTCGGTGTGGGGCCGCAGCGTCAAGGACGACGGCCATATCCTCGCTCTGCAGTGTAAGTAACCGCGCAAGCTCGCGAATCTCGATCGCATGAACCCCGGAACACCTCGCGGCGTCTTTATCCGTCGCTCGTTCCGTCGCTCGTTCCTTCGCTCACCTCGTCGCTGGCTCATTGCTGGCGGCGTCGTGGTGGTCCTGTTCGTGGTCGTGGTGGTGGGGCTGGCGGTCGTCTATCCCAAGGTCGCAACGCGCATGATCCGGACCCGGGCGGATCGGCTCGCGACGAAGCTCGATCGCAAGATCGAAATCGGCAGGATCGATGTCTCGCTCGGTCACGTGGTCGTGCGCGATATCTCGGTAAAGGGCCCGCACGACGGCGACCTGCCGCTGCTTCACATCGCACGCGTCGATGTCGACTTCAGTACGTGGCACTCGCTGTTCGGCACGATCGAGCTTGGCGACGCGAAGATCGATGGCGTCACCGCGACGCTGCGTCGCGATGCGACCGGTCTCGATAACGTGCGCGACGCGCTCGAGCACTACCAGGCATCGTCGTCGGGAGAGGCTGTCACCGGCGGTCATTCGCCGCGGCCGACGAAGGTCACGGTCAGCCACGTCCGCGTGCTCGCGAACGACGAGCAATCGGGTGCGACCGGGCTCGTCGGTGATGGCGATGCGGTGTGGACGCCAGGCCTCGTCGTCGCGCATGGCAAGGGCATCACGGCGACGACGACAGGTGCCCCGAAAGCGAACGTCGCTTCGATCGAAGTGCGCCGCGCCCGAGGCGAGCCGCCGATCGTGAAGGTCGAAGGCGGCGAGCTCGAGCTCTGGCCCCGGATGGCGCTCTCGGGCATCGCGGGCTCGATCACCGCCGATCCGAATCAGCCGGGTCTTTACACGCTGAACCTCGCCGGCGGCTACGGCGGCGTGCCGGGCCAGTTGTGGACCGCGAAGGGCGACCTCGATCCGAAGGGGCAGACCGCGCACATCGATCTCGAGGCAGCGAAGTTCCAGCTCGATCGGCTCGCACCGATCCTCGCGCAGTCAGCGGTCGTCGATTATCAGGCAACCGCGATCGATACGAAGATCCACGTCGACGTGACAAAGCTCGGCGCGGCGTTCAACGGCGGTTTCCATCTCAATGGCTTGAACATCGGTCATCCCTACATCGCCGACAAAGAGGTCCACGACCTCGATCTCTCGGGCGAGATCACGGGCAGCTTCGATCGCGCGACGCGCAAGCTCGAGCTCACGCGCGGCGACTTTCTGTCGCGCAACGTGCCGTTCTCGATCACCGGCGCGGCACTCGCGCCGCGCGAGGTCCATCTCGATGTCGAACACCCGGCAAAGAACGCGGATGGCACCGAGCGCACCCCGCCGATGCGCGGTCCTCACGGGATCGAGCAGGTGCAAGTGAGGCTCGTGATTCCGCCGATCGATTGCCAGCGCATGATCGACGCGTTTCCTGTCGAGATGGTGCCCTACATGCACGGCTACAAGATCCGCGGCGTGTTCGATGTCGACATCCATACGAACATCGACTGGATGGACCTCGATGCCCTCGAGCTCGGCGGTCACATCGCGATCAACAAGTGCAAGGTCGTCGACGAGCCCGCCGATTCGCCGAAGCGCCTCAAGGACGAGTTCGAGCAGTACGTCGAGACCGAGAAGGGCGAGTGGGAGTCGTTCGTCGTCGGCCCGACGAACCCGGACTTCGTACCGATCGATCAGATCTCGCCGTACCTCACCAAGTCGATCCAATCGAGCGAAGACTTCGGGTTCTACAAGCACCACGGCTTCATCCCGACGGAGTTCCGCACCGCGCTGATCAACAACCTCAAGCACGAGAAGTTCGTGCAGGGTGCTTCGTCGATCACGATGCAGATGGTGAAGAACGTGCTGCTGTTCCGCGAGAAGACGCTCGCGCGCAAGCTCCAGGAGCTGTTCCTCACGTGGCACGTCGAGAACACACTCCAGAAGGATCGGATCTTCGAGATCTACCTCAACGTGATCGAGTTCGGACCGGGCCTCTACGGCATCGGGCCGGCGACGAAGTACTACTTCGGCAAGCCGCCAAAAGATCTCAACCCGGTCGAGGCCGCTTTCTTCTCGACGATCTTGCCGAACCCCAAGGACCGGTCGTCGCAGTACTGCACGAACACGGTGACCAAGTGGACCAAGACCAAGATCGAGCACATCCTGGCGAACGAGCTCCATCGCAAGCAGCTGACGCAAGAGGAATACGACAAGGCTATCGCGACGCCGCTCTTGTTCTACAAGACCGATGATGCCGAGTCCGAAGACGACTGCATGAAGCGAGTTAAAAAGGCGATCAAGAACGCTCGGCCCACGAACCCGCTACGCGACCGCGAGGACGACCTCGCCAAGCAACACGGGCGCGACAAAACGCCCGAGAACAAGCCTCACAAGAAGCACGAACACAAGCCTGAATAGAGCAAGGTCTAGTGCTACACAGCGAGGATGCGGTTCCTGCTGGCCCTCGGTTTTGTCGTCGCGCTCGCGGCGCCTGCGCTCGCGGAACCACCGACCGTCGAGCGCCCGCACGAGATCCTCAGCGATCGCCCGTCGGGATTTTGGACCTCGAACCGGCCCGCCATCGGCGGTGCCTACAAGTACCGGCTGCTCGCGATCGGCATCGTGGTCGCGTCGCTCAGCGGGTTCTTCATGGTACGGCTGATCAAGAACGCGAAGGGTCCGCGCCAGCGAGTCGTCAGTTCGTCGCCGCCCCGAACCACACCGTGAGACTCCACACCGCGCTCGGCATGGGCTTGGAAAAGTCGTAAATCCGCGCGCCCTGGATCGAGCTGAACAAGCGCTTCGCCCACGCGACGCGCAGCTCCGCCGCACCCGCGCCGTCATGCGGGCTCGCCGAAGCCCAGAGCGCGCCCTGGACTCGCTTGCCCATCGGCGCACCCGCGCTGGCCGTCGCGAGCACGCCGAGACCTGGGCGATCGCGGAGGCCGAGCTCGAGCCACCCGTCAGGTGCCGCCATGCCTGCGGTCAGGCCGAACGACGCGCCCTGCAGCTCGCCCGCGCGCGCGCGCTGCCACAGGTCCGCGCGCTCGACGCGATACAGTGGGCCGAACATCGACCCTGCGGTGCCACTGCCACCGCGCGCATCACCACGGATCGAGTACCGCATCTCGCCGACCGCGATCGACGAATCGACATACCCGACCGCCTGGAATCCGAGCCCGAGCTCGGCCACGAGCGACATGCCGAGATCCGTCCGCGACTGATCGCCCTCGAAGCGCCTGCTCACCCCTGCTTCGATCACGCCGGCAGTCCGCACCGCGCCGGGCATTGTCGGTTGAGTGGGATCGATCGCGAACGCTACATGTGCCCCCCACGGCGGCGCGAGCTGATAGCTCACGACGCCCGCGATCAGCGCGGGATCGAGCACGTCATCGATCTCGAGCGTCGCTTCGGTCTCGGCCGTGACCGCGGCAGTGCGGATACCGGTGCGCCAGCGATCGTCGAGCGTGGAACGATAGCCATCCGCGATCCGCGCGACGTGACTCGGCGCGAGCCGGCCGGCGGCGATCGCGAGATGACCACCGTCACCAAGACCAGCGAGCTTTGTCCCGGCGGCGAAGTCCCTGATGATCGTGACGATGTCTTCGGCGCCGTTCCAATCGCTCTTGCGGAACACACCGTCGTCCCACACGCCGCGAACACCGAGCCCGAGGCGCGTATCGTGCCACTGCTGATCCAGCCGGAGCTCGAGCGCGCCGTACGTCGCATTGCCCTGCGCGCCTGCCCCGATCGCCGCGGCGACCGAGACGTCCTCGGCGTGCGCGAGGCCCCCGAGCCACATCGCGAAACCGACGAAACCGACCACGGGCCAGCGCATCTCGGCAGGTTCGCCTTGGTAGGTAGGTGTGGGCCAATTTGTTGTCGACCCGACGGAGCACGTGACCGTGTCTCAGAAGTCGTGCGCGCCGTTGTGTCGCGACGCGTTCGGCCTCGATGGATCGGTCGAAGTTCGCAGTTGCACGATCTCGAAGGTCGACGCCGCGAATGCGCACGTGACCGTGCGGTTCTACGATGGCCAATCGTTGCTCGAGCGATACCGGCAACAGCTTCTACGTCGGCGATGGCTATGACGATGGCGGCGAACGGCGCATTCTGACCCACGCCCGATCCACGGCCGATCCACGCCCGATCCACGCCCGACCGGTGACCTCTCTCGGCGCGACACAAGGCTATGAATCGCGCCTGGTGCTCGCTACAGTCCCCGCGTGATCCGTAGGCTATCGCTTGTCGTCCTGGCCGCGTGCGGCGGAGGGAGTTCCTCCACCGCCGATGCTCCACCTGTCGATGTCTCGACCGATGGTCGCCTGCACGTCGACGACGGCGCGCCAACGCGGCAGGCGTGTACGAGCAACTTCGGCCAGCTCCTCGGTGCTTCGGGCGCCTACGGTCGGCTCGACGGGCACCTCGTCGCGATCGTCCCGCCCAGCGGCATGAACAGCTGCAACGCGGATACATCGCACGTCCACCTGCAAGTCCGGATGAACAACGCGATCTACGACGTCGCCGTCGATGCAACCGATGGCTCGACCAACACGGATGACGTCCACACCACGCAGATCGAGCACGCCATGCCGAACCTGCCATGGGCGGAAGGCTGGCACGCCGCCGTGAACAGCGACTACACCTCGCTCGGGCTGCACTCGACCGACTTACCGTTTCAGACCAAGCAGCAAGTCGTCGACGATCTGAACGCCGACTTCGCGACGACGAATCACATCAGCGTGTACATGACCACGTACGGCGGCGATGGCGGCCATCTCGTCCACCGTAACGGCAATGGCCGCGACGGCATGATCGTGACCGAGCCGCTGTCGACGCCGGCGAAGCTCAGGGTGCTGAGCTTCACCGGAACCGTGTTCTAGTCCGCGCCAAGACGGGCGAGGATGCCCTTCACGACCGACGTGACTTTCACCTTGTCGAGCAGGTCATCGATCCTGTCGATTCCGGTGAACGCGTAGAACCGGCGCAGCAGATCGGCGGCCCGCGCAGCGTCGCGAATGCCCGCGATCTCGAACATGTGCTTCTTGCCGTGCGCGTAAAGCGCCGCATCGACGTGCTTCCATTTCACGAACGACTCGGGCTCGACCAGCGGCCACAGTTGACACGGCTGGGCCACCGAGCCCGCGCGCTGGAGGATCACGTTGACCGCGTGGCGCGCTGCTTCGTTCGCGCCCTCCATCGTGGCAAGGTCGGTCTTGGTGCGGATGTAGTCGCCCGCGAGCACGAGGTTCGGGATCGCCGTGCCCGGTTCCGGACGCGTGGCCCACGAACCCGGCGGATGGATGAGCAAGCGCGATTTGTTCACCGGCGGGAATGTGCCGTCGGAGTAGTCGAGATCGTCGTCGAGGTGTGCCGAGTGCAACAGCTCGTCGGTCAGCACCTTGTCGGTCGGGCTGTTGATCGCCGCCTTCATCTGCGCCCAGATCTCGGTCTTGATCTCGTCGGGCGAGCACATCTTCGCGGGCTTCGTGATCACCATGCCCGGCGTGGTCCAGTCCGAGACATCGATCGAGATCAAGCCACCGACCTCGCCGTCGCCATAGCGCTCGCGAAACAGGCCGAGGTCGCGCCAGAACTGGGGCTGCGAGATCGAGGTCAGCGCCCACGGCGAGTCCGGATAGAACATGTGGCCACGGACGAGCGGCACGTCCTCGTAAAGGAAGTACTGGATGCCGACCATCCACGCCACGAGGTCGTCTGCATTCTTGGTGCGCAGGTTCTCGAGCACCGGATCCATCGCGCCCATCGCGGGTGTGATCATCCCGATCGCTTTGTCGATCGGCACCGCGAGCACGTAGAAGTCCGCGGTGACGACCGTGTTGTCGTCGAGCTTGAGCCCGCTGATCGCGGTCGGGCTGGTCTGGATCTCGGTGACAGTCTTACCCGCATGCAAGCCGACGCCGAGCGACGTGAGATGCGCGAACCACGGATCGAACCACATCTCGGAGGTCGGCCCGCCCATGGTTCGATCGTTGTTCATGCCCGACGTTGCGAAATCGAGGATCAGCTGCATCGAGATGGTCCCGACAGTGCGCGCCGAGCCGTGCTTTGGATCCATCGCGACCATCGTGCGCGGTATCGATCGGAGCTGGCGCTGGAAGTTTGGCGAGTAGAGGTCGCCCTCGAGAAACTCCCACCACGAGATGCCTTCGTACTCGCCGAGTCGGCGCTCGTCGCTCGAGGTCAAGTACTGGAGGATCTTCGCGGCGAACAAGCCGATGTCCTGGACATCGAAGTCGAGGTCCTGGAAGAACAGCTCGAGCGCCTCGACAACCTCGTACGGCTTGTCGGGGAGCTTGCGAAAGAACCGATACCAGGTCTCGTTATCGATCAGCGCGATGCCGGACTCGGTCGTCCCGCGCAGATGGTCGACGACTTTGCCGGTCCCCGAGGGGATGCGGCTCATCGTGTCGATCACGTGCGAGTAGAACCTCGGATAGAACCGAAAGCCGTGCTCGCCGGGCAGGTCCTTGCGGGCATCGGTGCCGCTACCGATCACCGGTTGCGAGCGAGCCTTGCCACCCCACGTGGGGCGCTGTTCGTAGATATCGACCTTGAAGCCACGCTCGATCAATTCGTGCGCCGCAGTGAGACCGGCGACACCTCCACCGATCACGATCACAGAAGGACTAGCCATGACTCACTCCTCCAACTACGAGACGACGCCCCCGGTGAACCACTTCACCGCAAAGGCCAAGGGACCCGGATCGATTGGTGCGCCCGCGAGCGCGGCGATCGCGAGCTGATCGACTTTGCCGCCGCGTTCGGAGGCGACCCGGCGCGCACGCACGAACATCGCTCGCGCGGCATCCGCATTGCCCAGGAGCTGCTCGGCCTGGCCCCACAAGCGAAGCGCGGTCGCGGCGTAGAACGAGGACTTGCTGCGGCGGTACATCGCGCGCGACCGATCGCGAGCGCGGTAGGCTGCCGAGCGCTCGCCGCTCGCCGCCCGGCCGATATGGGCGGTCGCGATCACGAGATCGATCATCGCGGAGATCGCGGGCATCGTCGAGAGCCACTGCGTGCGCGCGGACTGCTCGCTCTCTTCGCCGATGGCCGCGGCTCGCCAGTAATCGCCCTCGGCCAGCGCGAGCTCACCGCTGAACACCTGGCGATAGACCGACGCCATGCCGTGGCGGGCGATCGGTGAATTCGCGAGCTCGCGCTCGAGCATACGCGCAGCGGGCAAATTCGAGCCGGCGAGCACGAGTGCGCGGCCGCGATAGCTGCCGAGCAACGCGCGCGCGATCAGATCGTCGCTCTCCGCGGCGAGCTCGTCGAGCATCGCGAGCGAGCGGCACGGTTCGCCGGCATAGAGCTCGCCGAGCGCCCAATAGCTGCGCAGGAACGAAGCCTCCCACGAGCGCTCCATGCCGAGCCGCGTGCAGATCTGGCGACCCTCTTCGTGCGCGATCCGCATGCCGCTCCAGTTACCGCGCAACGTTGCGAGGATGCCGGCGGCACCGGCAGCGACCATCCGCGGATACGGCGCGCCGCTCTCGATCGAGAGCCGCTGCGCGCTCGCGATCGCGCGGTCGCCGAAGCGGCCGAGCGTGCCCGCGGCGAGATACGCGGCGAGCATCGCCATGCCCATGCCGTGCTGGGCGCGGTCGCCGGCACGCTCGGCGGCGGCGATGTCGCGGACGACGTACTCGAACGCTTCGACGGGGTAGGGCGTCGAGAGGAACTTCGCGATCACGCGCTGTGCTGCGATCACGACCTCGTCGGTCTTGCCGCGCGAGCGCAACCGCTTCGGCACGAGCCAGTGCGATGCCACGCCGACGACGCGGAGCGCGCTGATCATGCGCTGCTTCGTGCGCTTCTCGCCGCGCCGCTCGAGCACGCCATCGATGATCTCGAGCCCGGTCTCGATCTCGCCGAGCTTGATATGCGATTCGGCGGCGCGGACGTGCCACCGATCGCCCGCTTTGCCGCGCTCGGCGCGCGCGAGCGTGTCGAACTCGATCGCGGCAGCCGCGAGCTTGCCACCGATGAACAGCGCCTCGGCACGCTTGGCGCGCAGCTCGCTCCTCGCGTTCAGGTCGTCGCACAGCTCGAGCGCGCGGCCATACCAGTCTGCGGCGAGCGCCCAGGCGAGCTGACCGTACGCGGCTTCGGCGGCGACGATCGCCCAATGCGCGGCGCGCTTCGGCTCGCCCGCTTCGGACCAGTGATACGCGAGCTGATCCGGCGTGGCGTGCTCCGCCTGGAGGAGCTCGGCGTAGCGCTGGTGGAGCTTCTTCTTCGCGGCGGGCCCGATCGTCGCGGTCGCCGCGGTGCGCAGGCGCTGGTGGTAGAACACGTATGCCGGATCGCCATTGGCGCTCGGTGTCGAGCGCACGATCCGGCCATCCTCGAGCCCGCGCAGCGCGGATTGCAGCTGGACCGAAGGCAGGTCGGCGAGCGCGCGGAGCTGCTCGAAGGTCGCGGCGCCGGCGGCGAGCGATGCGACCTCGGCGACGATCCGCTCGTCATGCACGAGGCGCTCGAGCCGGCGAAGCTCGGCGTGGTGCGGATCGGCGAGGCCGGCATCGGCGAGCTCGCGCCCGATCAGCTCGGCCAGATACGGGCTGCCGGCGGCGAGCTCGGCGGCGGCTTGCAAGCGATCGAGCGCGGCGAGCGGCGCGAGGTCCGCGATCATCGCGGCGAGATCCTGCGTCATCATCGGTGCGAGATCGAGCATCTCGACCCGCGTACCGAGCCGCGCACCGAGCCGCTCGAGCAGCCCTGGCAGGGGCGGATGCGAAGCGTCGCTCGTCCCTGTGGTCCCCGCGGTCCCCGTGGGGCAGATCGTCGTAAACGACGCGACGATCGTCAGCGGGCTCGCGACCTTCTCGACGAGCAGCGCGAGGAGCTCGAGGCTATCGTCGTCGGCCCACTGCAGATCATCGATCACGAGGATCGCGCGCGCGGTCGCACCCGAAGAAGATTTCGCGCCGCGCGGCAGCGCGACGACGTGACGGAACAGCTGGGTCATCGCGGCCAACGCACGCTCGCGCTCGACGCGAAGATCGTCGGCGACCGGAAGCTTCGGCGCATCCTCGAGAAGCGTGCCGAGCGTGGGGAACACGCGCGCGAGCGCACCGGCGTGCTCGATCTGGGTCACGAGGACCGCGTTGCCGGCGAGCTCGGTCGCGAGGTCATCGATCACGAAGTCGAAGGCGCGATACGGCACCCGCTCGCGCTCGTGGCAGCGACCGCGCCAGGTCGCGTCGTCGGGCGAACCGTCGAGCCGAACCCGGCCGAGCGCTTCGTCGATCAAGAAGCTCTTGCCGACTCCCGAGGGACCGGTGACGAGCACGAGCCGACCTTCGGGCGCGGGATCCGTGAGCCGCATCTGCAGGCGATGGAGCTCGGCCTCGCGGCCGATGAACTTCGACGCGCGCTTGAGCTGGCGCGGCTGCGACAGCTCGCCGTTGAGGCGCACGGCGACCTCGAGCGCGGTCGGCCGCTTCGCCGGATCTTGTTGCAGCATGCGATCGATGAGGTCATCGATCTCTTTGGGCGTGTCGTGATTGATCGCACTCGCACGCGGCAGCGAGACCACGCGATTGAGCCGCGACAACATGTGGATCGCGCCGCCGAACGGAGGAGCGCCGGTGACGAGCTCGAACGCGACGACGCCGAGCGCGTAGACATCCATCGCCGGGCTCACGATCAAGCGCTCGACGTACTCCGGTGCGAGGTAGGCCGCGGTACCGACGACGCGGGTCTCACGCGATAGCTCCTGTTCGACTCGGCGCTGCTCGAGCGCGAGCCCGAAATCGAGCAGCTTCACCGCGCCATCGGTGACGATCGCATTCGAAGGTTTGACATCGCGATGGATCACGCCGCGTGCGTGGAGGAATGCGAGGCCCTCGGCGAGCTGCGCGAGTACCATTCGGACGCGTCCGAAATCGACCTGCGGAACGTCGCGAAGCTGGATCGAAGCGGGGGGCGTGGTCACCGAGATCTCGGTGTTCGCGTGCTCGATCGGCACCGCGGTCCGCGTGGTCGCGTCGCTCGACGCTGTCGCGGCAAGCGACACCTCGCGCTCGACCCAGCGGCGCGGATCGATGCCGGGGAGGTACTCCATCGTGAAGTAACAAGACTCTTCGTGAGCGACCAGCTCGTAGAGCTCGACGAGGTTCGGGTGGCGCAACGTGGCCACCGCACGGAACTCGCGCTTCAACCACAGGGTCGCGCTGTTATGGGTGACGCCGCGGACCTTGATCGCGACGTCCATGTCACGGCGCAGGTCGCGGCCCAGATAGACGACACCCATGCCGCCACGGCCGAGCTCGCGTACGACGTGATAGCGATCGCCTACGAACCGGCCGATGCCCTCCGTCGCAAACACCCGTCACGACGCTATCATAGTAAAAGGACCGTCCTGTGACTGACGCGCCCCCTGATGCGCCCCGCAACGATGCACCCCGTAACGATGCACCCCGCAGAGATGCAATCGATCGGCTGATCGAGAAGCATGGTCCCGCAAAAATTTGCGAGGCCCTCATGCCGATGATGACTGCGGAGCGGATCGCGCGCATCGATGCAGTCCTCGCGGCGCGACTGGGCTCCGTCGTGACGGCCGTCGAGGATACGTACGATCCTCACAACGCCGCCGCGACGCTTCGCACGACCGAATCACTCGGCCTCCAGGAGCTTCACGTGATCGAAGCGCGGCTGAGGTTCTCTGCCACACACGCGGTGACCAAGGGTGCGCACAGCTGGCTGGACCTGACCCGTTGGCCCACCGCCGAGGCTGCGATCGATGCGCTCCATCACCGCGGGTTTCGCGTCTACGCGACCGCTCCGGAGGCGAAGGGCTTGCCGGCCAGGCAGACCATCGAGGATGTCGATGTTTCGACACCCCTCGCCCTGGTTTTCGGCAACGAGCACGATGGGGTCTCCGACCAGGCGATCGCCGCGAGCGACGGTGCGATCACGGTCCCGATGTTCGGGTTCACGGAGAGCTACAACCTGTCGGTCACTGTCGGCATGGCGATGAGCCGGATCGCGACCCGCCGGCGCGCCTATCTGGGTGCCGCCGGCGATCTCGATCCGGATCGCCGAGCGCGGCTCAGAGCGCGCTGGTTCGCGCTCAAGATCCGCGGTGTTATCGGGGTCCTGGAGCGTCGTCTCGCGTAACTGGCGCCGGAGCCGGTCCCGAGGGACTATCGCGCCCCCCTACCGCGTTCACGTAAAGAGCTACATGGATACGAAGAACCAAGCCAAGCCGGGAAAGCCGACAAGCAAGAAAGGCCTCCAGAAACCGGAGCCCTCTCGGCGCCGCCCGATCTGGCTCAGCCTCCTCAAGTGGGGCGCGATCCTCGGCATGATCGGTGCGGCGCTTGGCACAGCGACGATCGCGTTCGTGTTCTGGATGTACGGCCGCGATCCGAGCCTGCCAAAGATCGACAAACTCGAGTCCTATCAGTTCAAGCAGACGACCAAAATCCTCGACCGCAATGATCATCTAATCGGCACCCTCGGCAAGGAGCGCCGCACGTTCGTGCCGTACGACAAGATTCCGCCGCTCGTGATCGATTCGTTCGTCGCCGCGGAAGACAACAAGTTCTGGACCCACGGCGGCATCGACTACGTCGGCATGGGCCGCGCGTTCTTCGCGAACCTGCGCGCGGGTCACACCAAAGAAGGCGCCTCGACGATCACGCAGCAGGTGGTGAAGAACATGCTGCTCACGCCCGAGCGCTCGTTCAAACGTAAGATCCAGGAGATCGTGCTCGCGCGTCGGGTCGAGAAGGCGCTGACGAAGCAGGAGATCATCTCGCTCTACGTCAACCAGATTGATTTCGGTCGCAACCGCTACGGCGTCGAAGAAGCGGCGCTCTACTACTTCGGCAAGCACATCAAGGACGTCAACGTCGGCGAAGCGGCGCTGCTCGCCTCGATGCCGAAATCGCCGGAGTCGTTCGCGCGCGCTCTGATTGCATTTCGCGATCGCGGCGAGGTCGGTCCCGTGCTGCTCGATCTCAAGGGCCGCCAGTCGTACGTGCTCGGTCAGCTCGTCACGATCGGCAAGTTGACGGCCGCCGAAGCCCAGAAGTGGCGCGAGGCGAAGATTCAGATCGTGAAGAGCAAGGGGCCCGAGAGCTCGAGCGCGCCCGAGTGGGTCGACCTCGTGAAGCTCCAGCTGCTCGCCGACAAGACAAAAGGCGATGCAGTGCTCGACCAAGGCACGATCGTCCGGACCACCCTCGATCCGGAACTCCAGGCCAAGGCGCAGCTCGCCTTGCAAGCGGGCCTGCGCGCGGTCGACAGGCGCCACAAGATCGGGCTGCCGATTCGCTCGGTCAAGCCCGACCGCCTCGAGGCGGAGCTCGCACGGCTCGCAAAAAAGATGAGCGGCGAGACGCTCAAGGTAAAGACGTCGTACGACGCGATCGTCACCCTCGTCCACGATGACGTTCAGGAGCTCGAAGTCGATCTGGGTGGGAATCCGGGCACGCTCGAACTCGGTGACGAGACCGATGCTCGCTACAACCCCGACAAGAAGAAGCCGAGCGAACGGTTCAAGGTCGGCGACGTGCTCGAGGTGTGGGTCGCTCCAGGGGGGCCGCGCGAGCAGAGCGCCGCGAAGAAGCCGCCAAAGGCAGACAAGGGCGACAAGAAAATCGCCGACAACGACGACGATGAAGATCCGGCGCCGGTGAAGCTCAAGCATGGCACCCGTCGCGTGATCCTCGAGCCAGGCCCCGAAGGTGCGGTCGTGATCATCGACGTCAAGACCCGTAAGGTGCGCGCGCTGATCGGTGGCTACACGCCGCACCTCGGCGACTACAACCGCGCCACGATGGCGAAGCGCCAGCCGGGCTCGAGCTTCAAGCCGATCATCTACACGGCCGCGTACGCGCGTGCCGAGGAGACGAAGTGCCACGCGAACGATTCGACCTCCAAGCAGCTGTGCGGCACGCCGGCGTCGATCGTGAACGATGCGCCCGAGGTGTTCGATCTGTGGAAGCCGGAGAACTTCGAGACCGGCGAGTATCTCGGCCCGGTGCGGTTGCGCGAGGCGCTCGCAAAATCGATCAACACGGTCTCGATCCGCATGACCAGCGACCTCCAGCCGAAGAACGTCGTCGCGATGGCGCACAGGCTCGGCATCAAGAGCGAGCTGCCCGAAGAGATGGCGATCTCGCTCGGCGCCGGTGAAGTCACGCCGCTCGAGATGACGAACGCCTACGTGACGTTCGCCGCGGGCGGGATCCTCGCCGAACCCACGTTCATCGAAGCCATCAACGGCACCGCCACGCCGCCGCAAAAAGCCGAGCAAGTGATCACGCCAGAGGTCGCGTACGTGATCACCGATACGATGCGCTCGGTCGTGACCGAAGGTACCGCGGCGCTGATCGGCGCGAAGATCAAAGCGCCGATCAGCGGCAAGACGGGCACCTCGAACAAGGCGAAGGACACGTGGTTCATCGGCATGACGCCGGATTACGTGATCGGCGTGTGGTGCGGCTTCGACGATCCGCGCGAGATGAAGGGCGAGCAGGGCGCGCGAGTCGCGGCGCCGATCTTTTTAGATATCGCCAAGGATATGAACTTGCCGACGAAGGCATTCCCGCGGCCCTCGCACGTGGTCGAGGCCACGATCGATCGCCAGACCGGCCTGCTCGCACCCGAAGGTGCGCCGAAGAACACGACGCTCACCGAGGTGTTTGTCGAGGGCACGCAGCCGACCGAGGTCGCGCCGAAGCCGGGCGAAGTGACCGAGGGCAGCTCGGTGACGAATGAGTACGGCGACTAGGCTCGCTCACATCGTGATCGCGGGTCTGGTGGCGACCGCCCACGCGGGCGTGCTGCACGATCTCGCGGCCGAGGTCCGTACGCGGCTCGACGCGCTGCGCGCCGCGCGAGCGCCAACCTTGATGCCGCCCGTCAAGGTCGTCGTCAGCTGGAAGCCGCAGCGGCTCACTCCGGTGTTCGAGCTCGGCGCGCCGTTGCTCGCGCTCGGCGCGGCCGATCTGGATGGTGATGGTAGAGCCGAGCTCTACGCGGTGACCACGCGCGAAGTGATCGCATTCTCGATCGCCGATCATCATGTCAAGGAGCTCGCGCGCGTTCCCTTCCAGGGTGATGCGGCGATGCCCGCACCGCGCGATCCGATCGGCGCCGTTGCATTCGAGGGTAAGGTGGTGGTCGCTTCGTCATCGGTCTACACTCGTACCCTCAAGGTCAGCTGGCAGACCAAGCAGCTCGTAGGTTCGGCGGCCGAGCCCGGCATCGAGCCCTGCGCGGGCGAGCACGTGCAGCTCGCCTTCGGTCGCAACTTCTTCGGCGATGACAAGACCGGCAGCTACGCCGTGCGCTGCCGCGTGATTATCGATGCCCACGGTGATCGCAATCCCGTGCGCGGCGTACTCGGCCTGACCGGCAAGCTCGAGGTGACCCGCGAGTGCCCGATCGGGATCGAGTGCGAGCGGCCGCCGGTGCTCACGTTCGCCAAGGTCGGCACCGCGTTCGAGCTCGCGGATCTCGATCGCGATGGCACCTCCGAGCTGATCTACGCGAGTGCGAGCGCGCCCGGTGATGCGGACGACATTCGGGTCGTGACCCTCGGTGGTGACGAGAAGAAGCCGACGTGGAAGAAGGCCTTCATGGCGGGTGGCGTGGCCGGTCTCGCGGTCGGTGACTTCGATGGCGCACCGGTGGTGATCGCCGCGGTGCGCTTGATCGGCTCGACGCGCGTCGATCTGTGGAGAATGAATTGAGCCGGTCGCGCCCGATGCAGGGTGCTGCGTGAAGCTTGCAGCGCTCGGGTTCGCGTTCGCGCTGCTCGCGAGCACGGCGCACGCCGAGCTGCGACCTCGGTTTGGAGGCAGCGTCGAGGCGACGCTCTCGGGCGCGCCGGTTTCGTTCGACCCAGTCGCGGCACGAACGCACGCAGACGTGACCGTGATCGGCATGATCTTCGACACGCTGTACGAGCTCGGTCCGGACGGCACGGCACGCCCGCATCTCGCGGCGGCGGCGCCGGTGTTCGACGAGAAGCACACGACGGCGCGGATCGAGCTCAAGAAGGGCGTGGTGTTTCACGATGGCACTGCCCTGACCGCGCAAGATGTCGCGGCGTCGCTCGAGCGCGCGAGCAAGGCCTTGCGCTACGTGCTGCCGATCGTGACGAGTGTGCGCGCGGATGGCAACGGTATCAAAGTCTCGCTCGCGTCACCACCGGCGGATCTAGCGGCACTGTTGGCGCTGCCGCAGCTCGCGATCACGAAAGCTGGCAAGGCACCGGCAGGCAAGGTGCTGGGGACGGGCGCGTTCGCGATCGAGCAGGCCGACCTCTCTCATCATCGGCTCGTACTGCGTGCGTTCGACAATCACTTCGCGGGGCGGCCTTTTATCGACCGGCTGGAGTTGCGCTGGTACGACACGCCGGATGGCGAGGCGCGCCGGTTCGAGACGGGCAACGCGCACGTCTCGACGCGTGGAGTCTCGGCGTTCGCCGGAGGCACTCCATCATTTCAGAGCCGCGAGGTCTCGGGCCCCGCGGCGCTGCTGGTGTATGTCGGGTTCGGATCGGCGCACGCGTTGCTCGAGCACGATCCGGCGTTCCGGCGCGCACTCGATCTCGGTGTCGCGCGCGGTGGGCTCGCATCGATCGGCTCGGGCGAACAGGTGTTGCCGACGCGGATGCCCGTGCCCGGCGCGGCGCCCCTCGACCCGCTCGGCAAGACCGGCGATCCGGACCGTGCACGCGCCCAGCTCGCGCAAGCGGCGAAGCACGTGCCCGATCTCGATCCGATACGGCTCGAGATCCTCGTCGAGGATACACGGCCTGATGATCGCGAGATCGCAGAGCACGTGGGCCTCGCGCTCGACAAGCTCGGTCTCGCCTGGACGGTGACGCAGGTCTCGGCCGCGGTGCTGCGCGAGCGGGTCACCAGCGGCAAGCTCGATCTCTGGATCGGACAGCTCGCCGAGCCTGTCGGGGCGACCAGCGTGTGGTGGGGCGCCGCATTCGCGGCTGGTGGCGATCCTTGGCCGGTGAGCGCCCTGCAGGCCGGCACGCTGGACACTGGTGCGGCGGCGAAGGCCTTCGCCGAGCGCATGCCCATCGTGCCGCTGTTCTTCCGCAGCGTGCGGATGTGGTACCGCAGCGACGTGCGGGGCGTGGCGTTCGATGCGCTCGGCCGGCCGTGCTTTGCCGATGCGTATCTGTTCGGTGCGCCGGTACCTTCGCGAGGTCGACCGTGAAGCTGCGCGGTCGGTTCACGCTCACGCTCGCACTCGCGACGCTCGTGCCGATCACGCTCTCGGCGGTGATCGCGACGCACGTGTTCTCGACGAAGCTGCGCGAGACTTATGTCGCGCGGCGCGATCATGCGAGCGATGTGGTCGGGCGCGAGATCGGGCGCCTCGACGCGGTCGTGCACGATGCGGCGAGCTCGCTCGCGAGCGCCGATCATCCGTTCGTCGGAAATCTCTTGATCGATCTCGACAAGGGCGAAGGCCGCCTCGTCGGCGAGGCGCCGCGCCAGATCCGCGAGCAGGCCGGGCCGACGATGAAGGGCCTCTCGCTCGACATCCTCACGGTCACCGGGCCGGATGACACCGTGCTCGTCTCTCCGCATCACCGCGCTCGGATCGGTGACCCGAATCCAGTGCCGATCGTGCGCCAGCGTGCCGAGGCAACGAAGGGCCAGCCGTTCTTCACGCGGGACTCGATCTGGACCGGTCACACCGTCGAGACCATGCTCGTCGTCGAGTCGGCGCAGATCGCGCGCTACAACCGTTACAGCGTCGCCGTCGTGGCCGGCAAGCGCGTGACCGATGATCTCCTCTCGCTCATGCGCAGCGCCGGTATCGATACCGATGCGCGGATCGTGCTGCCGAGTGGCGAGGTGTTGCTGCCGCCGAGCAGTGGTGACGCGGGTTGGACGAAGCTCGCGAAAGATCCGCCGATCCGCGTGCCGATGCTCGGCGCCGATGGTGGACCGGTCGCGTTCGTCGAGGTCGCGGTCTCCGACGGTGGCCTCGATCATCTGCTGTTCAACATCACGCTCACCGCGGTACTGCTCGCCCTCGGCGCGCTGCTCGTGGTCGTGTTGATCGGTTCGCTCGTCGCGCGCCGCACCGCCCGCGATCTCGATCAGCTCGTCGAGGGCTCGATCGCGGCCGCACGTGGTGACCTCGATCACCGCGTGCCGGTCCGCGATACCGACGAGGTCGGCGCGGTCGCGAGCGCATTCAACTTCATGATGGAGGATCTCAAGTCCTCCAAGGAGAAGCTCGTGATCGCCGAGCGCATCGCCGCATGGCAAGAGATCGCACGCCGGCTGGCGCACGAGATCAAGAATCCGCTCACGCCGATCCAGATGGCGATGGATACGCTTCGCAAGTCTTACAAGAAGCAGCATCCCGATTTTGCCGAGATCCTCGAAGAATCGACGACGACAGTGCTCGAAGAAGCCGATCGGCTCAAGCGCATCGTCGCGGAGTTCAGCGACTTCGCGCGGATGCCGAAACCCGAATTCGGTCGCGTCGATCTCAATGACGTGATCGGCTCGTCGCTCGCGCTCTACAAAGACACCTCGCCGCAGATCGAGGCAAAGCTCGATCCGCGGTTGCCGGAGCTCGATGGCGACAAGGGTCAGCTCAACCAGGTTTTGTTGAACCTCGTCGAGAACGGTCGCGACGCCCTCGGTGATCGAGATGGTGGGCGCGTGACCGTGACGACCAGACGGAGCGAAGCGTCAGACCGGCTCACGTTCGTCGTCGAAGACAATGGTCCGGGCGTCCCCGCCGAGCTCTGGGACAAGGTCTTCGCGCCGTACTTCACCACCAAGATCACCAAGGGCGGCACGGGTCTCGGTCTCGCGATCGTGCACCGCATCATCAGCGACCACGGTGGCAGGATCACGGTGAGCGACACGCCCGGTGGTGGTGCACGGTTCACGATCGAGCTACCGCTGCGCAACGGCCAAGCGCTGCTCGCGTCGCGCTTGTGACCGCGTTCGGGTGCGCAAAGCCGGCGGGTGGGCGCGACCGATCGATGCGGCTTCGCCGCCCTCGGGTGGACGCTACTCGATGGTCGGCTAGCTCCGTCTGCGGGTGGTCTTGCATTCCGCGGATGGCGCGCGGCCATTTCCTCCTGATGTTCCACTTCCCGAGGGTTACGAGGTTCCGCGGCGCTCGCTGAGTCAGCTTTACCGGGATTGGATCGAAAGCAAGATGCTCGCGAACACCGTCATCATCGGCGGCTCTCTCACCAAGTGCTGCGTCGAATCGACGATGCGCACCGCGTACGAGCACGGCTTTTGACTTGATCACCCTCTCGGACTGCACCGCGGTGACCTCGCCAGAGGAGCACGCGAATGCGCTCGAGTACGACTTCCCGGTGTTCTCGGCGTCGCTGGTGTCGCTGGCGTCGCTGGCGTCGCTGGCGTCGCGCGACGTCATGCAAAAGCTCGCTTAGCTACTAAAGCCCGAGCTCCTTGCGGGTGAGCACGCTGTCTGGCCCATCCGCATACGCGAGTGCGCGCTCGATCACGTTGCGTAGCTCGCGCGCATTGCCGGGCCACCCGTAGTCGCGCAGCGCCGAGAGCGCATCCGGCGCGAACGTCGGTGCAGCTCGGTCGCCCGCGATCAACCGCATGAAGTGGCGCGCGAGCGGCACGATATCCTCTCGACGCTCGCGCAGCGGCGGCACCACGAGCGGCACGACGTGGAGCCGGTAAAACAGATCCTGACGGAACGCACCGCGTGCGACCTCCGCGGCCAGATCGCGGTTCGTCGCGGCGATCACGCGAACGTCGACATTGATCGGGCGCTCTGCTCCGAGCGGGAACACCTCACCGGCATCGAGGAAGCGCAGCAGCTTCGGCTGGATATCGAGTGGTAGCTCGCCGATCTCGTCGAGGAACAGGGTGCCGCCATCCGCGGCTCGAATCACTCCGAGGTGATCGCGATCGGCGCCGGTGAACGCGCCCTTCTTGTAGCCGAATAACAAGCCCTCGAAGAGATCGTGCGGCACCGCGGCGCAGTTGAACGTGATGTACGGCTGCTGCGCACGCGGCGACAGCTCGTGCAGCGTGCGTGCGATGACCTCCTTGCCAGCGCCCGATTCGCCCGTGATCGCGACGGTCGCGCGCGAGCCGGCGAGCCGGCCGACATCGGCGATCAACCGTCGCATCGGCAGCGATGCGACGACGAGCCCGGGCACGTCGGGCACCACGACCTCCTGCGTAGCCGACGGGCGATCGCCGCCGCGCAGTCCGGCCACCTGGAGCGCGAGTCCGGCGACCAGCACCAGCATGCGCATCGCACCTTGTTCGTTGTCATCTAGCACGCGCGTCACGCCGAGCCGCGCGCGCCGGCCCGCACCGCCAAGATCGAACCACTGCACGACATCTTCGGCGGGAATCGCCTTGCGTACCTCGCAGATGTTCGCGCCGGTCTCGTCGGTGACCGCGACCAAGCCGTGCGTCAGCTCGCACGCGACCGACGCGAGCTCTTTCACGACCATCGTGAAGCTCGCGCCCGGAACAGCGACGCGCTGGAGCCCGAGCTCGAGCTGCTGGGTGAGCGTCGTCGGGATGTGCTCGTGGCGCTGCCAGTTCACGCTCTTCAAGAAGTGCGCAGTCCGCGCGAGCGCGCGATCGATCCAGCGCGGGGTCTGGAGGCCGAGTGCGGCGAGCTCCGCTTCGGAGGCCGCCATCCGTTCCGCCGCATCGGTCGCCCCCGCGATGCGCGCGAAGCCCGCCGCGCCGTAATGCGCAAAGGCCGCGCCGAGCAGATCGCCCGACGCAAGGAACGTCGCGATCGCGGCATCGATCATCGTGAAGCCTTCGGCGAGGCGGCCCTCGCCGATCATGACGACGCCCTCCGCCCGGCGCAGATGGGCCGTGACCCATGCCGAGGGCCGGCGATCTGCGGCGCGCTGCGCTCGTTCGAGCACCGCGCGCGCATCGGCGATCGTGCCTTCGATGTGCGCCGCGCTCGTGAAAGCCATCAGGATGTCGCGACGCAGGAGGCTCCAGCCGCTCGCGAGCTGCTCCGCGTGCGCGAACGCCGCGAGGGTCGCTGATGAATCCTCGCCGCGCGTGAACAGCGCGGTCGCGTGCAACCACGCCGCATACGCCTGACAGATCGCGCGCATCGAAGGCAGCTCGATCGCGGCGACCTTCGCGGCGAGCGCTTCGAGCGCTTCGGGCTGGTTCGTGTACCAGAGGTAGCGCGCCTGCGCGGGTAAGATCACCGTGACAGGGAATCCCATTTCCTCGAGGACGCGGTCGCTCTCCGCGAACACCGGAACGAGCTCGCTCATCCGACCGAGCCGCATCAGCGCATCGGCCTCGGCGCGCAACGCGAGCGCCATGTGGACGCCGATCGCGAGTCCGTTCGCGCGGGCGACCTCGCGAGCCTGGCGCGCGATCGCGAGCGCGTGCTCTGGATCTCCGAGATTGTCGAGGCTGCGCAGCGCCCACGCCGCGAGCGTGCGCGACTCGAGGCTCGCCGATTCTTTGACCTGCGGATTCGCGAGGATCCGGTCGAGCCGCACGAGGGCGAGCTCGGTCTGACCCGAGAGCGCGGACGCGTACGACCTCAATTGATCGAGGAACAGGCCAGGCACCACCGGCAGCGACGCGGCGGACACCGCCTCGACACGCCCGAGTGCGCGCAGCATCAGATCATCATCGCCCGCGAGCAACGCCGCGTTCGACACGGCCATCGTAGCGAGGGCTTGCGGGAGCGGTGTCTCTCCGGGCCGCGACAGCTCGTCCGCGCGCCGAGCGTGTGCATGCACGCGCTCGAGATCGAACAGCTCGCCATCAGGCATCGAGTAGGCGAGGGCAGCGACAGCTTCGGTCAAGGCGGAGCTCGGCGCATCGGGCGCGAGCGCCGGTGCGAGCGCCACGAGCGCACGGCGACCATCCGCGCGATGCATCAGATCGATCAGCGCTAGCCCGGTCGCGGCGAGCGCGCGCACCTCGATCCCCGCGTTGCGATCCGATTGCGCGCGCATCAAAACGTTTTCCGCATCCCGCCAGCGGCCATCGAGCGTGCGTTCGACGGCCGCGAGCACGGGAACGAGCTGTGGATCCGGAAGCTTCGCGGCGAGCGACTTGAGCTTTGCGAGGTCTGCACCGCGAGGCCGACGGGCGTGCGCAGAGCCTTCCGGTAGCTCCCACCGGTAGACCGTGTGTGCGTTGACACCGACCAGGTCCGCGAACGCCACTCGGGTCCGGGTCCCTCGGATTGAACGGATTTCGGTAGAGCTGATCCCGCCCATTGGCATAAGGCTGTATGCCATAGCTCGCTGCCAGCTGGTGGTAGGTGGCTTGTAACTCATTGAAACCTGGTCGATACGACCTGGTATCTGCGATGCAATTGCCAAAGCCACTATGGCTACCGAAGAGACTCTCGTTCCTCCCGACCGCAAGCCCCGCAAGAAGGCTCCGCTGATCGCCGGTGGACTCGTCACCGTCGCAGTGGGCGTCGCCGCCTTCATCTACATCTCGGGCCGCGGCAAAGAGAACACGGACGACGCTCAGGTCGAAGCCCACGTCTCGCCGGTCGCCTCGCGGGTCAGCGGTCAAGTCAAGAAGGTGCTCGTGCAGGACAACCAGCACGTCAAGGTTGGCGATGTCCTGGTCGAGCTCGACGATGCGGACTTCCTCGTTCGCTCGGCTTCGACGCATGCCGATCTCGCTGCGGCGCAGGCTCAGTATCACGCAGCGCAAGCGACGCTCGAGCTGACCCGCAAGCAGGTCGAATCGAACCTCGCGATCGCGCGTGGCGGCATCGCCCAAGCGAGCGCGGTCAGCGGTTCGACGCAATCACAGATCGATCAAGCGACGGCGGATGTCGCGGCCTCGGAATCGCGCAACTCGCTCGCGAAGACCGAGTACGCGCGCACCAAGAAGCTCGTCGATAGCGGCGCAGTGCCGGTCTCCGAGCTCGATGCTCGCAGTGACGCGCTCGCGCAATCCGAAGCCAACCTCGCTGCGGCACGCGCGCGCGTGAGCATCGCCGAATCGAATCGCTCGAATTCGAGCGGTACGACCGAAGCCGCTCGCGGTCGCCTCCTCATCGCGCAAGCGGTGCCCGAGCAGATCGCGGTCGTCGAGGCGCAGGTCGAGGTCGCGAAGGCGAAGGTCGATCAGGCGCAGTCCGCGGTGAACCAGGCCGACCTCAACCTTGGTTACACGAAGATTCGCGCCGAGTTCGAAGGCAATGTCTCCAAGCGCAACGTCGAGCCGGGCCAACTCGCCTCGCCGGATCGCGCATTGATGGCGCTCGTCGATACGCGTGAAGAGTGGATCGTCGCGAACTTCAAGGAGACGCAGCTCGCGAAGATTCGCCCGGGCCAGAAGGTGAAGATCGAGGTCGATGGCTACGATGGCGGCAAGCTCTACGGCAAGGTCGAGAGCCTCCAGGCCGGCACGGGCTCGCGGTTCTCGTTGCTGCCCGCCGACAACGCGAGCGGTAACTTCACGAAGGTCACGCAGCG
Source organism: Kofleriaceae bacterium (assembly GCA_043759355.1). Classification (GTDB taxonomy): domain Bacteria; phylum Myxococcota_A; class Polyangia; order Haliangiales; family Haliangiaceae; genus JABFXX01. Next base: position 97,477 of record JAYVLQ010000020.1, read on the forward strand.
CGTACCGGTCAAGATCCTCCTCGACAAACAGCTGGCCGAGCTGCGGCCGGGCATGAGCGCAGCCGTGACCGTCTACACCACGGAGTAACGTCATGGGCACCGGTCAAATCCGCGGTCCCAAAGCACTGATCACGATCGTGGTCATGCTGGCCGCCGTGATGGCGATGATCGATATCTCGATCGTCAACGTCGCACTCACCGACATCCGCGCGAGCTTCGGCACTCCGATCGATCAGATCGGCTGGGTGTCGACGGGCTACATGATGGCGAACATCGTCGTCATCCCGATGACCGGCTGGTTCCAGCGCCGGTTCGGGTTCAAGAAGTACTTCGCCTTCTCGGTGCTGCTGTTCACGGTCGCGAGCGTGCTGTGCGGAACCTCGTGGAACCTCCAGTCGCTCGTCGCCTTCCGCATCCTCCAAGGCCTCGGCGGCGGCGCGATCATCCCGACCGCGCAATCGATCTTGTTCGCGCGCTATCCGCAGAAGGAACACGGCATGGCGGCCGGCTTGTTCGGCCTCGGTGCGATCACCGGCCCGCTCCTGGGCCCCTCGGTCGGTGGCTACCTCATCGAGATCTCGAGCTGGCACTGGATCTTCCTGATCAACGTGCCGATCGGCCTCGCGGTCGCCGCACTCGCGTGGAAGGTCATCGACGAGCCCGAGTTCAAGGCGGATACGCGCCCCATCGATCTCACCGGGATCCTGCTGCTCGCGACCGGCATGCCCGCGCTGCAATACGTGTTCGAGGAGGGCAATCGCGAGGGTTGGCTCGACTCCAACCTCATCTTGGTCCTCATCGGCATCGCCGTCGTCTGCTTGACCACATTCATCTTCCACGTGCTCGAGGCACCGAACCCGATCGTCGACCTGCGGATCTTCAAGCGACGGAGTTATGCCGCAGGCACCGGCATCAACTTCCTCACCGGTCTCGCGCTGTTCTCGAGCTCGTACCTGTTCTCGCTGTTCTGCGGCTCGGTGATGCATTACACCGCGCTCGACATCGGTAAGGTCTTCCTACTTGCCGGGCTCTCGCAGATCATCTTGATGCCGATCGTCGGCCGCGTCGCACCGAAGATCGATCCTCGGCTGATGTTGTTCGTCGGCATCTCGATCGTCGGAGCGAGCCAGTGGCTCGGTGCCGAGCTCACGGCCCAGGCCGACTTCCACGATCTCGTGATGCCGCAGCTGGTTCGCGCGATCGGCCTCGCGTTCATCTTCATTCCGCTGACCGTCGCTTCGCTCTCGGATCTGCCGCCGCAAGAGCGCGGCAATGCGACGGGCCTGTTCAACCTCACCCGCGAGCTTGGTGGCTCGCTCGGCACCGCGTGGATGGGCAAGGTCGTGGCCGATGGGGTGGTGCGCCACACCGCGTACATCTCGCAGCACGTCACGCAGTACGACCCGATCGTCCAGGAGCGGATGATCCAGCTCCAGCACGCCGGCATGCCGCCCGAAGCAATGCTGTCGCAGACCGTGGGCACGCAGGCCCTCGTGATGTCGTTCGAGGACGGCTTCAAGCTCGCGATGGTCGCGATCTTGTTCGGCCTCGTGCTGCTCTTCATCATGAAGAAGCCCAAGAGCACGGTCCCTCCGCCAGACGCGCACTGACTGACGGTCACGAAGCGCAGGAGCGAAGCGAGGTGCGCGCCACAAAATCGAGTGATCCCCGCTACGCACACGGGCTCACCGCGTCTTGTCGCCGTGGATTTGATGGTCCACGAGCCGGTACCGTCAGCGCCGACATTTGCCATGACCCTGCACGTGTTCGAGCGCGACGACGGGCGCAGGCTCGAGTAAGAGCCCAGTTGCTTCGTCGTTTGTTCGATGCTCATTCCACCCGGTCGATCGACGCTGCAGAGGATGGAATCGCTCGCACCAGGTATACTTGGGACGGATCGAATGGTCGAGTTGCAGTCAGAAGTCGCGTGAAGCCGACCGGTGCCTACCACCACGGTGACCTCCAGCGGGCGTTGAAGACCGAGACGGTGCGGCTGCTCGCGACGACCGAGGCCGATGCGATCAGCTTGCGCGAAGTCGCCCGCAATGTCGGTGTCGATCATCGCGCCGCGTATCGGCACTTCGCCGACCGCGAGAACCTGATCGCAGACGTTGCCGAGGACGGGTATCGCGCACTGAGCGTGCAGCTCGAGGCTGGGCTCGCGAAGTCGGGCGCGCGGAGTATCGATCGTTTGCTGCAGTTCGCGCGCTCCTACGTGCAATTTTCGGTGAAAGAGCCCGGTTACTACCGGGCGATGATCCGGCCGCGGCTCGTCGACAAGAATCGTCCGGCCGATGCAGGTGACGCCGCGCTCGCGATCCTCGAGCGCGAAGTTCGAGCGGGCATCTCGAGCGGTGTTCTCGCGGACGATGACGTGACCGAGCTGGCCGTCGGCCTGTGGTCGCACCTGCATGGCCTCGCGAGCCTGATTGCGGGTCGCCGGCTCTACGTCAAGCCGAGCATCGCGGTCGCGTATACGAACCGGATCTTCGAGCGCAGCCTGCGCGGCCTTCAGAAGCGCGCCTTGATGTAGCGCGCCTTCATTGTTCCAGAAACTTGTCTTCGAAGAACGGACACTCACCGCGATTACCTCGTGGAACACGCGCCATTCCGGCGAGGTGCGGCGATGTTCTCGTCGAAGCTCCACGAGGCGAACCAAGCCACGAGCTCGAGCGGCCGGCTCGCGATCGGTGTGTGCCGACCCCCGGGCTCGACCAGCCGGAGGGCGCGATGTCTTCTCGGCTGTCACCGCCGGCTGCGCCCTTTGCGGGTCGGAGAAAGCAGGTTGCTCGGGGACGCTACGAATACTTTGTCCGCGTGCGATCGCGGCCTGCGCCTGGCCGCACTTCGGTGCAGTCGCCACGTACGATGGTTGCACCATGACTGGGACCACCGAGCTCGCGGCGCTCGTCGAAGATCCGCACATCGGCATCGACACGATCGGCAGCTACCTCGACCGCCTCGATGGCGACACGCGGTGGGGAGAGCTCGGCGCACTCGGCCGGTCGCGACAACGCACGCTGTTCGAAAAGGCAGCGCATGCGCGCGCGATCGACCTCGCGCATTTCGTCGGCGATGCGCGCGTGCGGCAAGAGGTGATCCACGACGGGGTCAATACGTTGCCCGTACCCCCGGCACTCCGCCACTTCCAGAAGCGCTTCTGTCGACCGGAGTACGGCGCGCGGCTGTTCGGCTACAACGAGGGTCCGACGCGGCGATGGATCGGTCCCGGCTACTTCGTGGCCATCCCGACCGCGGACAAGCCCGCGTGGTCGGCGCACGGCGCGGTCGTCGTCGACTACTTCCAGATTCCCGACGGCGAGGTCGCCGAGGGTTGGCCGCGGGTCGTCGACAACCACTGGCGCCTGCAGCGCTTCGTGTACGAAGCGACGCGCGACTTCATGCGCCGCGTCTCGGATCACGTCTCGATCGGGGCGGCGTTCAAGCGCGACCGCCCGCTCGATCACTACTTCGTGCTGTGTCGCCGCGAGCATGCAGGTCTAGCCAGATGAGCCCGGCCGCCGCCGCGGGGGCGATCGCGCGCTCCACCTGCGTGGGCATGGCCACCACGTGAGGGGAAGCAGCCGAGCTGGAAGGCCGGAGGACGCGAGCGTCTATGTCGCAGGATCGCTCGTAGGTCGAACCGCCAAGAGTGCCCCCAGCTAGTCGAGAAAAAGGGTAGCGACGTCCCACGACATGCGTGGCGCGGATTCGCGCTGACTCGCGAGCGTTGTCGAGCTAACTGACTAGATTTGTAGACGCGACCGATGGTCTGCGATTTGCTCATGGCGGAGGCATGCGTAACTCGATCGTTTTCCTCGCAGTCACCACCATTCTCGTAGGCTGCGGCGGCAACGACTTCTCGGGAGTCTATGTCGGCGACGTCGCGCAACTCGATACGCGGACCAACGCGACGACCAAGGCCTCGGAGCAGTGGCGGATCGACGATGCGACCCTCGTTCGCATGCGCGGCACGGAGAGCTGCAGCCTCGCGCTCGAGACCGACACGTGCTCGGACGGTTGCTACAACAAGGTGCTACTTGCCGACCAGCACTGTACGTTTGCAGCGGAGAGCTTCGTGCTTGAGATGGGCGAGGTATCCGATGGCAACGTGTCTGACCACGCGGTCACGATCTCGTTGTCGTGGACCTCCGCAGCGGGGGTTCACGCCGCGCTCGTCGAGACCGGCACGCTGACGAAGCTGTAGTCACGCCGCCCCCGAGGGTGGTTGTCGACGTCCCACGTGGGACGTCGGTTGTCCGAGCACCGGCATCACGGCCTGATGTGATGCAGCAGATCGACGACCTTGATGAAGCTGTGAGCCGCAGCGGCGGTCAACAGATCGATCACATGGTGACCGCCGAGGTGTAAGGGCAGGGCCTGAGCGGTCCAGCGATCGAGATCCCACTCGTCGCGCTGCTCGATGATCTTGTCGTCCTTGATCACGAGCGTGGTCTTCGAAGTGTTGTGGATCGTCCGACCGCTGAGCCCGTAGTGCGCATCCCAGGTGACCTGAACCGTCCACGCGCCGTCCGCGCGCATCACAGGGTTCGTCGCCGCCGAGGGCACGATCTTGAACGGGTTCGCCGCCGGCTGGATCGTGGTCCACATCAGCATCACCTGCTCGCCCTCGAGATTTCCGAACAAGGGATCGTGGAACGCGACGTTCGGCGCGTAGTGCGCTCGCATGGTCGGGGTGTCACGCGACGCGAAGGCCGCGTAGAACGTGTTCGCGGTCGCGAGCGCGGCGGTGCCGGTGGTCGGCGAGTTGGCCACGCGAGCGAGCGCCCGTTGCACGGTCGCGTTGCCGAGCCGCTGCGCCGCGGCTTGGAAGATCGTGGGCCGCGCTGCCGGTGCGCTCTCGAGCAGCGCCGCGAGTCCGGCATCGTCGCCGGGCGCGAGCTGATCGACGCGCGCGCGGATCGCATCGGGGGCGGTGACCGGTGTTGGTGCAGCGTGTTCCGCGTGGTCCTGTCGGGCGGGTTCCGAGGCGCCGATTCGCTGTACCATCATGATGTCCCCAATGGTGACATATGGTCGAAAAAAAGTCACGCGAGGAAACCCCGCGCGACCTGAATGACTCAGAATGACTCAGTTCGTCTTGTGCGCCAGGCCGAGGTCCGACTTGAACGTCAGGCCGACGTTGAAGATGTCGACGTGCGTCGAGTACGAGCCGGGTAGGGTCTCGGTGCCGGTCGCCGTGACCTTGTCGAAGATCGCGTGCTGGTACGCGACATCGATACGGAACGTCTTCGCAGGCGAGATGCCGAGTCCAAGCGCGCCTGCCCAGCTGTTACCGTCCGTCAACGACGGGGCGACAGTGTCCTTCGGCTGCGACGAGATGCTGCGCAGCCCCGAGATCCGGACATCGACCGGCACACCGATCATGTTCCACTCGAGACCGCCGCGGTACACGTGCGCTTCGCGATAGTTGCGCGGCACGGTCACCGAGAAGCCATCCGAACCGACGAAGTGATCTTCGTGATAGACGCCCCAGCCTTCGAAGTTGATGGCGGCCATCAGCGTGACGTTCGGTTGCACGTCGTACGCGGCGCCGACGTAGAGCACCTTCGGGATCTTCAAATCCTCGGTCACGCTTTGATCGTGAATCAAGGGCGTGAACGAGGGCGGCACGTTCGTGAAGTGCACCGAACCCTCGAGCTCGAACTTGCTCGAATGCGTGTAGCTCGCGCCGATGCGGAGGGGAATCTTTGGCACGTAGATGTCGATCGCGAGACCGAAAGAGTTCGCGCCGCCCGAGAGCCCGAGACCGCCATCACCTTCGTGATCGAGGTAGTTGAGCGACTGATGGAGCTCCTCGGTTGCCTGAAAGCGCTGATAGCTCGCACCGATCTTGAGGTACTTGAACGGCTGGACACCGACGCCACCCATGATCCGGAAGACCTGCTGCTTCACGGACTGGATCGACTCTTGGCCCTGCCAGCCATTCGGCCAGAAGATGTTGCCGCCGGCGGGAACGTCGACGCCGGCGCCAATGCCGAATGACGCCTCGTTGGTGAGGTGCTTGCCGAATGACGCGGCCGCCGAGAGCGGCGGTGCGTACTTCGGAACGAGCGACGAGCTGCCGAGCTTCGGATCCGTCCAGGTCGTACGGTTCTGCAGGATCTCGCCGCTCAGGTTGAGCTGCAGACCTTCGGGGCCGGCGAGCTCGGACGTGTTGGTGAAGAGCGCGCCTGCGCCTTCGGCGTCGGCGACGTCGGCCGACGAGAGTCCGAGGTCACGCGTGTTCTCTTCGGGAATCAAGTAGCCACCCGCGAATGCGGAGGCCGGCGCAAGGAGCGATGTTGCGAGGATAAGTTTGCGCATTGGAGGCTACCTACTAGCGAAGGACGGGCGGGTTCGTGTTGCTGACCACGAAGTTCGCGATGTCGGTTTGAGCTTGGAGCGTGCGTGTCGGCGAAACGAAGTCGAGCAAAAAACCGTGCTCCACCGCGTTGGTCGCCGTGCACGAGCCGGTCGAAAGATCGGTCGGCGTGAAGGCCGTACCTACAAACAACTGGAACGTGCCCGTGAGGTTCGGTGTGAAGAACGCGGCGCCGATCGCCGGCGTCGGACCGACCGGAACGTTCGACGCGAAGATGAAGTTGAACGGGTTCGGCACGGTGTTGTCGCAATACGCAGCTTGCGACAGCACCTTCTTCGCGGCCTGCGGGACCGAGCCGTCGGTCGCACCGCCGAGCGGCGGCAGGAGGTTCGGCAGCGTGTTCGCGGTCAGATGGCCGACAAAGTTAATCGGGTCCGCTGGATCGATGATCGTCTTGGCGACGACCAGGAACTGCAGGTACGCCGACGTGCCCCGCACGATCCCGATCGAGTTGAGCAGCGCGTTGGTGGTCGACGCGAACGCTGGCGCGTTCGTGAACACGTCGACCGTGGTGCCGCCGCCGACGTTGAAGCCAGCCTTCGAGATGCGCGGGTTCGTGGCGACGTTACCGGCTCCGTTGAGCGAGCCGAGCGACTGCGACGAGTAGTAGACGACGGCCGGGTTGACCGCGAGAGGAACGGTACGGCCAGCGAGGTGGGTCGTCAGCGTGGTCGCCGTGACGCCGTCACCTGCGATCACGCGCGTGAGCTGCGACTCGTCGATCATGTCCTGGCGGATCGTGTCGCGGGTCCGGAAGAAGTTCGACGAGATGTAGTACTGGCCCGACACGGCCGGGATGCCCGCTTGGTAGAGATAGCCGGTGTTGTTGCCAGGCGGGAGAGCGCCGCACGAGTCAGGAGCCGCGCAGCTGGGGCTGACCGGGAGATACTGGAACTGGCCGTTGGTGCACGTGCCGGGCGGGCTCGCGTCGCCCTGTGCGCCCGCGGGGAGCGAGGTCGTACACGTCGCCCCGCTCGCGCATTGCGCGGCAGGGCCATTCGGATCGCAGAACGAACGATCGCCGAACTTCTCGGCATCGATCGCGACCGTGACCATGCCCTGCGCCGCGAACGTGTCACCGATCAGCAGCGCGTCGGCGCGGCCACGACCGAGGCCGTGGCGAAAGATCATCAGTGGTGCGCAGTGAACGTTCGGCAACCCGGTGCAGGCCGGAGCTAAAAGACCTTTCGGCGTGATGACGAGGACGTGAATCTGTTCGATCGCGCCCATCGTCGGGTCTGGCTTGAACGCGCCAGTCAGCGAATCGAGAAGGTTGTAGGTCACGATATCGGTCTCGAGTACCTCGTCGATGTTGCTCTGCGGCGTGGTCTGCGGAACTCCGTAACGCCCGAACGCCGCGGCCGCCGTGTACGCGGTGACGGCACCCGTCTGCGCCGTCGCGGCCGGCAGCGTGTACGGCAGCGCGCCGAGCTGGACGGCCTGGCTCAGGATCGTCTGCGTGTGGAACGTGTAGACGAGACCGAGCTGCGATTCGGTCACGCCCGCGGTCGCGAGCGTCGCGATCACCGGCTGCAACTGCAACCGCATCTTCTCGAGCTGTGCCGCGGTCGCGTCGCTGATTCCCGAGGCCGCGAGCGCGGAGTGGCCATTGACGACGAGCGGGTTCTTGAAGCGCAGGATCTTCGCGACCGTACCCGGACCGACCGCGTTACCGGCCTTGTCCTTGATGTCCGTCGTCATGACGACGGCGTAGTCCGTGTTGTCCTTGAGCGGCTTGGTGCGGAACACCGAGCTGGGGTCTCCCGCCGTCGCGCCAGCAGGTTGGATCGCTATCACGGGCGACAGCGGGTTCGCCGCGGTGCAACCCGAGGTGAACTCGCACGGCTCGAGGATCAGGCTCGAAGCCGCGACGGCAACGGGCGCCGCTGGAACCGAGAGGTCGTAGAGGCGGAGCGAGCTCGCCGTGACGGTCTTGGCTTCGACGAGCTCGCTCGTCGGCGCGAGGATCGCACCGGTCGTGGAGAAGCCATCGAGCGCGAGGAAGCCGGCCGCGGCCGCGTTCGGGCAGGTGCCGTCGGCCGCGAGCGGGGTGCTGAGGAACGCGCACGCGGCGGTCGGGGTAAGCTTGCCAGTCGTCGCATCGCGGAGCAGGTCGATGGGCAGCGGCGCCTTGCCGCGCGCCGGATCGATCTCGACGTTCGTGATCGTGTCCTGGATCGAGAAGGTCGCGGCGATCGCGAGCTGCTGATGCGGGAACTTGCGGTCCGCGGCCGGGAACGCGGTCTGCTTGTAGAGCGCGATCACCTGGTTGAGCGCAGCGCCCTGCGCCTGGGCCGCAGCGGTCGAGCCGAGCTGCGCCTTGAGGAGGCCAATGTTTGCCGGAGCGGTCATGTCCTTACCCTGTTCGATCAGGGTGAACACCTGCGACGCGTAGATGTTCTGGCCGTCCTTCGTCTTGACGCCAGCGTCGCCGCCACGCACGACGAGGGAGTACGAACCACCAGCCCACGGCTCGTTGCCTTCGTGATGGATCGTCAGCGTGCCGCTGGTCGTACGCTTCACGTAGTCAGCCGTGGTCGGCATCTCGATCGGGATCTCACCGGAGACGCCGTTGATCGTGCCGATCACGTACACCTTGTCCGAGGTGAACGTCGTGAGGTCGAGGTCGGGAGCGGTGTTCGATGTGCCGCCCGAACCGTCGAACGCGGTCTGCGTGAAGCTGACCGTGATGCCGACAGCTTGATCGCTAGGAAACTTGCCGTTGAACGACGCGAGCAATTCGGCTTGCGCGCACGCCGGCGGCGTCGAGGTGTTCGACGGCGTCGGGCAGTTGGTGTTCAGCGGGTTGAGGAACGCCAGATCGTTCGGCAACGGAATCTGCGCGGTGGTCGGATCGAAGACGGCCGTGACGAACGTCTGCGGCTCCGAGTGATCGACATCAGGTGCGCACGCGGCAATCGCGGAGGCACCGGCGGTGAGAAACAAAATTCGACGAAGCATATTTTTCTCCAACACCTAGTTCGCGGTGAAGGTCTGGGTGGAAACCGCGGCCGCGTCGCTCTGGGCGCTGGTCACGAAATCGAAGTACTTGTTGAGGACCCACTGACCGAGGAGGTCAGCCGCTCCACCATTGTAGAAGGTCGGGCCATCACGTTCGGGACCCGGCAGCTGCATCTTCACGACCGGCGTTGCCTTGTCCATCACCGAGATGTGACGAACGTTGCCACTCGAACCGAACGGGAAGGCGAGGCCAGCGGACTCGGTCGACGGCGTACCGACGTCGACGGTGAACGCGCCACCCGGCCGCGCGTACGGACCGGGCTTGTAGTTCGTGGTCACGAGCGCGAGCAGCGACACCGGCTGCATGGTGTGGACGGCGCCCCACTTCCAGTTCGTGGTCACGCCCTTGGCGGCCGTGATGTTCGCGTAGGCCCTCGCCATCGCGGTCAACACCTGCGCTTCGCAGGTCACGGTCGTCGCACCGTTGTTGCACAAGTGCGTGTTCGCGGCGTCTGGGTTGGCGAGCATGTACAGCATCGCCTTCATCGCCTGGAGCTGGTTGACGCCGAGGCCAACGACCTTCAGGTCATCCGTGAACACGTTCGTGAACAGCACGCGGATGAAGTCGTGGAACAGGAAGCAACCCGCCGAGCTCGCGACGACCGAGGCCGTCGGATCGACCGGGCTGTTGATCGGGTCGCTGCCGGTGAGACCGGTCGGACAGTCGTAGTGGTTGGTCTCCCAATCGGCGAACACGGCGCGCGCCGCGGTGACGTTCGCGGTGTCGCCGGTGGTCGGGATCGCCTTGATGAACGTGTGGAACGCCTTGCCGGGCCGCGAGATGTGATCGGCCTGGATCGATTCCATGTCGTCGAGCGTGACGCCGCCCGCGGCGATCGCGGCTTCGAGGCGCAGTTCGACTTCCTTCGCGCGGAAGCCCGTCGAGTCATCCCACGCGAAGCTCAGGTACGGCGGATGACCGAGCGGATTGTTGTCGTCGGAGACCGACGGGAACGTCGGGTCCGCGTTCGAGGTCATGAAGTAACCCTTCGCCGGATCCTTGCCTTGCGGCAGCTGCGCGTCGGTCAACCAGCAACCAGCCGGCAACGGAGTCAGCGTGGCCGAGGTGCAGTCCGACGTGCCGTCGCCCCACTCCGCGGTGCCGTCCGACGGCAGGATGATCCACGGAGCGTGCGGCGACGCAGCAGTGAGGCTCGCGAACCGGCGGTTCGGCACGAGCGAGTGCGGGTCGTAGGCGATGTGACCTTGGTCGTCCGCGAGCACGAAGTTCTGTGCACCGGTCGCGTACTGCTTGAGCGCGACGATCGCGCTATCGACATCCGTCGCGGTGTTGAGACCCAGGAACGCCGAGAGATCATGCGTGTTGCCTTCGTGGCCGTTCCAGCGAACGCTGACGCCCGCGCCGGTCGTGGTGCTGAGCTTCACGATCGGGCCGTGGTGCGGAACGATCAGCGTCACCGCCGGAATCGAGCCGCCCGACGGGACCGTGACGACGCCGAGCGCCGTGCGCATCTTGAAGGTGATGGGCACCGGGAGCACCGGGACCTGGGCACCTGCGAGTGCGACGCACCCGCCAACGGCTTGCGCCGGGCAGAGACCCGCGACGCCGGCGGCGCCAGCGAAAGTGTACGTCTCGGTGTAGAGGTCGGTGACGTCGTAACCAACGACGGTCACGCCCCAGCCGACGTTCTTGCCGCGACCGACGAGCGCGCCCGGGATACCCGGAAACGATCCGCCGTTGATGTCCATGTTGTCCGCCGGAGCCGACGAGGTCATCGCGAACAGGTGGAACAGCGGTGGGTACTGGAGCGAGAGGTGTGGATCGTTCGCGACCATCGCCTTGCCCGACTTCGACTTGGTGGCCGAGACCACCCAGTTGTTCGAGCCGATCGCGGCCGACATCGGCCGCAAGAAATCGCGCAGCGCCGTGAAGTCAGCGTTGGTCGAGGCGATCACGTCGGCCCATTGGCCGAGGTTCTGTGGGGGCGTCGGCGATGCCTTCGCCGCGATCTCGAACGTGCTCGCAGTAGGCGAGAGCGTGTGCGCTTGCTCGGTGGTCGGCGCAGCCGCGCGGACCCACGCGGTCATCTTGCCGGCGTCGGCGGCTGGCGCGCCGGGCGCGTACGCCGCGGCGAACGTCGAGTAGTTGGTCTCGTCTCCGATCGTCTCCGAGAGTTGGAACTGCTGCAGCCGGCCCATCGCGTAGGTGTCTTGCGGCGTCCACTCGGCGATGTCCGTCGGCGTGATCGGGAACGGCAGCTGGGCGTACTCGCCAGGCATCATGCCCGGGTTCGCGCGCAGGTGATTGAGGTACGCGTTGATGCCGGTGGCAAACGCGTTGAATGTCAGCGATTCATCGGGGCTCAGCGACGCTATCAGATCATCCTCGAGGCGATGGCCGGCGCGCGTGGTGAACAGCGTGCGAATCGTGACGTCTTGCGACAGACCATCGACGCCGATCAACTCGGCGAGGTGACCGCGCGCGACGTGGCGCAGAAAGTCCATCGTGAAGAACCGATCCTGCGCCTGCACGTAGCCTTGCACGGCGTAGCAATCGTTCTTCGTCGCGCACTTGATGTGCGGAATGTTTTGCGCGTCGTACGTGACGGTGACCGAAGCGGTGAGCCCCGGAATCGTCTCCCCCGTCAGCACCTGCGGACCCGTCGTGACCACGACCGCGGCGGTGAGGCCATCGGCCGTCGTCGCGGTGAGCGTGATCGACGCGGTTCCCGCCGGTGGGGTAAGCACGGTGTGGAGACCGGTCGTTGTCGAGATCGTGCCACCCGTGGACACGGTCCACGTGACAGTCTCGTCGGCTGTGGTGTTTGAAATCACCGCCGAGAAGTTCGTCGGCCCTGTGATCGACACCTTGCCGCTTGCATCGGCAGGCGTGATCGTCAGCGCCGGATCGGGGTTATCGGGATGGGCGCATCCCGCCGCTAATAAGACAACAGCAACGCAACTAACGATAGAGCGCATCGGTCCCTCCAGAACATCGTGGATGTACCGCGGCTCGCGCCTTTTTCACCAGTGATAGGCGCGACAACGAAACATGTGCGCGTCGTTAACGCACCACGTCGAAGATTTGACTCAGCGCGTTACGCAGCCGACGATCGAATCGTACGCAGACGTACCACCCGGCAGCGTGCGATGGATCGCATCGGTGTTATCCGTCGTGCTGGTCAGCACAGAGATCATCTGACCGATCGTGCCGTGGACCTGCACCGGGCAGCTCCATGTCTTCGACACCAGCGCGAGAGCTCCGTTCTTGGCGATCGTGGTGTAGCTGCCACCGAAGTTCCAGATGCACGTTTTCATGTTACCCGACGACTTCGTGACCGAGCAGCCGAGATCGAGCGCCTGGACATCGGCGTAGTCGCTGCTGCAGAACGTGTCGCCACAGACATTGTCGAACGCGGTGTGAAGGTTCTTGACCGACGCGGTCCAGCCCTGGCTCGCCGAGCTCGTGTAGTAGTCCGCCGCGTCGACGTACGTCGTCGTCAACGGCGAGACATTCACCGGCGTCGTGCCGATCGGGTGGCCGAAGCAATCACTCAGCGTGTCGTAGATCGATCCCATGCCAGGCAGCGTCGCGTGGATCGCGTCGGTGGAATTCGTGAGTAGCGTGATCAATTTCGGACCCGTGGTCTTCGGCTTGAAGTGGCACTGATAGGTCACCGCATTCGGGATCACGGCCGCGGTCTTGGTATCGATCTCGTGCGTCGACGCGGTGAACGCCCACGCGCAGTCGCGGATCGTCGCGTTCTTACTCGTCACCGAGCAATACAGGCGCAAGGCGGCGATGTTCGGAAAATCACCCTCGCAGAACGTATCGCCGCAGACCTCGTTGAACTCGCTCTGCAGCTTCGAGTTGATGCTGTACCAGGCGTCCTCTGCGGGGTTGGTGCCGAACTCCTGGATCTCGACGAACGTCGTGGTGGAATCCTGCTCGTCGCCGCTGAGGTCATTCGTCCCCGTCGTGGCGCAACTCGCGAGCCCGGCGATCAACGAAACGGCAAAAACGTAAGCGAGCTTCTTCATCTGGAGGCGGCTTCATAACGCAGTGCGTGGAAAATACAAGCACAACACGTGTGATGGCTCCTGACAGATCCCAAGTGGCGGAATGTGTTGGTTGGGTCAGACGTTAGTTGTATGAGATCCGCCATGGCGAAGTTCGGTTTCGAAGGCTGCCTTACAGCGTTGGTGACCCCGTTCAAGGGTGGGCGTGTCGACTTCGAGGCCCTCACCAAGCTGGTCGACTGGCAGATCGAAAACGGCGTCGATGGCATCGTCTCGGTCGGCACCACGGGAGAATCGGCCACGCTCGATGTCGAAGAGCACGTCGCCGTGATCGCCTCGACCGTCAAGGCCGCACGCGGCCGGGTACCCGTGATTGCGGGCGCGGGTGGCAACGCGACCGCCGAAGCGCTCGCGCTGACGAGGGCCTCCGAGGATGCCGGCGCCGATGCGCTGCTCCACGTCACGCCGTACTACAACCGCCCGAACCAAGAGGGCCTGTACCAGCACTTCGCCGCGATCGCGCGCGGCACGAAGCTGCCAGTTGTCCTCTACAACGTTCCCTCGCGTACCGCCTGCGACATGTTGACCGACACGGTCGCGCGGCTCTGCGAGTTTCCGAACATCATCGGTATCAAGGATGCGACCGGCAACCTCGTGCGCGGCGGCGAGCTGATCGCCAAGGTCGGCGATCGGTTGACCGTGTATTCCGGCGACGACGGCACGTCGTTCCCGCTCTACGCGCTCGGCTCCAAGGGCGTGATTTCTGTCGTCTCGAACGTCGCGCCCAAGGAGATGGCGGACATGTGGGATCACGTGAAGGCTGGCGAGTGGGACAAGGCCAAGAAGATCCACTACAAGCTGCGCCACTTGATGTCGCTGTTGTTCAACGAGCCGAGCCCCGCGCCGAGCAAGGCCGCGCTTGCGATGCTCGATCGCTGCTCGACGGATTGTCGGTTGCCGCTCGTCGCGGCGACCTCGAAGCTGCACGACGAGCTTCGCGCCGAGATGCACGCGCAGGGCATGTTGTGATCTCGCGGCTGCTCGTCGTCGGTGCGGCGGGCAAGATGGGCAAGGCGGTGCAAGCCGCGGCCTCGGGTCGTAGCGATCTGGCGGTGAGCGGAACGGTCGATGCGGGCGACGATGTCGTGGCCGCGCTCGCGGGCTGCGACGTCTACATCGACTTTTCGACGCCGGATGCAACGGCGTTGGCGGCGCGCGCGGCCAGCAAGGCTGCGCGCGCGGCCGTGATCGGCACGACAGGCTTGACCGCGGATGCGAACGCCGCGCTCGAGGCCTTGAGCAACGTCGCGCCGGTGATCGTCGCGGCGAACTTCTCGCTCGGTGTAAACCTGATGCTCGGGTTGGTCCGTCAGGCGGCGAGGGCGCTCGGCGAGTGGGATGCCGAAGTCGTCGAGACCCACCACAACAAAAAGCGCGATGCGCCGTCGGGCACGGCCCTCGCGATCGCCAAGGCGATCGCGGCGGGTCACGGTGTCGAGTACGCCGCGGTCAAACGCCACGCCCGCGATGGCGAGATCGGAGCGCGTCCGCACGGCGAGATCGGGGTCGCGACGCTGCGCGGTGGTGACGTCGTCGGCGAGCACGTCGCCTACTTCTTCGGCGAGGCCGAGCGGATCGAGATCGCCCATCGCGCGACATCGCGAAGCATCTTCGCCACCGGCGCGCTCGTGGCGGCGGCGTGGCTCGTCGGTAAACCACCGGGTCGTTACACGATGCTCGACGTGCTAGGTTTGCCTTCGTGACAGCCACAGAGCGCATCACGATGGTCGTCCTCAACGAGGACGGCTCTCGCGACAAGTTCACGCTGAGCTCGTGGGTCGGCATCCCGAGGAAGCACGAGCTCATGTGGATCGGCGACGATCCATACATGATCATCGAGGTCGAGTACGCCGTGTCCGAGGGCTTCTTCGGTGCGCGCAGCATCGACGCTGCCGGGGTCTACGTCCGCCGCCTCACCAAGGAAGAGCAGGACGCGGTCGCGCGTCGGCTCGCGAATCCGGTGCGCGGTAAAGACGAACAGCCGTTCCGGCCGTAGCTTTTCGTAGCCTCAGAGGCCGACGGTCGCGAGCGTATTGACGAGGCTCTCCATCGAGGTGGCGAGCTTGGGATGGTCGATCTGGAAGCCGACGTAGTGGAATTGCAGCCTGTCGCTGAGTGACTTGTAGTGCGGTTTGTGGTCGGGCTCGGCGAGCACCGTATCGATCTGCTTGCGCAGCTCGGCGACGTGCTCGGCCTTTGCCGGATCGGGTTGGGTCTCGCCGAGCTCTTCGTTGAGCTTGCGAACGCGCTCGATAATCTCGGGGGTCGGCATGGCTTCAGTGTGCCACGAGCACGTCGTAGGCGTTACCGCCGACGCGGTAGTAACTCCAGTCACGATCGAACGTGTACGCGCCGAACAGGTTGATCACGATCCCGACGACGATCAGGGTTTTTGCCAGCGCGTTGAGCGGGCGGCCGCCGATCGCTATCAGCATCAGCAGGAACACCAAGTAGTCGAGGCTGAAGCGGTAACCGAACTGGACCCAACCGGAGTTTTGATAGAGCAGCGACGGGATCGCGACGAGCGCGATCGTGAGCCACAGCGCGCGATGGATGACCGGCTTGTCGCGTGGCCACGCCACGAACAAGAGCAGCGGCGTGGTGAACCACATCGCGAGGCCGTGGCCACCGATCGAGATCCACGGTGCGTGCCCGAGCCACTCTGGCAACAGCGTGAACGCGACGGTCAGGTTGCGTGCGAAGTAGTGATAGCTCGCGAGCCCCCACTGCTCGATCTGCGCTTGCTGACGCACGTCGAGATACGTGTGACCGAACTCGCTGAACGAGTGAAACCGCGCGTAGTTGTAGGCCATGCCGAGCGCGGCGAACCCGACGACGGGCAGCGCGAAGCGAACGATCGAACGGCCGAGCGGCGCGCGCATCCGCCACGCCTCGAGCACGAACAGCGGAAACATGAACGCCATCGGCGTGCGCGTGAGCGCCGCGGCACCTAGCGCGAGGCCGGCGATGATCGGGTACTTCGCTTCGATCGAAGCCCACGCGTAGATCAGCGCGAGCACGATGCCGACGACATGCGCCGTGTACCAGACCTTGCCCTGCACGGCCGAAAAAAACAGCACGCTGCCGAACGCGAGCATCGCGACGAGCCACAGGTCCTCGCGTCGCGTGCGCAGCGAGAGGCCGGCCGCCGCGAGGCGACGCAAGAGGAGCAGCGCGAGCGGCAGGATCAGCGCGGCGATGATCACCGTCGGCACGACATCGTTGCCCGCGCGCCCCGAGATCGCCGCGCTCGGCACCATCAGCAGCGTCGGAAAAGGCGGGAACGACATGTACCAGGTGGTCGCGACGGGCGGTGCCTTGACCTGCGCGAACGCCACCTCTTCGCCGCTGACCGTGTGGAACATCGGCTGTGTCGTCATCCGCCGGCCCTGGACCTCGCGGCCATCGGTGAGTGTGACGGTCTCGAGCTTGGCCCAGTCGTTGTCGATCAGCGGCGGCTGGATCGAGGCGTGACCGTGCAGCCACGCGTCCGCCTGGTAGACAAACTGCGGCGCCTGCGACTGATGGCCGAGCCGCCCTCCGGCAAACGCGCCGTAGACGACCAGGCCGATCGCGAACAACGCGGCATAAACCTTCACTGCAGCCGAGATTATCCCGAGATGATGAGGACCGGATGGCTGCGTGGTAGCGTCTCGACGACGTGAAGAAGCTGCTTGCCGCTGCGCCGGCGCTTCTGCTGGTGATCCTCTCGCTGTGGGAGGTCGCGGCAGCGCACCACGATGATCGGTCGGTTCCCGACGACGGTGCGTGGCATCGCGCCGCGACGGCGCTGCGCGAGCGCGCCCAGCCCGGTGATTTGATCGTGTTTGCTCCTCCGTGGGTCGATCCCGTCGGTCGGCTGCACCTGGGCGATTTGATCCCGGTCGAGATGGCCGCGCGAATGGATGCCGCGAAGTACGGTTCGATCTGGGAGCTCTCGATCCGTGGCGCGCATGCGCCCGAGGTTGCAGGGTTGACCGCGGCGACCGAGGCGAGCTTCTCGGGCGTCACGCTGCGCCATTACGAACGCACACCGGTAAAGGTGGTGAGCGACGTCCTCGATCACGTCGCCGAGCTTCACGCCGATCGGGCGGATCGCGCTGCGGCCTCGCTCGAGCTCGCCGAGGTTGGCTTTCTGCCGCATCGCTGCATCCAGATCGTGCCGCCCGCGAACGGCGCGGTGACCCTGACCGTCCCGCTCACGCTCGGTAGCAAGCTCGTCGGCTACATGGGCCTCGCCGACGTGTTCAAGCGCCGTGACATCCGGACGCCCGGCACGCTCGAGATCCACGCGGGTGCGGCGAGTGCCGTCGTCACCGCGGGCGTCGACGATGGCTGGGCGCGGTTCGAGCTCGCGACCACGCCGGGGCCGCAGTCCGTGACGTTCGTCGCCAAGGCAGTCTCGCCGGATCGCTCGATCTGTTTTGCGGCGGAGGCACGCGAGTGAACCCTCGGCACGTCGGCTGGCTGCTCGCGCTCGTCACGACGATCACGGTGGTGATGTTGCAGCGCGATGTCGGCATCGCGCGCGACGAGACCGTGTACATGAGCGCGGGCCAGCGCTACGCCGAGTGGTGGGTCGGGCTCGGCAAGCTCCAGCACGGGCTCGGCGGGCCATTGATCACGTCGGTGTTCGGTGGCCCGATGGGCGGTGGGGGCAATCCCGAACATCCGCCGCTCGCGAAGCTCGCTGCCGGGTTGTCGCATCGCTGGTTCCACGACGATCTGCCGATCTTTGGCGAGCTCACCGCGTATCGGCTGCCGTCCGCGATCTTGCACGGCGTGCTCGCCTGGCTGGTGTTCACGTTCGTACTCGAGGTGTGGGGGCTCGCCGAAGCGGTGACCGCGGCGCTGTGCCTGCTGCTATTACCGCGCGCGCTGTTCCATGCCGGGCTGACCTGCTTCGACGCGCCGATCATGACGCTGTGGTTCGCGACGATCGTCGCGTACTGGCGCGCTCTCGGCATCGATTCGAAGAAGCTTCCGTGGCAACTCGGCATCGTGTGGGGCCTCGCGCTCGCGACCAAGCACACCGCGCTGCTCTTGCCGTTCGCGATCGGCATCCACTACATCGTGCTCGCGATCAGAAACCGCGATGCGCTGTTCCGGTGGCGGCTGGTCGCGACGATGGCGGTGCTCGGCCCGCTCGTGCTGTTCGTGGCGTGGCCGTGGCTGTGGCTCGATCCGATCGGTCACGTGAAGCAGTGGCTGCAGTTCCACGCGACCCACGTCCACTACAACTTCGAGTATCTCGGTCATAACTGGAACGCGCCGAGGTTCCCGTGGCACGTCGCGCTCGTCACGACGCTGTTCACGGTGCCGACCGCGACCCTGGGTGCCGCCGCGATCGGCGCGGGCGTGTGGATCGCGCGCTGGCGGCGCGGCACGAACGCGGATCGCGAGCGTGCGCCGGTGCTGCTGCTCGGATTGTCTGCCGCCGCAGCGATCGGCCCGTTCTTCCTCGGCACGACGCCGATCTTCGGCGCCGAGAAGCACTGGATGGCCGTGCTGCCGACGATCTGCATCGCCGCCGGGGTCGGTGCGATCTGGGCAGCCCGTCGGCTCGCCGTGACATTCGAGAGAGTCCCGGCACGCGTCGCGATCGGGGTCGTCGCGGGCACGATCGTGCTCGCCGGGTTTTGCGAGACCGTGGTCTCTCATCCATACGCGTTGACCTGGTACTCGGCGCTCGCCGGTGGCAGTCCCGGTGGCGCGGACCTCGGCATGAACCGCCAGTTCTGGGGCGTGTCGGCGCGCGGCGTGCTGCCAGAGATCGCGACGCAACCTCTCGGCCCCGTGTACTCGCACGATGCATCGCCGGCGTGGGGCTGGTACGAGCGCCTCGGCGAGCTCCCGAAAGGATATCCCGATGCGGGCAACGAAGCCGCCGGGATCGCGGCGAGCAGCTACGCGCTCGTGATCCACGAGAAGCATTTCAACCGACACGACTATCTGATCTGGAAGAGCTACGGCACCGTGCAGCCGCTGTTCGTGCTGCGCAGCGGTGGCGTGCCGATCGTCTCGCTCTACAAGCGCCCGCCGAAGTAACATGCGAGTCGCGATGAAACTCGGCGTCCTCTGTTTTGGTGCACTCGCGTTCGTCGGTTGTTCGCAGAGCGGCGCGACGGGCTGGGATACCTCGAGCTACTGGAAGCAAGCGGAGACCACCGCGCACGCGTGGCAACAAGATGCCGAGCTCGTCTTGCTGATCGCCGATGCGACCGATGCCAAGGGCATCGCGCACCTCGAGGCGCCGAGTGCGCGATTGCGGTTCGAGTATCGCTCTCAAGTTGATCTCGCGAAGACCGCGGCGGAGCAGGTCGGCGTCTCGGCAGGGCGGCCGGCAAATTGCTTGTTCGCGAGTTACATCCACGACAAGCGGACACAGCTCTCGACCGGCATGCGCACGGGCGATTGCGCGGGCCCGCGCCTGGGGCCGGTGAAGTGCTCGATCGTGCAGATCTGGAAGCGCGCGATCGCGAAAGGCTCGCCGACCGTGGGTGTCGCGAACATCGAGATGCACCTCTCGGACACCGTGAGGCGGTGGCGGTTCACGAAGACCGACCACGGCCTGGTCGACGAGACCTTCGACGACAACTGCTAGGCACCGCGCTGCAGAGGTATGGACGCGGTCGCGGGACCTCGCCCTACGGCTTGAGCACCTCGCCGCCGACGAGAACTAGAGAGCTGTTAGCACCAAGTGTGAGCTCATCGTGCTCGAACGTTCGCACGAAACTCAGGGGGTCGCCCACATCCACACGTCGTCGACGACCAGGTGACCGGTTGGCGAATCATCGACGAGCACGAGCGTGCCGCGCTTGCCGAGGATGTCGTCATCGATCATCCACGTGGTGCGCTGCAAGGCCTCACCGCCTGGTGCGGGTACGCCGGCCGTCCGCACGAGCTTGTCCTCGACCCAGAGCTCGATGCGAAGCTTCGTGTCGTCGGTGCCACCCGCGACGAGCAGGCTCATCCGCTTGCCATCGATCAGGAAGCTTGGCGAGGTCATCCGGCCGGTCGCCTTGTCGCCACCGTGCATGCTGTTCGCGAAGCGCTGACCGGTCACGCCGACGACGAGCCCTTGCCCCGCTTCGGGCTCGATCGCGGGACCATCGCCCCACGCCGGGCCGGAGCGCGTCCACCCCACCCATGTTGGCTGCTCGAAATCGAACACGGTCTTGGCGTCGGCAGGAGGCTGCGCGAGCAAACGCGGCAGCCACACCGTATCGGGCACGACATGAGCGCCGGTGTAGACGTGCGGGCGCTCGCTCTCGGGCAGCTTGAGCGCCGGATGGTATTGCGCGTTCAGCGCCGGTAGCTCGAGGAACAGATCGCGATCGTCCATCACGATCGCGGTGAAGCGATGCTGTGCGAGCGCCTCGTCGAGGCCGCTGACCATGCGGGTCTGGCGCGTTGTCACGTCCTTGATGCCCATGCGATGGACGTGCGGTTGCTTGCCCGCGAGCTCGAGGTACCAGGGATGCGAGGGCATCCACACCTCGCCATCGAGCGACCTGATGCGCTTGATCAAGGCGTCGCCCGCTTCGCGATCGTGCGCGCTCGGGATGAACCGCGAAGGCGACCAGCGCGCGTGCACGCACGTCCATGCGAGCGCCGCTGCGGCGAGGCCCGCGACGAGCTGCGCGATCCGCGTATCGATCGCGGTGGTCGCACTCGTATCGTTTTCACACGGCCGCTCGTGCGTGCGCATCGCCTGCGCGCACTGCGCGAGCAGGGGCAGGGCAGCGCCGGCGGCGAGCGCGCCGTGCAGGAACGCGGGCATGTACGCGTTGAAGTGCGCGAACTCGGTGCCCCACCCGATCGCGCCGACGACCGTCGAGAGCGCGAAGGCCGAGCACCACAGGATGAACGCCCCGCTCGCAGCGGGCAATTCGCGCGTCCGCGCGTACGTGATGACGAGGGCGGCGAGGGCAACCGCGACCACGATCGTCATCGCGGGGAAGTGCCACAGGATGTTGCCGAACGACTTCCAGAACCGATCCATGTTGAAGTCGTGCGAGCGATGGATCTTGAACACGTAGGTCCAGAACCAGCCGTCCGTCGAGGAATTCATCGCTTGTGTGCCGCCGAGGCCGATCACACCTGCCGCGACGACGTACGCGGTGAGCTTCTTCCAGTCCATCACGGCGACGATCGCGCCGCCGAGCACGACGTAGAAGATGCCGGTCTGCTTGCAGAAGAAGGCGAGGGCGAGCATCGCGCCGCCACCCGCGACCCGCGCGTGACCGCGCCAGCCTTCACCGTGACAGAGCCGCGGCAACGCGGCGAGCGAGGCGGTCACCATCGCGAGGAACAACGTGTCCGCGCGCACGATGTCGAACCAGCCCTCGACGAAGGGATAGATCGCGGCAAACAGGCCGAACGAGAGCATCGCGCCGCACCACGCGATCGGCTGCGCCACCGCGACGAGCCGGCGTGCGAACCGCGTCGCGATCACACGCGCGCGCGGCAAGGCATGGGGGCTTGTCGAGGCGGTGCCCGAGGCCGGAACGATCGTCGCGAACGCGACGCCCGCCATCACGAGCAGCGACAGGACCGAGATCATGCGGCCGAGCGTGTAGCCGAGCCCGAACACCTTGCCGAGGATCGCGAGCAGTGCTGGATACAGCGGCGTGTAGAGGTACGGGATGAAATCGATCGAAGGCGCCGCGTACAGCGAGTGACCTTCCTGGATGCGCAGCGCGTGATGCAGCATCCCGCCCTCCATCCACTCGAGGTCGTACGGATACGCGACGCGACTACCAACCGCGATCGCGAGCAGCGCGATCTGATAGAGCCCGGCCGCCGCGAACGCGAGCCACGGTAGCAACTCGAGCATGCGCCTCGCCCTCGCGTCGTCGGCGGTCACGGCGTGACCTCGATCGTCGCGGCGACGACTTCATTATTGAGGAGCTTCGCAGTGCCACCCTGTGCGTGCATCTGTTCGTTGCCCTTGAACAAGCCGGCTTGAACGGTCAGCGGGCCGGTCAGCCCGCGCGGGATGGTGATCGAGGTCGGATAGCGAATGAACTGGCCGGGCTTCCACCACTCGAAGGGTCGCGCGGGGACGTGGTCGCCATTCGCGACCATCCTCGCATGGGCATCGACGAGATGAACGAACACGTGCCAGCCAGAAGGCAACTGGCCGCGCGCTTCCCAGGTCCACGTCAGGGTGATCTGCTCGCCGGCCTTGGCGTGATCGGGTGCATCGAGCGCGAGCAGGCGCAGGTTCGTCCCGAAATCGGTCTCGATGGGCCTGGCGATCGCGGGCTTGGCCGCGAGCAGTGCTTCGCCCGCACCAGGCGGCACGGTCTCGGCATCGTACCATTTCTCGACGGCGTGCCGGGTCGCGGCGCACTCGCTGTCGTCGGTCGAGAGGTCGTGTGCCTCGAGCGGATCGCGATCGACGCGATAGACCTCCCAGCTCGGATCGGGGCTCACGTTGTAGATCACGTGACACGTGCCATCGGTGCCGCCGCGCTTCTCGTTGTTGTTCTCGTAGCTGAGCTGCTGGAACACCACGCGAGGCAGGCTCTTGCCGGCGAGCACGTCGACGAGCGAGCGCCCCATCATGTCGGGACCGGGCTGACCACCCGCGAGATTCACGAGCGTAGGGATGATGTCGATGTGACCCGCCGGCGTGGTCGCGCGCTGCGGTGGCAACCCGGGCACGCGCATGATCAGCGGGACCTTGGTCTGCGCCGAGTAGAGGTGATAGCCGTGAAAGTACACGCCGTGCTCGCCAAACCCCTCGCCGTGATCGCCGGTCACGACGATCACGGTCTTGTCGTAGAGCCCTTTCGCCTTGAGCTCCGTGAGCAATCGACCGAGATGGAGATCCGTGAACTCGATCTCGCCATCGTACAGGGCCTCGGTGTCCGTCCCGAACGACGTCACTTCAGCGTGCGGTTCGTAGGCGGCGTGTGGGTCGTAGTAATGAACCCACAACAACCAGCGATCGGCGGCGTGCTTGTCGACAAATGCGATCGCCTTGTCTGTCTGCTGCTTGGACGAGCTGCCGCGGGTCTCTTCCGGCCCTCTGCCCGAAACCGCCGCATGCAGGCGCGCATCTTCGTTGTCGTACTCGGTGAAGCCCTGATCCATGTGGCGATAGCGATCGAAGTACTCGTAGTTCGTGATCGCACCGGTGACGAAGCCGAGCGGGGCGAGGTACTCCGCGATCGTCGTCGCCTTCATGAGCAGGCCCGGCCAGTTGACCGACATGTCGTAGAACACGTCGAGCGGCAGCCGTCCCGTGAGGATCGCGGGCATCGAATAACGCGTCGAAGGTGCGTGTGCCCAGCCCGCCTCGAAGACGGTGCCGTCCTTGCCGAGCGCATCGAGGTTCGGCGAGGTCGCACGCTTGTAGCCGTACGCGCCGAGATGATCCGCACGCAGCGTATCGATCGTCACGAGGAGCACGTTGAAGTCCTTGGGCACCGTCGGGGGCACGGTCGCGAACGCCGGCGGCTCTTGCTCGCGCTTGGCGTGCGCATCGCCGCCGACGCAGTTCTGATCGATGCCGTCATCTGGGATCTCGGGGGCGCCGGGATGGACGTTCGGATCGCTATCGTCGCAATCCCCACCACCGAGGAACCGCGAGTAGCCATCGTGATCGCGATCGAACGCGGTCCGCAAGTTGCGCGCGATCGAACCGCCGAGCCCGGTGTACCCGAGCTCTGCCTTGATCACCGCCGCCGTCCCACCGCTCGCGAGCACCAGGACGATCAAGGCGGTTCCGCCGACCGGCCACACCGCGCGGCGCGGCCACGTCGGGAGCCGCGCGAGCTTGGTCTGGAGCAGGGCCGCCGGTCGCACGGAGGCGATCGCGAGCAGGCCACCGAGCAGCGCGACGAGCGGCGCACGGAGCGGCAAGTTCTTCGCGGTCTCCCACTGCAGCTTTGCCCACACGGCCAGCCCGATCGCGACGAGCACGCCCGCCGCGATCGCGGGCGGCCACAACCCCGCTCGCGCGAGTCGCGGCACCAGCTTCGCGAGGCCCGCTTCGATCGGCCGCGCGAGCACGAACGTGAGTGGGGTCGCGATCACGAGGGCACCGACGGTCGCTGCCATCGCGACGAGCACGACGAGCCGCATCTCGTGGCGATTCGCGACGTACGGCATCGTGCTGCGGTACGCGACGTACAGCGCGAGCGCGAATACCGGCAAGCCAGCGAGCACGATCGAGAGCCCGACCGGGGTCACCGCTTCACGTCGAGCCCAGAGTCGCGCGAGATCGCCGAGCCGCGTGGAGCGCGAGAGCACGAGCAACACGGCCGCGAACGCTGCGCCGAGCAGCGCGCCGGTCGCGCCGTGCGACAGCGCGGTGTACGCGACAAAGCGCAAGCGGCTGGCGATGCCGGGCACGAACTGCGCGGCTGGCGCCCACGACCAGATCGCGTCGATCGCACCTGTGGCCAGTCCCGCGCAGAGTCCCGTCAGCGTGCCCGTGCCGAGCACGTCAGCGATGGCACGTCGGGGCTGCATCGATCGGTCGGCAGCGTACCATTTCCGCTGCGGCTGCAACCCGGGCCACGTCGACGCGTCTGCTAGCTATGCGGTACCGGTCAAGACGATCGGTTATCACGTAGTCCAGCAATCGCGAGCCAGACGAGCTGTCGAAGCCCCTTGCGCGGCTCCGGCGCATGCCGCGTCCGAGGATCACTGTGTAGCTTCCAACCGCGAAAATATCGAACGAGCGACAGATGTCAGCATGAGATCAGGCGCATCCCGGACATAGCTTGCGCCATACTGCTGCATGAGCGGCGTGCGCCATCTCGCCATCCAGCGCTTGCGGGCGCTGCTGCCTTCGTGGCGATTCTTCGCTCGCGCGACGGTCTCGCCGCAATTGCTCGTGCGTCGGGTCGGCGGCGAGTGGCAACCCGTCGCGACACCGAGGCGCGGGCCACTTGGTTGGCTGTTCGCACCGGCGAGCAACCTCGCACTCGCATATCACTCCACCGTCGAGCACCTGGTGGCCGAGGTCGACGAGCTCGATCCCGCGACCGACCACGATGCGCCCGCGATCACGGGGCTCGTCACGTACCAGCTGGTGACCGTGGTCGCGCGCGAGAGCGTGACCGCGGAAGGCCGTTGGCAGTGGAAGATCATCGTCCTCGACGAGCGTGAGTGGACGGACTATCTGGTCTCCGGCGAGCTCGAGCCGTCCTGATGATGCTCGTGACACTCGTGTGGACAACGCGGCTCGCTGCGATCGCGACCTCGGTCAGCGCTCTCGAGCTCCTCGTGGTGAATCGCGCATTTTGCGAACGCGGTGTGTTCCGCTGGTCGATCCTGCGTGGCGACTACGTGCGCGCGCCACGGTTCGTGCGGACTCTCGCGGACCTCGCGTTCTCGACCCGCGGCACGTGGTTCCTCGTGCTCCTGCAGCTCGCGAGCGGGCTCGCATTGCCGTGGATCGATCAAGTCGTGGTGCCGTGGCTCGCCGTGGCGAGCACGCTCCTGATCGCGGTCCGGTTTCGCGGCACCTACAACGGCGGCAGCGACGCGATGTTGCTGGTGGTGCTGATCGGACTCGCGGTCGCCGCGTCGGGGGCACCGCTCGTCGGGCTCGCGTACGTTGCGGTGCAGCTCGTGTTGTCGTACTTCATCTCTGGCATCGCGAAGCTGCGCGATCGGACGTGGCGAGAGGGCCGTGCGCTGCCGGTGATGGTCGGCCTGCCTCAGTACGGTGTGCCGGAGGCGGCGGTGCGGCTGGCTGCGGTGCCCGTGATCGCGAAGGGCGCGGGGCTGGGGATGCTGGCCTTCGAGTGCGTGTTTCCGATCGCGCTCGTCGACGAGCGGGTCTGCATCGCGCTGCTAGGAATGGCAGCGATCTTCCACCTGGTCAATGCCGTGGTGTTCGGGCTCAACCGATTTTTGTGGGCCTGGATCGCGGCGTTTCCGGCCTTGATCTTCTGGGTCCAGCGCCTGCGCGGCTGAGCTGTTGCGGTATCGTCAGCGCGATGTTCGCCGATCGCATGCGCTGGCTCCTCCTCGGAGTGGCCGCGGTCGTGCTCGTGGCGCATTCGCTCGTGTACAACTTCGTGACGGACGACGCGTACATCTCGTTCGTGTTCTCGCGCAACCTCGCCGAGCACGGTCAGCTCGCGTTCAACCTCGGCCAGCCCACCGAGGGCTACACGAACTTTCTGTGGACCGTGATCTTGGCGCTGGGCATGGTGCTTGGCGTCTCGCCGGAGCTCAGCTCGCGCGTGCTCGGCACGGTGTGTGCGCTCGTCACGTTGTACGTGGTGTATCGCGCGTGCGAGCGCGCGCTCGAGCGGAGGTCGACGTGGGCCGCGGTGCCAGCGATCCTACTCGCGTGCTCCGCAGGCTTCGCCTGCTGGACCTCGGGCGGGCTCGAGACCCAGCTGTTCACGATGCTCGTCGCGATCGCTGTCGACGGCGTGGTGATGGCAGAGCTCGAGGACGGGCGCGGCATGCGGCGGGCGGCGCTGGCGCTCGCGCTCGCCGCGATGACCCGGCCCGAGGGCTTGTTGATCGCGGCGGTGATCGGCGTGGTGCGCCTCGGCGCCAACGTGATCGCGCGGCGCTGGATCACGAAGCGCGACCTCGTCGCAGCGGCGGTGTTCCTCGTGGTGTGGGCGCCGTGGTTCGCGTGGCGCTGGCACTACTACGGCTGGCCCTTCCCGAACACGTACTACGTCAAGGCCAGTGGACCGTGGGCCTCACCGGGGATGCCGGCGCAGATGGCTGCGGGTGGGCGCTACTACATCTGGGCATGGCTGACGCAGGCGCGCGTGTTGTGGGCGCTGCCGGTTGTCGCGATTGGCATGCTGAGCGCTGAGCGTCGCACGCAACGCTGGGTGCTGGTCGCGACCTGCACGCTGCTCGCGGTGAGCTATCTCGTATACGCGGCGAGCGTCGGCGGCGACTTCATGGGCCTTCACCGCTTCATCATGCCGGTGTTCGTCTGTCTCGCCGTGCTCGCGATGCTCGGCATGGAGGCGATCGTGCGCACGTTTCAACACCACGTGATCGGCAAGGTGCTGGTGGCGCTGTCGATCATCGGCTTCGCGGCGACCCAGGTGAAGCTCACGATCGATTCCACGCGCTCGTGCGCGAACCGGGTGTGCAACAACGATCACGGCATCGACTCGCCCGCATTCCTGATGGTCTACACCGAGGACCGCGCCGCGATCGGACGCGCGATGGAGAGCTGCTTTCGCCCCGATGATTTTTCGATCGTCGGCGGGGCAGGGGCGCAGCCCTACTACGGCAGGATGCGCGGCATCGACGTGTTCGGGCTGGTGTCCGAGCGGATCGCGCATGAAGCGCCGCGCAGTAATCCGCGCGCCGGTCATACCAAGTGGGGCAGCGACGAGCTGCTCGCATCGTACGATCCGACGTTCGTGTTCAGCTGCTACACGATCCACCGCGACCCGGTCTCACCACCGCTGCCGTGCAACACGAGCTTCTGGTTCAAGCGCGGCTTCGAGCAGGTCACCATGCACATCCCCGCGCTGGCCGAGCGCGGGGAGTACTACACGTTCCTCGTCAAGAAGAGCCGCGAATTCGCATGCCCTGGCCTCGCGCGTTGAAGGCGTGGCCGGTCGCGGCGATCGCCTTGATCGTCGCGCTGCTCTGCCTGCGCGCCGCGGTCACCACGGCGCCGCTCGACCGCCTCGCGGTCACGCCCGATGCGGAGCGCGATGCGAGCGATCCACCGGACACGCGCGAGCTCGGTGGCTCGCTGTTCGTCGCGCGCGGCGGGCCTTCGGTGATCGGGTTTGTCACGACGGGACCTGCGCGGCTCGTCGTGGGAGACCACGTCATCACCGGCACCGGCGTGGCGAACCAGTGGATGCTCCTTCCCGCTGGTCCGGTCGCGATCCGCTTCGCGGGACCCGCGAAGTCCCGGCTCGTGTGGAGCCCGGTCGGCCGCCGCGGCGATCCTGAATACATCCCGGCAAGCTCGCTGTCACGAGACCCACCGGAGCGCGCACAGTTCGGCGCGAGCGTGGGCGCGGCGCCATGCGATGGCGTGATCGCGCTCGCGATCCTGCTCGTCGTGATCGCTTCGGCCTTGATGCTCGCGCGGCACAGGCTGGCGCTCGTGCCACGCGCGACCTGGATCGCGATGGCCGCGGTGTTTGCCGTCGCCGTGGCCGTGCGCTGGATCGATCTGAACGGTCACGGCGAGACCTGGGACGAAGCGGTGTACTGGGCCTCGGGTCGCAACTACATCACGAATCTCCTGAGCCTCGATGCGAGCCCGAGCCTGTGGAGCTGGAACTACGAGCATCCGCCGGTGATGAAGTACCTCGCGGGCATCGGTGCGCAGCTCGCGGATGGCTACGGACCAGCACGCGCGCTCTCCGCGGTGTGGGTGGCGATCGGCTGCATGTTGCTCGTGCCGATCGGCACGCGCTTGTTTTCGCGCCGCGCCGGCATCTTCGC
Organism: Kofleriaceae bacterium; assembly: GCA_043759355.1. GTDB lineage: Bacteria > Myxococcota_A > Polyangia > Haliangiales > Haliangiaceae > JABFXX01. The sequence continues at coordinate 126,347 of JAYVLQ010000020.1, forward strand.
GGCGGTGATCTCCGCGCTGCTCCCACCTCTCGTCGCGCACGGCCAGATCGTCGGCCACGAAGCGGTCGCGGTGATGTGGTGGCCGCTCGGTATTTTGCTCGGCCTCACGCTGCGCGATGGCGATCCAGATCGCCGCACGTTGCGGCTGCGCATGGTCGCGATCGGCGTCGTGATCGGGCTCGCGATCGCGTCGCGGTTCACGAATGGGCTCCTCGGCCCGTTGTGCATCGTGCTCGTGCTAGACAAGGGCGATCGCCGCACGTGGCTCGAAGGGCTCGTCGGCATGCCGATCGTCGCGCTCGGCACGCTCTACGCGGTGTGGCCGCGGCTGTGGCCGCATCCGATCCTCAACCTCGAGCTCGCGTTCGCCAAGCTCAGCAAGTCGCATTCGCTCGAGCCGTTTCTCGGCGCGGTGACGAATCATCCCGGTCCGCACTACTTCCTCACGTACCTCGTCGCGACGTTGCCGATCGCGATCCTTGTCGGTGTCGTGTTGTTCGTCATCCCTGCCGCCTTCGCGGTCCGCGCGCGTCGAAGCAGCGCGTTGATCCTGCTCGCGTGGTTCGTGTTCCCGCTTGGCGTCATGATCTCGCCGGTCCGCCAGGATGGGGTGCGCTACGTGTTGCCCTGCGTGCTCGCGCTCGCGATGGCGAGCGCCGCTGGCTGGGACTGGCTCGCGACCAAGCTACGCTGGCCCTACGCGTTCCGTGCGATCACTGCCGCGGTCACGATCTATCTCGCGGTCACGCTCGTTCGCGTGCATCCGTACTACCTCGACTACTTTGCCGAACAAGTCGGCGGCGCGGGCACCGTGGCCGAGCATGCGTGGTTCGAGACCGCGTGGTGGGGGGAGGGCGTCGATCGCGCCGTCGATTATGTCAACGACAACGCACCCACCGGCGCTCACGTGTTTCGCGAGTGCATCGCGCCGGTCCATCTCGCGTGGTTTCGAGCCGATCTGTGGTTGCCGCTCGCACACAAGATCGATCAGGCCGACTGGATCGTGACCTACGCGCCCCAGACCGAGCGCTGCGCGGTTCCGAGGCAGTTCACCCGCGTCTTTACGGTGGCCGTGGATGGCGCGATCCTGGCCGAGGTATGGCGTCGCTGACTACTTCTTGTCGGTGCCGCGCAGGCCGGTCACGTTCCATGACTGCGTGCAGTACGGCTTCTTGTCGTCGTGCTTACTGTACTCGGCGACGAGCACGAGCTGGACGATGCCAGCGTCGTCGATCTTGCCGGCGATCGAGTACTTCGCGTCGAGACCTCGGACCGTCGTGGGTACTGCACCCTTGACGGTCTTCGCGACGATCTTGCCACCTTTTTGCATGACGCCGGCCATCTCGGGAATCGTCTCGATGTTGACGGTGATGCTGGTCTTCTTCTGCGAGATGTTCAGCTTCGAGCGCCCCAGGGCCACGGGGGGTGGGTTGCAGTTGTGGCCCATCTCGTCGAACTTCACGTCGTACGAGCCGGGTGCGTCGTCCGCAAACGCGGCGGACGAGCCCAGCGCGACAACGGCCAGAGAGACTACAGCGCCGAGGTACATGTTCCGCATGGGCTTACTCTGTGGACGTCCCGACACGGCTCGGGATTCAGTCCAGCTTCATACTGCCATAACTGCTCGGGAAGTCAGGGCGTCTGGGCCGTGCGCGGCGCGTCTTTGTAGACCCACACTGTCTTGAGCGAGCGCACATCGTTGTTCTCGCGCGCGACGATCGTGACCATGTTCGAGCCCGGCCACAGCGGCAGGTCCGTCGTGAAGTCGAGTGTCTTGTCGTTCTTACCGCCACGGTTCGAGTGATAGAACACCTTCTTGCTCTCGATCTTCGAGGTCGGGTTCGACACGAAGATGTAGACGTCCTCGACGTGCATCTCGTCCGTCACGGTGCCGGCGAGCTTGTACGTGTCGGCGCGCGTCTGGAGGTTCTTGGTCGCCACGTTGATCAGCGGTGGCGTCGTGTTGTAGGTCGGCGCGAACGGGCTGTTGCCCGCGCCACCGTTCGCGACCGCCTTGGTCGGCACGAAGCCGACCTTCGTGGCATCCAGCTTGAGCTTGGTCCACGCACCGAACGTGCCGAGCTCGGGGTAGCTCGAGCCTTTCATCGCCGCGCCCACGATGCTCGAGTCATCAGATGCGCCGGCGTGGATCGTGGTCGGGCCCTTGATCATCATCACACCACCACTCGCGGGCGCACCCACGACGGCCTGCGTGACCTTGAAGTGAAGCTTGTCGCTCGACTGGCTATCGAGGTTCGAGTCGTACGCCATCAGCTCGAGCACGACTTCATCGGCCTTGAGCGTGGCGTTCGTCGCGAGCGGGAAATCGAACTGCTTGATCGCGCCCGGCTCGAGCACGCCGATGTCGAACCGCGACTTGTCGAGATCGACGCCATCGCCGGTCGCGTTGCGCAAGATGACCTGAGAGTCCTTCGTCGACTTGCCCGTGCCGGTGTTCTTGATCGAGACCTGGAGGTGATACTTCTCGCCGCGCTGGATCAGGCCGTCGCCATTGCCGTCATCGACGAGTTGCCACGCATACGCGAACACCGGGCGCGGGAGCGCTTCGATATGAACCTCGGCCGGGGTGACCTTGGTCGCCGCGTTGCGCGCTTCGCGGATCTCGAGACCGAGCCGGTCGACGCGGTCGACGGCATCCATTGGCAGCTTCAGCTTCGCGGTGAACGTCTTGGTCTCGCCCGGCAAGACCTTGCCGATCGGGAGCTCGACATCTTCGAACACGCCGTCTTCGGCCTGGATGCGCGGCAACACGCGGTACGCCGCAGCGGCACCATTGTTCTTCACGGTTGCGGTGACGGCGACCTCTTCTCCGCCCTTGAGGGTCGGCGCGGAGGCCGTGAGCGCGATGTCGAGATTCGCGCTGCCGGCATCCCCACCAGGCGCGGTCCAGTCGACGTTGATCACCTTGAGCGCTGCGACGAGCTTGGCTTCTTCTTCGCCGCGAACCCTCGCGATGATCTTTGCCGCGCCACCGACCAGCTTGGGGCGGGTCGCGGCCTGGACGCCCGAGACGATCTGCTTGGCGAACCGCATCTCGAAATCTTCGACGATCTCGTCGGCATCATCCGGCGTCTCGTCGTCATCGGGTGGCGCGACCTTTTCGTCTTTGGCGTCTTTGGTGTCTTTGCTATCGACCACTTTCTTCTTGCGCTCGACCATGTAGGAGACCTCGTAGGCCGGCTTGTCGCCATCCTTCGCGTAGGTCGACACGAGATGAGCGTCGAGATCCTTCTCGCCGTAGCTGTGGGTCGGCGCGAGCATGCGGACGAAGTCGCTCGGCGCGTCGTTCTTGTCAGGGATGTACATCCGCTGGAGCAGGATATCGGGGACGATGCCGAGGTTCTGGATGCTGCGATCGCCGGGCGTGAGGTACTGCGCGATCGTGAGCTTCAATTTCGAGTGATCGTCGTTGTCATAGAGCTCCTGGACCGAGCCCTTGCCAAACGTACGCGTGCCGATGATGGAGGCACGGTCGAGGTTCTTGAGCGCGCCAGCGACGATCTCCGAGGCCGAGGCCGAGCCGCCGTTGACGAGCACCGCGAGCGACGAATTCGTATCGCCGAAACCGCGCTCGGCACGACGCGCTTCGCGATCACGACCCGAGACCGTCGAAACGATCGTGCCGCTATCGACAAACAGATCCGAGAGCTGGACTGCTTCTTCGAGCAGACCGCCGGGGTTGCCACGAAGATCAAGGATCCACGAGGTGGCGCCGGCGCCCGACATCTCCTGCATCGCCTGCGCGACATCTTGCGCGATGCCCTTGGAGAACTGCTTCACCTTGATGTAGCCGACGTGCGAGTCGAGCAGCTTGTGCTCGACCTGCGAGACGTGAATGACATCGCGTACGAGATCGAAGCGCATCAACTGTGGCTGGTTCTTGCGCTCGATCCACAGCGTGACGCCGGTCTTCGGGTCACCGCGCATGCGATCGACTGCTTCGTTCGACGTGAGGTTCTCGGTCGGTTCGTTGTTGATCTTGACGATGTGGTCGAGGGGCTTGATGCCCTTTTTCCACGCGGGCGTGTCCTTCATCGGCTTCACGACCGTGAGCTTGCGATCGATCATCCGGATCACGATGCCGAGGCCGCCGAACTTGCCGCTCGTCGATACGTCCATATCGCGGGCTTGCTCGGGGTCCATCAGGATCGAGTGCGGATCGAGCGTGCCGAGCATGCCGTTGACCGCCGCGTACTCGACCTTCGCGAGATCCGCGCCGGCGTTCATGTTGGTCTCGATGAACCGAAAGATGCTCCTCAGCTTGCGCTGGAGGTGCCACGGCGAATCGACATCGTCGGTCTCGAACACTTCCTTCTTGTCGTTCACCGCGACGGTGACCTTGTTGTGTGCGGTGTCGGGCTCGACGAGGACCTCGGGGATGTTGAACTGGACGCTATCGAGCGCGCTGTACAGCATCTTCTTCGGATCGATACGCGACGGATCGACGTAGCGATCTTTCACGCGCACGAGTGTCGAGCTGAAGACCTTGAGCGCAGAGAGATCGTGCTGCTTGTCGGCCGCGGCGCCAGGTGCCGCGCGAGCCGCCGAGGTTTGCAGACCGACGACTCCCTCGTGGTGGATCACCGTAAGGACAAGTGCGAGCGCGCCCGCGATGCCCACCAGGGCGAGGTTCAACCTGCTTCGCATCCCACGACTATACGGGGCAACCCACGGTCCGCCACCCGAGGATCGACGACGATCGTCTGACGCACGCACCGGCCTCGAGTGAGACGATGTAGTACAATTACGAGACGCGATGGCCAAGGTTCGCACCAAGAAGTCCAAGGTCATCGACATCGGCGACAAGCCCAACGCCGAGACCCGAGACGAAGACGACGAAGCCGACGACGACGGCGACGGCGAGGACGGTAAAGAGGAAGGCCTCGATACGGATTTAGCCGCGGGCGGCGCGATCGACGTCGGCGAGGATTCCGCCGGTGGCGATGCTGACGGGCCGGTCAACGACGGCAACGACGAAGACGCCCCCCCCCGCGTACCGGTCAAGCGTGAAGCTGGCTCGCTCGCGCGCCGCGATCCGCTCTCCCTCTATATGAGCGAGACGCGGCGCTACCCGCTGCTCACGCCCGAGGAAGAGCACGACCTCGCGGTCAAGCTCGTCGAGCACGGCGACACGAGCGCGGCGCGCAAGCTGATCGAGGCGAACCTCCGCTTGGTCGTGAAGATCGCCTACGAGTACCGGCGGGCGCATCGCAACCTCCTCGACCTGGTCCAGGAGGGGAACATCGGCCTCATCCAGGCGGTTGGTAAGTTCGATCCATATCGCGGCGTGAAGCTCTCGAGCTACGCGGCGTTCTGGATCCGCGCGTACATCCTCAAGTTCATTCTCAACAACTGGCGGCTCGTCAAGATCGGCACCACGCAGGCGCAGCGCAAGCTGTTCTTCAACTTGCGTAAGGAGCGCGAGAAGCTCGAGCAACTCGGCTTCCAGCCGAGCTCGGCACTGCTTGCCGAGAAGCTCGATGTTCCCGAGAAGGATGTGATCGAGATGGAGCGCCGGCTCGCCGCGCCCGAAGCCTCGCTCGACGCGCCGATGGGATCCGGAGACGACGACGGCACCCGGACGCGGCTCGATTACTTGCCGAGCGAAGATATCCGGCCCGATCGCGCGGTCGCGAACAACGAGTTCGCGCAGCTCCTTAAATCCAATCTCGAGACATTCGCGCAGACGCTCGAAGGTCGCGAGCAGACGATCTTCCGCGAGCGCTGGCTCTCCGAAGAGCCGCTCACGTTGCAGGAGCTCGGCGACCGCTACAACGTCAGCCGCGAGCGAGCGCGCCAGCTCGAGAAGCGCGTGCTCGATCGCCTCAAGAAGTTCCTCGAGGCCGAGATGGGCACCGCGATCGACATCGAAGCGATGTCCGGCGAATGAGCGCGGAAAAGTTGAGCGGCACGCTTTATATCGTCGGCACGCCGATTGGAAATCTCGAGGATCTGTCGCTTCGCGCAGCACGCGTGCTCCGCGAAGCCGACGCGATCTACGCCGAGGATACTCGCTCGGCCAAGGTCCTGCTCAACACCGCCGATGCTGCTGGCGGCGTGAACACTCACCGCACGATCACGTCGTACTTCGAGGGCAACGAAGCCGAGCGTGTGGAAGGACTCGTCGGCATGCTGGCGGCCGGCAAGAAGGTCGCCGTGATCAGCGAGGCTGGCATGCCCGGCATCTCCGATCCGGGCACGCGCGCCGTCGTTGCCGCGGCCGCAGCCGGTGCACGCGTCGAAGTGATCGCGGGCCCGTCCGCTGCCCTCGCCGCACTCGTCGGCTCGGGCCTCGCCACCGATCGCTTCACGTTCCTCGGCTTTCCGCCGCGCGAACAAGGCGCACGCCAGGCGCTGTTCGGCACGCTGCGCGCGGAATCCGCGACGATGATCTTCTACGAAGCGCCGGATCGCGTGCACGAGACCGTCGAGGATCTCGCGAAGGCTTTTGGCGCCACGCGGCGATGCAGCCTCGGCCGCGAGCTCACGAAAATCCACGAGGAGCACGTGCGTGGCACGCTCGGCGAGCTCGCGACCCGCTACTCCGCGCAGCGCCCGCTCGGCGAGTGCACGCTGATCGTCGAGGGCGCGAGTGCCGCGCCACCCGAGGTCGATATCGAGAAAGAGCTCGAGAAGCTGCTCGCCGAGGGCCTCGGGCCACGCGATGCGGCGGCGCGGCTCGTGATCGTCACCGGCAAGCCGCGGCGCCAGCTCTATCAGCTCGCGCTCTCACTCCGCGAGAAACGATCATGACCCCAGACGTCAGAGAGCCCGTCACCTTCGATGCCGAAGGTTTGCCGCACCTGACGTACGTGCGCCGCACGCTGCCGTGCGGGCTCGACGTGATCGTGCATCAGGATCAGAGTTCGCCGCAGGTCTGCACGAGCATCTGGTACCGCGTCGGCAGCTCCGACGAGCGCGCCGATCTCACCGGCTTCGCGCACCTGTTCGAGCACGTCTACAAAAACTCGCTCCACGTGCCGCAGCATCACTACGAGCTGCTGCGTCGCGCGGGCTCGACGGACGCGAACGCGTCGACCGGATCGGATCGCACCGCGTACTACGAGGTCGTGCCGACCCACGAGCTCGATCTCGGCCTGTGGCTCGAGAGCGATCGCATGGGCTACTTCGCGCCGGCAATGACCGCCGAGCGGCTCGCGCAGCAGCAGCAAGTTGTCGTCGCCGAGCGGCGCCAGCGCTACGAGAACGTGCCGTACGGTGCGGAGAAGTTCGAGATCGCGGCTGCCCTCTATCCGATCGGGCATCCGCATCGTTACCTCACGATCGGCCTGACCGAGCACATCGAGTCGGCCACGCTCGCCGATGTCCTCGCGTTCTATCGCACGTGGTACGTGCCCGCGAACGCGACGCTTGTCGTCGCGGGCGATATCGAGATCGACGACGTAATGGCACGCATCGATCGCTACTTCGGCAGCTTCCCGGCCTCGCAACGGCCCGAGCGTCCCACCGCCCACGCGAACCTGACTGCCCCGGTCAGCGTCACCGTCACCGATCAGTTTGCGAAGCTCACGCGGATCCATCGCACGTGGCTTGGCCCCGTGGTGTTTGCGGCCGACGAGTGCGAGCTCGATCTCGTGACCGCCGCCTGGACGGCGACCGGCACCGGTGCGCTGTGGCGCCGCTTGGTCTACGAGACCCAGCTCGCACAGCGCGTGTCGGCGTGGACCGTAAACTCGCGGCTCGGCGGCGAGCTCCACGTCTCGGTCGATCTGCGCAGCGGCGCGGATCCCGCGACCGTGCGCACGATCCTCGACGAGGAAATCGCGAATCCGCCGGATCCCGAAGGTCTCGAGCGCGCGCTGACACGGCGCGAAGCCGGCGCGATCTGGGGCCTCTCGGGCCTCGCGCGCCGCGCGCAGCTGCTCCAGCGTTACGCGATGTACACGCCCGAGCCCGATGGTCTCGCCGCGGATCTCGCGCGCTATCGCTCCGTCACTCCCACATCTGCCGCGGCCGCACTAGCTCGCTGGGCGCGCCCCGAGGCCATCGTCGAGATCGAGACGCGGCCTCTCTAGCGCTCGGAGCTAGAAGCCGATCGCGAAGCCGAGCGACGCGTCTGCCGAGATGCCGCTGTTCATCGGCGAGGCACCGACCGAGCTGACGACCGCGATCGCCGCGATCGCATCGAGATCCGCGATGAACGTGACCGTGTTGCCGAGCCGCTTCGAATAGCCGATGCCGCCTCCGATCAGGAGCGGACCCTGCGCGACGATGTCGGTATCGCCGCCGGTGGTCATCGTGGCGTCGAGCTTGATCGTGTTGCGCAAAAAGCCCGCGCCGACCTGCCCCATGACGCGGAGGCCTTCACCGGTCGCGGCGAGCGAGTAGCGCACGCGGAGCAGGCCCGCGGGTGCCGCGGTCGCGTGACCCGCGAGATTCGCGTCGAGCGGCAGCCCGATGCGAGCTGCGATGCCGATCGACAGCTTCTGATTCACGAAGTAGCCGAGCTCCGGCGTGATCACGAGCAGGCTCTTGCCGATGCAGCAGTTCTTGACCGTGTTCATGCCCTCGGTCGTGCCGGTGACGTAGCCAACGCCGGTGCCGCCGGTGACCCCGATGAACACCTTCTGCGGACCCTTCGGCGTGGACGGGCCCGCGTCGACGGTGACTTCGCCGCCGCTGTCGGTGCCGTTCGACGCGACGACGACCTTCTTGCCGCCACCGATCGGATCTTCGTCATCCCCGGGACCCGCGTGCTTCGCGGCGGTGCCACTGATCTCGATGATGTTCGGCGAGCCCGACGAGCCCTTCGACGCGATCGACCTCGATGCTTCGTTGAACGCGGCGACGTAGTAATGGACGAGGCTGCCCTTCATCGCGGCAGCTGGGATGGCGCCGGTGTACTTGCAGTCGCCCTGCTTCGACAGCTTGACCTCGGTGAAGTCGGTCGAGCCTTCAACGCGGAACATCACGGACACCTTCGCGACCTTGAGGTCGGTGCCGACCATTGCTTCGATCAGCTGCGGTGCGCCGGCCTTCGCCGAATCGACGATCGTGTGCTCGAGGCCCTTCACGCCCGAGCACGCCACACCACCCCCGCCGAGCGGGTCGTCGGGAAGCGTGGGCTCGCTCGTGGCGCCGCCGCTCTTCTTCGCTTCGGCGCGCGCGGTCTCGAGCAGCTTCGCGAGCTCTGGCGATTTGTACGCGACGTCGATCTGGATCTTCGGATCGATCTTCACGGCGTCGACAAACGCGGCTTTCGCCGCATCCATGTCGGGTACCGCGAACGCCACGATGCCGAGATCGAGGTACGCCTTCGCGGTCACCGGATCCTTCGCGAGGTTGCTCTTCTTCGCGGAGGAGATGGCCGTGGCCAGCTGTTTCTTGGCGCCGTCGTAATCAAACGAGTCGTACGCCTCCATCGCGGCTTTGATCTTGGAGTTGATCTCGCCTTTCCCCTCTGCGTGGACGGGACCGGCGGCGAACAACATCGTGGCAACGATGGGCGTGACGAGTCGGAACACCCTCATGCAGGTGTCATAACAAAGAAATCACCGATCCGTAATCAGGAACTCGACCCGTCGGTTCTGAGACCTGCCGGCCTCGGTCCTGTTATCCGCGATCGGCACATTTTCGCCGAATCCCTTCGGGACCATGCGGTCAGAGGCGATTCCTCGCTTGATCAAGTAGGTCCGTACGCTCTCGGCGCGGGCCTGGCTGAGCTTCAGATTAGAGGCGTCGTTGCCGACGGAGTCGGTGTGGCCGCCGATCTCGACGTTGATCGTGGGGTTATCGACCATCGCCTGCGCGACCTCGTTCAGGAGGGCGAACGAGACGCTCTTGATCGACGCCTTATTGAAGTCGAAGAACACGGTTTGTTTGAGCTCGATCTTCTGGGCGGTGACGACGACCAGGTTGTACTTTTTCGGGCAGCCGTCGGGCGCGACGCCCGGGACGTCGGGGCACTTGTCGTCCTTGTCGGCAAACCCGTCCTTGTCGTTATCGAGGTCCGGGCAGCCGTCGTCGTCCTCGAAGTTATCCTTGTCCTCGGGGTCGTTCGGGCACTGATCGACCTTGTCGCTGAGGCCGTCGCCGTCGTTATCCAGGTCGGGGCAGCCGTCGTCGTCCTGGAAGCCGTCCTTGTCCTCGGGCTCCATCGGGCACTTGTCGGTGACATCCGGAATGCCGTCGCCGTCGTTATCGGGATCCGGGCAGCCGTCGTCGTCCTGGAAGCCGTCCTTGTCCTCGGGCTCGTTCGGGCACTTGTCGACGTTGTCCTTGATGCCGTCGCCGTCCTTGTCGCCGTAGCCGACGCAGCGGTCTTTCGGCGACTTGGCGATGGCGGCCTGCGCGTTAATCTCGGCGACCTGCGCCTCGCGCTTGGCATCGTAGTAGTTGCCTTCGTCGAGCGCGTGCTGCGCGTAGTCGTTGTGCGACTCGGCCATCGCGAGCTCGACAGGGGCGCACTTCTGCGCGCCGTTATCCCGCGCGGTCGAGATCAGGCCATCGGTCGCGGTGGTCTGCGTGCGCACGGTCGTACCCGCGCAGGCAGTCGAGAACCCGACCAACAGGACGAGCAGCCATCTCATGGCGCGTCGTCTTTTGCGGGCGCGACGGTGGTCGGATCGGTGGCCGGCGCGAGGGTGGGCCGAACGGGCCGAACGGGGCCGGTCTTCGGTGCTGCGTCGGCTTGTTCTTTGGCCTTGTCCGCGGCTCGGGTTGCGAGCCGGCCGAAGTGATTCGCGCCCTGAAAATCGGCGTGACCCGCGACGTCACGCGCCATGTGAAGGTACTCGGTCGCGCGCGTCCACCAGTAGGGGCTGTACTTGTCAGCGCCAGCTTGGCGCGCCGCTTCGACCGCGTCGTCAGCCTTGATCGCGACCTGACCGATGTACGCGACCGGGCCGCATGCACCGAGCACACAGGCCAGAACCAAGCCACGCATCGCGCGCATCATAACGTCTGAACGCGCCGGCTGTCTCGGCCGAGCTCGATCGCGACGTAGACCGCCGAACCGAACAGCGCGAGGAGCGACACGACGAACGCCCAGCCGAGCCGGACCGCGAACAGCGGCACGCCGGATTTGCCGTCGGTGAAGCCGAGATAATCGGCAGCCGTTCCAAGGCGATGAATGCACGCGACGATCAGGATCAGCAGCGTCAGCGCGAGCGCACCGCTGACATAGAGCAGGGCGCCTTGCAGGCCCTTGCGGATCAGCACGGCCGAGACGTACCAGGCGCCGATCACGAAGCCCGCGTGGCAGACCATCAACGGCAGGACGGCGACGCCGTAGATCTTGTCAGGGTCGACAAAGTACATCCAGCTCCACGCCGGATGAACCGCGTAGAAGTAGAGCGCGATCGGAGAGACCACCACGCCGGCGTGCAGCGCGACGAGCGGAAATGCCGGCGACGCAAACGGACCATCCGCCTTGAGCCGGTCGCGCGCGATCAGCGCGAACCCGATTCCAAACAGCAGATTGACCAGCGCGACGACCGGAATGACGCTCTCCCTGGGGCCAACGTACTACGGATTGGCTACGGATTGCGGCGCTCTAGCGGCGGCGTCCGGCTTCCGGTGTCGGGATCTGGATCGGTATTGCCCAGTAACGAGCTCGCGGCGATGAACTCGGGCGCCTCGACAGCCACCTGCGGCAGGATCGACCGCATCTCGGGCGGCAGGATCGACCGCATCTCGGGCGGCGGGGTGGGAACATCGATCTCGCCGGCGACGAACACGTTCTCCGAGGTGGACGCGGGCGAGCCAGGCATCGCCCGTGCGGTGCCTTCGACGGGCGTGCCCGCTTCGAGATCGATCTTTTCGACCGCACCGGTATCGATCTCGATTTCCTCGAAGTCGGCACCGGCGATATTGCTGACGACCCAGTCGTCGGGCAGGGGCGGCGACGAAAATTCACCCGTGACGGGTACCGGCGCGGGGGCCGATGCCACCGGCGCGCGATCGATCGTGTCGTCGAACCGGGCCGCGGCGCTGGGTGGTGCCACGACCTGGCTCGAGCTCGTGCTGCTCTCCATCTGTTCGAGCGCATCGGAGAGCGTGTGATGGGGCGTTGCGAGTGGCGCCTGCTCGAACACGGTCGCTTCGAAGTCGTCGTCGGTCAGCATCTCGACCTTCGGCGAATCGTCGTCGGCATCCTCGAGCGAGCCGAAGCGCTCGGCGATCACCGTGTACGTCTTCTGGATCGCACGCCGCGCCGCGCTCGCCGTGAAGTCGCGGCGCACGCGCTCATAGGCGATCGCCGCGAGCTGCGCGCCGAGGGCGGGCTCGCCCAGGATCCGCAGCACCTTGCGCGCGAGATCGATCGGATCGCCCGGCTCGAACAACAGCGCTTCGCGCCCGTTCTCGACGACCTGCTGCACGGTCTCGCGCCGCGGCGCCACGATCGGCCGCTTGCAGGCCATGTACTCGAGCAGCTTGGTCGGAAACCCCACCGTCGGGTTCGGCGTGAAATCCGACGCCGCGGGCACCACGCAGACCGCCGCGGTCGCGAGCAGCGCCGGAATCTGATCGTGTTCGACGACGCCGAGCAGATCGACCTGGTCGGTCAGCCCGAGCTCGCGAATGCCGTCCTTGAGCGCCTGCTCGAACTTCGGCGACACGACCGGGCCCGCGAGCACGAGCCGCGCATCGACCTCGCGCACGATCGCGGCCATCGCACGGATCAACACGCGCACGCCGCGGCCCGCGTCGATCGAACCGGCGTAGACGATCCGCGGCGGGCCACCGGTCGGCGCGTCATCCCAGTCGAACCGATCGACATCGACCCCGGGCGGCGCCATGAACACGCGGTTCGGCGTGCCACGCGCTTCCATCGCGCGGGTCGCGGCGAGCGTCGGCGTGAGCACGACATCAGCCGCGAGCATGCACGCTTCCTCGTCACGGCCGTACTGCACATCGAGCTCGGGATCGAGCGCGCTCTCGCCGATCGGCGCGCGCGTCAGATCGTAGACCACCGCGTAGCCGAGCCGCTCGCGCGCTTCGAGGGCGGTCAGCCCGCTCCACGAATCGCGGCAGTGCACGACGTCGTAGTCGGCGCCCTCGAGCTGGCGCTTGAGCGCGCGCTGGAACGATTGGATCTGCGCCTTGAGGTCACTTTCGGGCGCCGGCACCCGGAGGATCCGCACCGAGCCCTGGCGCTCGACGTACCCTTGTTCGCCTTCGCGAACGACCAGCAGGTCGACGGAGTGCATCGGCGTGAGGGCGCGGATGACATGGCGGAGTTGGACACCCGCGCGGCGTGGCCCCGGCACGCTACAGAACCCCGTCAACAGCACCCGAGGCATCGCGCCTTATCGTCGACCGATTCAACAGTCGGTGCAAGGCAGTCGTCACGCCAAGCCGTCTTGATCCTGCCGCCTTGGTGCGTTATCTCCCCGGCGTGAACCGCCTCATCGACTACCTCCGTCAGAACTTGATGATCGACTTTCAGGGTGATCTCTCGGTGGAGAAGGTGCGAGCTACTCGCGGGTGACGACAGTCGCGACGTCAAGGTGCTGCTGGCCAAGCTGACCCAGGAGAAGAACGTCGAGGACATGATGCTCGTCCTCGCGGACTGCCTGCTCGAGCCCGTGCAATCGTCGCTCAGCGACGACATGATGCGCGAGCAACTTCGGATGTATACGGAAAGCTGAACGACCCCGTGCTAGGTTTCCGGAATGGGTGACTCCGCTCCGGATTCCAAGACGCCTGCCTTCGCTGCGGTCGGTCTCGCGATCATCGGTATCGTGATCGCCGCGCTGACCAATGGTGGCGTCACGCATGGTTCGATCCTCGGTGGCATCGTCGCCGCGATCGGGGCGATCCCCGCGTGCTACGGCATGTGGAAAGGGATCCAGCAGGAGGGTCAGGGCACCCTCGCCGTGTCGGTCGGGGCCATCCTCGTCTCACTCGGGGTCGGTGGAATTTTGATCGTCCTTGGTATCGTCACCGCAATCCGCACCCACACCTGATGCGGTCCGCGCTCGCGCTCTTCCTCCTCGCCGCAGTCTGCGGTACCGCGCTCGCGGCGCCGGGCAAGCTGACCTATCAAGATCACGCGATGGGTACGAACGTGTCGGTCTGGTTCTGGACCGATCGCGAAGCGGATGCGGCCAAGGCTGCCGAGGCGATGTTCGGCGAGATGAAGCGTCTCGACAAGGAGATGACGACGTGGCTGCCCGATTCAGATCTCTCGAAGATCAACACCGCGGCCGGTGTCAAACCGGTCGCGGTCTCGGACGAGACCATCGCGGTCATCCAGCGCGCCCTCGATGTCTCGAGGCGCTCGAACGGTGTGTTTGACATCACGGTCCAGGCGTTCCACGGGCTGTGGAAGTTCGACGAAGACATGGACGGCACCCTGCCGGATCAAGCCGAGGTGAAGAAGCGCCTCGCATTGATCGGGTGGAGAGACATCGTCATCGACAAGGCGAGGAAGACCGTGTTCCTCAAGCGCAAGGGCATGGCGGTCACGCTCGGTGGTATCGCGAAGGGTTACGCGGTCGACAAGTGTGTCGCGCTCCTCAAGGCGAAGGGCTTCACCGATTTCATGGTCCAGGCCGGCGGCGACATGTACGTCGCTGGCTCGAAGGGCACGGACCCGTGGACCGTCGGGGTTCGCGATCCGCGGGGGCCCAAGGAAGCGATGTTCGCCGTCGCGCCGATCAAGGACCATTCGTTTTCGACGAGCGGTGACTACGAGCGCGGCTTCGTCAAGGACGGCATTCGCTACCACCACATCCTGGATCCGCGGACCGGTCAGCCGGCGCACGCGTCGCGCTCGGTCACGATCCGCGCGAAGGATGCCTTCACGGCGGATGCGTGGAGCAAGGTCATGTTCATCGACGGCGTCGAAGAGGGCAAGAAGATCATCAAGGACAACAAGCTCGACGACTTCGAGGTGATCTGGGTCGATGCTCAGAACAAGGTCTCGACGACACCCGGCATCGTCAAAGATCTGAAGCGGCTCAAAGAGCCGACCGCGGGCATCTAGTTCCAATCTCGATCAGATAAGCGCCGAGCAGTATCGGCTGGGACGTTGATCTCCGTGGTCTCGGTGTGCTCTGTGCCCGATCTGACACGTCTGGCGCTCGCTCGGCCTGGTTCCGTCCTTTGCCAGGTCCGCGCCGCTCGCGGGGTGATACGCTGTTCGCGTGTTACCGCTACTTCGGGTTTCGTTGGTCGCGGCTGCGGTCCTCTCTTCCGTGCTCGTCGTCGCGTGTGGCGACGATGCGGGCCGCCATCTCTCGGATGCGTCCGTCGACGGTGGAACGAACGGCAGTGGCAGTGGCAGCGGCAGCGGCAGCGGCAGCGGTAGTGACGCGTTCGCCTTTGCCGTTCATGTCCGCGATCACAACACCGAGGTGATGATCGCGCTCTCGAGCATGGTCATTGTCATCGGGCCCGCCGCTGCACGCTTGCGTCGTCGTCGCGAGCACGTCTGAACGCGTCGCGCGAGCGCACGATCTTTATCGCTGCGGCATTCGCGCTGTGGCTGGTGTTCGTCGTCCAAGCGGTGAACACCCCGGTACTGCTCGATGATTGGTTCCAGCTCCGCTACTGGCGCGATCACGATTTCGGACTCGGCAATCTGTGGGCGTTCGCGCGCCACAATTACGAGCACTACAACCCGCGGATCGGTGAGGTCTGGCTCGCGCTAATCGATGGCTCGCGAGCGATCCATCTGGTCGTGACGCCATTGGTCCAGCTCGCGCTGCTCCTGTTCGCGTCCGTGATTGCGTTCGCACGCTGGCCGCGCCCGACACTGCGCGACGTGCAGCTCCTGGTGCTGCTCCAGACCATGATCTGGGTCGTCGTCGCCATTCCGGGGTTGATGTACTTCTATCGCCCGTACGCGACAAACTATCTGTGGGGCTTCACGACGACGCTCGGGCTGTGCGTGCCGTATCGGCTCGCGCTCGCGCCGGGTCGATTACCCGAGGCGTGGGCGGTACCGCTGATGCTCGCGCTCGGCTGGGTCGCGGGCATGTGCAACGAGCACACCGGGCCGACCGCGATCGTCGTCATCGCGGTGTTCGTCGTGCTGGCATGGCGTCAGCGCCGGTTGCGCGCGTGGATGGTCGCCGGGCTCGTCGGCGTGATCGTCGGCTACGCGATGTTGTTCTTCGCACCCGGGCAGACCGCGCGCTACGGCGGCGCCGCCACGCGCGCAACACCATTCGAGCGACTCGCGGATCGAGGCCTGCCGGGTTGTGCGTGGATCGTTCGCGAGTTCTTGTTCGAGGCGCGGCTCGGCCTCGTGATGTTCGCGGCGATCGTGGCGCGGTACGTGCTGACGACGCGCACGCTCTCGTTGCCGCGGCAGACGTGGCTCGCCGCGAGCGGGTTGCTCGCGGGGTGTTGCGCGATCCTCGCGACCTTGTTCTTCTCGCCAACGACGATCGACCGGATGTATTTCGCATCAGGCGTCCTCCTCGCCGCCGCATTCACGGTGTTCGCCGAGGCGATGTTTCACGAGACGCTCGTGCGCCGGACGGTCTCGTGTGCATGTCTCGTCGTGTTCGGCTATCACGTCGAGCGCTTCATCACGACGCTGCACGAGGTGAAGGTGGAGAATGCGGCGCGCATCGACATCATGCGCACCGCCCGACCCGGTTCGATCGTGATCGTCCCCACGTACACGCATCCCGACCGTTCGCGCTGGTTGTTCGGCGATGATCTCTCGCACTTTCCGTGGTTCCGCGAATACGTGGCGGGAGAGCTGTTCGGGCTCGCGCGTGTCGATCTCGATCGGCTCGAGCCGCAGCCGGCGGTGGAGCTCGCCGCGACGTACGATCCGCCCAGCGTGGCGAAGCCGGCGAGCCAAATCCCTACGTATCGCGAGCTTCTCGATGCGACGCAGCCGTGGCCCCTCGCGAGTGCGGGCGCGGTTCGCGTGACCATCGAGGCGCACGGCATGTTTACCGATTCGCAGCGCCGTCCTGTGATCGTCTTCGAGGGTACGCAGCGGAGCTACGCGCTCGTCGACGGCCGGCCGTTCGACGACGCGCGTGGCCACTTCATTCGTGTGCGCGGACAGACCCGTCCCGCGCACGTGGAGGCGTGGTACGTGCTCGGTTGCGGCGAGCGGTCACAGGTCACGCCGCGACGCGAAGGCGCCGACCTGTTGCTTGCCGTCGACGAGAGCCTGTGCCGCGGTCCCTTCACCGCGATCGCCTGCGAGCCGGATCGATGCTGGATCGCTGGTTGGTATTGAAGCTCGTCGGCCACCTCCTCGTGCTATATCGCGCAAATGGACGAGTCCACGTTCGAGCACGAAGCCCACGAGGAAATGATCGCCCTCGAGGATGCCTTCGCGGACATCGACCCCGATCAGATCGAGGTCGAGGTCTCCGACGGAGTCTTGCGGCTCGATCTTCGCGACGGCACCAAGATCGTGATCAACAGCCATCGCGCCGCGCGCCAGATCTGGATGGCCGCGATCTCGACCGCGTGGCACTTCGATCCGGCGGGTGGCAAGTGGGTCGCCTCGAAGACCGGCGAAGAGCTCCGCCCGACGCTGGCGCGCATCGTGCGCGAGCGGATCGGCCTGGCTATCACTCTGTGAGATAGTGTCCGCATGGCCGAGTCGCAGATCCTCAGCGTCATCCGAGTGTGGGCCGCGGTCGCGTGGGCAGATGGCGTGCTCGCGGAGTCCGAAGCCGATGGCATGCGCAAGCTGATCCGCGCGGCCGAGCTCGCCGTCGAAGAGCGCGTCGCGGCCGCGTGCTACCTCGACGAGAAGGTCGATCTCCCGGACGTCTATCTCCAGAACCTCAACCCCGAGGCGCGGCGCGGTATCTATCGCGCGGCGTGTCGGATGGCGGTCGTCGATCACGTGTTCGCGCACTCCGAGCGCAAGATGCTCGACAAGCTGCAGACCCTGCTCGGCATCCCTGGCGAGATCGCCGTCGAGATCGAGGCCGACGTTCCGGGCGTCGAAGTCTAAGCTCGCAGCGCCGGCCTTCGCCTGTCAGCCTCGCGTGGCGCACCGCTCCTTGGTTCGTGCCGCGTGCGATGTGAGCTCACGCTTGGCGCTTTAGCAGCTGCACGATGTCTTCGAGGCGCGCGAGGATCGCGCGATTGACCTCGGCGTCCTCGGTCGCGCGGGCGGCGGCTTCGGCTTGGGCCGCGGCGAGCTCCTGCCCCGTCGGGTCGAGGGCTGCGCCCGAGAGCGCGGGACCGAACGTCTGCGCGAACGTCGCGAGCGCGTGACCGATCGGCGTGGTCGGAAACAAGTTGTCGTAGCCGACCGAGAGCGAGGTCGACATGTAGAGGATGCCGTCCCACGCGTTCGCGCAGTTCGGGTTCGTGTCGCGCTCGGCGAGATAGAACGCGACGCCGCCGCCAAACACCACGGCGATCAGCGCGTCGATCGGATCCTTCTTCGCCCACGCGCGAATCTCGGACTTCATCGTCTCGAAGTCGTCGCTGGAGTCCTTGAGTGCGTAGAGGCCAAGGGCGATCGGGAGTAACCCGCCGAGCTCCTCGACCACGCCAGGACGCGCCATACCAACAGCGTTGTATCGTGCCAACGGTTGGTCAAGGCGCTCCAGCGCTTGTAAATGAGGCCCGATCAGTCAGGATCATGCGCCTGACAGCTGGCGGGGCTGGACCTTCCCATTCCGGGTAGGACGACTTACGGTTTAGAGACGAGCGATAACGATCGCTCCTGAAAGAGGGGCTGACATGACGGAGCTGGTGCAGGCCTCTCTGAGGTTTCCGTCGGTGGTGTTCACGATCGCGCTCGGGATCGCGCTCGTCTACTGGCTGTTCGTGCTGATCGGCGCGCTCGATCTGGACCTCCTCGGAGGCGGACACGGCGACATCGATGTCGGCGGCGGTCATGATATCGGCGGCGGCGGTCATGACGTCGACGGCGACGCCGATCTGGACGGTGCAGGCGTGTGGGCATCGCTCGGCCTGGGCGTCGTGCCGCTGACGATCTCGCTCTCCGTGATCATCATCGTCGCGTGGTGCGCGTCGCTGTTGTCGATGGCCTACATCGTGCCGGACTCGGCGACGTGGTTGCGATACCTGCTGTTCCCGGCGGTGTTGCTGGTCGCGTTTCCGATCGCGGGGCTGCTCGTGCGCCCACTCGCACCGATCTTCAAGATCAAGGAAGGCAAGTTCAATGCCGACTACGTGGGCAGCCAATGCACGGTGACCACGGCGACGGTCGACAACGCGTTCGGGTTCGCGAACATCGAGGATGGCCATTCGCTCGTCCAGATCTCGGTGCGCTGCGACAAGACCGGGCTCCGGACTGGCGACATGGCACTCATCATCGAATTCGATCCGGCAAAGCGAACCTTCATTGTTGAACCGCTAGCTGACGTACTGCCTGCGCAAGGCGAGGAGGAGAAGTCCAATGGGTAAAGAGATGGTCGTCGTTCTGATCGGTGTTGGCGGCGTGTTGCTGTTGGGAATTCTCGTTCTGATCGCGCGGACGTGGCGTCAGGTCCATCAAGGCCAGGCGATGATCGTCAACAAGATGGGTAGCGAGCCCAAGGTCACGTTCACCGGCGCGATCGTGCTGCCGATCGTCAACAAGGCCGAGGTCATGGACCTCTCGGTCAAGATGATCGAGGTTGCCCGCAAAGGGAAGGAGGGCCTGATCTGCGGCGACAACATTCGCGCGGACATCAAGGTCACGTTCTTCGTCAGCATCAACAAGACCGTCGATGACGTGCTACGCGTCGCGTCCACGATCGGCTGCGTGCGGGCCTCGCAGCAATCGACGCTCGAGGAGCTGTTCTCCGCGAAGTTCTCCGAAGCGTTGAAGACGGTCGGCAAGAACATGGAGTTCGAGCAGCTGTACACGCAGCGTCAGGACTTCAAGAACAACATCAAGAAGGTCATCGGCGAGGATCTCAACGGCTACGTCCTCGATGACTGTGCGATCGACTACCTCGAGCAGACGCCGATCGAGATGCTCGATCCGAACAACGTGCTCGACGCGCTCGGCATCCGCAAGATCACCGACATCACGACGTCGGCCGCGATCGATACCAACCAGCTCAAGCAGCGCCAGCGGATGGAGGTCGGCAAGCAGGACCTCACCGCGCAAGAGGCGATGTATCGCTTCGAGCAGGCGCAGGCCGAAGCCGAAGCGAAGAAGAACAAAGAAGTCGCGGTCGCTCAGGCGCGCGAGCAGAACGAAGCGAAGCGGTTCGCACTCGATGAAGAGAAGCGCACGCACGTCGAGCGCCAGAAGGCCGAAGAGCAGATCCAGATGGCGGAGCAGGCGAAGCTGCGCTCCGTCCAGGTCTCGGAGCAGGGCCGCGTTCGCGAGGTCGAGGTCGAGAAGGTGCGCGTTCAGAAGGCCAAGGATCTCGAGGAGGTCGGTCGCACACGCGAGGTCAACTTGAACCAGATCGAGATGAACAAGCAGCTCGAGACCGAGAAGCGCTCGATCGCGGACATCATTCGCGCTCGCATCGCGGTCGACAAGACCGTCGCGGTCGAGGAAGAAGCGATCAAGGACCTCCGCGTCGATGCCGAGGTCAAGCGCCAGAAGAACGTGACGATCGTCGGTGCCGAGGCCGAAGCCCAGGGCATCTTCATCAAGGACATCAAGCAGGCCGAGGCCGAGCAACAGGTCGCGCAAGCGCACGCGAAGAAGCAGATCATCCTCGCCGATGCGGCGATGGAGGCGAGCGACAAGGAAGCGCGCGCCGCGATCCGCCGTGCCGAAGGTACGCAAGCCGAGCATGCCGCGGCGGGTCTCGCGCAGGTCCGCGTGAAGGAAGCCGATGCACTCGCGATCGAGAAGGTCGGGCTCGCCGAGTCGCGCGTCCGCGATGCGCAGGTCCAGATCACGGATAAAGAAGGCGTCGTGCTCGCCGAGAACATCCGGCGCAAGCTGATGGCCGAGGCGCAAGGTCACGAGGCCGAAGCGGCCGCGATCGAGAAGACCGGGCTCGCGAATGCGGTGGCGCTACGCGAGAAGCTGCTCGCCGAAGTCACGGCGCGAGATGCGGACGCCGGTGTGATCCAGAAGCGGATGCTCGCCGAAGCGATCGGCCTCGCGGAGAAGGCCAAGTCGATGCAGGCGCTCACCGGAGGGGCGCGCGAGCACGAGGAGTACCGGTTGAGGCTCGATGCCGACCGCGCGATCGCGCTCGAGTCGATCAAGGCGCGCGTCCAGATGGCAGAGAATCAGGCACACGTCATGGCCGAGACCATGGGGCACGCCGACATCAAGATCGTCGGCGGCGACGGCCAGTTCTTCGACCGGTTCGTCAAGGCGGTCTCGCTCGGTAGCTCGATCGATGGGGTGTTCGACAACTCCGATGTCGTGCGCAGGGCGATGGGGCCGGGCGGCGCGCTCGGCGGCAACGGCGGCAACGGCGGCAACGGCGGCAAAGGCCACGAGACCCTCGCGCTGGTGCTCGGCAATTTGATGAACAAGGCCGACGACTCGACGAAGACGAAGCTAAAGGCGCTGCTCGAGCAAGCCAAGCAGCTCGGAGTCCACGACGACAAGGTGAGCTGAGCCATGGCGGCGCCCCAAGCGCCCGCCAAGGCAGGATCGGCAGACGTCGATGCTGCGCTGACTGGCGGTAACTACGAGGTCTTGCGTGCGCGACTCGCGACCGCGGGCACGGCGCTCGCGAAACGCGCGGACGCGCTCAACACGCGGCGCAAGGCATTGTTCGGCAGCACGGCGCCTCTCCTGGTGGCGACCGAGCGGTTGCGCACCGAGCACAACTGCGTCCCCGTCGATCTCGTCGGCATCGGCGGCGATGTGCTCGTCGGCTTCAACGTGTTCCTGGGGCTCAAGGCCGAGACCAAGATCACCGACGTGCTCGCGCTCCATCGGTTCTGCAAGACCGACAGCGGCTACGACACGACGCCGATTCCGGCGGAGTTCCTGACCGGTGCGGAGCTCGAGCGCGACTTCGCGAACCTCTATCGCTACTATCGCGATGCGCGCTTGATCCAGCTAGTCAAGCGCGAGACCCAACTGCTCGCGGTGTTCCAGGCCGGCACGACCTGGCGCGATGCGAAGGTGTTGCGCTGGCGGATCGAGCCGGATGGCAAGGTGGTCTACATCGACGATCGCGGCGATCGCGATCACGCGGCCTTGTTCCCTCCACCGTACGACTTCGAGTGGAAAGAGGTCACGCGCGATAACCAGGTCTCGGGCAAGCACCCGCACTACAACCTGCTCGACACGCTGTTCGTCGAGTGCGTCGCGGGAGACCTCACGATCAAGGTCGAGAACAACACCGAGAGCGGGGAGGGAATCTACTCCGAGCCGGTCCAGGACACGAATCAATCACTCGACGACGCGCGCGTGTTCTACGCGTCTATCGGGCAGCCGCAGGGCGGCAAACCAGGAGGCTTGATCGTCCTCAAGATCCTGCCGTTTCGCGAGACCGCATGGCGCTACCTCGTGTTCGATACGCGCTCGCACGAGGTCGTGCGCGCCGATGGCATCGGTCACGGCTGTCGGTCGCTGCCCGAGGATCACGGCATCGTGTTCCCCGGCGGCTACATGCTCGTCGGTGGCGACTACAAGCTGTTCGATGGTGATGCGAGCGACTACGTGCTCGAGCACGAGATTCGATCGCCGAATGGTGAAGATGTCCAGTACGTCTACTTTCGCGGCGGTGATGGCAGTTACTGGCTCTACGTCTACAACCTGATCGACAAGGCGATCACCACGCCGATCCAGTGCAACGGCTATTCGTTGTTCGGCGATGGGCGGATGGTCGTGATGCGTGGCGTGGTCAGCGAGCCCACGCGCGTCCACCCGATGCAGGTGTGGCAGACCCCGTTTACCTCGGCGGAGCACGCGGCGAGCGCGCCGACCGACGGCAGCTACCTCGGCAAGGTTGGCAATGCGGACCTCGTGCGCGGGCTCTCCGATGCCCTCTCGATCGCGCGGCTCGCGAGCAATGACAAGCCGCAGCGCACGACCTTCGAGGATATTCTCGCGCTCGCGACCCGCGCCACCGATGCGTACTACTGGCTCGGCAACGCCGATGCCGGTGATCTCAAGTCCGCAGTCGGTGACGTCAAATCGACCGCGAAGCTGATCCTTGACGAGTACGAGAAGGTCGTCGCGCTCGAACGCGAAGCCAAGCGCGTGCTCGCAGAAGCCGAAGCCAGGGTCGCGCAGCGGCTGCAAGCGACCCGCTCCGAAGGGTACGACCGGGTCGAGCAGTTCCTCGAAGCGCTGACCGCACTGCGCAGCGCGCGGGGCGAGCTGATCACGAAGCAAGATGTTCGGTTCATCGACAAGGCGCGGCTCGGCGCGCTCGAGACCGCGGTCACGGTCGCGTTCGATCGGGTGACCGCCGACACGGTCAACTTCCTCGCGAAAGGTGATGCGTTCGGCTCGCTCGTCACCGCGGCGGCCGAGCAATCGCAGCGCGTCGCGGGCATCGAGCGTGCGGTCGAGGTCAAGGCGGTCCGCGAAGAGATCGACAAGGTCGCTGCCGGGGTCGACTTGCTCGGCAACGTGATCGGCTCGCTCAAGATCGACGACACCACGGAGCGCACCGCGATCCTCGAGACGATCACGGATGCGTTCGGTCAGGTCAATCGCGCGCGCGCGACCATCGATGTTCGCTATCGCGAGCTCGCGACCCGCGAAGGCCGCGCGGAGTTCGGCGCGCAGATCAAGCTGCTCACCCAGGCCGTCGCCTCGGCGCTCGCGCAGTGCGACACGCCGGAGCGCTGCGATCAAGAGCTCACGCGGTTGCTCGTCCAGCTCGAGGATCTCGAGGGCCGGTTCGCCGACATCGACGAGCTCACGGCCGAGCTGGCGACCAAGCGGGTCGAGATCGTCGAGGCCGTGGGTGCGCGTAAGCAAGTCCTCGCGACCGAGCGCCAGCGCCGCGCGTCGAACCTCAACAGGGCGGCACAGCGGATCATGGAGGGCGTGACGCGACGAGCGACCCAGCTCGCGACCGCCGACGAGATCAACGCGTACTTCGCCGCCGATGCGATGGTCCAAAAGATCCGCGATATCTGCGGCGAGCTGGCGACGCTCGGCGATGCGGTCAAGGCCGACGAGCTCGAGGCCAAGGTCAAAGCGGCGAAGCAAGATGCGCTGCGCGGTCAGCGTGATCGCGTGGATCTGTTCGAGGGTGGCAACGGCGAGCTGATCCGTTTCGGCGATCATCGCTTCGCGGTCAACACGCAGCCGCTCGAGCTCATGATCGTGCCGTACGAGGAGGGCCTCGCGGTTCACCTCACCGGCACCGATTTCTACGAAGCGATCAACGAGCCCGCGCTCGAAGAAGCCCGCCGGCTGTGGGCGCAGGATCTGCCGAGCGAATCGGATGCGGTGTATCGCGGCGAGTACCTCGCGGCGAGCATCCTTGCCGATCACGATCCGGCGGTGCTCGCTGATGCGGCGCGGGGTGGCGGGTTGGAGGCGCTCGTCCGCGACATCGCACAACAGCGTTACGATGAGGGCTACGAGCGCGGTGTCCACGATGCCGATGCCGCGAAGATTCTCGCGAAGCTGCTCGCGATGCGCGACGGTGCGGGCCTGCTGGCGTATCCCGCTGCGCCACGCGTGCTCGCTGCGCTGTACTGGGCGGCGACGATTCCCACGGAGTTCGACGCGCGCAAGCGCTGGCAGCGCACTGCGCAGAGCCTCGCGCGCCTCGCGGGCGTGCTCGGCGATCGCGGCGCGCGCAAGCAGCTCGCCGCCGAGATCACGGGCTCGATCGCTGCGTTCGCGGCGCGCGAGAAGCTCGCCGGCGACGCCGAGACCGCGGCGGCGTATCTCGTCCACGAGCTCGGCGGTTCCGAGCCGCGGTTCACCACGAGCAGCCTCGCGGTCGCGATCGTCGAGGCGCTGAACGCCGAGCTCGAGTTGCGTCAGGCTCGGACGTCCTTCGAAGAAGACCTCGCGGCTCTCGCGGGTTCGCCGGGCGAGGTGTTCGCACTCGCGCGCGCCTGGGTCACGGGCATTCTCGCGCAGAAACCCCAGCTCGCCTCGAGCGGTACGGTTGCCGACGAGGCCGCCGGCATTCTCGCGACGGGCGGCTTATCGCGCGCGACCTCGAACGCGCTGATCGAGACGGAGGTCATCGGGCTTCTCGGTCGCCACCCGCGCATCATCAACGGAGCTCTCTCGCTCCGCTTGGACGAGCTTCCCGCGCGGCTCGATCGGTTCCGCTTGATCGATGCACCGGCGTTCCGTTCGCATCGCGCGCTGCGCACCGAGATCGGTGCGCGCGAGAAGAAGCGGCTGCGAATCGGCGAGCTCGCGCCGCGCGTGATGTCGTCGTTCGTGCGCAATCGCCTGATCGACCAGGTCTACCTGCCGCTCGTCGGCGCGAACCTCGCGAAGCAGCTCGGCGCAGCCGGCGCCAACAAGCGCACCGATCAGATGGGGATGCTGCTGCTCGTGTCGCCGCCGGGCTACGGCAAGACCACCCTCATGGAGTACGTCGCGGCGCGCCTCGGCCTCGCGTTCGTCAAGGTCAACGGCCCCGCGCTCGGCCGCGCGGTCACCTCGCTCGATCCCGCCGAGGCGCCGAATGCCACCGCACGCCAGGAGGTCGAGAAGATCTCCCTCGCACTCGAGATGGGCACGAACGTGATGCTCTACCTCGACGACATCCAGCACACCTCGCCCGAGCTGCTCCAGAAGTTCATCTCGCTGTGCGATGCACAGCGCAAGATCGAAGGCGTCTGGCATGGCAAGACCCGCACCTACGACCTGCGCGGCAAGAAGTTCTGCGTCGTGATGGCGGGCAACCCGTACACCGAGAGTGGGGAGACCTTCCGGATCCCCGACATGCTCGCGAACCGCGCCGATGTCTACAACCTCGGCGACGTGCTCACCGGTAAGGGCGACTCGTTCGCGCTCTCGTTCCTCGAGAATGCCTTGACCTCGAATCCCGTGATCGCACCGCTCGCGACGCGCGACCTCGGCGATGTCTACAAGATCATCCGCATGGCACAAGGAGAACCGATCCCCACGACGGATCTCGGCTACGGCTACTCTGCCGTCGAGCTCGGCGAGATCCACACGGTGATCCGCCACCTGTTCGTCGTCCAGGCCGCGCTCCTCCAGGTCAATCAGGAGTACATCCGCTCGGCCGCGCAGGCGGATGCGTTTCGCACCGAGCCGCCGTTCAAGTTGCAGGGCAGCTACCGCAACATGAACAAGATCGCCGAGAAGGTCGTCGCGGCGATGACGCCGCAAGAGCTCGAAGCGCTGATCGACGATCACTATCAGGGTGAGTCACAAACGCTCACCACGGCCGCCGAGCAGAACATGCTCAAGCTCGCAGAGCTGCGCGGTCGCATGACGCCCGCACAGCGAGAACGCTGGACCGCGATCAAGACCGAGTTCGTGCGCCAGCGACGCATGGGTGGTGGTGCAGATGATCCGGTGACCCGGCTCGTCGGGACGCTCTCCGGTCTCGGTACCGAGCTCGGCGAGATCCAGAAGACGCTCGCGACGCCGAAGGCGGTGCCGACCGACTCCGAAGGCTGGCTAGGCCCGCGGCTCGATGCACTCGCCGCGTGGCTGGCCGATACCGTGAACAGTCACGCGACACTCGCGGCGGCGCCGCAAGCACCGCAAGCACATGGCAACGGGCACGACGAGGTCGAGCGCAATCGTAACGACACCGAGCGGCTGTTGCAGCAAGTGCGGCGGATCGAGCAGACGCTGGTACCGGTGGTCGGTGCGGCGGTCGAGCAGCGCGCGGGCGATACATTGCTGGCCAATAAGATGGTCCAGATCATCGAGCTGCTCGAGCAGCTCGACGCACGGCTGAGTCGATAGGATCTAATCGAGCTCGATCAGATCGGCGAACGAGAGCTCGGGACCTGTGGGCGCATCGTCGAGCTGGTCGGGTAAGGCCGCGAGGCGCGTGGCGAGTGGGCCGGCACCGATCGCCATCGGGTCCGCCGCCAACAGCTCGAGGTCCCGCCGCATGCGACTCCATTGCTTGCGCGTGTTGTCATCGAGGCCGCGATCACGTGCGTGCAGGTCGGCCGCCGCCACGCTAGCAGTGCTGGCCTCGCGGATCTTGCCGAGCACTCCCTCGCGCAACGTCGACCGGAGGCCGAGTACCTCGCGCGCAGCCGCGACCACCACCTCGGCGACATCACCTGGATGGCGAGCTCCACCGCGGGCGGCGAGGTCGTGAACGCGCTGGGCCAACAGGTCGAGCCGCTCGACGTACTGGACGATCGTCGTCGAGAACACGTTGCGCGTGACGACCGGAACCGTCGGTTCCAGCGCGAGCGCCTGATCGAGTAGCAGCTTCATCGCGCGGGCGGCCAGCAGATCGATCGCAGCGAAAGCGGCGAGCCAGGTCGCCTCGCGCACTTGCAAGTCCGCGAGCGAAACCACCGGCTCGCTGGCGAGCTGCTCCAGGTACGCGGCGGCGTCGAACGCGTCGAGCTGCGCGGTCGTGTAGACCTGATCGGGTGTCATGGCCATGCGTCGGCCGCAGTATACGGAGTCGCGCGTTGCCCGGGCGTGGTCTCGACGTGTAGCGAAGCGGAGATAGGAACAAAGGCCGGATCGAAGGAGGGCTTGGCGGCTGCACCGCTCGGCACGCGGGCCGTTGCATCGCCCTTCGATCACTCGATGGGTCAGGGGCTTCGGGACGTCCCCAAAGATTCGTTCAAGGCCATGTGGCTCGGCGCGCACGGTGCGCCCAACACGAGGTGTCGATGCGAGGAGGAAGATCGTCGTGACAACACGTTCTTGATCCGTCGCTGGCCGTTGCCAGTCTTGGCAGAACGCTCGCGACCGCCTCACGCGCCCTGCACGGATCTCAGCGGTGCATGTCGCGCTCGCGCGTGGCGCTAACGGCTTAGCGATCGACTGCCGCGATCTTTCGAGGGCCAGGCACTTCGGTCATACCGATCGGCGACGCTTTCAGCAGGCCGCGATCGCGCAGCCACGTCGCCGGCTCGCTCACGGGTGGAGCTTCGTAATCTCTTGGGAGTGGTGCGTCCTTCGGAATCTGATCGCGCCACCCGCGGAACACGAGACCACTCGCATACGGATCCAGCCGGCCGCCGAGCAGCGTGTAGGTACCGTCGTCATCGCGGTGACGACGCCAGTTGTTGAGCACGTATGCGACGGCGTTTCGAACCTGACGAACCGAGTCGAGACTCTCGCAATGATAGCGGTCCGCGAACACTCGACCCGAATGGGCAACTCGCCGCCGACGCGAGTACGCCGCGTTGAGCCGCTTTGCCGCCGAGATCTGGAACGCACGAATTCCGTTGGCGAGGCACTTCCGATCACTCGCCTCGACGATCAAGTGGAGGTACGTGTTCTGTACGCTGACGTGAACGATGCGAAACTGGTCGCGACGTACCAATCTCGCCGCTGATCGACGAGGACCGGGTGTATGCCCGGCCGTTCGTATTCGGTGTGGTAAGCCGTTCTTCGCAGGCGTTCGGCCCGGAACGTGTCAACGCGTTTGAGACAGCGGGTGTAGGAATTCTATGACGCGAGCGCGGTGATCATCGGCGTGACACGGTCCTCGATCGCGCGGTCGA